>NZ_AXAP01000035.1 GCF_000472865.1 Bradyrhizobium elkanii WSM2783 | reverse complement strand
GGCCTTCGCTGGCGCCGGGCCTCCGGCGAAATTGCGACATGGCCGGCAAGCGCCCGAACCGCGTGCTTGCGATGCCAGCCGGTCACCGCGCAAAGCTCGTCGAGTATGCGCCCCTTATCTGCCCGCCCTGCTGATCGATAGCGCTCTACCACCGCCGCCGTGAGCTCNCGCCGCGCACCCATGCTGATCCGTCCTGCCATCGGCGACACCGAGCCGATTCGGTATCGCCGCCCCAATCCTGACGGTCAGTTCTCCGGTAACATTCTTGATGAGGCAATGCGGGGGTCAATTTTGGACGCCGATCCCCCGGCTTAGGGGGTCAATATTGCAGGCCGAATGACAAATGGCGAGCACGCAATCGTCGACGGCGTGACGCCGAATCTGCCAGCCTGAGATGTTTCCGACGAATGGCCCGGCATTCGGCGCAAGAAGGCGGGCACGGGTTTGAGCTACACATCGCCCGATGGTTCAAGGCTTGTCGAGCCCGACGCGCTGAAACGGATCCGGGCGCTCGCGATCCGGCCCGCCTGGACTGACGTTTGGATCTGCCCCTTTCCGACGGTTATACCCGAGCAACTATTTGTGACGCAAAGGACGCAAGCAATATCGCTTCCACGCGCGCTTCCGCGAGGTACGGGAAAGCATGAATATGAGCACGTGGTCGCATTTGCCGACGCGCTGCGTTCCATTCGGGAATCGTGCGCGAGCACATGGGGTTGCGCGGCCTCCCGCGGGAAAAAGTTCTGGCAACCGTCGTGCATCTCCTTGACACTTCGCTGATCCGGGTGGGAAATGACGACTATTCCAGGCACAACAACGGCCATGGCCTGACCACGTTGAAGAATCGCGCCTTTGCGCTCTCGCGACGCTTCATCGATCTTCGTCCGGCGGCACCCATTTGATGGGTTTCCTGGGCCGCTCTCCGGACCGGCCTCGGCGCCTAGAATGCCGATCAATGTGCGGACACGCGCAATCGTGAATTGGGATAACGAGCCTTCGGTGCTTACCTTGCCGATAGCAACGACTGCCAAGGGAGGACGCTATGGTGCGGCATCCTTGGGCCGTAGCTGCCGCTCTTTTCGCTTTTGGCGTGTTTGGCTCGGTTCTTGTAGCGGAGCGCCCTCGAGAGAGTTCGGTACGGCTAGAAACTTCCCATTCCTTGAGTGCGGATCCTGATCTGCGATTGATATCCGAGCGCAGCGAATACATGCGGACGGAACGGTGACGAACCGGTGCGCCTGCGTCCTGGTCGCGCGTGAGTTTGACGAACCGATACAGCCGCCCAACGGACGAAGTCGTCACGCTGCCTAGGTATCAGCCTTGCTTGCGAGCAGATTGCAATGTTAAGCAGGTCTAACCGCGGGGCCTATGGCAAATCAGAAAAGTTAGTTCGCGAACGGATTGCGTAGCATCGCCTCACTGCCGGTGATTAGACGCCATAGGCAACGTAAAGTCCGCGCTTCAATTATTTGGCGCAAGAAAGGCCATTTTGCGCAGGTTGCAACATCCTCGTGTTTGCATGCTTAGCGTGTTTTCAGCAATCTTTGATGCCTTGAGCAATTTTTCGTATTCCATTGCAACTATTTCCCATGTTCATTGTCCTCACCGTCACCGGGAATCGCGTCCTTGAGAGTGCAGCTTTGGAGCCGTTCGGCAGAATCGAGTGGCATCAGCGGGATCCTGATGCCCGTCATCCACTTTTCGTTAAGCGGATGTCTTGGTTATGGTTCTCTGCCGAGCTTGTCCGTATTTGCCCAACGGAATTGGAATACCAAGTGAAGGCACGTGCAGCTTATTTAGCGCTGCATGATTTTGTTCGATCGGATGGGGAAACGACCATAAATGGAGGGAGCCGTTCAACGCTCGCTGACGTCCGAGGTAGGCTAACGTTCGTGCCGGTCGGTTCTTCCGCACAAGGTTGGAATCGATTCACAAGCCGGGTATCGTCCGTGTTCGCAGTCCATCTCGGCTCTCCCCCATTAGATCACGATGCAAAGGATATCGCAGACGTTCCTCCGTCTTTGTATTTCGAGAGCAACAGTATCAAAGCGACGCTCCAAAAACTCCAAAGCGTCGTGGAGGGCTCGGGCATAAATGACCATGCGTATGCAGAGACGCTCGGGCTGTTGCTTTTGTGGGAACTAAGGCATGCTGCGGACTTAAAGCACTCGCGACCGAAGGTTCGGGGAGGTTTGACTGCACTTCAGTTAAGGCGCGTCAAAGAATTTATCGATGCTCAAATCTCGAATGATATCACGATATCCGACCTGGCAGCCGTGGCGGGACTCAGCCAATTCCACTTTATCCGCGCCTTCAAAGACTCAGTTGGAGTTTCGCCTTATCAGTTCGTTCTCTCGGAGCGGATCCACCGTGCAAAAGAACTGCTGTCCGAACGCTATTTGTCGATTGCCGACGTGGCTCTCGCGGTTGGGTTTAGCGATGCAGCCCAATTGAACCGCGTGTTTCGCAGATTAGTTGGCGCAACACCAACTGCGTTTCGGCGCGACGCCGTCTAGGCTTGTCTGTAGGCGAGCTCTTGATCAACAGATTCGAGCTGCGCGGAACGGGCAGGGAACAACGGCTTAGGACTCCGCACCGCGTTTTGCCGGTGCTGGGCCGGCCCTGGAGCAAAACGTTAAGATGTTGTCGAACAGCAACTATAGGCTGTGGCATAATCTCTAGGATTTTTCGGGCGACAAGGGGCAGAGAAACTCATGAGGTGGGACGACGGGCACTCGGCTTCGGGAGCAAAGGTTTCGTTGCCAACCAGGCGGGATCGCGGCTCTGATCGTCGTTGTTGCCCACCACACTGGTTCTTTTTGGTACGCCCGCGCTGTGGTTCCGGCGCTGACGGGGCTCCCCGCTGCGCCAGTTTCGGTTGCAGCACCCGAAATATCGTATTGGACAACGATCGCCGTTTTGCCGATCAATTTCGGCCCGCTTGGGGTTGCTCTCTTCTTTCTCATCAGCGGCTTTGTCATACCGTTTGCATTCGAAGCGTAGACGCGACTGCAATTTGCTATGGGCCGCCTATTTCGAATCTGGCCTACTTATTTTTCGGCTTTCTAGTTGGCGTCTCTGCCGTTGTGGCAGGCGCGCACCTGATGCACACGGCTGTCCCATTCGACGCCGCGACCGTACTGCTACATTCAATCGCTGGCCTGCGCGAACCGCTCGGTATCCAGCCGATCGATGGGATCGTCTGGATCTTGGAAGTCGAGATTAAGTTCTACATACTAGCGCTGCTTATTGCGCCGCTTCTTCGCGCTCGATCACCGCTAACCCTATATCGTCCCTTTGGCACTTCTGGTGATCTCGCGCCTTGGCATCTCTCCAACGTTCACACAGGCCGCGCCTTATCTGATTTTCATGTTTATTGGCACCGCGTTCCATTTTAGCTACCGGGGAGCGCAGTCAAACGTGGCAACCGTGATAGCCACGGCGATCTTAGCGTGGATGGCACACCTCGCGAGCCCGCCAGACCTAACGCCCATCTTCCCAAGCCACGCGCTTGCACTGGCGCTCTTCACTGCCGCCGCGATCTTTAGGAACTACATCCCAGAGCCAAGGTGGCTCTCGTTCTTGGCCGATATCAGCTATCCGCTATACGTGACGCACGCTCTTGTCGGATATACCCTGATGTCCATCCTTGCCGCCCGGCGCAAATCTGACAATATTGATCGGGCTCACTGTGGCATTTTCTGTCGCGAGCGCGATCCACGGCCTTGTCGAAGAGCCATCGTACAAATTGGGTCGCAAAATCGGCAAAGCACTCGCTGCTTCGACAAAGCAAGTGCAGCCAGCCGAATAGTCAGCACCATCTTCTTCGGCATCGCAGCACCCGTCTTGCTGACAATATCTGTCCAAACCGACTGCGAAGCTATCGCTTTGATTCCTTGACTCAGCGCGGGCGTCCAGAAGTAAAAAGCCCACTACATCGCTGTTTCTCAACGCACCGCTCGCATTCCTCAACATAACCGTTCTTCCAATCCGAAATCGGATTGAACTGCGTAGGGCCATACAGAACGTTCGAGCACACACCGTGGCAGTTGTAGACGGAGCCGTTGAGTCCGGCTGCAACTAGCTGGTCGACGCTCTCCGCTAAATCCTGCCGATAATTCGTCGGATCAATCCATATCAGAGCATCATTGCGATAGCGAAACCGGTGTTTTCGAGGCCCATCAATGCCACATGATCCACAAACGGCAGATCCCGAGCTACCCAACGGCAGGTGTCTAGGATTATCGGGGCTGTTAAGGCATGGAGCACCACCCTGATTTCAACACGCTGTCCCCGATCTTTCAATTTTCAAGATTCCAAGAATTGTTTCGTCAAAGGCTCCTTTGGCTTGCACGACGTGATCATGGACATGGTCTACCGCAGAATAGACGGGGATCGCTGCGATCAGGTTGGGATGCCTGACGCTGCTCCACTCGTCCACTATTTCGGAATGGGAAAAAGCTCGCCCGTTTGTTAGGACTTGAAGGGCCGTCCGGGGAAGCAAGTCGCGACAATTCGCTAGTACGATTATGAAACCGCGCCAGTCCGTTAGCGGCTCGCCACCCGTGAACGTAAGTGAACGCGTTGCTGGGTCGACGAGCGGTACACTTTCCCTGATCTCGTCCAATATCCAACCATCATCGACATCCTTTGGTGGCTGCGAGCACATCAGGCAATAGTTGTTACACCGCTCCGTCACCAGGAAAGAGTTGTGCTTCGAATTTCGGCGAAACAATGTTCGAAATCGTTTCGACGCATGACGGATGCCGATGATGTCGCCATCAGCCAAATAGCCGAACCTAGTACCGACAGAAATTATCCGAGTGTCGCTCTCAGCGTGGAGCAGACGTTCTCCTTCGTCGCCAACGAAAAAGACGGCCTTCCACTTCGCATTTCTCGCGAGGTCAAATTCTTCGGGTGTGCGGGCTAGCGCAAAATCTGACGGAGTCTCGTTAGGCTGGCTTTGTATAGCCTTCAGCCGTACGACCGACCTATCGCTTTCGTCACCAAACCCAATGCAATGGGTGGCTGTCCCAAACAGCTGCAGGGTCATGACCCAGCCCATCGACGCAAGATAGCTGCATCTTCAGGTGAATTCTGTAACGCCTGCAGCTCGCGGGACCAATGGTGCGATGAGGCGCAAGCCTCGATCCCCACCAGGCATGGCGGCAGTTTCTCGAAAAACGCCAGGACGTGCTGGCGCCGCAACTGACGGCGGATGACCACCTGGCCAGCTGCATCAACGCCATGCACTTGAAAGACCGACTCCGCGATATCCAGGCCGACTGTCGAAATTGACTGCATAGGCTGCTCCTCCGAATTGTGGGAGCCTCAAACGGCGCCCCCTCCTTGGCACGCTCGTGCCCGTGGAGGAGCCGTCCACAGCATCGTTTCCGGACATCGCGTTCACCTTGAGACTGCGACACCCTCCGAGGCGCACCAATGCCGCCCCGCCATATCCTTATGGGTTATTTCGAAATTGCAATTGCCGGTCGCATTTTAAGTTTTAGCGTGTCGTTGTCGTGCGGATTTTAACCGCCGCGGCATCAACCCCGGCTATGCGTACCGCGCGATAAGGGACGCCGCTGTGCCCCCGGCGACGCCCGCCGAATAAGCAATGTGCGATGGAACCGGCGCCGTGCCGGTCTTGCCACTCTCAATAACATCACTCGGAAACTTCGAAGGATGACTTTTAGTCTACCCCGATAGCCGCACATATTCAGTGCCTGTTGGCAGGTCTCAAACTGGCCAACACCGGGCTAGAGATCAGCATGACCGATGCTCCCGGCAGGTGACGTAGCGCTTTCGTGTAGCAACCAATGAATCCGAGTATGATCTCCCGGCGATCTTGGCGGCCCCCGATCCTAGTGATGGTCGCATTGACCGCGTTAGCGCTCGTTGCTGTTCGCTCCCTGCGGGAGCCGGTTCTGCGAGCCGCGGGATGGGCGCTCGTCTTAAACGAATCGGTCTCGTCCGCCGACATCATCGTTCTATCGCTCGATTCCGGTGGCGCCGGGGCGCTCGAAGCGGCGGACCTCCTGCAAAGCGGCATCTCAAAACGAGTTGCGGTTTTTGAGAACCCTCCGAGTCTAAAAGACCATGAGTTCATTCGCCGGGGGGTCCCTGACGAGGTTGAGGGGGCAAGGCAGATTCGCCAACTGAGGTCGCTTGGCGTGACAGATATCGTGCGAATCTCCACAATCGAGGGAGCGTCGACCGAAGGTGAAGGTCAGGCCCTTCCGCCATGGTGCGATGAGCATCAGCTCCAATCCGTTGTGTTCATGGCCAGTAAGGATCACTCGCGACGAGTGCGGCGAGTGCTCGACCGAGTTATGAAAGGCCATTCGACACGCGTCAGAGTTCAACACTCGCGCTACTCAGATTTTGACCCCGACCGATGGTGGGAAACTCGCCGCGGCGTCGCGGCGGAAATCGTCGGGCTCCAGAAACTCTTGCTCGACGTCGTGCTGCATCCAATGTCATTTTGACACCGAGCCTTTAGGATGCCTGGAAGCTACTTGACGCCAGCGATAGAGCAGTTCCCTTCAGTCCAACGTACCAGCGTCGCGTCGGCGCACGTCCGCCTCCAAGTTGCGCGTAGGCGGCATCTTAGCGGCTCAAATGGTCACTTTGGTAGGTGTTGAAACCGGCTTGCTACTGCAACATCGGGTTCTGGCCGATGTCGCATAAGGGTCAAAAGCTGCGGTCGAAGGCCCGCACAACCTCTGTCAGCTCCTCCTGCAGGCCGTGTGAAAATCGCGCAACTTGGGCGCACTGGCGCATTTCGCGGCCGCCGAACTTCTAGTTGGATGGAACCGATCTCTCATCTCAGTGGCAACCAGGAGCTTCACATAGGCGCTGCCGGCCTCACACCCGCATCGCCTCCAGCAATCCGGCTACGCCCATGATCGTCATCGCGCGCTTCATGTTGTAGGCGAGCACGGTGAGCGCCATCTCGGTGGCCACCTTCGGCAGCTTTTTCGTGAGAAAGTGCGTTGCTCCCATCCAACACTTCATCGTGCCGAACGGATGCTCCGCTGTCTGACGGCGGACTCCCATTGCATTGGGGTTGTGGTCGACCTCTCCTGAACTTTCTCCAGAACGGCCTCGTGCTCTCAGCGTGCGATGCGGCGCTCGGGGGGCTGTCGTGCACTGAGCTTTTAGCGCGCAGGTTTTGCAGGTGCTTGTCCAATAGCGGCGCAGGGTCTTTCCGTCCTCTACGTTCGTATAGTGATAAGTTAGCCGCTCGCCGGCGGGACAGCGATAAACGTCGGCGGCGGCCGACATAGACGAAGTCCTGTTTGCCGAAGCGGCCGGCAGCTTTGGCGCCCGAAGTCATCGGCTTCGGCAACGTCACCGTGATATCGGCTTCCTCGCAGGCCCTGATCTCCTCTCCATCGTAATAGCCGCGGTCTGCCACGACTTCGAGCGTCCCGACAGCCATCTCGTCGCGCGGCCGGCCGGCCATATTGGCGAGTTGGTGGCGATCGGTGCCCACGTTGGTCACCTCGTGAGCCACGATGAGATGATGCTGCGTATCGACTGCAATCTGCACGTTGTAGCCAACGATCCCGGTGTCCTTCACCTGTCGCCATCGAGCGCGCGTCAGGATCGGTCAGCGAGATCTGCTTGTCATCGCTCTTCATTATCTCCGCGTTGATCGCATTGAGCCGGACGGTCTCCTCCTTGAGCTTCGCGATCTTGCCCTTCAACCTCGCAACTTTCGCCTCTGGCACTGCATCGCCGTGCCGCTCGGCGGTCTCGAGCTGCGAGAGATAGCGGGCGATGCTCTCGTCGATCCGCTCCAAGCGCCGCTTCATCTTCGCCTCGGTGAAGTTCTTCTCCTGCGCATTGACGGCCTTGAACTTCGATCCATCGATGGCGACGATCGCCGCAACAAGCAGATCACGCTTGCGGCACAGTGCGACGAACTCGCGACAGACCCCACGAATGGCCTTGCCATTGTCCTTGCGGAAGTCCGCGATGGTCTTGAAGTCCGGCGCCAACTGCCAGGCCAGCCAGATCATCTCGATATTGCGCTGGCATTCCCGCTCCAGGCGTCGGCTCGACGGCACGCGATTGAGGTAGCCGTAGATGTAGAGCCTGCGCATCGTGCCGGGATGGTAGCCGGTCGCCCCGTGTCGAGCGGCTGGACGCCAACGAAGCCGAGCTTATCCAGATCGAGCCCGTCGACGAACACATCAACCGCACGCACCGGATTGTCCTCGGCCACGTAGTCGTCGAGCAGCGCGGGGAACAACGTGCTCTGTCCGCGATCAACCCCTTCCACGAATCCCGCCATCGCTCGTCCCCGCCGATTCATTGGAGAATAACAGCAGAGGCTGAGTTTTCACACGGCCTGGCTGGAACGCCGACATCACGTCGTCAAATTGTAGTCTTCCGCTTTGGCCACTCCCGGACAGCCGGGCAATGAGGAAGCGAGCCTCGGATGCGAGGGGCGTTTTTGCCGAGACCGAGCTCAGCTACTTGTCGTGGAATAGGCTCAAGCGTGAGAGAGCTACGTTTTTTTACCGATTCCACTGCGAACGGCAGGATCTTATAAGGGACGACTTCGTGGGGCTGTTGGGCCACCCCTCCTCCAAGCCGCGCCTCCAGGCAACCCGCAATTCAGTATTGATGTGGATGATATTGATCCCAGGGGCGATTGCCTTCCGCAAATCTTCGTCATCGGTTCCCGATCCGCCATGCAGGGTAAGCGGCACTTGGGCCGCGCCCTTGATCTCGGCGATTCTCTAGATATCCAACCGTTTCCGTGTTTGTCCCTGCACCATACTCTTTAGCATCCCGTGCATGTGGTTGCAGGACGTCTATATCGATGGCGGCAAGTTCAGCAACTATCTGAAGGGCAAGATCTCAAGGGGTGATCTGGCGCCGTCGATCGCTCAACTTGCTATTATCCCGGCGCAGATCACCGCACAGTAGCACCGGCGAAGAAGGTCGAGAACGCCTGCCCGTTCACGGGCAGGCTCACAGAACCCCAATGACATCACCAAATCCGCAACGTCAGAAGAGCGGTTGGCAAACCATCGACAACCTCGCGAACGAGGCCGAAAACGCCTCTGTCATTCACTACTCCTGCGAAAGCCTTTACGATAGGCCGCACGGCGCTTCTCCCCGCATCACATCAATTGCAGTCAGAAATCTGAAAACAGGACAGGCGTTGTCTTTTTCGATTCACCAAATGGCCGAGCGAGAGAGAGTCCCGTTTGCGAGAAGAAAAATACGATGAGCTAGAGAAAAAGATGCTTGATGCCGACTACAAGCATGTAGGCGCACACCGGGGTTCAAGTATCTTCACTGGAACATGCGCGATGCCAACTACGGATTCGCAGCAATCGACCATCGTTACAGGGTGCTCCGCGGCGAGCCCATCGTCATCGATGACAGCAAAACACTTCATCTGGCCCGGATTTGCATTGACATCTATGGCCCTGGATATTCTGGCCACCCAAGGTTAGAGAGAGTCTGCTAAAACTCAACAAAATCAGCCCGCTCAATTTCCTGAGCGGAGCTGGCGAAGCAGAAGCGTTCGAGAACAAAACTTTCGTCGGCCTACACCAATCGACATTGAGCAAGGTAGACGTCATCAGCAACCTATTTCAGCGCGTGCACGACCGACAGTTGAAGACCTAACGACCTTCTGGGAAATGCGCGGCGGCACCTTTAGAGGAATTGTGAGCTGGCTGTCAGAAAACAAGGTACTTGCGCTGATCTTAGCGATTTTGGGCGTCTTGTGGCGACCTTCAAATTCGGCTAAATACTCTACCAGACACTCGCAGTACGACAATTAGGCGAACAGCTCGGGGCCTACGCAATGTCGTCATCGCTCAGCCGCTGGTGCACTCGCAGCCAAGTCGCCTTGAAGTGAGCCCTAGCACTTTCGAGGTCCGGGCCGCTGCCGCGGTGATCAGGCTGCTGGGGAGCGTTGGGCAGGATGACATCCCAGTTCCTGACTTTTTGAAAGTCCCGTCGCTACCTTAACGCTCGGTACCATTTGGGGTAGGCTGGCTTGGGAGCCGACAGGCTGCCCCGGGGAGACACTTGGTTCCTAAATGGCGGGCTGCCCGTGAGCCCTGACCAGTATCTATTGGGACTTCTCAACAACGTTGCACACCGCTCATCCATATTTGATGCCGCGGTACGCTTCGTGGCAGACCAAGCTGTACTCAAAGGCGCCCTGCTAACATCGTTGCTGTGGCTGGCTTGGTTTCAGCGTGACCCGGGCCAAAAGCTGCGCCGGTCTCTGGTTATTTCAACACTTGCGGCGACAATCGCGTCACTTTTGCTCGCGAAGATCATCAGGTTTTATCTGCCGTTTCGGCTACGACCGATCCAAGATCCCGCCGTCGGCTTCACATTGCCTCACCACGTCACCAGTGAGTCATTGTGGAATTGGAGTTCTTTTCCGAGCGACACCGCTGCATTTGGATTTGCGTTGTCTGTAGGTGTGCTCATGATATGGCGCCGATGGGGCTGGTTCGCGATCCTGTACAGTCTTGTTGTGATCTGCATTCCGCGCGTCTATCTCGGTTATCACTATCCATCGGACATCGTGGCGGGCGCCTTAATAGGTTCTGTCGTTACGCTCATAATGGGCCATGACAAAATCAGGATACCGCTGAGCCGCCGGCTTTTGCTTTGGAGCGATGACTATCCCGGCGCCTTCTATTGCGCATTCTTCCTTGTCACATACGAGGTCGCAGCAGTGTTTGAGAATGCTCGCCAGATTTTAACGGCTGCCTGGAAGCTCTCGCGCCACTCGGTCTTGTAGAGGTACACGTTCCCACCAGAGAGCGCCGTCCAGCATCACGCACAGCTTTTCACCATCAACGGCCGCACAGGCGCAGGAAAACTACCATCCACGATGACGCAGGTACCGGAACCTAGGAGGAAAAGCTGCTCAGGAGGGGCATCCCCCAGATTTCGGAATACGGCTGGCGTCCATCCAGCTTCTGCGGCTGTAGCCTAAATTTAGGAACGAGCCGCGAGGCCTCCTGTTGCCCTACGGCTTTCTCCACTGCCGAAAGCCGTCCCCTGTCCCAGTTCGGGCGTTCCCGTGCCCACGCGAGCCGTCACGAGCACCGGGCCGTCCGCGCTGGATGGCGCGCTCGCGCGTCAGGACGCCCCGATAGCGATCGATGCCAGACGGGCACGCAGCGCGTCGTCCTAGTCACCGCTCTGTCGCTCTGTGAGACAGCACTTCGCGACGTAGGTGAGGTGATCTCCGTCGACAGCGAGCTGATCCCTCACGATGTCCGAGCTTAGTTGCTTCCGAAACCGATCAGGCGAATAAACCATCGCGCTCGTGGGGCAGCTCCGGGTTGGAGCATCGGCACAAGAGCCGCTCTCTCAGTTCGATCTCGTAGACCTTGCCCATGGCAGCTTGGTCAGGGCCATGCCGCGATCTTTCCCATCAAGTCACTATTGTCCGTCATCTTATTCCTTTCATCCAATCTAGAGAGCGCGGGGAACGGACGGTGCTCTGTCCGCCCCGGCGTCTTTCCGGAACCATGCTCTTCGCGAGATTCGTGGACAGGGCGCGGAAAACTGGCGACACTCACCACGGCATATTGACGACCTTGATGAGGCGACCCCGCGGGAACGGCGTCTGCTCATGCTGCCAGGTAAACACCTTCTCGACCTTCGCTCTCGGCGATGCGTAGCGACGAGCGGTCGGCGGAGTCTTCGCCATATCAAAGATTTAATACTCGACGCATCCTGCGTCAGTGCTCCCGACGATCACCAGAGAGCCGTCCTTGTACTCGGCCCAGCACGCTGTGGCGAGCACATCTCTTGTTATGCGTTGACATGCCTCGCGAGACCTACATACTGCGTAGCTTTGAGCGAGCTGCGCCGTATCAATTTGCGAGATGCCCTCAGGTTTTGCATCGCGCAGGACTCGTCGCGTCATTTGCGGTGGCCGATGCCCTAGCTCGGGCTACCGAGGATGCCGATCCTCTGTTGAGCAGGATCAAATCCCTAGGATCGCTTTACTTACGGCCAGTAACCCTGAGGATTTATCAGGGCAAAGAAGACGGTGTGTGCGGGACTCGGTGCTGACCGTTTCCGCGCATCCCACGCGCTGCCTGTCATGCTCAAATCTGCTCTGCCGAGGTTCCATTTACGGCACCGAATAAGTCTGACGGTTGAGTTGTTTTTCGATACCGGGTCGATGCGCTGAGGGGGAATCCGCCATCTTCATGGTTTCGTCGAACGATGGATCGGAGACGGGCAGTACTGAGCAGTTTGTCTCGCTTTTCCCCGAGGATCCCACTCCGGCAGCGGAGCACGACGCTTTCGCTGCGCGCTCGATTAATCTTTCCTCTCGACCCGCTATTTATTTATTATTACAAGTACGAACGTGTGTTTATCGAAAGTTGCGGCAGAAATATCTCGATACAGCGGAGGCTGCGCTTATTTAAACCAACCAAGATATTGATTTGTACGCAGATGTAGCGCTGAAAGCCACACAATGGGCGAGCATAGATAATTCAAAGCGGTAGCTAGTATTCAAATGTCGCGATCATAGCTCAGTTTTGAGCGACATGAGAAATAGTTGACGCTTCGTGCCGGACACATGGTGACACTTTCCCGCTTTTGGGCACGATGTGCTGATGCCGAGGAAGGAATGTTCGGTGACCGGATCGTAGTTGATGCGACCTATGTCGACCTCATTTATTTCGGTACGATGCGTAACGGTGCCGGTGCCTCGCCGATCACGCTGTTGGCACTCGCAAGCGGCGTGTCCACCTCGGCGATTTCGGGCAGAGCACTCTTGTCTGTCGACCGTGCCAGTGAACCATTATTCATCGCCCAAATAGCCGCCTGGGTCCGGTTCTGAACCCGAATCTTGCGAAGGATCGCTTTGACGTGAACCTTCACGGTCGCTTCGGTGATATCGATCTTACGCGCAATGAGCTTGTTGCTATTGCCCTCTATCAAGCAGCGCAAAATCGATTGTTCTCGGGGCGACAGGTGTGGGGCAGCCGCATGCTCCACAGTGCTATACTCTTTCTTGAAAGAAGTGGACGCGTCGTCTTCGTGGCGCGGTTCGGTCTCACTGTGGGGACCGCCTCCGCCGTCTCGAACGAATGAGAGCAAAGCCGGCGGGAAAATCATTTGACCCATCATCACCAGTTCGATCGAATTTATGAATGCATCGCACGTCGTGACATCGACGAGATAGCCGTTTGCGCCTGCCTGGAATGCCAAAACCAATTCGGTCGGCCGATAATGATCAGCCACGATCGCGATGCGCCCGTTCGGGTACTGCGCTCGGACAAGTTCGATCTGTTCGACGGCGAAATCGAAATCGTCGCCTGTGCGGATAATAAGAAACAGTAGCTGATATCGCTGGAGAGAGCTCGGGAGCAGATCATCTGCGCGCGATACCGAGGCGTGAATACGGAAGTTAGCTGTGCGTAAGATTCTGGAAAGTCCCTCTCGAAGCAAAACACTTTTCCCGATGAGTATGGTCACAAAAGACCGCCGCATCCGCATGATGACCCTCCCGGCCTGCACGCAATTGATAACCATTGGGGCCAAGGACGGCCCCTCTCATTTGGTGAGGTGATTTGTTGATCGCCTAATGGCTCCTTGTGACGTCTTGTGTCGAGCAATTCAGAATCGTTAGTCCGCGGACCTCTCCATGACTTTCAGGGAAATTTTGGGACCGAAGCTTTTGAAAGTGTCGCAGTTATAACGGTGACCTTTTAACATACTTAAATCTGGACTTTAAATGCGAAATGCCGCTCCCCCTATATATCATAAGTTATAGGCTAACCGCGCTAAATCTCGTCGAGTGTCAGCCAGCCCATGCCATGAAGAGTTGCGTTTGGTATTTCAGTCGGGCCGCGGCAATCTATGCCAGATCGGCAATCGCGGGCTCATCGGCCGATGCGCGCACGCTATCCGTAACCCGGCGCTCGCCACTCAGGACAAAATAGCGTCGGGACAGCAGGCAAAATGCCTCAATCTGCCTCTCATTACGCTTCAAGTTTTTTAGCTGCGGCGTGGCGCCGCGGCGCACCTTGAAAGAGGAGTAACTTGGGTTCGTCGGAGGAACACGCGTGAACGAGCCGCGTTGCGCTAGCGGAGGCATAGGTTAGGGGATCGGCCCTTGCGTTGTGTCAGCGTAGTGACTGCGGACCGCCATCCAGTGGTTCTACAGGGCTTGACAAACGTGCTCGGCGCAGTGAATGGCTTCAAAATTGTTGCCTCTTGCTGTGATGGTAGGAGTTGCATCGAAGCCATTCGGCGTCTTACCCCCGACATTGCCATTTTCGATATGCCAATGCCTGGTCTGACCGGATTGGAAATCCTCTCCATTGCTAACTCCGAGAACCTTCGTACTCGGCTTGTTCTTTTCACCTCATCTATCGACGATCGCGAACTCCTCACGGCGGCCACTGCTGGCGCCTACGCTGTCATCATGAAGGAAGTGACGGCCGACACTCTCGTGCGATCCTTGCGCCAGGTTGCGCATGGCCAGAGGCTGTTGCAACTACCGCCCTCCAATCGGGTCGTGTCCCGGGAGCAAGGAAACGTCGCGATTGCGGAGAATGAGCTATCGATGCTGACAGACCGGGAGCGTCAGATCATGCGTCTAGTGTCCGAAGGATTGTCCAACAAAGAAATTGGGCGAAAATTGAGCATTACTGACGGCACTATCAAAGTTCATCTTCATCACATCTTTCAGAAGCTTGACGTCAGCAACCGGACCGTGCTCGCGGCGGTCGCCATCTTGACAGAGCGGAATCGTGATTAGATTGCGAGCGCGCTCGATTAAGGGCAGCGCGCTGCTAGTGATTGTTCGACGTCTCCGAATACCTCGGTGAAGAAGCCGCGAGCGGACTCTGCGTTCGCGAAACAATCAGTGCCCAACGCCGCCGCACGGCCGACATCTCCGGCCCGGGAATGCCAGGGGACGCCCACCCCGAAGTAGTCGAGGGGTCGAATGACTCCATCCACTTTGGCCTTTGCTACATGAGCCCTCGTGCTTCGGTCGCTTTTACGGGCCGCAAAGGCCATTCCTGGCCGTCTCAGATCGGCCTGACCGCTAGTTGCTGGGCGGCGCCGGAAGTTGCCGAGCAGCTGGAGGATCTGACAATCCGCTTCTTCCGATCAATCGGCTTGACGAACGGCTTCGTCAGCATGGAATACAAGCGCGACCAGCGTGCCAGCGGCTTCCGGTTTGTCAGCCAACCGTTAGGCTCAGATGGGCAGGTGGAGATCTCCTCTCTGTCATGTTGGTTATTGCGACGCCACCGGCCAGCCGTGCCCACCATTAAAGCTTGATCCAACCCATGTCTGGCGAGACGAATTCAGGGATTTCATCTCGCCCGGATGCTCGGCACCAGCTGTTTCTATCCACATCATCGGATTCACAACGCCTACTGGCGTTGGGACGATCTAGGTCCGGCACTACTGAAGGCAGCAAGAGGGATACTGCGTCGTGTGATCAGGCAAGGTCCCAAGACCAAAGCGATTTCGGTCAGTCAGGAATTCATTGAGCGTAACCGGTTAATTATCTCGGCCTTGTCTCGTGTTCTTGCAATTCATGGGCCGTCGACCGCGACCTGTCTTTGACGTTGGGGATGCGACGAGTGGCCAGTTTGCCAGGCGCGGCCGATCGCAGGTCCGCTACGGTAGTATCTGACACGGCCGTGGTGGATTATCAAATGCCGCGTGCACCAGCTCACTCGCCATGGCTTGCCTCCAGTTGCCCGCAATGCTCATCGATAGTGCTCCGCGTCGTCTACCGCTCCCGCAGCGCTTCCTGCTTGTATTTCGCGAGCGGCGAGAGCAGGTAGCTGATGATCCTGCGCGAGCCGGTCCTGATCTCGACCGTCACCGCCATGCCGGGACCGAGCTTGACGAGCTTGTCCTCCACCTGCATGTACGACCGGTCGAGTGAAATGCGCGCTGCATACTCCAGCTCCTGACCTTTCGGTTCACTGGTGCTCTGCGCCGAGCCCGCCGCTCGGTCATTCGATGTGGCCTGTTGCCTGTCACGTGTGATGGCGTCCGACGAAACACTGATCACGTCGCCATGAAGGAGTCCGTAGCGCGTGAAGTTGAAGGTGTCGACCTTGATCTCCGCCTTTTGTCCCGGATGGACGAATCCGATGTCGCGGTTGGAGAGCATCGCGTCGATCTCGAGCTGGCTCTCGCTCGGAACCACCACGGCCAGCGCCTGAGCAGGCGTCACCACGCCTCCCACCGTATGAACGGCGAGTTGCTGCACGACGCCATCGACCGGCGCCGTCAAATGCTGCAGCTTCGTGCGCCGCTCTGCCTTGATCACCTCCTGCTGAGCACTAGCAGCCTTCTGCTCGGCTTTCGCGAGTGCGTCATACGTCGCGCGACGATACTCCGCGACGGTCTTGTCCCTCGTTTCCTTCAGCAAGGCGATGGCCGCATCCGCTTCGCGCAGCCGGCTCTGTTGCAGGAGGAGATCCTGCTGAAGGCCGACCAGGTCCTGATACTCGGAGAGATAGACGACCTTCGAAGCCAGTGCCTTGTCGACGAGTGTCTTGCGAATGTCGACGCGCTCCTGCAGCACCGGTATTGTCGCCTGCAGCTTCGCGGCGCTCGCCGACGTGGTCGCCCGTTCCGCTTCCTTCTGAGCTTGCTGGCGCTCGATCTCCGAGAGCTTGGCGCTCTGTTCGGCGCGCTGGCTGATCAGGAACTGACGATGCATCTCGATCTCCGCGGTGCTCGCACTCTGCGGTGGTCGGAAGGCAGCAAGCGGATCCTCCGCAAGTGCCGCGTGCAGCCGCGCAACGTCGAGTTCGGCCGCGACGAGGTCGCTCCTCTGCCGCTCCTGGTCGGCTTCGGTCATTGTCGGGTCCAGCTCGATCAGAACGTCGCCGGCCTTGACGCTCTGGCCGTCGCGTACGTGGATGGCGCGGACGACGCCCGTTTCGAGTGGCTGGATCAACTTGGTGCGTCCACCCGGCACGATCTTGCCCGTCGCGGTTGCGACGATATCCACGCTGCCGAATGACGCCCACAGAAGCGCGATGCAAAGGAGCGCGATGATACTCGCTCCCATCGCCCGCCCGATCGGCGACGGTGGCGACTCGGTAATTTCGAGCGCCGCCGGCAGAAACGCAATTTCCTGCTCGCGACGGCGAACCTCGGTTCGCGGAAATACGATGATGTTTCGGCTAGCGGACGTCATGGATGCCCGCCTGCAGATAGTGGAGGTTTGCGTAACGCCCGTTCGAACGGATCAGCTCATCATGGCTACCATCCTCGACGATGCGGCCATGTTCAAGCGTGATGATTCGGTTGGCGTGACGCACGGTCGAGAGCCGGTGAGCGATGACGAACACGGTCCGGCCGGAGGAGATCTGTCGCATGTTCTGCTGTATGGCGCGCTCGCTTTCGTAATCGAGGGCGCTGGTGGCCTCGTCCAGGATGAGAATGCGCGGGTCGGTAATGAGTGCGCGCGCGATCGCGACACGCTGGCGCTGCCCCCCGGAAAGACTGCTGCCGCGCTCGCCGACGATCGTGTCATAGCCCTCGGGCAGCTCCAGGATGAAGTCGTGAGCGCCGGCGAGCGTTGCCGCCTCGATCACGCGTTCCATGGGCATGGCCGGATCGGCGAGTGCGATGTTCTCGCGAATGGATCGGTTGAAGAGCACGTTCTCCTGCAACACGACGCCGATCTGGCGTCGAAGCCAGGCCAGGTCGACCATCGCGAGGTCGACGCCGTCGACCAGCACGCGCCCACTCTCCGGCACATAGAGACGCTGTATCAGCTTGGTGATGGTGCTCTTGCCCGAGCCGGAGGAGCCCACGATGCCGACGACCTGACCGGGCTCGACGCTGAACGACACGTCGTGCAGCACCTGGGGGCCGTCGATGCGGTAACGGAAGGTCGCATGCTCGAACGTGACCTGCCCGCGGATCGGCGGCAGCGCGGCACGGCCGGGATTAAAGCTTGGCTCAGGAATGGTGTTGAGGATGTCGCCGAGGCGATCGATCGACAAGCGTGCCTGATGGAAATCCTGCCAGATCTGCGCAAGCCGCAGCACCGGCATGCTGACGCGCGCGGCCAGCATGTTGAACGCGACGAGCTCGCCGACGGTCACGTCGCCGCCGATCACAAGCCTAGCGCCGAAGTAGAGCGTTGCGGCGACGACCAGCTTGTTAATCATCTGGACCGCTTGGCTCGCCGTGTTGTTCAGGCTGAGCACGCGAAAGCTGGCGCCCACGTAGGCGGCCAGCTGCTCCTCCCAGCGAAGTTGCATCTGCGGTTCGACCGCCATGGCCTTCAACGTCTCGACGCCAGTCACGCTCTCGACCAGGAAGGCCTGGTTCTCGGAGCCGCGATTGAACTTCTCATCGAGACGCCGGCGAAACAGCGGCGCAGCTCCCGCGGAAATGCCGATGTAGAACGGGAACGACGCCATGACGATCAGCGTCAGCGTCATCGAGTAATAGAACATCACCCCAAGGAACACGACGGTGAACAAAAGATCGATCACGAGCGTGAGCGCCGAGCTCGTCAGGAACTGGCGGATATTCTCGAGCTCGCGGACTCGTGCGACCGAATCGCCGACGCGGCGCGTCTGGAAATAGGCGATGGGTAACGCCATCAGGTGACGGAACAGCCGGGCGCCAAGCTCGACGTCGATTCGGTTCGTCGTGTGCGCGAACAGATAGACGCGCAGTGTACCGAGAACGGTCTCGAACACGGTCAGCGCGACAAGGCCTATGACCAAGACGTCGAGCGTGCTCATGCTTCGATGCACGAGCACCTTGTCGATGACCACCTGGAAGAACAGCGGTGAGATGAGTCCAAAGACCTGGAGGAAGAACGACGCGACAAGCACTTCGCCGAGAAGGCGGCGATATTTGTGAACCGCGCCGACAAACCAGCCGATATCGAATCGCCGGGAGAGATCCGTCAGGGCGGCGCGCCGGGTCATCAGGATGATGTCGCCGTCCCAGATCGCCTCGAGCTCCGTCTGCGTCATTGTTTCCGGTCGGGGAGACAGCGGGCGCTGAACGAGAAGACTGTCATCGACGACTTTACCGAGGATCAGGAATCCGTCATCGCGCAGCACGGCTATCCCCGGCAGTGGAGTAACCGCAAGCCTGTTCCAGCTCGTTCTCTGGACCCGCGCCTTGAGCCCGAAGTCCTTCGCACAGCGCAGAATTTCGGTGACACCTATGCGCGCCGTGCCCGTCCGATGGCGGATTTGGCCCGGGTCAGCTGCAATGCCATGGCAACGCAGCAGGATCGATAGGGCTATGAGGCCGGATTCATCGTCACTCTCAGATTCGGTGCTCGCAGGCTGGAATTCGGTGCTCGCCCGCTTGGCGGCAAGATCGATTTGATGGGCGACACGCGAGCGCATCAGCCTATCGCGGGCACGCATCAAGATATCCCGAGCACGCACCAAGGGATCGCGGACGCGCAGTACGGATTCTACGGCGCGTCGCGCCAGATCACGCCCAGGGACACTCATGCCGACGAAGGAATGGAGCATTCGATTCGCGAGATTCTGTGATCCGGCTAGGATCAAGCGGCCGTCCCATACGTCTTCGAATTCCGCGCGCGTCATCAGCTTCGGATGCGATGCAGTTGGATGCAGCACGAGCGCCGCCTGGTCGTCGACCTTGCCGAGGAGCAGGAATCCACCGTCACGGAGCGAAGCGATTCCGGGCAGCTGGATCTTCGCAAGTCGCTTCCAATGCGTCGTGCGCGAACGCACCGTGACCCCTAATTCGTGCGCACAGCGAAGCATCGCGCCGATGCCGATCGCGCTGCTTCCGCAGCGATCGCGGAGCTGGTCGGGCTCAGCGTTCACGCCATGAAGGCGCAGGAACAGAGCTAGCGCTCGAAGCCCTAGATCTGCGGCGTGGGCATTCCGGTTCTGCATCGCCATTTTTTGCTCAACTCGTCGCGGCTACCCGGCCGCGCTTGATGTTCCTTCTCATGCATTCCAAAGACCGATGTGCCGCACCCAGGCGCCGAGCGCCCGGGTGCGGAAGCGGATCAGTGTTGAGGTCTGGTCAGGAAGGAATCCTGACCCCCGACGGCTCCATTCGAGAGCGCCGCCACGATCTGCCCCGAGTCGACCCGGCCGGTGTTGCCGGCCAGATACTGGTTCAGCAGCGCGAAACTCTGGCTTGCCAGGGACGCCGTGCTCTTGCCGGTCGCAGACGGATCATGATCCGTCGCGTTGATCGCCTGCGGCGCTGAGTTCGCAAGCCCGCCAGCGACCAGGTCCCTGATGTGGCTGAACAGGGCAGAGCCGTGACTTGCCGCAGACGCCGGGGTCGTGACGGTCGCAGCCGGGTGATCCGTCCCGGTGATCGGCTGCGGCTCAGAGGTCGCCACCGTGCCGACCGAATCTGCGCGCTGGGACGTGGTCGTACCGGTCGCAGCTATAGGATCCGTCGCAGTGGTCGGCTGCGACGCAGTTGTCGTCGTGGCACTCGCAGGTCGAGGATCCTTCACGGTGATCGTCTGCGGCGCAGACGTTGCAACGGTGCCGGTGACCGGGTCCTTCGCGCTTGCGGTGAGCGTGAGTGTTGAGACCGGATCAGCCGATCCCTTGTAGTTCGATTGCAGCGTCAATCCGCTGTCGACCTGCGCGGCCGTCAAGGTGATGTTCTTTCCCTTGAAGGTGTGACCGTCCAGCTTATCGGTGATCGTTTCGTATCCCGGCAGTCCCGAGATTTTCACAGTCACGACGTCGTTGGGGTCGGTCGTTGTCACTTTCACTCCCAGGTCGACCGTGCCGCCGCCGGTCACCGAGAGCGTACGATCCGCGATAGAGAGGGCCGGCTTGGTCACGGTTGACGGCGAAGACGGTGAGGTCGGCGAGGTCGGTGTAGGCGGAGAAGACGATGGCGTCGCATCGATCTGGAGACCGGTGAACGTCTTCACCGCACCCGAGAGGTCCGCCGCAAGACCGGACCCATCCTTGATGCTAGCCCCCGTCGGAAGATTGACCCCAGTGATGGCTAGCGCCGAGGTGTCTTTGTCAGTCGACGCGACGGTGGTTTTGAAGGTGAGTGAGCTCGTGCCCGAGCCCCCGACATAGGTGGCCTTTCCGCCATCGTTGAGCGACAGCGTTGGCGTGCCGGTGACGGTCACGGCCTCGCTGAAGCCGAGTGTCAATGTGATGGTATCGCCGCTATGCTCGACTCCCGTTCCCGGTGAAGCGGAGGCCTGCGTCACTGCCGGCGCGAGATTTGGCGGGGTAGTTGGCGACGTAGGCGTGGGTGGGGTCGTAGGCGTGGTTGGCGCAGAGGTGGTCCTCAGCGGGGGCGGTAGATCAGCCTGCAACTGCGCCGCACTGAACGAAGTGAAGTAAAGAGTCTTATAGTCAGTTGTTAGTGCGACCCAATCGCTCATCCCGGCTCCGGGATTGTTGGAAAACCCGTCGACGTATGGAGCTGTGGAGTTTAGCCACCAATCAGCACCCAGATTGGCCACGAGATGCTCGTTCGGATCATTGGTCTTCATGCTCGCTTGAACATAAACACCGTCGACCGCTCCTGGCGCGTACGTTCCGCGTGCGTCCGGCCAAAAATGGTCGTTGTATCCATTTAGCGGCGCAGCTCCGCTTGCGCTGCCGTCCGATGATCTTGTCACTTGCCATGCAGTGTTTGTGTTTCCGGAAAAATCAGCGAGAAACTGGGCCCCGCTGATGGGGTCCGTCGCCTGATCTTGCGTCAGGACCCAGCCACCACCTTTGAGGTGCACCCACGTCTGGAAGTTCGCGATCTGAACATTAGCTGGGGTGGAATCGGCCGGCGCCCCGGCCTGGGGATAAACTTGCCCCCATCCCGTGACAGCCGAGAAATTGGAAGGGGGAGTGCTCCCTGTATGACCCGTGCTACCGCCATACCAAGAATAGCTTGTGGGGACGCCTAGTGGGTATCCTTCACTATTGCCTGGCGTATTTTGATAGATGGTATCGGTCAACGCAGTCACTCTGAATCTCCTTTGCAGGAAGGTTGAAGACGAGGAATTCCACTGCCGCGCACAGCGGGGCGCGCGACATACCGCCTGCTCGCAGCATCGCACCGCGAACAGATTTCAATGCATCGCAGCCTCGGACCGCGAGCAGATTTTCAATGCAGTGGGATTTTGGAGGCTGGCCCCCCGACTGCTGTGGTCGGTTGGTTAATAAGCAAAGATGGCGAAAAAACTTTCAAAGTATGATTTATACCTAGGTATGCATGCCCGATACGTGTCCATATCGGGTTCAAGCCACGCGATCGATTTCCATCAGATTGCTTCGTCGTCAGCGTTGTGGGAGATCGAAAGCGACGGAGCCAGCCGAGACGAACGCACGCCAGGGCCGATCTATTTTAACGCGTGATGCGAGGGTGCTTCACGCTCAGGTTAGGGATCGTCAAAAATTTGAAGCGCGACCAGTCGCCAAACCACCTCATCCCTTTCGAGAAATGTCGTGTCCGCGCAGGAAAAGTTAAGCATGTCCTCCACCCTGCCGTGCTTGTGCAGATGGCAGGTTTATTGCGAGCACCAGGCAGAGACAGTTCGATGAATTCAATCGTCCGGTCTCGATTACTCCAAGCGCGGGTTCTTGCTCGTGTTCTCGTCGCGCCCTCGGGCACCGAGATCGAGTGGTGTTTTAGGCCGACCTGAGCCGGATAGCGAAGCCAATTTCGGGGTCGACCAAGGCCTCCTGATCCAAGGTACCCCGTAAGGGTTATTGCGATAACCTTATGATCCGGGACACAATTGCTGGCAGATGTCATGGCTGCTGGCGCAGATGTCGTGGCGAAAGCCGGCTGAGTGAACAGGCGGAGTGAACAGCTCGGCCTCTCCGGTCCCGCCCCCGACCAGCGGAGGGTTCGCGCAAGCTGATCGCCACGGTCGCAGACTAGGCAAAAGGAACAGCCACATCGAATGGGGACGCGTGTGTTGACGAACCTGAAGCCTGACCATGTGGCGATCCAGCGGCACCGGCAGGGACACGCGGTCGCTTGAGCGACTGATTGCGCACTACGAACTCGAACGCAGGCTCGCCGATCGGCTGCGGACGACCCGCCGCGACGATTACGGGGCGCAATTACGCTGATCGCAAGCGTCTGGACGCGGCGTTGATTGCTGTCAGAATTAGCGATGACGGCTTAGCTCGCAAAAGCTAGTTGAACTTTGGATCCTCAATCTCTCGTCCAAGTCGCAGTTCAATCAAAGGGGGGGAGCAATGGCGAATGTCAGAGGGGCAGAGCTTATGTCAAGCGATCTCTATACTGGACGAAATTATGCCGAGGCCCATCCGGGTTGGCATGACGAAGATGCTGGTACCAAGGCCGCGAAGATCGCCAAGATCGTGCGCGCCAACAACATCACTTGCCAGAAAATCGTCGACGTAGGCTGCGGGGCGGGAGGCGTTCTGAATGCGCTTCTTCAGCACGATATCTTCTGTAACTCAAGCGCCGTTGGCTACGATATCGCTCCTTATGCCATAAACGTCGCCAAACAGCGAGAAAGAGACAACCTAAGCTTCCACTGCGGTGACTTCTTGCAAACCAACGAGAGCTACGATTGTCTCTTGTGCATCGATGTCTTCGAGCACATCGATGACTATATCGGCTTTCTGCGAAAGCTCAGAGGACGTTCGAAATACTATGTGTTTCACATTCCTCTCGACCTTAATATCCTCAGCCTCCTGCGCTGTCAGCCTCTTCAGAAACGCAAGGAGGTTGGTCACCTGCATTACTTTGATCAGGCAACAGCTCTGGCGACTCTGCGCGACACCGGATTTGAGATCATTGACAGGCAGTACACTAGGACAGAAGATTTCCTCCATATCCATCCCGAATGGCGAAGCAAGAAATCCATCCTCGCTAACGCCGGGCGGCGCATTGTCCGGACTATTGCCGGAGAGGACCTGTCTGTGCGCTTGCTCGGCGGGGCCTCACTGATGGTCCTCACCAGCTAGTCAGGTAACGCGAGGTATCAGCGGCGCAATCCGCCCGAGACCTGGACGTTCATGTGAGAATGTTCTGCGCAGATGGGTGAAGGTTGCGAACCACCTCGCATTCGTCTGGTCATCATCGGTCGCCTGCCTCGCCTGACCACAGCTTGTCCAGCCAAGATCGGACGCACGCGACGGGGATGCGGCGGATTACCCCCAAATCTATGACTTTGACACTTATGCGCAGTTCCCACTCTCGACTTGACCTGCCACAATTCAAATACACTCAGACCGGCGATATCGTCCTCGCAGTGAGACTCTTCTGTCGTGTTCTGTCAGACGTTTTGAATGGCTACTTCGCCTGCACGCGGAACCCCACCCGCTATGGCGCTATGCCTACGTTGTACCGGCCTTCGCAATCCGCGCCACAGGGAACCTCATGCGCCAAGCGCTCTTGCCGGCCGCCGATTTGCTGGCGGGGCTCGTCATCTCGGAAATAGGGCCCGCCCCAGCAATGCTGAGAAATCTTTGAAAGCAACATCGACGCCGGCACAGCAATGGTTTCTGCGCGGAACAGTTCACACGACGGCCTGGGCCCCGAATGGTCGGAGAGGATGCTCGATTCAGACGGAGCAACGGCGCTCCACGAACTGACGAGGGATGCGCCTGTCGCCGCCATATCGCTGGCAATAAACGATTCGCCCTTGGCGGGCCCGACTCCAGCGAGACCGACGCCTATGGCGGTGTCGGACGACCACACGCTCAGCTTTTGGTCACGTCGCTGGCTCGCAGTTGCGAGCACGCGCGCTCTGGCGCTTGCCGATCAGGCGGTGGTCAGTGGAACGAGCTTCCTAACTACCGCTATGATCGCGCGCTGGGCCTTTCTAGACGAGCTCGGCATTTACGCGATGGCGATCTCGCTTCTCGTGTCTTGGGTCGCCGTGCAGGAATCCATGGTTTTGCTTCCCTACACGATACACCGGCACCGCCCGCAGGCCGCGCCAGCAGAACACGCCGGCAGCTACCTAGCGCTGAGCGGCCTCTTTTCGATACTCGCCATAGCGACGTTTTCGATGGCCGCCCTGGGTCTGTCGACTGCAATCGCACCGCATGGTATGGCGGCAGCGACCTTGGTCTTGGCGGCTGTGGTCCCGTTCGCGTCATTGCGGGAATTCGGCCGTCGGTTTGCTTTCGCTCACTTGCGCGTGCAGCAGTGCCTGACGCTGGACCTCGCAGCGAGCGCGCTGCAACTCTGTGGACTGGCCTGGCTCGGATGGACCGCACAGTTATCCGCCCTTACTGCTTGCGCGGTGATCGGCGTGGCGTACGCCGTGTCAAGTGTCACGTGGCTCTACCTTTCCCGCGAGAGCTTTGCGATCCAACGGGGCCAGTTGCGCAAGACGATGCGTCGAAGCTGGCAATTAGGCAAATGGCTGTGCGCAACCAGAATTGTGGAGTCGCTGCATGGCCAAGTTATCTACTGGCTGCTGGCCCTGGCCATTGGCACCGCCGCGACGGGTACCTACGCCGCATGCTTAAGCATCGTATCGTTCTGCAATCCAATCATCCAGGGGTTCTTCAATATTTTGCTACCGCAAGCTTCCCTCGCCTTGGCAACAGGGGGTGTCAGTCGACTTCAGCGAGAGATCGTCCGGGACGCGCTGCTGCTCGGCGCCGCGATGGCCTTGTTCTGCCTGCTCGTCGGCTTTGGCGGCGAGCAGGCGATGCACTTGCTATTTGGGCCACACTACGAGGGACAGGGTCACACGCTGGTAGTGCTGGCCCTGACGATGCTCGCGTGCGCGCTCGGCATGCCGGCTGCCAACGCCCTTGCCGCCATCGAGCGCCCGCATGCCATCTTTTGGGCGTGTCTCATCGCGATAGTTGTGACGGTCGTTCTGGTGTGGTTTCTGATGATGAAGTGGGGCCTCGTCGGAGCGGCCTACTCGATGTTGGCAGGCACTGCGGTGGGGGCATCGGCGCGGTGGGCGGCCTTCCTTTGGCTCGTCCGGCAGGTCCCCCCCAAGGGGCGCCGCACGGGGTTGCGCGCCCCAGGAGCCCGCCCCCGACGCTCAACTCGTGATCCGAGTCCGGAACCCCGTCGCGCGACGCCGATCGTGGGCGGCTACCCCAATCAGGGTACGCCTTGTGCGCCGATAGAGCACTAGCGGAATAGCCACAATCTCGCTCACAAGGTGAGTTCGGCCAGACTTATACTCACTCCGAAATCAGCGCGAATTCGAAACTCCGGCGCAGGTTGTCAGGCAGGTCGTTATTGAGGGGGTTGGGCAATGCCAGACATCGAGCACTCGAGCCTTGCGATCCACCAAAGAGAGCTGGACGCCCATTTTCGTGAAGAGTCTCCCTTTTGGGGAGCAATTTACGAACGTGAAGGCATTGTTGAAACCATTTATCAGGAGCGTCTGCGCCTGACGTTGGCCATGGCGGATGGGCTTTGCTTGCCGCCCAGCACGCGGGTTCTGGATGTCGGCTGCGGCGCAGGATTGGCCACGGTTGGTCTCGCTCGCCGAGCGCTGACCGTGGACGCGATCGACCCGGTACGGGCAATGACGCAGGCTACGCGCAAGCGTGTCGCCGCGGCGTGCGTAGAGACCAGAGTGGCGGTCCAGGAAGGCGACGTGCACGCGCTTCCCTTTTCCGACGACACTTTCGCATTGGTCGTCGCCCTCGGCGTTCTGCCCTGGCTGCCGAAGATCGAGCCGCCGTTGCGCGAAATGACCAGGGTCCTGCACCCCGGCGGCTATCTGATCGCCGCCATCGACACCTATTGGCAGCTGCGCCAACTTTTCGACCCGCTCAGGAACCCGCTGCTGCACGGACCGCGCAGGCTCGCGGGGCCCTTTCTGCGCAGACGGCTCGTTCCCCGCCGCGGCGTGCGCCCCCAGGTTACCCGGCTGCGCGAATTCAAGCGGGAGCTCGTGGCGCAGGGCTTGGAACTGCAGAGCGGCTACACTGTGGGCTTCGGGCCATTCACGTTTTTCAATCGTCCGATCCTGCCGGCTTCCGCTGGGCTACGCCTGAACAACTGGCTCCAGTCCATGGCCAACGCAGGAACACCAGCTTTGAGTTCAGGCGGCTCGCAATTTCTAGTGCTGGCGAAGAAGCCAAACGCCGCAGAACCAAAGGGCTCGTGCGACTCTTCACAGCTCGATCGGCGACTTCAACCCTGTCCGAGGAGTACTCTCCGTGCAACCCAACCATAAGTGCCACACGCGTGATTATCTAACGCTCATTGGCGTTCCACCCGTGGCGCCGTCCACGAGTGTGTTCGACCCGGGCTACGATCCGGTCACGTTGCAAGGCCACCTGCAGCAGAGCTCGCATCTGATCTCGATCCTGAAGATCTCCATGGCTTGCTGGCTGGTTGCGGATGAATACGCTACACGCCAGAAAATCGCGCTGGCTCGCGCCCATAATGTCGCTACGGTCACGGGCGGTGGCCCATTCGAAATCGCCGTCGCCCAAGGCCAGCTGCACGCCTATCTGGACCTTTGCGCCGACGTCGGCGTGACGCGGATCGAGGCCGGCCAAGGCTTCACCGACATGCCGCTCCCGCCGCGCTCGGTCATCACCATGGCACATGAGCGCGGGCTCGATGTACAGTTCGAGCTCGGCAAGAAGCACGGCGGCGCATTCGGCGAGGATGTTGTCGCCGAGCTCATCGTCCAAGGCCAAAGCTGGCTCGATGCCGGGGCCGAGGAGATCGTCGTCGAGGGCCGAGAATCGGCACGGGGCGTTGGGCTCTTCGATGATGACGGCGTTCTCAATCGTTCTTTTGCGGATCGTTTCGCCGCCAAGTTCGGCCTGGAGCGCGTCACCTTCGAAGCCCCGAACAAGCCGAGTCAGTTCGCGCTGATCGACCATTTCGGCCGCGAGGTGCGGATCTCCAACGTTCGGCTCGAGGAATTGCTGCGCGTCGAGATTTATCGCCGCGGCCTGCATTCCGACGCGTTCGGCCGGCCCAACTTGCGCCCCTCGAGCCCTACCTTCGCCCTGCATCCTGTGACTGAATTAAATGCCCGAGGCCAATTAAATGCCCAGGTCCATAGTCATTGATTGCTTCCCGGAAAGCGTGGTGCGCTATCGCAAGGGATATGCGGTGGTTGTCATCGATGTGGTCCGCGCCACAACAACGGCGATCACAGCTGTCGCGCTCGGCCGGCGCTGTCTCCCGGTGGCCAGCCTCGATGCTGCCCATTCGCTGGCAGGCCGGCTCGCTGATCCCCTGCTGATCGGCGAGGTGAACGGGATCATGCCGGAGGGGTTCGATATCAACAACAGCCCGGCGGCATTGGTGAAGCGCATGGACCTGCACCGCCCGGCGGTGCTCCTCTCCTCCTCGGGGACCAAGCTGCTTGAAGCGGCAGCGTCTTGCGAGGCCGTGTTCCTGGCATGCCTGCGCAATTTCACGTCTCTCGCAACACATCTCGCTGGCAGCTTTGCCGACGTCGCGGTCATCGGAGCTGGCACGCGAGGTGAATTCCGGGAAGAGGACCAGATGTGTTGCGCCTGGATTGCGGACCGCCTGTTCGAGTTCGGCTATCGCCCCGAGAACGAGGCGACTGCTACCATAGCCGAGCGCTGGCGTGGTTGCAGACCCGATGCCTGGACGCGGGGAAATAGCGCGGCGTATTTGCGCAGGAGCCAGCAGCTCGATGACCTCGAATTCATTCTTGATCATATAGACGATCTCCAGGCCGCATTCGCGCTGCGCGATGGCGAAGTGGTGTGGGAGCCGTTCGCCAAGGCCGATCGCGCATACGAGCGTGAGATCTTGTATGATTGAAGATGTATCGACCCCGGCCATAGTGCTCGGCTGCTACAAGCACGGCGGCCTCGCGGTCGTGCGCACGCTCGGCCGCCTCGGTGTCCCGGTCTACGTGGTCCACGACGGATGGGTGACAGCCGGCGCTTTCTCGCGCTACTGCCGTGGGCGCTTTCACTGGGAACTGAACAACGCGAAACCTGAGGCGTCAATACAGTTCCTCATGCAGGTTCATGAGAGAATCGGGCGGCGTGCGCTGCTGATCCCCACGAGCGATATCGCCGCCATGTTCGTTGCGGACCATGCCGTCCAGCTTGGCGCCTGGTTCGCCTTTCCCGAGCAGGACGCCAAACTCACGCGTTCGCTCTGCAGCAAGAAGGACATGTACTATCTCGCCCGGCAATGGAACGTGCCAGCGCCAGAGACTGCCTTCCCCCAGTCGGTCGATGACGTTGCTGTCTACTTGAAGACCGCCCGTTTTCCGGTGCTGCTGAAGCCCATCATCGCCGGGCGCAAGATTTGGCCCATCACGCTGGTCCACAGCCGTCAGGAATTGCTGGAGCACTATCAGGCAGTAGAGGATCCGTTGATGCCAAACGTGATGTTGCAGGAGTACATCCCCGGAGGTGACGAGATGGCCTGGGTCTTCAACGGCTATTTCGATCGCTGCGGGGAATGCCGGGTTGCTTTCACGGGCAGGAAGTTACGGAATTATCGGCCCTATTTCGGCATGGCGTCGCTGGGCTTGTGCATCCACAACGAGCAGGTCCTCAACACGACCATCGCCTTCATGAAGGCAATCGGCTACCGCGGCCCGCTCGATCTCGGTTACCGCTATGACGCGCGTGATGGTTGCTACAAGATCTACGATATCAACCCCCGGGTCGGCGCCATGTTTCGCTGCTTCGTCGGAGCCAATGACATGGATGTCGTGCGGGCGCTCTACCAGGACATGACGGGTCAGGCGGTCGTGCCCGCTACCACTGTGGAGGGCCGCAAGTGGGTTGTGGAAGACTGTGACTGGATCTCGGCTCTGCGTTATTGGCGCGATGGGAAACTGACGCCGCGCGGCTGGCGCGATTCGCTGCGCGGCATAGCCGAGACCAGCTACATTGCCCGCGACGATCTCCTACCGGTGGTCGGTGCGATCGCCTATGCCATAACGGTTTTTTTCAATCGGGGGCGCCAACTTTGGCGACAATCGACAGAGCCGACGGAGTGCATGGCTAGGCAACGGCCGGTAGCATGAAGATCATTGGCGCGAGGATCTACCTCGTCAATGTTGGCAGCCTGCATCCCGTCCTGGTCGAGCTCAACACGGATGGGGGCATCACCGGCGTTGGCGAGGCGGCCATCGCTTATGGCATCGGCGGCACGGCGGCAGCGGGGATGACCACGGACCTGGTCCAGGCCGTTGTGCTCGGCAGGGATCCGTTTCGCATCGAAGAGCTCTGGACGGAGATGTATGATCACTCGTTCTGGGCCAAGGGCGGCGGGCCAATCGTGTTCGCGGGAATAAGCGCGATTGAACAGGCCTTATGGGACATCAAGGGAAAAGCGCTGGGCATCCCCGTTTATGAGTTTCTCGGCGGCAAGCTTCGCGACCACGTCTCTACCTATGCAAACGGATGGTCTTTTCGGTGCAACACGCCCGACGAGTTTGCCGCCGCGGCGGAACGGGTTGTGCGGGATGGTTATTCGGGATTGAAATGCAACCCTCTGGCGATGCCGCGGCCGGACGGGGGCATACGCCACGTCTCCAGGCGCAGTGTCGACCGCGCCGCTATTGATCTCGCGGTCGAAAGGATCAGGTCGATCCGCGGCGCGGTTGGCCCCGCGGTCGCAATCATGGTGGACCTCAGCGGCGGACTTACGACGGACGCAACCATTCGCTTATGCCAGCGGTTCGCGGACCAGGACATCCTGTTCATCGAGGAGCCGGCTGACCCATTCGATCTCGGCGCCCTCAAGAAAATCTCGAGCCGCGTCGATGCGCCGCTCGCTGTCGGCGAACGGCTGTTCACCCGTTATGGCTATCGCTCGGTTCTCGAAGCCCGCGCCGCCGATGTGCTGCAGCCTGATATCGGCAATACCGGTGGCATTATGGAGGCAAAGAAGATCGCGGCCATGGCAGAAACGTACAACGCCAGAATTGCACCACACGTCTGCGCCAGTCCCATTGCAACTGCGGCGGCCCTCCAGCTCGATGCGTGCGTCGCCAATTTCATGATTCAGGAGTTGTACCCGTATCGCCCGCCGGCGCATTTCCAGTTGGTCGATCATGCACCGGAATCGGAGGTCGAGAACGGGCAGCTGCGCATCCCCGATCGCCCCGGCCTGGGTATCAACCTCGTCCCCGATCGGGTGCGTGCCTTCCTGTGGACGGAAGTCGGGCCTTAATCTGCAGAGCCAAGAGAGTTGGGCACCTCATTGATCGAGGCAACTGTGATCGGCGCGGCGTGACCAGCTGTCCCAAAAGCGAGTCAGGGGTACGCATCCGGCGCCGGCGCGAAGGTATCGACCTCGATGTATCGACGCTTGCAGACTGGGTGGGCGCCGCCGCGGCAACGCTGATGCCGCTGGTCGACGCGATCCAGACCCATGTCTTTGCGGCCGAACGCATTCACGCCGACGACACCACGGTGCCGGTCTTGGCGAAGGGCAAGACGCGGACCGGCCGGCTCTGAACCTATGTGCGTCGACGACCGCCCCTTTGCCGGGCCAGATCCGCCGGCAGCCGTGTTCTTCTATTCGCCGGACCGCGGCGGTGAGCATCCGGCGCATCATTTGGCGGCCTATGCCGGACTGATGCAGCCCGACGCCTATGCCGGGTTCAGCAGGCTCTACATCGAGCGTGGGATCAACGGTCTTACTCGCGAGGGGCGTGTGCGCGTGCGCCATGAGCATAGCCGGCCCCGTGATCGTCGGGCTGCAGGGTTGGCTGCGCGAGCAGCGCGCCAATCTCTCCAGGAACAACGATACGACCAAGGCGATCAGTTACTGCCTCAGCCGCTGCGATGCATTCACCCGCTTCCTCGACAACGGGCGCCTACTGCACGTCGAACAATGCGGCCGAACTCAAGCTACGGGCCGTCGCTGTAGGACGAAGAAACTGGATCTCGCAGGCTCCGATGAGGGTGGTGGGCGTGGGGCTGCAATCTACACACCCTCATCGCGACCACTAAGCTCAACGACATCGGTCTACAGGCTTGGCTCGCTGACGTGCTGGCACGCCTGCCGATCACCCTGCCAAGCTCATTCACGAACTCCTGCCTTGGAATTGGCAGCCTCACGCCGCCTAAACGCAGTCAGCCATCCGCCCAGACGACTAACTAGGGGCCGTCGCCGGATGCGTACAATCATCCTTGGCGACCGCGCCGCGTGCCTTGAAGCGGAGGCTGGTTGCGGCAAGTGCCAGAGCGGATCTGTCGAGCACTGAAGCAGTGATCCGCTATCTCAAGGGCGGCGGCGGTTCGGCTTCTAGTTGCGATTTAGTCATGGTCGTGAAGAAGAAGTACTGATACGTCGTCGTCAACTTGACCCAGCTGCCCATGCCGATGCCGGGATTATTTACAAACACTCCATTTTGGTAGAGGTACGGAGCTGAGGTGTTTTTCCACCAGTCAGCTCCAAAGTTTGCGATCAAATTAGCACTTGCACTATCGGTGCGCAGCTGGGCCATCGAGAACACCCCGTTGACTGTTCCGGGCGTATACGACCCTCTTGGCTCAATCCAGAAGTGATTATTGTAGCCGAATGCTGGCGAGTCCATTCTTACGCTTCCGTCAGACTGAATGACGAGACTCATTTCCGAAGAGGAGTTGTTGGAGAAGTCTGCCACGAAATGCTGGCCGCCGATGGAATTCGTAGCTTGATCTTGTACGAGTTGCCAGCCGCCACTCGTCAAGTGCACATAGACGCGATAGTCCTTCAAATAGACGTTTGCAGCAAGGTTCGAAGCACCCACTTGCGGATATATCTGTCCCCAACCCGTCAGTGAAGAGAAGTCGGCGGGAGAAGCAATGTTCCTCGTGGCGCCGGCGCCACCGGCGTACCACGAGTAATAGGTCCTGACCCCGTATGGATATATTCCGGTGTCATATCCCGAATTTTGCGAAGCGACACAATCGATCGACAAAGACGTGCAGGTGGGTTGGAGCGCCCGACGCTCGTGTTGTTGCACCTGCAGGACAGGATGACACATTCCCGGCCGCGTCGCATGCGATGCAGAGACTCTCTCCAACGAGAGATCGCCGTTGTCGCTGCATCGTCCGTACTGGGCTGGAGGCGCTATCGTCGCGGCGCTTGCCAATGAGACGAGAGCGCCGAGTAACATGGGAGCCGTGAGCGGACTGGCAAGATGCTCTTTCATGGGAAGTGCTCATGACCAGTATAGGCCGATGATACTAACAGCGGCCAAGTTGCGGTTCAGATAGTGCCCCGGCGCCCCGATGCTTCAATCCGCGAACCAGCAGTCATCGAGATGTGCGAGTAACGCGATTCTAGGTCACGTTGGATGACGGCTTCAGGTTGAGCCAGCACCACAAAGACACTGACGATCAAGTGCGAAAACGCCACTGTTTCCCTGTTGAAGCTAGCATCGAACAATGCAACCAGCGTCACGCCGGCAAACATGGCAATCCAGAAGTGCAGGCCTCCAATTTCTGCTGACCTTTTTCCATATACGAAAACGAGCCGCTGCCGGTCCGACATTGCGGCGAGCGGAAGACTGAACCAAAACACAGCAAAGGAGATCAGGCCGACCACGCCCGTCTCGAAGAATATTTCCAAGAACTGACTATGCGCCAACAGGGAAAACGGGCTGTATAACGTCACTTGACCAGGACCGTATCCGATCAACGGTCGGTCCAATGCAAGCGTAGATAGATAATACCAGTGGTGAATGCGCCAATGGACCGAGGTAACCGCGGTGCGCCAATCCCACACCATATATTCGCCTCTCAGAACATATTCCGGAACTGACCTCAGGTCCGAAAACAATTCTCCAAATGGAGTCATCCAGGTGACTACAGCGAATGCTGCAGCGAACGCCGGGAGGAGGGCAGGTCTCCGAGTAAAAAGGAATATGCCGAGGGTCAGTCCCAGTAGCGCGACCCCGGTCCTCGAAGCAGAAAGGACCAAAGCGACGAGAAACAACGTGTAAACCACAAGGTGGAAAAGCGTGACGGGAAGGCGCAGTTTTCGGCGCGATAACTCGCAAACGCAAAAAGTCAACACGATCTCCAGGCTGAAGGGTACGGGGTGCGAAGAAAGACCCGCCACCCGTTCAAACTTGTCGTACTGTGTAACAAGTTCTGTACGACCGGTTAAGTATTGACCTAGTCCAACCATGGAAATCAGAGGCAACAACAGTATATAAGCACGATGAACGTTCAGGCAAAACGTTGGAGAGCGATAAGCAGAAGACAATAATATCGCAAACATCATCAGGTATGCATACCTGAAGATCTCATACCAGGCAGCATATGCGTCGATAATGTAACCTGCTCCAAAGGCGTTGACGACAAATGACAGTCCCGAAGCGACAACAAAGGCGGACAAAGATATCAACAGCGTGAAAAATCTCCCGTGTATCCTGACATGTCGCGCGTGCCAGGCGGCCACAAGACCAATCACAATAGCGGTGAGTGAAAGAGCCAGTGAGAGGTTCGTACCGTACAGACGATCGACCCCATTGGAGAGTGACCTCAAGAAGATGAAGACAGGAAGAAATAATAGGAGTGCATCCATTTTGCGCGGCGCCTTAGTGCGATCGGAGGCGGAATACAGCCCAACTGTTGCGACGGCGCCTAGTCGGGTAACCACAAAGCAGGACGGACGTGACGGCTTCGCCGCCACGCCGCGTAAGCAACCGGCTACGCAGCGCGCGGCGGTGCCGGCCGGGGCCGCACATGGGGGCCACCTCTGCGTGGCTCGATTGCTTTACGGTAGCATCCAAGGGTTCGCTCCGCGACAGAACGCCAGTCTTCCCGTTGGGCAAGCCAGCTGCGCGTTTTCTCACGGAGATCCGACGACCACGGTTGTTGTGCAAAGGATGCCAGGCGATCAGCGAGCGCTGACACGTCTCCCAAGGGGAAATAGTGCGCGTCATCCAATTCGATCTCCAAATGAGCGGGAATGTCACTGGCCACCACTGGCAGACCGTAGCTCAAGGCCTCCATCAACGCGATCGGCAACCCTTCGTGCGAGGATGGCAAAACGAAAATACCTGCATGGGCGTATAACTCGCGCAGTGCTAGTCCGCTCTGGAAGCCCGCCATGATCACCCCGGCAGTCGCCTGAGCGCGCTCCGACACCGCTGCAGCATAGGCGTCGGGGTACTCAGAACCCCCAACTAACACGAGCTTCCACCCATCGAGTTTGGCATCGGCAAAGGCCGAGATCAGGTCCGCGTGGCGTTTCTCCGGTACCAGCCGGCTCACCATCAGCACGTATCGGCCCGCCGCGAGCCCGAACTTCTGCAGCACCGAAGTGCTCCTGGGCACTTCAGGCAAGGTGATGCCATTTGGAATAAGGTTCGAATTCAGACCGTACTTATCCCGTACCAAGTTCCGAATAGTCCGGGAGATCACGATGCGGCCATTGGAAAACCGCATGCCCCAGGCCTCTCCAGTATGCAGCGCCAATCTGGCCAGTGGGCCCCATTTCTCTCGTTCGTAATCCGGGCCATGGTGCGTCACGACAACGTGAAGTCCGAGCAGCCGTGCGAGCGGCACCATCAAGGCCGGCCCGATGGCCTGGATGTGCAGGACGTCCGGCCGCTGCCATGCGGCCACCAGTACTCCGAGAAACGAATGAACTACCGTCTCAAGGGCCGAGGCTTTCGGGGACCAAACCCGCAAGTAGCGTACTCCGCGCCACTCGTTCCCCCCGTCAGGCCGCATATAGGGGGAACGGACAATCACTTCGACATTGCAACCCAGTTCCTTGAGGCGGGGGCACAAATGCTCGGCGTGGACTTCCACTCCCCCCTGTACATTGGGGAAGCCGCGCAAGCCAAGCATCATCACCCGCAGCACCAGATGATCCGTACCCACTGCACCCTCCCGGTTATTTGCTAGTTGTTCATGAACTCCTTGAGCGGGTATCTGGCCTCGACGGTGTCTCTCCCACGCACGAGGTGGGCCTTTTGCTTTTGGTTTAAGAATGATGTTCGCTGAATGCGCGGAGTCGACGCCACGCTGGAATAATCAATGTACTCATCGAAGCAAATCGGCTTGCCGAGCGCCACTTTAAGCTTATTCTTTAACACCCACATCAGCGGCCCCCTCTTCGGCGCCTGGGGGAGCAGCGTTGAGCGCATTGCCGTGCGTGCCGTCGTCACCATCCAACAGTTCTGTTCGCAAGTGTGCACTTTAGCGACCGCGCTCTTGGCCGCGTCACTTGTCATAATCTCGTTCCAGGACTGCTGCGCCAAGTTACCCAGCAGCAAGTCCGATCGCACATTGCAGGCCCACACATCGGACCAGGGATCGATGAATGCAAAGTCCGTCGCCGCAGTACAGCGTATCAGTCGCGGGTGTCCGAGGATCTTTTTGATCAAGCCCAGATTCAAATAGGCGCGAAACCAGTTCTTCGGCTTATTACTGTTGAGCATCGCAGTGATAAGCCCTTCCACTTGTCGTGCCACCGCGACGCGCTCGTAGAAGTAGTTATCATTCTTGTAGAATTGCCACGCGTTATGCAGCGTCGAAGTTGAAAGTTCGAAGCCCATCGAACACGCCAATTCATAGGTTCGCACCAGCTGATCAACATTCTCGTCCTGAATGACGAAGGCGAACCCCAGATCTTGCCCGCCTGCCTCTTGCAACATTCGAAGCCCAGCCACCTTTGTGGCGTAGCCGTGCTTTTCGCCGCGAATGGAGTTGTTGGTGGCCTCGTCACCCTCCAGGCTAAAACGAACCTTGATTTCGGGATGCTTCCTGACGATGGGCAGGAGCCGCTCGGGATGTAGTCCGTTCGAACTGACCTCTATGACCCGGGCCTTCGGATGGAGCAGGTCCACCATCTCGGCCAGATCTTTCCGTAGGGTTGGTTCTCCACCGGAGATATTCAGGTTATCGAACCGCGCGGGAAGCTTGGCAAGGGTTTCGAGTGTGACCTCCTCCTTGGGATCGGTCGGATTTTGCCAGATATAACACATCTGGCATTTCGAATTGCACCGATACGTGGATATTATGGTGAGGTCCATTTGTATTCCTCATCCCATGCACGCCGCTCAAATGCTCACCAGTGATCGGTAGACGTCCATCAGCTCGGCGTTATGCTTCTCGAGAGAGAAGTCCCTTTCCACTCGGATCCTTCCGGCAGCTCCCATGCGCGCGCGGCGGGCGGCGTCGCCCATGAGACACTCGAGGTGCATTCGAAGCTCCTGCACGTTTCCGGGCTCAAATAGAAGTCCCGTCACTCCTTCGTTTACAAGTTCGGGAATCCCGCCAATGCGGGCCGCTACGACAGCCTTGCTGTACGCCATCGCCTCCAGCACCGACATCGGGCAGTTCTCGCACCACTCCGAAGGCACAACCACCACAGAGGCTGCAGCGATCGTCGTACTCAATGTCTCCCCGGATAACTGGCCCGCAAACCGCACATTCCGGGTAAATTGCGACTTCAAGGCATCCAATAATGGACCCGTGCCGGCAATGATCACTGGCCAACTACATTCCGCAGCATCGTGGGCGCGCAGCAGGGTCTCAACACCCTTTCCCGGCGATAGCCGACCGCAATAAAGCACGTATCCCTTGTCTCGAGCGCTCGTTGAAATGTTCGCCACGTCCACACCGTTGTAGAGCAGCAGCACCCGGTCCGCCGAGAACCGGCGTAAAACGGACGCCCGCATAAATCGGCTCGGCGCGAGAAAGCGGTCCACCTTTTCGTAACTTCCCAGCCAGCGTTGAATGACCGCTTCCATGTAGAGCGCGGCGCTTTGCGCTATCGAACCTTCGGCACAGCGATATGTCAGCACATGATGGAAATCTCCGGCGAGACATAACGAACATAATTTGCCCCCCCGCATGCGGGTATGCACCGGACACACCGGCTTCGAATCGTGGAGCGTCAGTACAACCGGAACCCCTCGCGACTTGGCGACGCCGACGATCGATGGCGTCATCTGATGATAGATGTTGTGACAATGCATCAGGTCTGGCCGTGTTTCCTCGATCAGGGAAGCGAGTTTGCTCACGGCCTCGCGCGAGTGGATCAACCGAAGCGCGCTCCCTATTTTGGCGAGAGAGCCACCGCTTCGGTAATCCTGGCGAGACACAAAGTGCGACGTGTACGGCGACTGGATGTTCCGGTCGTGCTGCATCGCGAAGTCTATGACCTCTGTCCCGGTGCTCGTCAGGAACGCTCTTTCCTGAAACAACACGGCCTCTGAGCCACCGTTGTTGAAGAGAAATTTATTGGCGACCAATACTTTCAAAGGATGGCCACTTTCATCAACGAGGCCGCGTCCAGATTCCTGGCATCGCGCGGACTCTTGCCTCCGGCATCACTCACAACAAGTGTGTCTAGTGTCAGATGTTACCAGAGAGCTGTCCGATGGAGGCCACGAATTCAGAGGTACCTACAAGTGAGTAACGGTCCGCATTTGCTTATGCCAGCCACTTCGTCCATAAAATAGTTCGTCCATAAATCGAATGTATCTCTTGTTTCGTTTTTATGCCTTCGCGTGCGAAGGTGTCGGATGTGCTGATATTGCGCTCACGACGGGTATTTTGAAGATGAACATTGACAGCAGGCCGCGTACGAAAAAGAAAAGGCCAAGATGTGCGGTCTATTGTTGGGCGAGCGGTGTGTCTGATCGGCGCCTGGTATGAAGCAGCTTCTCAAAACCGGCGTATTCCAAGTGGCTCGTTGGTCCGGACTGACGCCAGCGCTCCGCAGGATTTTTGCTGGTAGGGCAGTTATCTTGATGTTCCACGAGATTCAGCAAGATTGTCGCTCGGAGTTGATGACCGGCACCTCAGTTGCCCTTTTTGAATATTCACTCAAGTGGCTACGGCAAGAAGGATGGGAGATTGTCAGCCTCGAAGCGTGTCTCGAGCGATTGGCGAGGGATCTCCAACCGCGCCGCTATGCGGTGCTTACCTTTGACGACGGTTACCGAGACAACGTCTCGACGGCGCTTCCAATCCTCGAGCGAAACAACGCGCCATTCATGATGTATGTGCCTACTGGCGCTTTGACGCGAACGCTGGAATCGTGGTGGCTTGGCTTGCGCGAATTAGTTCGCTCGAGAGACACCGTTACGATCGACGCGATGGGCATGCGGTTTCGCTGTCCCGACTTTCGCAACAAGACCGTCGCCTTTGACAGGGTAGCAGAGTGGGTTCACGAGGATTACCACCGCGTTGCAATGCTCGCCCCAACGTTCCGCAGGGCAGGTATATCGCTATCGGCTTTGAACGAGACATATTTCCTGGATGAACGCGAGCTTCAAGTCCTGGCGCGGCATCCTCTCGCGTCAATTGGCGCGCACACGGCTTCGCATCCGGCATTAGCGTGTCTAGATGTCCTTTCAGCGCGAGCCGAAATGGCGGACAACCGCAACTATCTGGAGGAACTTCTACAGCGTCCCGTTCGGCACGTCGCTTATCCGTACGGCAACTCCAGAGCATGTGGTTCTCGGGAAGAACATCTCGCGAAGGAAATAGGCTTTTCGACCGCAGTAACAACGCAGGATAGGCATGTATTCGATTCCAGGCCAAATCATTTTGCACTTCCTCGCATCGGCGTCGGAGGGCGCGATACGAGCGCCGCGTTCAAGGCTCGAATGAATGGCGTCCAGTCAGCTGTCCACGTGCTGCTGGGTCATAACTAGCACCTGTTGTCTTCGGGTGATGCGGAATAGCCGCTTGCCCGCGAAACGGGTCTGGTGGGCCTCAAGCGGCTAGGCGTAAAGCTAGGGCGGATCACTGGAAGCCTTCGGGCTGAACGAAAGCTCGAATTCGTGTCGAAACGTCGGCAGGGATCTCAACGGTCAAAGGCCGCATCGTTGGGTTGGGGTGCGGTATGAACTGTCCTTACGGAGTACCCCTTTCGCCGAAGGCCGCCTTGTCAGTTAAGACATCTTCGAGACTTCGCCGGCATTCTGCGGGCCAATGCTTGTGATGGATACAAAGAGCTCTACGAGCCGTGCCGCGCGCCTTGGCCGATCACACCGGGACTCTGTTGGGCCCACGTGAGGCGGCAGTTCTTCGAGTTCGCGGACATCGCAGCCAATGCGCGGCGCGTAAAGAATGCCGCTGCGATCTCGCCGATCGCGCTGGAGGCGGTCAGACGTATCGACCTCCTGTTCGATGCGGCATTAATGGCCGTGCGGCGGACGAGAGGCTCCGCATCCGCAAGGAGGGAAGCGTGCGCTTCTGATGGAGATGGAAGCATGGCTGCGCGAACAGCGCTCCCGCCTCTCGCGATCAGCTTCCGTCGCCGAACCGATCGACTACATGCTCAAGCGGTGGGGACCGGTTGTCCGCTTCATCGATGACGACAGGATCTGCCTTAGTATTGATGCGGCCGAACGCGCCCTGCGCGGATTTGCGCTGGGACGTAAGTGCTGGCTTTTCGCGGGTTCGGATCGCGGGGCGGACCGCGCCGCGGCTCGGTAGTCTGCTCGAAATATAGCTAGAGGTCCGTATGCAGCTCGAAGAGCTGCCGCCACACAACGGTTTCGAAAAAGCGTTGCGGCGCCGTGACCATGATCGTCGAGCGCTGCCGCGGATGTCGGAAGGCCGCACGCCATAACGCCGGCACAAGGCGATGAACAGCCGGACCAAACCATTGGTTGGTCGGCTAAACTTCACCTCGATGGGGGGATCGCGACCGCTCACCTCATCGAGCTTCGCCTTCAGCCGTTCTACCGCGGCTTCCGCGGCCCCGCGTTCTCCCTCGGCCGCCGCTCCGCCTCCACCTCTTCAGCCGCTCACGAAGTAGGTCTTCGATCGACATGCCTTCGCTCCTCGGAAGAAGATGAAGCTATCGCGCCAAACGGCCGTCAATCACCAAAAGCACGCCGTTCACACATCCTCGCAAGCAGGCAGGAGCGCTTGCGTACCCCTTGCGCTCAAAGCGGGCACCTCGCGGCCTTGGCCGGATGCTTTCGGTAAGGGGCAGTTTGGCAACTGTCCTTTGGAACACTGGCCAAGCGACACGTTCGGGCCGTGGGGCGAACCCAGTGCATCGATTGCGGGAACCTGGTCCCCGAACCCGCTCGCCTGGCATGATCTTCGAGGCCGTGCAATGTCGAGCAGTACGGAGCTCACCGCGATCCTGCGCGACCTGAAATTTCTACTATCCACCGGTGGAAGCCGGACAGTGGATGGCAGGTCACGAAATTGTAGCCTATTTTCGGCTCCATCTTCAGCTGATCCAGCGCGCAGAGCTCCTCGATCTCCGTAATTGTCCCATCGGCAGCAATCGAAAAGACCGGAAATCTGAGCTCATCGAACACATACCTCGTGGTAGCGTGGCTTCGATCACTGCCATGATCTTCGTAAATGACCAGCGTGTCGCGCTTCAGCACCTGGCGCGCGCCCTTTAGAGCTGAGATCTCCGCGCCCTCGACATCCAGCTTGATGATGATCCGATCGCTGTCGGTCAGATCCAGTTGCCGTGCCAGCGCATCAATCGTTACTGATATGACCGGTTCGACGCCTGTCGAATTGGTACCCCGCGGCTCCACGATGTGTCGGTTGGCATGTGGTCCGTTGGAGAAGAGCAAGCGTTGTCCGTCATATTCGCACAGCGCCCTGCGGCATATCTCGAAGCGCTGACCGTTGGCCTCACAGTTCTGCTGAAGGAGCGCGATCGTCTCCCGTGAGGCCTCGACGGCAATCGCACGTTTGCGACCGAGCATTTGTGACGTGACGAGAACGGACCAGTGTCCGATGTTGGCGCCGCAATCAAAGAACAGATAGTCGATATCTTTGAGCTGCAGCAGAAACTTCCCTATGTCCGGCTCGTACTCGAATTTGGGCTGGCGGATGAACCGATTCCAGTAGACGTCGTCCAACCGAAAGTACAAGCGGCTGCCGTCCGCGAAATGGACGCAAGACAATTGGGAACTCAGAAGGGGCTTGACCACCTGCATGGCGAGTCCCATTCCGCGCCCGGTAATCCGCGCAATAGCGGTGTCAAGCAGCCTCACCAGCCCCATCGAAAGCCGGCTTCCCGAAACCTCGTAATCGAATGCAGCCTGGTTCTGCTGCTTCAAGTATTGTCTCACGCGCGCAAATCCGTTTCCAGCTGGCGTGTCCTCGGAGGGCCGCGAACACAGTCAATTATCTTTATCCGACGCCATCTCCTCGATTTATGTCGATTGTCGCGACTTCCGCCAACCATGGGCTGTTGGTCGAGAATGATACCGCCGCCTCCCGCCCCTCGGTGGGTGGTACTGATTTCCGGTCACGGAGCAACTTTCATGTGCTTATCCGTGTTGCACGCCTCGCGATAGTGCGTAGCATCGTGGTGGCGGTGAGATCCATCCCTTCCCGCGCGTGGATGTGGGCCGCCATACATGCCCTTGTCGCGACACTTACGCAGGCGACAACGACCGCTGCTCCCCAGACCCCGAACGTCCAGGTCGCGCCGACCATGGCTACGATCCCCAACACGGACGTGATGACCATGATGTACATCGCGGCCCGCTGGTGCCCGGTTCATGGTCAGTGCGATACTGCCGATGCCGAAGTATGTCGACGTCAACTCACCGACCGCCAGGATCATAAGGATGCCGTGGGCGCGGACGAAAGCCTCTCCGAACATCATCAACACGATGTCGCCGACCAGCGCCAATGCGACGACCCATCCAAGGACTGCGATAGAGGCAGCCAGTGCCGCACCCGACGCGACCCGTGTGATCGCAGTGCGACAATCCGCGTCGCATAGGCGGGCGATGAGCGGTGCTGCGGGAATACAGAAAGTCGACAGGAATAAATCGAGAAGCAGCGAGACGCGGTTGGCGGCGTAATAATATCCGGCGGATTCTGGACCAACCATGACCGAGACAATGACGATATCGATTGTAGCGAACAGGACGCTGGCAATGCTGCTCACCCAGAACGGTGCGGAACCGGAGAGAACGCCGGCAATGCTTTCCTTCGATTGCATCACCGCCATGGTGAACAGCCTATGGCCCTCGGCGAGATGTCGCAGGTAAACCTGTTGAATGGCGATCAGCAGGACCAGGACGCCGGTTGCGATCACGAAAACATCTGCCGCCTTCACCGGATGGCCATACTTCGCGAAGAGAGCTCCGCCTAACAACATGATGAGCAACCGCCACAACACGTCCTTCGGCACGAGTGCAAGGTTAACGGAGCCGAGCGCGCGACCCACCGAGCTCTGCATTTCGATCAATGCCAACGGTAATATCAGAAGCAAGCTGATGGAATGCTCCCAACGCCCGAATATTCCTTCCCGGCCCTGAGCGGCGATGAATACGAGGAGGGCGGTCACTGTCGCCGCAATACTGCCCAGACACGCCACACGAACCCTTTTTGCGACAATCGAGACGATCGGCGTATAGTGTTTCCGAGCTGCGAGACTTGGTATTTCCCGCAGCACACGAAGTTGCTGACCAATGAGGCCGACTGTAGCCGCCATGAACCCGAACGTCATCAGCGACATGAGCGCCCCGTATTCCTCGATGCTCATCATCCGCGTAAAACTCACGCCGAAGAGGAAAGTGACGACGGCACCCGAGCAGCGATAGACCAGAGCCAGCCACGACTGTCGGAAGATAGGGCTGAATATGGTCCCCGGCCCGCCGGACGCTCGAATAGGCTCGTCATCGGTCATGCCAACTCTGGTGGACGCCACACCACGTGCGGTGATTGCCATCGAGCTGCTCCCGGAATCCCCGTTTCGGCCCGCCTCGCGGTCGGTGCCGGGTGTATTCGTTTGCACTGAGGCATTATTGCACCAAGCAAGTTGTCCTGGACGCCTCGTGCTGCGCCGAGGGCGTGCTCGACCACGTCAATCCTTCTCCGGCGCCACTCCATAATGAGGACTCCACGAAATCTGCCGTCGCGTGAACATCCACGATGGACGCCGACGGTGAAAAATCAAAAATGAGCAAAATGAACGGATTGTAGACGAGTATATGCTTGCAGCCGCGCTGACCCTCAACCCTCTTGGATTACCCATTTCGGTTGTTGCCGAAGGCGAGGCGGGCTCAGGCGTTTCCGCCTGGCTCTGGCTTGATCATGGCCGCGCCGAGAGGTCTTGATTGCAATCAACACCTGCTAAGTCATTAAGTGTCTGCGCGCTGGTAATCATTGTAAGGTCAGAACTCACTTATCCTTCCGCCTCGGCAATCCGATATTGATCCGTATTGGCGGGAACAATTCGTGAGCAGGACTCTGCTCTGGCTGAGCGACGAAGAATGTGCGCGGATTAAGCCGTATTACCGACAGATGCGATCGGCGTCGAGCGAGCAGATCGTCGCCGCGATGAGCGGGGACTTGCTGTCCGGAAGCCTACGGCCCTCCGACGACGATCTATAACCGTTCCGTGTGCTCAAATTAGTATTCCAGATTCGACCCCGCGATGCTTCTCGATGTTGGACGAATCGTCGAACTGGGGTTTAGAACCATCTGCCCTGATCCCTGGGATCAATTCGCTCGCTCCAGACCTGCTCGCCGGCGCGGATCTTCGATCTAACAGATCGCGCAGGATTCCAATTGCGATCCCAAGAAGCACACCCCCAACGGTCGACATTCCAAGCACGAATCCGGCTTTCGGCGTACTGGCCGTCGAGGGACGTGACACCTCGGTGAGCAGACGCGCGTCGAACACCGGCGGGGATTGCTGTTGCATGGCCTCCATGTAGCGCAGCATGCGGAGAAAATTATCATAGGTCTTTGCTGAGGTTTCGGCGGCGGCTTCCAGTTCGCGGAGATCACCTTGCATCTTCGCCGTCAATTGCGATGAGGGTTTACCTGGGTCGACAGTATCCGCGGGATCCCCGACATGGTTCCTGTTTTTATAGTAATCCGCCACTGCTTTTTGGGCAGCTGATGCTTGACTACTTAATTCGTTCATTCGATCCTTGACCCATTTCTCACTTCGCAAAGCCGATTTGTATTTTGCGTCCATACTGCCCATGATGAGGGTTTCTGCGACAGTGCTTAAGATCTGCGCCGCTCGCTCAGGGTCAATGGATTCGAAGGCAATTTCGACAATGTACGTAAGGCCGACGCGCTTCACCGAAAGCTTGCGTTTGAACGATTGCATGGCGTATCGCATCGCGCTAAATTCCGTTTCCCTGCTCCAGCCGAGCAGCCGGGATGTCGATCTGATCATGCCGCGCACGAGGCCTTGCCCGGAAAATTCCGGATCCTCTGTTAAACCGAGTTTCTGTATCACAGTGCGAGCGACGCTCTCGGACTTTATGATTGCGATCTGACTTTCCACGATCGTTGATACGGACGCAGCGTCTCCGGCCGCCCCTTTCGAATCTATGACGAGTTCCGCGCCGGCGGTAAACGTCGGTACTGCAGTAATGAGGTAGAGTAGAGCAGCGCCAATCGTTACAAAAAACGTCAGCAACATGATCGAGAGATGTCGTCGTAAGAAGGCCACACCTTCGGCCACAGACTCGGCCAATGAGCGAAATTCAGGCGGCCTAGTGTCCGGATTCACCGAATTGTCCGTTCTAATAGTCTGCAGCATTTTCTGGTCCCAGTGCTGATAGTCGGGCTTCGCCCACCACATGAAACGAGACGCCTAGTAGGACACGACGGATGCCAAAGTCCAACACGCGCTGCTGCGAAGACGCTGCAGACGGAGCCGCGTTAATAGGCATTCCAATACGCCTTTCTGGAAAAGAGCGTCATGATAATGATTTTGAGATCGAGAAGGAGTGACCAGTTGTCGATATAGTACAAATCATGCTCCACACGACGCTGCATCTTCTCGAGGGTATCGGTCTCGCCGCGGTATCCGTTGACCTGAGCCCAACCGGTAATGCCGGGCCTGACGTTATGGCGACGGGAAAATGACGAAATCAGCTCAGCGAACAGCTGGTTTTGCGAGGTCGCGTGTGGACGGGGCCCCACGATGGACATGTCGCCTACCAGGACATTGAACAGTTGTGGGAGCTCATCGATATTGGTACGACGCAAGAGCTGTCCCAGACGGGTCACACGTGGATCGTGTCGGACGACTGGTCTGAAATTGTGGCCATCCTCCATCACGGTCATCGTTCGGAATTTCAGTACCCGAATAGGCTCGTTGTTGTAGCCGTGACGCGTCTGACGAAATAGCACTGGCCCGCGGGAGTCGAGCTTGATTGCTAGCGGAACGATGACGAAGAGGGGGCTGGTCATAATAAGGCCAGCGATTGCAGCGGCGACGTCGAATCCTCGTTTGATTGCTCGGTTGAAACGAGGGAGAGGGGACTGGAACATCCGCATCGTCGCGATGTTGCCGAACTGAGTGATCCGGGACACAGCCATCAAATCGATGAAGCCAACAGGCACGGCGTGAACGTCAACTGGCAGCTCCGATAGCGCGCTGGCAAGCGCGAGAGCAGACCGAACTTCCGAATCTGAAATCAAGATGACAATGTCATCCGCTCGGTAGGGCCGGCAATCGGCGACGAGTTGGCGAACGTCTGGTATCGCTCGGACGGTGCCGGGGCGCGCCGGTACTGAGGAGTCGGCGCGAATCGTCGGAAAATCGAACGAGCGGATGGTCCGAATGCCGGTACCCATTGCTTGCGCAGAAAACTGCGAGCAGTGGCCGGGTTCTCCTATAAGAATGACGCGCCTGGCGTCGATCAGTCCCGATGCGATAGCTGGCTGTAGTAGTGAGAACCATATTGCCCGTGTGCAGAGTACCGTGAGGAGGACACTCGCAGTTTGGACGATGACAGTCGCGCGCGAGTAGTCCTCGGAGATTTTCAGAACGAATATGGTTGAGATGAAGAAGGAGAATACGAGGAGCACGCCACCGGCGCCGCTCCATAGGAAGATGTGGCGGGGCTGCGTCTGGTTCTGGGAGTGTTGCCGAAATCCTACTGAAAGAAGTCCTACTGAAACTAGCACCTCCAATGTGGCAATCAGAACAGATTCCTGAATGTACAGGGCGGGATCCGGCGAGTACAGCAGGATCAGCCGGTAATAGAGGACGGCTGCGAAATAGGCCGCAAGGGTTACGAGCAGGAATTCGATACTTGCTGCCAATACTAATAAGGCGGCCAGTCGGCCCCTACTAACGTCTGTCGGGACTGCCCTACTGCCATCGACCGAATGTGCCGGAAGCTTAGTAGAGGCCGGCAAATTGGTGAACGACGCGTAATTCATAGCACTCTACTACCTGGTCAGTCCCCACCCATCGTTCCGTCTCGCTAATCCGTAGCATCTAGCCTGATCCGTAGCATTCGAGTCATTGGTTGGGAATTAGCAATAAAGGGGTAGAGTAAGAGGGGTAACTACCCTGGTCGATTGAGCGGCGACAGTGCGGGATTAGAATTGCAAAGAAGCAATCTGCTCGAAGCGCCCATCGGAATAGGTCCGGTGTGAATGCGAATTGACGATCAATAGAGGACCAACAATCAATAGAGGACCAATCGATCGAATTTATCGAATGTAATGTCCAAGGCACTGAGCGGATTAGCGCCACAGAACATTGGTTTTGCGCATTACCGGTATGGACGTTCAATCCGACGTGGCGAATCGACGCGCTGTTTTCCGCGGCTTTGAAGGATTTCACCCATGGCTATGTCCGCGCAGACGGTTGCCGCCGTGCCGAACTCCAGGCTGCGCAATCGTCTCCATGTCCATGTCTCTAACAGTAGCCTGGGTCATTGCATCAGATTGGGCCTAGTGGCTGTTGGTATGACAATTCTCGTCACGCAAGCAAAGGCCGAATATGCCGAATATAGAGTAGCCATTGGAGATGTACTGGACGTTGCGGTGGCGGGGGTGCCGGAGCTACGGCATCGTGCTGCCATCCAAATGGACGGAAGCATTTTGTTGCCACTGGTCGGAACTGTTCCAGTAGCTGGCCTGTCCTTACCGCAGATCCGAGCAAAAATTGGAGCCGCACTGGCCAGCAAGGTATTTCGCCAAAGGACCCCGGATGGCCGTGAGGTCGTCTTCGTGATAGACGCGGATGAGGTCACGACCACCGTGGGGGAATACAGGCCGATATACGTAAATGGGGACGTGTCCAAGCCGGGTGAGTATCCGTATCGACCGGCCATTACCGCTCGGCAGCTCGTCGCTGTGGCGGGCGGCTACGACATCATGCGTATCAGGATGAACAACCCGTATCTCGAGTCAGCAGACCTGAGAAGCGAGTATGGATCGCTTTGGACAGAACTCGCCAAAGAACAGGCGCGTATGTGGCGCATCAAGAATGAACTTGGAGAGGGGACGCAGCTCAATCCAGGCATTTTGACGGACGTGCCCATAGCTCGATCGGCGATTTCCGAAATCGTCAATGCGGAAACGGAATATCTGAAGACGAAGCAGAGTGACTACCAGCAGGAAAAGGCATTCCTTCAGCGCGGCGTCCGACAGGGGGACGACGAGATCCGTGTGTTGTCAGAGCAGCGGAACAAGGAGGAACAGGGGTTTCAATCAGACCTCGAAGAACTGCAGAAAGTGTCCGATCTCTTCGGCAAGGGTTCCTTGACGAGCCCCCGCGTTACGGATGCGCGTCGCGCGGTGCTGCTGTCATCAACTCGGACGCTGCAGACATCTGCGCTACTGCTGCAGGTCAAGAGGCAACAGGACGAGCTCACCAGAAAGTTGGCAAAGCTCGATGACCAGCGGAGGCTGGACCTGCTCCGTGAGCTGCAAGACACTAGCGTAAGGCTCAACCAAATTCGCGAAAAGCTGCAGAGCGTCGGCGAGAAGCTTCAGTACACTGCCATGGTTCGATCACAACTCGTACGAGGAGCCGTCAATAGAGCGGAGATTGCCATCAATAGAGAAGGCGAGAAGGGGCAGGAGCGGATTATCGCCAGCGAGGATACCGAGTTGCAGCCGGGTGACACCGTAGAGGTTATGCTGCGATACGAGGACGGTCCAGACGCGCCGCCCCGCAAGCTAAGTGGTTCAAGTAGCCCGACAGGGACGGGCCGAACTGACGCGGCCAAGGCCGACTCGCCGCGCGTCGGGAGCAGGTGACGCGGGCTAACGCAATTCTGGAACGTAGCAGTCGCGACTGCCGTCGGCGGACCTTCCGGAAGTTGGGTCGTGAGGAGCTTTGAGCATTTCGACGCACACGCGCGGCAGGCTGACCCCGAAAGAGGCAGAAAAGGGGTCCTCCATGCAAGTTATAAGAACCGTGTCAGCGAAAGGCCTAGGTGCGCATCTCATCAGGCCGTATCACGATGCAAGAGGTGATTGTATGGGTCGCGTAGTCATTTTCCGCCAAGAGATGAATACCGTCTGTTTCATTCATCCGGCGTCGCGACACGTGCGACTATCGACACTCGTACGGTCCGTGACCCCGTGCATCGCCGCAGCCATGCTCGCGACAGCATGGATGTCGGAAACACAGGCGTTCCCCGACCAAGCGCGACACTTGGCGAGTGCGCAACGCACGATGGTTGCGCGCAGTTTCGCTTCCGAGGAAACCGTAGGTGCTGGCCAATTCGAGGCTTTGCCGCCGAGCAGGCGGAGCAACGATAAATCGATGCAGGTTGGGCAAGCAACGATGAGCGATGCGGGACAATCTGCGGAACACCGCTGGATGGAGACACTGCTCTCTGACCTCACCAATGCGAGGCGCGATATCGAATTGCTGCAACGTCTCGAGCAGGAGCACAATCGTGCCGCGTGGCTCGAGCAGGAGCTTGCGGATGCTCAGCGTGTAATCGAAGCCCAAGCCGCACTGGCGGCGAAAGCAAGCGAGGAAGCGTCCCGCTTGAAGTGGGCGGGGGAGAAGGGCGCGGCCGAGCCGGAGAAGTCCCTGCAGCAGGAGCGCGAGCGTGCAGATCGGCTGGAGCAAGATCTTGCGGCAGCGCGGCATGATGTCGAGACCCAAGCGGCACTGGCGGCGAAAGCAAGCGAGGAAGCTTCGCGGCTGAAACAAGCTAGCGAGAGCAGCGCTGCCGAGTTGCAGAGGTCCCTGCAAGAGGAGCGCGAGCGGTCATCGCGGCTGCAGCAGGATCTTGCGGCGGCGCGGCATGATGTCGAGGCCCAGACGGCGCTGGCGGCAAAAGCAACTGATGAAGTTCAGCGGCGGGGTCAGGCGGCGGAAGCCGGTGCTGCCGAGCTGCGGCAATCGATGCAAAAGGAACGCGAAAGGGCCGACGCGCTTGCGCATGAGCTCTCGATGACCCGGAGCGCGATTTATGCGTACGAGGCGCAGGCCCGCAAAGCCGCAGATGAAGCGGCCGAACTAAGGCAGGCGGCTGCGAATGGCGCACCGTCACTTCACAAATCCGCACAGGACGAGCGCGAGCGTGCAGAACGGCTCGCGCAGGATCTTGCGGCGGCGCGGCGCGACGTCGAGACTCAGACGGCACTGGCGGCGAAAGCAAGTGAGGAAGCTACCTGGCTGAAACAGGCTAGCGAGAGGCGCGCGGCTAAGTTGCAGAAGTCCCTGCAAATGGAGCGCGAGCGGTCCTCGCAGCTGGAGGAGGATCTTGCGAATGCGCGGCGTGGCTTCGAGGCCCAAACGGCGCTGGCGACGAAAGCAAGTGAGGACGCCTCCCGGCTGAAAGAGGCGGGGGAGAGGAGCGCGGCCGGGCTGCAGAAGTCCTTGCAAGAGGAGCGCGAACGGTCCGCGTCGCTGGAGCAGGATCTTACGGCGGCGCGACGCGACGTGGAGGCCCAGACGGCGCTGGCCGCGAAGGCAACCGATGAACTGCTGCGGTGGAATCGGACGATGGAAGCCGGCCCTGCCGAGTTGCGGCAATCGATGCAGAAGGAACACGAAAGGACCAACACGCTTGCACAAGACCGCTCTATGACTTGGAGCTCAATTTACGCGTACGAGGCGCAGGCCCGCAAAGCGGGAGACGAAGCGGCCGAACTAATGCAGGCGGCGGCAAACAGCGTGCCATCGCTTCACAAATCCGCACAGAGTGAGCCCGATCGGCCGACGCAGGATCTCGCGGTTGCGTATCGCGTTGGGCCCAATATCGCAACTCTCGATTCGACAGCGCGGGGTAGGCCTGTCGAGGAGAACGCAAGGCCAGTCGCCGACCGGATGCCGGGAAGGGACGGTCGGGGCGATGCCCAGCCCAATTCGGAGCAAGCTGTGGTGGCGGCACGTTTAGTTGCGCGTGCGAGCACACTGCTCGGACATGGCGACTTAGGCGCTGCGCGGATTGTGCTGGAGCGCGCCATCGAGATGGGCAGCGCTCAGGCGAACTTCTCGCTGGCAGAAACCTATGATCCGTTGATCCTCGCCAAACGGGGAGCTTATGGGACGCGAGGCGATGCGAGCAAAGCGCAAGATCTCTACGCGAAAGCCGACGCCGCAGGGATTAAGGAGGCGAAAGCGCGCTTCGAGGCGCTGCGTCCGTAGCACCAATTGTTGCGGATTTGCGCTCGACGCGTTTGTTCTGCGCATCGACTGACGTGCGTATCGCAGCAACCCTGCGGGCCTCCGCTTTGGTGCTGGCATCTTTTCGCAAGCGTCTTCCTCCATCGGACGGTCTGGCAATACGAAGTCGTACTGAAGCGGCCTGGTAGGCCAGGCTACTCTGCCCAATCCACGCCAGATTGCGCGTGGTGCAGGGAGTAATCCTTCGGGGCTGTTGCATTGGGTCACGGGCCAGAGTGAGTTGGAAGAGAGTTCGAGACTGGAAAGCGCAGCCGGTTCGGGCAGGCCCGACAGTGGGCAGTGCGAATAGGGACGCGTCCGAGATGATCCTGTTGACCGGAGGCGCGGGCTACATCGGGTCCCATGTCTGTCTCGCGTTGCTTGAGGCCGGGCTTGATGTCGTTGCAGTCGACAATCTTTCGAACAGCAACAAGGCCTCTCTCGAGCGGGTGCAATCCATCTGCGGTCGGTCGCTGGTCTTTCGGCATGCCGACGTCCGCAATGAGGAGGCGATCTACGAAGTACTTGGTAGTTGCAATGTGAGTGCAGTTATTCACCTTGCCGGGCTGAAGGCGGTCTCCGATTCTAACGTTGATCCGCTGACGTATTACGACAACAACGTCTTGGGCACGATGCGGCTCGTGTCCGCCATGAAGCGAGCGAAGGTGAAGACGCTCGTCTTCAGTTCGTCGGCTACCGTGTACGGCAGACCCACATATCTGCCCCTCGATGAGAAGCATCCTCTCGGACCAATAAATCCGTACGGCCGCACAAAGTTCATCATCGAGGAAATGTTGAAGGATCTTTACGGGGCCGACGATGATTGGCGCATCGGTATCCTGCGATACTTCAATCCAGTCGGCGCGCACGAAAGCGGGCTCATCGGAGAAGACCCGCTGGGCGTTCCGAGCAATCTGTTGCCGTTTGTGGCACAAGTGGCAATTGGAAGGCGTGACAAGCTCACGATTTGGGGCAGCGACTATGACACGCCGGACGGTACGGGAATCCGCGACTTCATTCATATCGTCGATCTTGCATCTGGACACCTGAGTGCTTTGAGACACCTGAAACAGCCCGGTGTGCTCACGCTCAATCTCGGAACGGGAGCCGGCAGCAGCGTTTTGGAGGTGATTCGGACATTCGAGGCCGTGAGTGGCAGGTCAATTCCGTATTCGATCGGTGAACGCAGGGCCGGTGATGTTGCAATCTGTTGTGCCGATGCGACGCTTGCGGAACGAGTATTGGGTTGGAAATCGACACGGCCTTTGGCGCAAATGTGTGCGGACCATTGGCGTTGGCAATTGAAGAACCCGAATGGCTATCGTGATGCCGAGTCCAGATCAGCGGCGTCAATCCTAGCGGCGTGAGCACCAAGGATGCGTCAGGTCTTGCGGCGAATTTCTCGGTCGCGGCAAAGACATCGTCCGGTCTCCCGGACGCAACATTTTCGAGAATGCCATCCCGCCCAGCCGCTCCATCACACTCGCCAAACTCGAGCGCGAGCGCTACGCGACCGGATCAGGTTGTACCGCTTCGCGCTGCTGATCGTCGAACAGATCGGATACCTCGCCGTCATCTCCGGCGGTAGCAATCTGTTCTTCCAGCACGTCAATGCCTGCTGTGAACGCAGAGCCATGATCCTGACCAGGACGGACTGCTTGATGACGTCGGTCTATCAGTCTAAAGAGCGCTTCAACGCCATCACATCCTTGGCCGCTGCGCTCGGCCGATCCTAAGCATGGTATGGGCAAGTGTTTCGGCGGCCGCTTGCTCTATCCGAAAGTCGTCCAGCGTTTTGTCGGATCGGAGCTGCTCCCTCAACCAGCGAGGTTGTTTGCCACGGCCGCTCCAGGTCTGCGAAGGATTCTTGGGATTTCTATACTTAGGAAGGACCTTGGGGTAAGGGCGACGCCCATGGGTCAGTTCATCACCGGTGAGACGAAGTTGACGAAGGCGCTCCTCGAGCCTGTTTTTTTCAGCCGCTATTTTGCGCGTCAGTTCGGTCACCAACTCTTCATGAAGGTGCCATAGCTGATCCATAGACAGGGATTTCAGATCACGCCTTTGCATGCTTTAAATCAGACGGTTCGATGTCCGGCATCACAGGCTAGAAGCTTTTAGAGCCGGTTCAATAGTCAAGATGGGGTACTTCATTATATCATTCGCCACTGACTTCAGTTTAAGCGAGAGGAATGAGACATGTCGTCGCATCAACTCGACCTGGAGGATACGTTTCGCGACACCAAGACTCGTGTCACTTCTGGCGACACTGTGCGGTTGTGTGAAACAGTGCCGACATTGAGCTTTCCCGTACGGTCTGGCGCGCATCGCGTCTGGCGGAACGCTTCACGTGACGAATGACCACTGGCGATGCCCAACGTTAGCATTGGTCCGGGAGAATCCTGAATTCAGGTGGCACCAAGTCTTAGCTGGCGTCACACCATGCTGACGAAACCAGCATCGTCGGTGGCGTGGAATACGACGCTGCCAGCGACCTTCTCCGGCTGGCCAGGCGATTGGCGGGAATTTGCGGTAGATATTCTTGTCCAAGGCGTCCTTCAGGACCGCCCGCGCGATCTTGACGTTTCCGGACGGAGTCCGAAACCGTTCCACCAAATGTTCCGCGGGCAACACGATCGCGGCAATCCCAAAGATCCCACCACTCGCTATTTCGCGACCTGCTCTTCCCCCTTCTTGCTCACGTGCCAAATGTGGATGTGATAGTGGGGCTTGTCGAGTCCAGGGTGACCGGAATTGAAGTAGAAGGTTACGTGATCGCCCTTTCCGGCGAGGCCCTCAAGATCGAACCGTTTCCGGTTCTCAAGATCCTCGATCGGGAGCATGTAGATCGTGCTGCTCAGTCTGCCCCGGCGGTCGAAAGCACGGTATGGTCCGTTCGGGAGCGTTTTGGGTTGAACGTAAAGCGCGCCAATGCCGGGGAAAAAGGGTGGAAAATCCACGAGCGAACTCACCTTCTCATATCCTAGACGCTCGCTTTTCTTTCTGTCGCTGATGTGCACCGCCGCTCGTTTGGGCCACCTGCGCGCGTGCATGTAGATCGTGCCGCTCGGTCTGCCCCTAAGGTCGAAAGCACGGAATGTTCTGTGCGGGAGCGTTGTAGGCCGAACGTCAAGAGCGCCGATCTCGCGGATGAAGGGCGACAAATTCACGAGCGAGCTCCCCTGTGCATACACTATGCGCGCGCTCTTCTCGTTGCTGATGTGCACCGCCAGTTGCTTTGGCGGACTGCGCGTGAGCGTTTTCGGTTGGTCCGCTATCTGCGCGTTCGCCGCACGAGCCACGGTGAGGATGGCCAGAAAGCCAATCGCACATGCACGCGTCATCATGGTCATGACCCCTCCCATTGTTGCTCCGAGGTCGCCCTGTAACGGATGTGAGATCGATCAGCGGTCTCTCCCCTTCCACCAGCGTAGGAAATCCTGAAACAAACGTTCGCGCTCGGTGGCGGAAGGCACGATGCCCGACCGATCCAGGTATCGCTCAAACTCCGCCCGCGAGTCGGCATCGGGTGCTGTTGATCGGCGCTGCTTCAGCCAGCGTTCCGCGGGAGCGAAGCGGGTCCACCCGGGCCACTCCGCCGCAACGTTGATCTCTTTCCACTTCGGGTGCCGCGCTGGACTCTCGAACTCTGAAATACGCGAAAAGAACGCGTTAACGAAGGTCTCTAAGCGCTGGTACCGCTCGCTTGCCCGAGGCGAGTTGTAAGTGATGAGGACCGAACCAACCGCAAGCGTGTCGATGCGCTCGTCAGTAGCGATCAGGTTCGGGTAATCCTGATGGGTGAAAGTCGCCGGCAGGTAGTCCTCCTCCAAGGAGGACGTGTATGGGACGGGAACGAGATGGAAGCCGTCCTCGTGCTCGTAGCGTTCGAGCCACCGGGCGGGTTTGCCCGTGATGAACATCGTGGCCGCGATGTCGCCGTTCCGCATGCGTTCAACAGCTGCATTCTGGTCAACGTTTATTTCTGTCGCTTTCAGGCCTAGTCGAGTGAGAATGTCCCGCGCCAGGATGTCCGTACCGCTATCCTCCTCACCAAGGTTGACGCGTGTTCCAGCGAGATCGGCAACGGTGCGGATCTCTGGGCGAGCAAGAATGTGGAGTTCTTCGTAGAAGAGCGGGGCGATGTAGACCAAGCTCTTTGAGATATCACCCAACTCCTTGCCGGCGCGCAGGCGGTTGAGCAAAATTTTGGGAGTGATGCCCATGTCGGCGCCGGGCAAGGTTAGCACGTCACGAACGTTCTGAATGCCGCCCTTGTCGACCATCGGCAGAATCCGCAATGCCACCTCACCTCTCGGACCAGTCTCCTGTCCGGTCGCGAGAACCGTCGAAATGTCTTGGGCGATTGCAAAATCAGTCCCGGTTGGGCGGCCCGTCACGATTCCCACCGTATTTGTGCTAGGGGAGCGCTTGGCTTGTGCCAGTCGAGGCATGGTCTGCATTGGATAGGGCGGTATCTGTGGCGTAGCTTCAGGCGCGTTCGTTCGCGCAATCAATGGCACAGCCTGATGAAACATGCAGGCCAATAGCAAGAACACAACCATCGCCAATCGCCTAGGCACAAGCTTGCGATGCGGTCTACAAGCCGTCTTCCGGTCCTCGACGATAGCAATGAAGATGCCCATGTTCATCGTAGGCTCCGCCTAGCCCACTCGCGCCGCAAGTGGCACTCTTCTTTAGGCCGGCCAAGCTACTGCTTCGATCAATCCGGCCCGCCGCTCGCGGCTCGCCATGTTCGTGGCGCCTATTTGGTACCTCGCTCCGCGTTTGCGCCTGTGCGATGCCGCCTTGATAAGGCAAGTCAAAAACTGCACGCCGATGCGGGTCAATGTTGAACGCCGGCTGACACTCTAACCGCCGACTCAGCCTACCGAAAACTACCTCTTTCGAGGTATTTGCCCACCCTTTCGTCCTGTGGCCGGTGAACGTACTTGTGTGATGCACCTCGTTTCCCAAGCTGAAGCTCTCTCAGAGGCTCGCCGCCATCATGTTGCCGAGAGGCGACGACGACGGGGGTTTGGAGTGAGAGCGACTCGCCGGCACCAAGTCTGGTTGCCGCCGGTTATGAATTTCTCCAAAATTTCGTATAGGTAATTCAGTATTCATGAGCTTTTTCTGTGAAGACGCTTATGTTATATTTTCGGAATTATTTTTGATGCCCCTCCATCTATGCAGATGCTGAAAGCTTAGTGCCGCATCCCTATTGCCTCGGAATGGAGAGATGTTTGCTTGATTTTCCGACCCGAGATGAACTGCGAGCAGCCTCCGCCCAGCAGCGGGCTTTCTGGTTGGCGAATGAAATCGACCCGGGAACGCCCGTATTCAATCTGTTGAGAGTACTGCGGCTCAGAGGGATGGTTCACAACCATCTCCTCGCGCGTGCATTTGACGACCTTATCGCGCGGCACGAAGTCCTGCGGACGGGGCTTGTCGAGCGAAACGGGATGGTTCTGCAGCATGTGCATGAGAAGATCTCGTTCGCCGTCGACGAGCAGGACTTCGGCTCACTGCCGGAACCTGAACGTCGTATGCAGGTGGACGCACTTGCGGCGCGAATGTGTCAGACTGCCTTTGATCTTGCCGTACCGCCGCACTTACGCGTTGCGCTTGCGCGGGTGTCGGAACAAGAACACGTACTCGTGATCGTATTTCATCACATCATCGTCGACGGATCGTCAATGGGGACTTTCTTCGATGAACTCGCCAGTCTCTACGAGGCGAGACTAGGCAACAAGCCGGCTGTTCTGCCGGAGCTCGCGTTTCAATACAGCGATTTCGCCGAACGGCAGGAACGGCTGTACGCGCGGGCGGCATTCGAGCAAGACGTCGCGTTCTGGCGGAAAGCGCTTGCTGGCGCGCCACCTGTCCTTGCATTGCCGACTGTTCGCCCGCGTTCCGCCCCGCGGGGCCACCGCGGCAAGCGTCTCGGCTTCGACATAGATGAACGTCTCACCGAAACGCTGCGAGCGTTGTGCGCCCGCCACGGTGCCACTCTCTTCATGGGCCTTCTATCGGCATTCCAAATTCTGCTGCAACGCTGGGCCGATACAGATGACGTCGTGGTCGGTACGCCAGTGTCCGGAAGTCGCGACGAGGATCTCGCGCAACTCATCGGTTGCTTTGTGAACACATTGGCGCTGCGCGGGGATCTGTCAGGCGATCCCACCTTTTCTGCAATGCTGGCCCGCAATCGATCGGTCTTGCTTGACGCGTTTGAGCACCAGCACGTTCCATTCGAGCGGGTCGTGGCTGATATGGGTAGTCCGCGGACACGGGACCATTCCCCCATCTTTCAGGTCATGTTCGTGCTTCAGAACTTTCGACATCAAGCGCCGAAGTTGGCCGGCCTCCAGATTCAGGACGTGGACGTCGACCCTGGTGTGGCCAAACTGGATCTCTCGCTCGAGATCATCGAGAGTGACGGACTCGCTTGCTCATTCGAATATGACAGCGAACTCTTCGATCCGTCGACGATAGCGCAAATGGCCGATCAATTCCGGCGTATCCTGGAGGCGGTCGTCGACAAACCCGAGCGAGCTATCAGTGGCATCAACTTGCTTGACAAGGACGACTGGCAACGTGCGGTGTTCGAGTGGAATTCCACGGCGCGCGAATACCTGCAACATACGCCGGCAGACGCCTTTGCCGCGATTTCGGCCAAGCTGCCGGGCGACGTCGCGCTCATTTCTGACGATCAGCGGATCAGCTTTGGCGAGCTTGCTCGGTGTGCGGGTCAGGTCGCAACGGCGCTGCGTGGCCATACCGCCGAGCCGGTCGGCATCTTCCTGCCCCGCTCGGTCGATGCCTTTACGGCAGTACTGGGGTGCCTGGTCGCCGGCATACCGTGGGTTCCTCTCGATACCGCCCAACCGGATAAGCGCCTCGCGCAACTCGTCGCACTGGCCGGCTGCCGTACCGTGCTCACCCTTCGCGCGTTGTCCAACCGCTTGCCTTCCGGGCTTTCAGCGGTCGTGATGGATCGGGATGCTCCGCTTTGGAGCAAGCCGGTCGAGATGGTGGGTACAGGAGCGGGCATCGATCTCGCCTATGTCCTCTTCACGTCCGGCTCGACCGGGGTGCCGAAAGGCGTCATGGGCGCGACCAGAGCCTTGATGAACCGGATCGACTGGATGCATGAGGCGTATCCGTTCGCCCGCGGCGAGGTGGCCTGTTGCAAGACGTCGATCGGCTTCGTTGACGCCGTCTGGGAAATGCTTGGACCGCTGCTGGCAGGCGTGCCGACGGTGATTATTCCGGATGAGATCATCCTTGACCCGGAAAAATTTATCGCGCTGCTCGGACAGCATTGCGTCACCAGGATTGTGCTCGTGCCGACGTTGCTGCGCGTGCTGCTCGACCACGCGCCCGACCTGGGAAGGCGTCTGCCGGCTCTCGAGATGTGGTCGGTGAGCGGCGAAGTTCTCACGCCGGATCTCGTGAGACGTTTCAAGCTGGCCTGCCCCGGCCGAAAGCTCATCAATCTCTACGGATCTTCCGAGGTCGCAGCCGACATTCTTGTCCACGAGGTTCAGGACGCAGACGCCGACGGACCCGTGCCGATTGGCAAACCCATTGCCAATACGCAGGTCTACGTTCTCGACCGCGTGGGCCAGCCTACCCCGGTGGGCATGCCCGGCGTGATCCACGCGGGCGGCGCTTGCCTGGCACTTGGCTATTGGGGCAAACCCGATCTGACTGCCGAGCGCTTCAGAGTCAATCCGATTGCGGGCGCGCCTTCGCCGATACTGTTCAATACTGGCGACCGTGGAGTGTGCCGGGCGGATGGCACGATCCTTTATCTCGGCCGCAACGACAACCAGGTGAAGCTGCGGGGTGTCAGGCTGGAACTCGACGAAGTCCTTGGGGCGCTCCGCAGCCACGCCGCGGTGAAGGACGCCGCAGCGATGATCGTGGGCGATGCTGACCAACAACGACTGGTCGCATTCGTTGTCGGACACCAGGAACAGAAGGCGCCCGTTCCGAGCGAATTGCGTGCATCGCTTCAGGAGCGTTTGCCGTCGGCAGCGGTCCCAGCCAAACTGTTCGTGGTTGATGCGCTTCCGCTCTTGCCGAGCGGCAAGGTCGATCAGATGGCTCTCAAATCGCTTGCTGATGCGCCCACACGCCAGGAGGCTGCACCCGGCACGATGCCGGTGAATGCCGACGTGGCAGAGATCTGGCGAACCGTACTGCGTGAGGACGACATTCAAGCAACCGACGATTTCTTCGACCTCGGCGGCAATTCACTGCTTGCCATGCAAGTCATCGTGCGCGTGCGGCGCCGGTTCGGCATCGACATCCCAATCCGGGCGCTGTTCGACAACCCAACGCTGGCAGGTTTCTCGAATGCCGTAAAAGACGCCCCGCCGGCCGACGACCAGGAATTGACGGAGATCAGGCCACAGGCGCGGTCGAGAACGGAGTTGAGCGAGCTGAGGAATCGACTTGTCCAACTGTCGCCCGAGGAACTCGATGCGCTGATACGCAGCGTAGGGCGGGACATTGAAGCAATTTAATTTAATTCGGGTCTCGCTCCAGCCTGTTGCTGTGCGCCATGTAGAAATCGCCCTGCACGATAAGACCCGGATCTACACGAAACGGCGCGGCACGCACGCGTTTGGCTAGAACACGACCGGCGTCTGTGGCGACCGTGAGATCGACTGTGTAAAGCCCCCGTTGCATAGCAAGCATCGGACAATCAAAAACAATGCACCCGTGTCCCACCACGAGAGTGGACCTCGACGACACAAGCTCGGTGCAGATATAGCCGCTGGGCCAGATGAAACTCACCGTGAACACGGCGTCGTCAACCAATGCTGTGGCCTCGTAGCTCACGCGCACAGTCAGAGCGTCTCCCGTCCTAGGTCGAGCGCCGTCACGGCCGACGAAGCTGACGCCGTGTAGGACGACGGCGCCACCCTCGAGATTCGAACCGGAGGCTGGGATGCGCGTTGCCGCAATGATCTGGTATTTCTCGATCATGTCACTCGGGGCGCCTTCGCCCGCCACTTCACCAGAGGTAAGCAGAAGGACTCTGTCGCAAAGCCGCTCGACTGCCGCGAGATCATGGGAAACGAGCAGAATTGTACGTCCCGAGCGTCGGATTTCCTCGATCCGGTCCATGCAACGAGCCTGGAAAGCCAGGTCGCCCACTGCCAATACTTCGTCGAGAAGAAGGATATCTGCGTCGAGGTGCGCGGCGACGGCAAAGCCCAGCCTGACGAACATTCCTGATGAATAGGTCTTGACCGGGGCATCGATAAACTCGGCGAGTCCTGAGAATTCCAGGATGTGGTCGAAGCGCTTTCGTACTTGCCCCACTGGAACTCCGAAGATCGCAGCGTTTAGGAAGACATTATCGCGGCCACTGAGTTCGGAATGGAAACCTGCTCCAACTTCCACCAGGGACATCAACCGACCGGCGATAGTGATTTGTCCGCTATCAGGCGAAGTGATGCGGGCGAGCAGTTTGATCAATGTGGTTTTGCCAGAACCATTCGGGCCGACAACCCCCAGTGTCTCGCCACGCCGAACGTCGAAGCTGACATTTTTCAGTGCCCAAAAGCGTTCTGCAGGCCTGAATCTGAACAGGCCGCGGCCGCTCCTGCCGTCGCGATGGACACGATAGGACTTTGACACGTTGTGGGCAACGATATCGACAGCAGACATGACTAGATTTCGTCGACCATGGTTGGTTCGGCAGTCTTAAATGCGAAATAAGCAATCGCGAACAGAACTAGCCCCACGAGAGCGGCGTAAACGAGCTGCGCGAGGCTGATGGTTTGCTTGTCGATCAATGCGCCCCGGAAGGCCTCGACCAGCAGTGCCAGTGGGTTGAGTGTATAGATTGCGCGCCAGTGCTCGGGAACGGCGCCCGATGGGTACAGGACGGGCGTCGTGAACAACAATCCCTGGAGTAAAAGAGGCAATCCGATCGCGACATCGCGAAATCCGATCTGCGCAATGGAGAGCAGCAGCGAAAACGCAGCTGCATAAACGATCAGGATCAGGCTGATTGGCAGAAGTTCGATCGCGGTCGCCGGAATGCTGTGGCCGGTGCATACGAGAGCGACCATCGTCAGCGCCGTCGCGATCGCGAGGTCGGCGAGGGCCGCGAGGACGCTAGAGAACGGCACGATGTCGCGAGGGAAATACACCTTGGCGATGAGTGATCTGCTGTTCAACACGTTCGCGGCCGAGGTGCTGAGAGATGTCGCGAAGAATGTCCACGGCGACAAGCTGGCAAGGATAAAGAGTGGGTAAGCGATCCCAGAGGTCGCATAGCCACCGACGGCCAAACCGACCACTGAGAGAAATCCCAGGAATGCAAGTGGCTGCAAGACCGCCCAAGCCCACCCTAGCCAACTGTTCTGATAGCGAACCCGGAGGCGGTTGACGGTCATGTATCCGAGCAACTCGCGATAGGCCGCAAGCTCAGCGAGACCGGCGGGCACACGCCGCGAGACTGGCGTTGCACTCCCGATAGTAATGGTAGGTCGCTCAGTCACTGAGTAGGTCCGGGCGAAACCGGAGGCCGCACTACTGCATCCAACACGGCGGAGATTGTTGCGCGGCTCTGCGGATTTGTTATCCAGCTGAGATGGTCACCGGGCAACATATGGACCGCGACCCGGCCGGTAACCCGACGATCCCAACCAGACGCAACGTCGGCAATGCCCAATCGTGTCATTTCCGCCTTGAACTGGTGAACGTCTCCGTCAAAAAGGCGTTCGGGCTGGTATGAGCGCACGGCCTGCCAGATCATCGCCCAGATGCGTTGGACCTGCTCATGCTCTGGCGTCGTCGGTTGAGGTGGTTGTCGCAAGATAAAATCTAAAAATCGGCGCTTGGCCACCCTGACCGAACCTAGAAAGGCTGGCTTCGATTCCCAGAAGCCGCGGACGGGCGTATCCAACATGGCGAGAAAAGCAACCTCATCACCTTGCCGCTGAAGCTGAAGCGCTAACTCGTAAGACAATACGCCGCCTTCGCAGCCGCCGGCCAGCAGATACGGGCCTTTCGGTTGAACCGCTTTCAGTCGATACCGGAATTCCGCAGCAATGGCCTCCACGCTATCAAGCATGGGCCGGCCGGCAAGCAGTTGCTGCTCCTGAAGGAAGTAAGCATCCAATCTATATATCGACGGCCCCCGCGGCATCGCCGCAGCCAGTTCATCGAGACCGTTTTGCGCAGCGCTTACAAACAGCACCCGGCCGTCAATTCCGTCTGCGAGTTTGATGATGGAGTAATCCAATTCGCTAGTATTGTTTTCAAGGAGACCATTCACTAGCCCGGCGACGGTGGGGGCCTTGAAGAAAAGCGCAACCGGCAGCTTCCGATCGAGGTAAATGCACAGCTGCGACATCAGCCGCACCGCCAACAGCGAGTCGCCGCCGGCATCAAAGAAGTCTTCGCGCATATGATTTGGTGGGACGCCGAGAAGCCGCCGCCATAGCTCGGCAACGAGTTTCTCGAGCACCTCGCGACGCTTCGTTGTTTCGCAGGGGCTGGGCGCGAAGCTGTTGGCGGAGGTGGCACCAAAAGCATCGCGAATGTGATGGCGAGGCATGGCGGCGCCTGTGCCGTGTCTCGGATACGCCCTGAGCGTGGTAATATCTCCATAAGCAATTTCAAGGAGGACGGTTTGCAGCGTGCCCGATAGACGGAAAACTGTACGGGGAGACACCTTGTCTGGTCGGCTATCGAAACCGAGCCATAGTATCCCGTCAGGCGTCTCCGATGCGGTTACAAAAAGATCGATTGATGGCACGGGAGACGGAAGCCAGATCTGTCGGCATGGCAGGCTCCCGAAGCGCTGAAACGGCGCCGGCACCGCTGCCCAAGACAGCATTACCTGACTAAGCGGCGAAGAATCGGCAGAGCGTGAGGGATTGTTGGCACGCACCAGCGCATCCCAGGGCACGTTCTCATACTCGAGAGTATCCATAAGCTGGCGGCCGGTGTCGGCCAGAAGCTCAGCCATTGTCCCGCCCGCGCGCAGACTCGTCTTCAGGCCAACGATATTGGCAAGGGGACCGATCACGCCCTCTGCGCCATCGCTGGCGCGGCCAGCCACAGGCACTGCGATAACGAAATCTGGCCTGTCCGCGTAAGGCGCGAGCACTGTTTCGAGCGCAGCAAGCAGCACCGTGAACAGAGTCACGCGGCCGCGCTGCGCAACCTGTTTGAGGCGATCCACCACGGCAGGGTCGAGGGACATGACGTGGTTCGCGCCGGCCTGCCCGGTAGTGGAGATTTGCTCGGAACCGAAGTCCAGGCGCGCTGTCGTGGGACCAATTTTCTCCGCGTAACACTTTAGGCGAGTGCGAAATGTGGGACTGGCGAGCCAACGGGCTTCAGCGATGGCGAAGTCGACGTATTGCCACGGCAGCGGCGCAAGTACCGGCACGCTGCGAGCACTGAATGCTCGATAGACCTCGGCCATCTCTCGCGCGAACACGCCAAGCGACAGATTATCGGCAATGATGTGGTGCAGAACGAACACCAGGACATGCGCCCCCGGCGCGCGCCTGACGGCGACCAAGCGAACCAGAGGGCCCCGGTTGAGGTCAAACGGAGCCGTGACCTGTTCACGGAGGATGGTGTTTAACTCCGTATCGGGTCTGGATGGGGCGTCGATCAGCGCGACGACAGCGCGAGGGCCCCCGACCGCTTGGCGAAGCTCGCCGCGATCATCCACGAATACTGTCCTTAGCGCCTCGTGGCGCTCGACGACAAAATCGAGGCTGAGTTGAAGCGCTGCAATGTCGAGGTCGCCGAAAATCTCGAGAGCGAACGGCAAGTGATGTTGCGGAATGCCCGGAGCGACAAGCTCCATGAACCACGTCCGACGCTGGGATGCAGATGTAGGTTCAGTGTGTGGGAGCGCTCCCGCTCTGTTCCCGGAGGCTAGCAAGGCTGTAATACTCGCTTTTCTCGTTCTGAGGGTGAGACGGTTTTCTCGCAAAACTTCAGCGCGGCTACTAAGTTCCGAACTCAATCACAAAGGCGTATGCCCCAGCATGTTTAGCTCATTTCCGATCTAGATCCCGTCAAACGGACTTCAGTCCGATTCTGCAACACGAAGGGGTATTGCTTTGATGTCGCCTGACTCACCCAGGATTTCGAAGCAATAGCGCTCCGTAGGTTCCCGAGTCACCGAATAGGTCAGGCGATCCGTAACCTGGTTGTAGCGATCGAAGGTAAGGATTTTTGGTCTCAGCTGAGCGATTCTTGTCTCGTCCACATATGTCGAACTACAGACAATGATCGCGTCACCAACTTGGCACGTGCGTGCGGCAGCACCGTTGAGGACACAACACCGCGAACCGCGTGCGCCAAAAATAACGTAGGTCGAAATTCGTGCCCCGGAGTTCTTATTCCAAATCTCCACGAATTCCATCGGGAAAATGCCTGCTTCCTGGCAGTGGTCCGGATCGAGTGTGATTGAACCGAGATAGTGAAGATTGGCCTCCGTAACATGGATGCCATGCAGTTTGGCAGCGAGCACTTTTCTCATCTGAAAGCTCCGAATCCGTGTTGGCGGTTCGTCAACGTATTTCAGTATTTCAGCACGTCGGGGATTTTTGGGCGACAACAACGATGAGCTCGCGCTCGGTCGCGAAGCGAGCCCTCTCCGTCGCGGCGGCGGCGTGCTCGATGTGGTCGTCGTCAGCGTGAAGCCCGCACTTGGATTAGGCGGCGTCACGCCCGACGTCGTGGTCGTGGTGGTGGTCCCGCACTCCTTGGTGCTAGCTGCGTGGGCGGCCGGCCGGAACCAGACTCCGCCGACAGCGGTCAACGCGGCCAAGGTTGTTGCAACAGTCAGATTTCTCAGCGACGTGGATTGCTCCTCAAAGTGAGAATTGTCATGGGGTGAGGGGTGACAGCCACCATGCGTGCTCACTACTCAAAGCTACTGAATCCTTATCCTGCTGCAACGATGGTCAACTCGCTCGTTTGGAGTTGGAACCGAGCCTGACGGAGTACCCCCAATTTGCCGCAGGCATGATCGAGCAGGTTTCGCGAGCTTTGGATCAATTCGGCGCCATTATCATCGCGCCAAGCCTGTGCTCGACGTGGAGTTGCTCGCCTTTGCCGTGGTCGTGTGGCAAAATTCAATAAGCCGAGAGCGAAGTGGCCAAGGAGGCCGGTGCGGCCGCAACCGTTTTTCGCCTAACACAGGGGATCGATCCCGAGCGCGGAGCTGCCATTCGCGAGTCGACGACAGCCTACCTGACGTCCGCTACCGCAAGCGACTGGCCGGCCATGGAGAGCCGCAAGCAAAGCCCGCTACTACTGAGACGCTGAACGAAATCTACCACGCGGTTCTTAAATTCCAGTCATTAGGTACCGATGAAGGCTCGTCTTGGCCGAGATCCTACGGCACGTTGATTCGATCAGTGAGGTTCGGCGCGAACGCCGTGTCATGGCCGACGGCGTCGTGCCCGCAATCATCCGGGTGGTGCTTTTCGGCGGCACCATTCTGACGGTCGGGTTCACCTTCATTTTCGGTGCCGAACACTTACGCGCTCAGTCGCTGATGACGGGCGCTTTGTCAGTCCGCCGCACCTATGGCTCGGAAAATTTGCGTCAGCGATGTAAGAAGACTTTCGGCATCGACCCAGCGCGGACGTTATCGACCAGGGGATTGCAATTGTGACGCTAAGATCATCGCTAGCTGGATCACCGCGCTGGACGCGACACGATTGGTCCCGTCGCTATGCGAAAAACGGCGAGTCATCTCACCAACTAAGAGGTGCCGCGCCGCCCATTAGAGCGACGCAGCCGTTGGTCTTATGCCCAGTCTCGATGGTGCAATTCGTTCGGCTTGACGTCCAGCAAGTCGATGGTCTCGTTGCCGACTTGCAGCAGTGTTCCGCCGTGGTGGTCGGAGGTTATTTTGACGTAGTCTTCGTTCAAAAGTTGCAGCTTGTCCACTTTCGGATCAAAATCAGTGATGGTTGCAGTGTTGTGTCTCCCCTTGAAGTAGTAAGTGTTGAACACGAACGTATCGGCGCCACCGCCGGTCATGGTCATGTGGCCGCTCGCGGCCACCAGCGTGTCATCTAGATCCCGTCGGTCAGGGTGTCCTCCTCCCAGGGTGCCGCTGCGCCGCTCGGTCGCAACGAAAGCATCACTCTGAATCGCCGTGGTATCAGTGTTGCGCAGGATCAAATCCGACAGGGTGGTGCCCTTGATCTCGTTCAGTCTCGCTGTCGAACTTCTGGTTCTCGAAATAGTACCGATCGCCGTCGCGCAACGCAGTGAACTGATCGCCGATGATCTTGCCGAAGGTGGGTCCGATGATGGCTCCTTCAGCATGATCCTCAGCCAATCCACCAGCCCACAAATCGACGGCATCGATAGAACCATAGGCTTTCTCGAACGCCGCCGCCGTCTTCGGATCAGAGCTGAGCTGACCGAAGCTGGTATACGGCGCAAGTCCCAGCGCCTCCCGGGTCTGGTTTAGTGTACCCAACCCTAGATCATGGCCGCGCTGGATATTGATCGCCGCTAGATCGATACCGTCCGGAGGATCGACCAGGAAGTTGCGCACGCCGTCGACAATCCGGGCGTCCAGCAGATTCGCCAGGTCTCCGGACAGATGCCGAAGCAAGCCATCTGCACCCGTAGCTTGGAACGTCGCCGTATCTTCAAAGAATGATTTCGCCAGCGTCTGCTCGGATGTGAAGGCACCTAGATTGCTGATCGCACTGATTTCATCGGAGACGATGGAGTGACCGAAGCGAAACGCAGCACCCGCAAACTCTTCGGTGATTCGCGCGTCTACCGTAGGATCATAGCCGTGGTACGGCGCAATAGCGTCGTTCTAACAGATGCGGCGGGAATTCGTTATAGGTGATGTTGACCATCTCGGCCGTGGTGATGGCCTTGGCCGTCTCGTACAGCCTGTCGCCGCTCCAATGTGGATGTTCCTCGTGCAGGCGATCAACCTGATAATTATGCTCGCGCACAAACAAGACCTGCAAGGCCGTCAGGTCGGGGTTCTCCTGCGCCCGCACGTCACCGGCCGCAAAGACCTTGCCCTGATCAGTCTCGACGATCGCGAGATTTTGCCCCGCCGACATTTTCATATGACCGTCGGCGGTCCGCAGGCTCGCTGCGGTGGCAGCGTCGGATCCGTAAATCTGCGATCCATCCAGCCAACCTGTGACCGTGTTGATGGCAGTTGCGGGATGCCGGCAACACCGGTCGCGGGATCGATGGCTACCCGCACCAGCGGAATAATGCTGCCGGCCGGGAGAAACTCATCATCAGCTGCGACCGTGATCGAGATATCCGTGATTGTGCCCTGCTTTTGCAAATCCAGATCGTGATCTATGAACTGGGCCCACCCATACATCATACCTGATAGCGCAACGCCGTCGTCGTCCATCAAATGCGGGCTTTCCTCCCCGGTGTCCTCCTGCGCCACGGCGATGTTGCTGATCGCGCGGGGGTCGGCCCCGCTGTCATTTCATTAGATCCATCGGCGAAATGCGCCGGACCCGAGCAAAGTCGGTGTCGGCCTGATTCATGTTGGGATCGGCAAGGTTGTTCCTGGAGCCGTCGATGGTACGGAATCGCAGTGCCATGGCTCACCCTCCCTGTAGAGTGTATCGGCCCAGCTACCGCTCATTGGCCGCTCTGGAAATGACGCTTTGATGATCTATTGTGACGTTCAGGCGGCAGTTGAGTGACGATATTCGGTGCCGCTGCACAATGATGATATCGAGCTACTCAAGGCTCCCCAGGCGCGGTCGATAACGAGCGCGGACGACGCCCGTTTACTCCAGCGGAGTGGCAATCTGTTTTACCGAATTACGCCAATGAAGGACCGCGGCATTCGCTTAATTCGGCGCTTTCGCCCCATAGCGGTCCTTGACGCGCAGCCAATCGAGGGGCGACCCATCCGGGCCTAGTACCCGCAATAGGAAGAGGGGCCGCTCTGCCTTTTGCGCCGGTGGCACGCCCCAGCCGATGGACTGTGGTACGGATTGGCGCAATCCTGCGGTCGCAAATGGTCCCAGTGCAGGGGCTGCCTATTTAACCGACCAGCAGATATCGGGAGGACAACAACATGAGGACGCACGACAAGACGCTAGTCGCTTCCATCGTGGCTGCAGTGATGCTCACCGCAACAGCCAGCGCTCAACAGGCGCCATCCCCACCTCCGATAACGCCTTATGGAGCGCCACTGGGGCTCGAGGCAGCCAAGAAAGTGATGGCTGCCGCGGAAACGGAGGCCGTAAAGAACAACTGGGCGATGGCCATCGTCATCCTCGACAGCACGGGCCACATGGTGATGCTGCACAAGCTCGACAATACGCAATACGGCTCTCTTATGGCTGCCGAGGACAAGGCGCACAGCGCGATTAACTACAGGCGCCCTAGCAAGGTGTTCGAGGATCTCGTGGCGCAGGGGGGCATGGGTTTGCGTTCATTGGCACTCCGTGGGGCATCTCCACTAGAAGGCGGCATTCCCATTAATGTGGATGGCAAGATTGTCGGGGCGATCGGCGTCTCTGGCGGGACGTCAGTTCAGGATGGCCAAGTCGCAAAGGCGGGTGCTGACGCAGCGAAGTGAAAACCCACCAGGCGCTCGCATCACCCGTTTGGTGCGGGGGCCTTGAAAATGCCAAGACGCTCACCGACAATTCTCCGAAACAGGGGGAATCATCATGGCGATCGTCTTCGGTGGTTTTCGACTCGGCTTGGTGTTGGCAGGCGCGGTCACCGTGTCGATGTGGCCTCACGCGGGCACCGCCTATACGCCGGAGCAGCGGCAGGCCTGCTCCCCCGATGCGATGCGACTCTGCTACGCCTTCATTCCCGATGTCGATCGCATCAAGGCCTGCATGATCCGCAATAAGTCGCAGCTCTCGCCCGCGTGCCGCGCGTTCTTCGGGTCGGGGCCTGAGCCGCAGGCGAGCGCTTCACGCTAAACAGATCCCCAAGGAAAGGGGAACGGCTCCGACACCCGGGGCAGGGTCGTGGGGGTTGGGAATGCAGGAGCCGCCTACTTGCTGCCGATCACCCCATGGACCCTGTGGGAGGAGTACATGGCGGCAAACGCCCCCCATGAAGCCGCAACCAGATGATGGCGATTCTTTCCTAGCGGCGAGCTGTGGCATGCGCCATCAGTGTCACCAGCCCCTTTCGTCGAAGTCTGTCTCGTAGCCCTTTGCAAGGCGCGGAGCTTCGCCTGGTTCCGGGACATTGGGGACAGGGTGGCCGGCTCCCCCGCAGCCGCAGGAGCCTTCCGGCGTGATCTTCACGTAGGTGCCGCTCCGATCCTGGCACAAGAGATGAGGCGCATGAAGTAGTTGTCTTCGCCGTCTCGTCGCCGATTAGGGTAGGCGGAAGAGATCGGCGGGCGAGATCGGCATGTTCGCTAAAGATCGTGCCTTGTGATCATCGGGCGCTTACCGGAGGGAGTGGAGGACTTCGCTCTTTCGAGCGCATCCAGCCTTCTTTGGCGATCCAGCTTGTCGAGAAGCCCAGCTTTGAACACCGGACCCGAGACTTCATAGTCGCCGCAAAAGTCGCAACGGATCGTCCTTCCATCGAACCTCGCAACGGTAATGTCTTGGGCCTCAGCCCCGCAAACGGGGCAACTGATCGGTTTCAAATTGGCCATATTACGCCTCCGCTTATCTCTCCGAAAACTTGGGTTTTATGGCAACGAACAAATTTAATAAATTAAATTATTTAAATGTTAAATTGGTATTTATCGATATTATGAGATTTGGGCAGGATGCGCGTTGCCGCCGCATTTTTTGCCCTTGCAATGATGATGATTGCCGCGCCCGCGAATGCCTCTGGCGGTCGCGGTCACACGATCACTGGAGAGGAGACCACCACGGTCATGTCAACGGGGCCGCCGGGCCAATTGCGGGCGCGGGTCTTCCGATGCTCGCCATCGGCTATGGCGTCTATTGGCTGATTAAGCGCCGCGGCAAGCACGACTGAGGTTCTGAAAGAAGACGCCATGCCATCGGCGAGGCGTGCGTGCGGCCGCGACGTTGAGAGGATGCTATCCCAGTATCAAACCCTTTAGGGACTTCAATCGTGGACAATCGTGTGACAGCCGCCTGTCACGTCCCGAGAGGAACGGTCCCAGCCTTTGCCCTCGATGCTGGCGCCGTTTCCTTTCGCAGAGATAGCAGACCGGGCGGTGGCTCATGCGCATCGCGAGGGAACGCTTATGGTTGTTTCGAAAGACATTGGTTCGATGAATAGCTTTCAATCCTTGCTCGGCTCCATTCATAGGCTGGAACAGGAGAGAACTGAGCTGTTTGCGCTTCGAAAAAAGGTGTCCAATTCGGAACGCGCTATCCAGCGGAAATTAATAGGTTCCCAAAACAAACAAGACGGCCGGCGGTTAGGCCTAACCAATTTCAAGACGCCATAGCCCGTGCGATCGCGTCCGGCTTCGGGGTGCTGGGGTCCGGGGATGCTTTCCGCCAGACCCCATTCAGCGAGAGCCACTCGCATTTAGCGAATGCCCATCATCGGTCGAATGCTGCGTCGATCCCATCCCAACGCGAAGCAGTGATGGTGCCTCGTAGGTGATGGCGTTGTCAAGGCCGCCCCACATGATCTCGACCTGCCAGTGATCGTCGACTCGGGCGATCGACCCGGCCAGCATGTTCGGGGCGCGCTTGATGCTCATCCTATTATCGTCAACCTGGTCGGTTCGGAACGTTGTCATGGTGCGGCCCTTCTTCGTCTCGGGCCTTTGACGGCCCCGCTGCTGACGGAAAGAGCTGGCGAATTTCGCAATACAATCAAAATGTCCAACGTCGTAACAATGCGAGCACGCACGACGCTTTCATGCTCAATCCTACTCGAATCGAATAGCGGACCTGCCCTTGGCCGAAAGTTTGTAAATGTGAGTGTCATGAGTGGCCCAGGCCCCGGCGAGAGGTTGACTTTTCCGATGCAAAGCGCTTCCGGAATATTGTCTGGGTCTGCCGTGAGCGGCTCCGCGCCATGAATGGTCTCCAAAAAAAACCGGTCCTGTTGGCCTGTTGACGAAGCCTTCACTGCGCCTTGCGGAATCTCTGCGCATCACGATGTAAAGCTGAAGTACGCTTGAGCGACCGCTTCGTTGCTATGCGGCCGCGTTCAGGAGGGCGTGGCCTGCCGAGGCCAAAGGCCTTAGCGCCGGAGGAGCTGAGGACCGCGATCGACGGAATGTGCCAGCTCTATCAACCCGCGGACCGCTACTCTCGGGCGTATCGTACCGGGGGCGATATTGCAGCGTCTCATGCTGCGAGCTGGTCTTGCTTGTCGGGGCCGCGCATGACGATCTTCAAGGCGTCATCGGGCAACCGCCGCTGGAGGCGCGTCACCCACAACCTGGGACCCGCAATCACAAAAACCTCAATGTGCTGGTTCATACTTCGGCTTGGAAGTAGGAACCGTCCTCCCTAAGTGCGTCGTATTTCCAGCCAAGCCGACCCCATGACGATGCATACGACCAGCCATGGGTGGCGGTTCATTACGAAATCGGTCAAGGCCCCACCAATCGCGGCTATGCCGACCAAAAAGCACAGCGCATATGCCAGCCAAGGCCAGTTCTTGTGTTTGGCCTCCGGCTTCCGCTCGTGGGTCCTTAGCCCTGCCCGTTTGGCCGGATTGGTCTCCGTCTGATTAGGCTGGGCGATCTCGGCCGGCGCCAGCCGATACTCCCTCTCAGCCAACTGTGGGTAGAGGTCGCCGAATGCCGCTCGCATGACCCGATCCATGGTGTCGTTCAGTTCTGGCTTGTTGTGATCAAAGTGGATTCGGTGCTGCTTATACGCACCTCTCACGACGACGACATTCTCCAGGCGCGAACGCATCCTCTCCGTTCGGGAACGCCGCAGCTAGATCGGATGACGTCCCTGAAGAATCCCTGTTCAACTGGTTAGATGGCGGCGTGCGCGACGTGTGCACCGAGAGATCAAGAAATATCTACCGTCAGCGAGCGTAAGCGGTCGTTCTTTGGAGTGGTGCGGGCGTTTAGGGCGGGGTACTTGCGCGCAAAGTGAGGGCTCGTCGCGAAATTCCCTACGAATTGCGGTATCCCCGTTCCTGCAGCACCCAACGATTGCCATCCCCGTCCGAGAAGTCGGCGAAACTTGCGTAGTCCCTGCGCGCAGGATCGAGCCCCGCGACAAAACCTCCGTTCCAAGAGCCCTTGTGAGCCTCGGCGCAGGGGCAGCGTTCACTGCGCCAGCGTGGCAATCGGTGGTGCCCAGCCTTGTGCCGAGGCGGGATCTGGCCGCGGCCGTGGCGAGCAACGGCGTTGGCGTCAACATCGGCCGGGCGATCGGACCTGCACTGGGCGGCGTCATCATCGGTGCATTGGGGAGTGCCGCGCCGTTCTGGCTGAACGCGCTTAGCAATTTCGGCGTCATCGGAGCCCTGTGGTGGTGGCGGCCGTCAAGTTCCGACGGTCATGCACTTCCTGCCGAACGTCTGATAAGCGCCCTGGTGATCGGACTTCGCCATACCCGGTACAATCCACATCTGCGGGCAACACTGATAAGAGCTGGAAGCTTCTTCTTTGCGAGCGCCTACTAGGCACTACTTCCGCTTTCGCACGTAACCAGATCGCTGGGGGACCGGCGCTTTACGGCATGTTACTCGGCGCGATCGGAGCAGGCGCTGTCGGTGGAGCTTTCGGCCTGCCCTGGATGAAAACGACCTTTGGGCCCGATCGGCTTGTCGCACTCGGCACCGTTGGCACGGCGGTCAGCCTGGTCCTGCTCGGCTTTACAGGTCACTCCATGGTCGCGTTGGTCGCCTGCATCGTCGCTGGTATTTCTCTTCCCTTACTCGCCGCGCTATCCCGTTGCGGCCTCCCCCAGATCCATCCATTCGTACTATGAGGACTCAACGTTGAGCCAACGCAGCGTTGGAATGCCGGAATTTAATGAATTGATCGACATGGCACGGTTGCTAGTGAACTTATGGGAAGCCGCGCAGCGGCTGCCTGACGGATCAGAGCGACGGGAAGCATTCAGACAGATCAGTGGCTTCCAGAGGCGGTTGGCGGCATTGGTTACGCGCGGCCTTTAGGCTCTTAGAGATGTCGTATCGGGGTCAGCGGATCTTGAGTTGTCCGACACCACTGGAGGATCTGGCGCCCCCACAAGTTGGTAGATGATTGTGCAGACGCGCCTGTTTTGAAGGAGCGGAGCCACGTTATGGGAACCGCGCTTGGCGTGCCATGTTGTTCATTCCCGCAATCGCGCTCGCTCAAGGCGCTCATTCAGGCGAAGCCAATAGCGCCGGTTGGTTGCAAGCTCGTTGGAACGGTCGCGCGAACAAAGCTCGGGGCTGGCGAATGCACGGCGGCGGCGGAGCTAAGAACAGGTACGCCAGCCGAAGAGTCGAGTCCGACGTCGGTCCGGACGTGGCAGGCGGGGCCACTCCGAAGGATCAGCAGTAAGCTGGTTACGCGCAATCTCTACTCGATTACGACCAACCAGGCCGCGATGAATGGCTTTGTTGCGGGTGATCAACCGCGATATCGGCAACCTGCCGCCGATACGGGTGTGCTTCCTACGTCGGGTTGCCGTGATCCGCAACGTCGGCGTCGACGTTTCTTCAATGTCGGCCTCGATGACTTACCGCATCGCGGGCAGCCTGCTGGCGCTGATGATCGCGTTCGAGATGTTTCAGGCCCAGTATGGAAGATACATACAGGTGGCTGATGAAACGGCTCGCGACGGAGTGGATATCCATGGGCTGACGATCACGCCCTTTGCTTTTCCGCTGCTCGTGGGGCCGGCCGAACTGAGCATCATGATCACTCTTTCCAACGACAGTCCGGATGGCTTCCCAAAGCACTGCTTGCATTTGCCTCGGTACTCGCAGCGTTCCTGATTGGACTGACGCTTTGGATGGCCGCAGCAATCGAGCGCTTCCTAGGCAGAACCGGCATCAACGTCATGACTCGCGTGATGGCGCTTGTCGTCGCCGCGATCGGCGTGAATTTCATCATGACTGGCATCAAGAGTGAATTGCCGGGATTGACGGGCCATTAGAGAGGGCCATCGAGCAAATCCGCACTCAGAATCCGACGAGGTCGAGCCCCAAGTGGCTTGGCCTGCATCCTTAGAATAAAATTTTGTTCGTAAAATCAAATACTTATAGATGACAGCAAACACGTTAGTCGATTAGCACTCACCTCTTGACAGTGCCACTCGTCGTCCCAAATCAAAGTTTTGAGGGGCGACCATGATGCCTTCTCGCCCCGTCCACAAGTACATGGGGTTGCAAACATGATCATGGGATTTGCTGATCCGTTCGACACACTTCTCGACCTACAACGCTCTCTTGAAGTGACCTTGGCCAGCGACTGGCTGCAAGATCTCACCACCAGCCGCGGACCATTCCCACCGATCAATGTTTTCCAGCAAGGCGACGACATCCTGGCCATCGTTGAGCTGCCGGGTGTCAGCAAGAGCGATTTACAGATCGAGGCTAAGGAAAACGCCATCCGCATCTTTGGCAAGAAGAAAGTCGACTATCCCGAAGAGGCGAGCCTGCATCGACGCGAGCGCGTCTCCGGCGAGTTCGATCGAACGCTGTCGGTGCCCGTGCAGATCGAGCCGGATGGCATCAGGGCTGAATATCGGGACGGCATCTTGGCGCTATTCCTGCCGCGCGCGGAAAGCGACAAGCCACGCACCGTCAAGATAACCTGACGGCAATCTGTCGCTACTGGTTCCTCCTTAAGGGCGGAGGATCGGCGCGGCACCGCAGGTTTGAGGAGATACAATCATGGTTTCTAAGAAGGAACTGCAGGTCACCCAAAAGCGGGAGTTGGAGAAGAAGGAGGAGACCACCATCCCGGCGAGGATATTCGTGCCAAACGCGGACATCTATGAGACCACAGATGGGCTCAACGTGGTTCTCGAAATGCCGGGGGTCGACAAGAATAGCGTCGATGTTCGAGTGGAGGACGACGTGCTCAAGGTCGACGGAAAGCTTGATTTCTCCAAGTACCGAGTCCTACAGCCGCTGTACACTGAGTACAATGTCGGCCACTTTTCGCGAAGCTTCCGGCTTTTCGGCAAGATCGACCAGAGCAAGATCGCAGCCGAGCTCAAGGACGGCGTGCTGTCGCTCATGCTGCCGTTGGCAGAGAAAGCTAAGCCGCGAGCCATTAAGGTCAACTGAAGCGGCGGCGGTAGGCCCGGGTGGCGTGGGCTAAGCGGGATAGCTCACGCCCATCGTCACCAAGGACGACGTTACTGTTGCCAAGGAGATCGAACTCGAGGACAGGTTCGAGAACATGGGAGCGCAGATGGTCCGCGAGGTCGCCTCAAAGACCTCCGCCAGGCTGGCGATGGCACGACGACTGCTACCGTTCTCGCACATGCAATTGTCCGGGAAGGCGCCAAGGCGGTCGCAGCGGGCATGAATCCCATGGATCTTAAGCGCGGTATTGATCTCGCGGTCGATGCGGTCGTCGATGAACTCAAGAAGAATACGAAGAAGCTAACTTCAAATGACGAAATTGCGCAGATCGCGACGATCTCTGCCAATGGTGACAAGGAAATCGGACGGTTCCTGGCCGATGCAATGAAAAAGGTTGGCAACGAGGGGGTGATCACGGTCGAGGAAGCCAAGTCACTCGAGACCGAACAAGTCGTCGAAGGCATGCAGTTCGACCGCGGCTACATCTCCCCCTATTTTGTCACCAATGCGGAGAAGATACGGGTTGAGCTGGACGATCCATACATCTTTATCCATGAAAAGAAGCTCTCGGCGTTGCAACCGATGTTGCCCCTGCTGGAATCGGTCGTACAGCCCCTGGTTATGATAGCCGACGACGTGGAAGGTGAGGCGCTTGCCACGCTTGTCGTGAACAGGCTGCGGGCCGGATTGAAGGTTGCGGCTGTTAAGGCACCCGGGTTCGGTGACCGGCGCAAAGCCATGTTGCAGGACATTGCGATTCTGACTGGCGGCAATTTCATTTCCGAGGAACTTGGCACCAAGCTTGAAAACGTCACGCTCGCCATGCTGGGACGCGCTAAGTAGGTCACGATCGACAAGGATAACACGACCATCGTCAGCGGCGCTGGCAAGAAGTCGGAGATCGAGGCGCGTATTAAACAGATCAGAGCCGAACTCGAAGAGACCAGTTCGGACTATGATTGGGAAAAGCTGCAGGAACGACTGGCGAAGCTTTCCGGCGGCGTAGCCGTCATCCGGGTCGGGGCGCGACCGAAGTCGAGGTCAAGGAGCGGAAAGACCGTGTTGACGACGCCATGCATGCGACGCGCGCCGCCGTCGAAGAAGGTATTCTTCCAGGCGGCGGAGTGGCGCTCTTGCGGGCCACGGCGGCGCTCGCGAAACTCAAGGCCGCAAACGACGATCAGCGACACGGCCTGGAAAGCGCTCACTTCGCCGGCGCGGCAGATCGCGGAAAATGCGGGAGAAGATGGATCTATCGTGGTTGGACGAGACCAAAGACTATGCCGCGGGTTTCGATGCGCAGACAGCAGAATACGGTAATCTGTTCGCGAAAGGCATCATCGACCCGACCAAGGTCGTAAGGTCCGCACTGCAGGACGCAGCTTCGATCGCCGGGCTCTTAATCACGACAGAGGCAATGGTCGCCGAAGCGCCCCAGAAGAAGGATGGGACCGGCCAAACTGTCCCTGCCGGTCCCGGCGCAATGGACTTCTGAGGGCATAAACTGTCAATCGGGTGTTCAAATTTGGCTCTGACTCACTTTTGATGCAGTTCAAGGGACGTTTGGTGCATTGATTGGGGGAGAATCAGCGCCATGCAGTAGGCACTCCGCAGATCGTGCGTCAGACCGGCCACAGCAGGATGCTGGTGCGACAGGTGGTCCGCGGCGAACGTCACGATGTCTTCCGGACCCGGCAAAGTTCGTTGGATTTGCATTTGCCATGGCTCGACTGTCAGTGGGCGTCTAGCTGTCACAACGGGAATGCACTTTGGCGTCGTTTAAGGGCGCGTGGCTTCCGCGGCTCGCTCCGCGTCATCAGTGAGTGGGCGACCCGCAGCTGTAAATCAGCGTGGGGTCCATACGCCGATCGCGCATCAAATGCTTGAATTATTAGCGTTCGCGGGGTCAAACTTGGGGGCTTATTCACACCTGCTGCTTCTGTGGCTGGAGGGAAAGCATCTCTAGATTGACTCACCGCACTGCTTCTAAGCCCGACGCGGACATTCTGCTTTCCGGCGTACCAAATGCCGGAGCTGTCCGACAGCATCATTTTTATTTTCAGTGGCCAGTCGGGACGCTTCGGCCTGGTCTGCATCTGCTTGACCGGTTTCGCCTTTCGCCCGCCATGCCGTTGCTCGATTCGTATAGGCTGGAGCGTAGCAGCCGCGCCTTTTTTGGAGCGAATGTGCGGCTCGTCTCGGCCAGATGGTCGGCCCGCGCTAAACCTCAACCTTGGGTATGCGACGCCGCTCCGATCGCAATTCTCTCGACGCTTATTTGGCAAAGGCAAGGTCAGGCCCGATCGGAATCCTGGCGTGCCTTTAGACGAGTCTTGGTTAAGCAAAACTTAAATTATTCCTCGTCGAAGCCAGCACCCGACTGGAATATCGTTAAAAAAAGGTTAATCTACAACTCTTGGGTGCCATGTGACAGTTCGCGATGTACCTCTCGCGCCGAAACTTTGTGCAAGGAATCATTTTGGGCGGAGCGGCGTTGGGCGCGGTCGGCGCGGCTCAAAGCGGGCGTTCGTTGTTGCCGCTTCCCCATATGGCCGATGTTTCAGGTTTGGCGCCGCCGCCTGCGGTATTAAACTCGCAATTTTTGGCTTTGGCCAAGCTGTTTCCCTCCTTGGTAGATCCCGACGCCGAAGAGGGGCCTCTCATCATCAACACGCGCGCCCGGAAAGACTCTTTCGCCGGATACAAGCGCCTAGGCGATCCCGGCAATTCCATTTTCCTGAAGGATGCCGAGGCCCGCGCTATCATTCCCTGGACCCCCATATTTGCGCGGGAAAACCACCTCTTACAGTTGCCACCGTCGGTGACGCGACAAATCGATTGCGCTGAACTCTTGGTGGTGAATGAGAGCAGTGCGCACTATCCCGTTTTTGGTAACAAGGCCCGCAAGTACGAATTTCTGTTGCCAAACTTGAAGTGGTCCGGCTCTCAGCACCTTGGGACCATCGGTGCGGTTTCCAGCAATCACGCGTTGCAATTTGCTCTCGCCAACCGCATGGCTGATTTGACCGGCGACGGAGAGCCGCTGAACTGCGCCCTTGATTTGGTGCTTTTTGAGGTACCGGGAGCCGCCACGGACATGGCGAGGCTGGCCATTTTGCGGAGCCTTGTTCAGCGCGTTGCCATAACCAAGAACGACGTCGAATTGGTGGGCGAGGCGGCTTACGAATTTGCAAGGCACTGGCTGCATCCGGACACGGATTCGGTTGTTCCGCCAGGCGGTTCGAACGAATTAAGCGTGTTGGGGCATATGAATGCGGTCGCCGAGCTGGCGCAGTGGCTCGACGCCGCTCAGGCATGGGAAACGCCGCCCGACGTGATCTTTGTTCCCATGGGCAGCGGTTCGACTGTGCTCGGCCTACTCTTCGGCGTCCACCTGATGGGATGGCAAACCAAGGTGGTAGGGGTGGCCGATCAGGACAAACCTTTTTTGACGCGATGGTTGGTCAATCGGCAGCCCTCTCTGCCCTTTGTGGAGGGAAACGTCACCCAGCTCGCCCGCAGCACGGCGGCTTGGCTGCAAAAGATCCGCTTTCCAGGCATTTCGCCCAACACTCTTCGTCGTGTGCGGGAGGAAATTTTTGTCCCGGATTCTAACAGCTGGGGTCCTGGCTACGGTTTGGTCGAAAGCGTCGATACCGCGTGGGCGGAGGAATTGAAGGAGGCAGGGCTCAATCTCGATCCGGTATTTACGTTGAAGGCTTGGCGGTCGCTGCTCGCCTGGTCTCGAACTGGGACACTGAGTAACAAGAAGGTCTTGTTTTGGAACACCTACAACAGCTTTGAACATACGCCGCCTCTCTTATCCGGTTTAGGCTAGTGTGATGCGTAGTCACAAAGCGGTAATCTTCTATTTGTCGGCTGTTCTCCTTCTGTCGTTGGCGTATTTTGCGTCGCCCATGTCGAGCGAAGGAGCCTCGCAGCTGTTCCCGGGCTTGTGGACAATGGCAGAAGCGAATCCGCTCGTAACAGCTTTGACGTTTCTGCTTGCATCAGCCGCGCTTGCCTTTCTGGCGTTTCCTTCCATGCCCATGGTTTACCTGGCGGCAGGCTTTTACATGGATGGATTCGCCGGAGGTGCAACGGTGTTGCTNGGCAGTACCTTTGGCGGTTTGAGCGCGTTTTTGTTTTACCGGAAGCAGATTCAGCAACGTCTCAGCGCTCGCTTAGATCACTACTCCGCTGTCAAGATTTGGCTGACTTTGCTCGGACTACGCCTCTCGCCACTCGTGCCAGCGCCATTGGCGAACTTCTTTGCTGCAGTCTTTCGTGTCTCACCCCTCCAATACCTGACAACGAGTGTGTTAGGCAGTGCGCCGCTCGTGCTGCTTTATGCGCAGATAGGACAGCAAGGGCACCAATACTTGTCTCGCGTAACTCCTCATTGGCACGAATTTTCAGGATATGTCGTCATATTAACCTTAAGTACGTTGTTGAGCGCGATCGGTCCTTGGAGGTCGGTGCTGAACGAACTCAAGAACCTGAGGGATTCGCTTCCACTACAGCCAGCGACGAGCCCGTAATCCATCGCCGCCAAGCCAGCCTTTTGGTGGCCAAATTGGATTGCACTTAACTGTTTTTCGCTATCTTTTCTTAATGCCGGACTTTTAGGGTGCATTTTTATCGCTGTAAAAGCAAAGTGCACCTTCATGTTCTCGAAGCGTTTCGTGCTTGGGTCGCTCAGCGGCGCAATGGCTTGTTTGTTTGTGGCCTCTAGCTGGGCAGCTGATCTCGCGGAGATCAAGAAGCGCGGCGAAATTCGCCATATCGGTATCCGCTACGCTAATTTCGTTACCGGCGCTGGTGACGGTTTCGACGTGGAATTGATGCAGGGCTTCGCTAAACGGATCGGCGTATCTTACAAGCTTGTCTACTCAGATTTTTATTCGGTAATCCGCGATCTGCTCGGCAAAGATGCCGTGCGCAAAAATGGCGAGGTGGCGCTGACAGGCGACTATCCCATCAAGGGGGACGTGATTTCGAGCGGTTTCACCATACTGCCGTGGCGAGAGGCCGTTCTCCTATATTCCGATCCGACCCTTCCCTCCCAGGTTTTGTTAGTGGCGCCAGCCGAGTCTGATCTAAAGCCAATCGAGGGTAGCGCCGATCTTGAGGCAGATATCGCCGAGACGCGGCAAGCCATCGGCTCCAGGAGCGTGCTCGTCATGGAGCGCACCTGCTTGGACCCAGCGAATTACGACCTGGTCAATGTCGGTATCGACCTGAAGGCCTACAATAAGAGTTCGAACCTCAACGAGATGGTGCCGGCTATGCTCAACAGGGAAGCTGAGCTGACGCTGCTTGACGTGCCAGACGCCATCCTCGATTTGCGAAAATGGGCTGGCAGGATCAAGATTCTAGGGCCAATCTCCGGCCCGCAGATGTTGGCAACTGCCTTTCCAAAAGATGCGACGGCTTTGCGCGACGAATTCAATGCCTATTTGAGGGACCTCAAAGCTTCCGGCGCCTATGACCGGCTCGTGAACAAATACTATCCCGGCATCCGTCGCTTCTTTCCGGAATTTTATGCAAAGACGAATTGATGCAGCCTTGGCTGGCCAATTTTAGTCGATTCCTGGCTCTGCGTTGGCCATTCATAGCAGCCGCGGCCTTTCTGTCGTCAATATTGTTTCTGATTGTCAATCTCTACACATCGCAAGTGGAACTACGTCAGAACGCCGATGCGCGTTTTCTATCAATCGGTGAAGCGCGGACCAGCCAGATTGGAGAATTTTTGATCGAGCGCCGGCAGGCCGTCGCGCGGCTCGCCGCCAGTGAGGACATCTCCAACTATTTCAGCAACCTCGATCTCGGGATGTCCGTCAAGTATGGGCTCTTTGCTAATCTGGCTGCAATCGAGGGTCGTTTCCAGACCACCTTGGATGAAGATAAATATCGCGGCCAACCCTGCTACTTGCGCCTGACTTTCTTTGACAACAACGGCGTGACGCAAGCTGATGTCGGCGCGTCCGGCGTGGCAACGCTCTCTCCCGTTTTGAATCTCGTCGAGCCGAATGTTCAGATCGACGAGAAGCGCCGTCTGCTTGTAGCCAGTGCGCCGGTGTTGCAGAAGGGCGGGGTACGGGGAACGGTGCAGGGTATAAGCGACCTCAATCTGCTTGCATCATTAGTACCTAGCAACGATCTGGGACAGCCCCATGAATTCCTGTTGGCCGATGACGGCGAGGTGTTATTCCCGGTCGAGCTGGGACACTCGCCTGTTGCTACCAACGGCCCCGCGCTCGCCGCTCTGCCGGCTGGCCGCATTCAGGCTCTATCAGTTGTCCTGGCTCCCGGGCTGAAGGGATACTTTGCGCTGCGCCTGCCGCTTCGAGGCACACGGCTTTCCGTCCTGCGTCTGGCGAGCGAAGAAGAGCTTTACGGCAGTACACTTTCGCCGACCTCTGTATTCTGTCTGGGTCTCCTCGCTATCGCGCTGTTCGTGTTGGCTGTCGGCTTCGAACGAATGCGTCAGAACTCGGCGCGGCTGCAAATTAAGTTCGTTGAATCCAATCGTCACAGAGCGGAGTTGGCCGAACATAACCTTGCACTCTCGCAAGAGATTAAGCGTCGCGAAGCGATTGAGATCGACCTGCAACAGCAGAGCGATGCGCTTGACAAGACAAATGCTGAATTGCGCATCGCCGCTGCCGCCTTCAATGCTCAAGAGGGAATGATTGTCACCGATACCAAGGGCGTGATCTTGAGTGCCAACCGCGCTTTCGTCACCTTGACTGGTTATGCGATGGAAGAGTTGGTTGGACAAACGGCACGTCTATTCCAGTCGCATCGTCGCAACGCTGAGTTTTACCAGAGCCTGTGGAACTCCCTTCAGAGCACCGGTAGCTGGCAGGGCGATATGAGTATCAGGACGAAGAGCGGAGAACATTGCGCGCGCTGGCTGACGATATCCGCCGTGAAAAACGAGGCAGGGGAAGTTACCAATTACATCGGCTCTTATTATGACATTTCCAAACTCAAACACGCTGAGGAAAAGATCCGGGAATTAGCTTTTTTCGATCAACTTACAGGCTTGCCGAACCGTGTCTTACTGATCGACCGCGTTCGTCAGGCGCTCAATGCCAATACTCGCCATAAATCCTACGGCGCTGTGCTCTTCATTGATCTCGATAATTTTAAGACTCTGAACGACTCGCTTGGCCACGACATAGGCGATCTCCTGCTGAAAGCGGCGGCTCAGCGCATCGCTCGATGTGTAAGCGCAGAAGATACAGTTGCCCGCTTCGGCGGCGATGAATTTGTTGTTCTTCTTGCCAATCTCGGTACCCAAAAGGCAAAAACCGCTGCTTTGCAAGCAGAGGCAGTTGGAGAAAAAATTGTTGCCGCCTTCACTGATACCTTTCGCCTTCACGCATATGAATATCCATGCACGCCCAGCATCGGTGTGACCCTATTTTCTTCCAAGGATAACAACGTCGACGAACTGCTAAAAAGGGCAGATCTAGCGATGTATGACGCAAAAACCGCTGGCCGGAATGGCCTCCGGTTCTTTGATCCCGTTATGCAGACTATGATTTCGGCGCGAGCTGCCCTTGAGACAGATCTGCGGGAAGATTTAAAAAGGGAAGCGTTTTTGCTGCATTATCAGCCACAGGTCGATCACGGAGGAAGGCTATTGGGCGCGGAGGCGCTGGCCCGCTGGCCACATGCGCAGAAAGGCATGGTTTCTCCAAGCGAATTCATTCCGGCGGCGGAGAGCGCAGGTCTTATCCTGCCGCTCGGCGCTTTGATGCTCAAAATCGCTTGCCGGCAGCTAGCTAGCTGGTCATCAGATCCTGCAACCGAGCACTTAAGTGTTGCGATAAATGTCAGCGCACTGCAGATGCGCCAGAAGAACTTCGTCGATCAAATTCGTACGATCATCGAGCAAACCGGTGCTAATCCTCGTCGCCTAAAAATTGAACTTACCGAAAGCACACTAGTCAGCAATGTCGACGACGTAATAGCCAAGATGGATAAGTTGAAAGCAATCGGTATCAGCTTTAGCCTCGATGATTTCGGAACCGGCTATTCGTCCCTCTCATACCTAAAGCGTCTTCCTATCGATCAGCTCAAGATTGATCGCAGCTTTGTCAAGGATGTCTTAGTCGATCCTAATAGTGCCGCGATAGCCAAGATGATCATCGCACTTAGCAGAAGTCTTGGTCTTTCCGTCATCGCCGAGGGCGTGGAAACGGAAGAGCAATATACCTTCTTAGCGCGGTATGGGCGGCTCAATTACCAAGGCTATTTGTTTGGCCGCCCTCTTCCGCCGGAGGATTTCGAAACGCTCGCGCGAGCTTTCTCGCCACGTCAAGCTCCGAATCAGAAACCCGCTTCCGTCAATCGAACGTACGCATAGCCTATCACCTGCGCAAGCGTTCGATCTTCGTGATAGCTTACCCGATGTCTTCGCATCAGCTACCGCAATCGGCACCGAGGAACTAGTAACCCTCAATATCCCTAGCAGCGCCGATGCGAACCTGGGTGGTTCCGACAACTTGGCCCTACTAGATCCCGGAATATACGATCGGCCATTTGCCTTCGGGACTACCCCAGGCGATACCGTCGACAGACGCGGCGATGAATTTCAGATTTTCCGATGCAGACGCGGGGCAAGTTAGCGTCAACGGCAACGATAACGATAACTATCCTCGCGGAGGATCAGGGTCCATCAACGCTCTAATCGATCATAGCGGTTTCAGAGCGGCAACCGCAACCGACGCGTCCACGCTTGGCGAGCATGGCACGATACAGGCGAGCGCGGGGAACGATTCCAATCGTGGGCAATCGCAACGTGATTTGCACGCCGCTGAAGACGGCTCCGCAGCCGCCAAGCAGTATGCTAGGCACGATCGACCGGGACACGACTCCGATCACGGGCAATCGCAGCGCGATTTACACGCTTCTGAAGACAGCTTCGCAGCTGCCGAGCAGCTTGCCAAGCATGACGCGACACTGGAGAATGAGGCCAATCGCGGCCAATCGCGGCGTGACTTCCACGCGGGGCCTGTAAACGCTGCTAGCAACCTACACTTAGGGTCCAGCCTGAACGCCGGAGGCAAGGACCAACCTACCGATGACGCTGGTCGGGCAGAAACGGCGGCTGCGCCGGCGTTTGGAGATTCGTTTCATTTCAAGAAGGAGATGGGAGCTTCCAAAGCTACAGACGTCGTTGAGCTAGATGTAGGCCACGCACTGGATTCGACGGAACATGGCCTGCACACTGCCGGACCTGACGGACGGGCGCCGATCCAGGATGCAGACCTGGTTGGCCTTTCACTCGCCGAGCAAAACGCCGTTGATCACGCAAAAAGGCGCTGGGCCACTCGCCTGCGCGAAATCAGCGTGAAGGCACCGTTGCAGTCTCTCTTTGTCGCTTTACTGCTTGGGGTCTGGGTCGGGCGAGGTCGGCGCACTCGAGAAGCGAGCACGGGCCGAGAACGAACGGTGGGAAAAGGAAAGAGAACGGCTGCAAGCCGCCCTGCGGCGCGCGCGCGATTAGCCGGCAACAGCCATCCGCTTCTCCGGAACTGAGTGTGGCTGGATAACGTTGACCTCGATCTTCATGACCGGAGGAACACACATGAGGCGGATCATAGTGGCGGCTTGCGCCGTGGCGATTTCGCTTGCTTTCGCTCCCGCGGCGGACGCTAAGGGCTGCATCAAGGGTGCGATCGTCGGCGGCGTGGCCGGTCATATGGCGGGGCACGGCAAGCTGGGCGCCGTGGCAGGGTGTGTCGTCGGCCATCACGAGGCAAGCAAGAAAAACCCGAACAATGCGAACGCTCAGCAGCAGGCGGGTTCCGGGCATAAGTGAGAACGGCGACGATGGCGAAGCGCTAAGGTTCTCGGCGGAGAGCGTCAGGCGACAGCCTGGCACTCCGGGCAGCTGTCCCCGATCGAGCCCAGCACACCGGGGATTTCTGCGACGGCTTTATCTGTGGAAATGTTGGCCGGCGGATCCTGGCAGGCGATGTCAAAGGCGCGCTCGCGGGGGTGCGGGTCGGCGCGCTCCTGCATCCACCCGTGCTCTTCGCATTCGCGGATGGCGCCGGCCTCCTGAAGCACGGAGATCGCCCACCCTCGCGGCGTCCGGATCGTCGCGCGTTCCGGGCATCCGCCTGTCGGACTTTTATTCGCGGGTTTGTGTTGCGCCGGATCACCTCCTCGACAAAGACTGGTGAATAGTCGACCGCGGCAATCTCGGCGAGATCAGCTGCTTTGGCTAACGCGAATGTCAAGCTCCCGGTGCCGCAGCCGACGTCGAGAACCCTTTCGCCGTCGGCAACTCCTGTGAAGTCGATGAATGGCCGCGCCGGTCTCCGGCTCCAGCGGCCCATGAGCTGCTCATAGCCCGCGGCGTTGTGAACGCTGAATTCAGAGGTCATCGAAGTCTCCGTGCGCTTCCCAGATTTTTAGACCTCGTCTGCATGGCTACCAAGCCGCTAAAGCAATCGCATTGCAATCGCGGCGAATACGCCGTGTGGCTGCTCTATGCTAACTATGAGAAGATCTGCCACGGCGAGCTCCTTTCGACGGCTACCATGCCTCATCGAGGCCGAGATGCTCGAACACCTCGCGACGAAGCTCAACAAAGTGCGGATCGCCCCGGTGGCGAGGATAGGGTTGGCTGTTGACGACTTCGGCCTTGATCCGTGCCGGTCGCTCGCTCAGCACGATGATACGGCCGGCGAGCAAGAGCGCCTCCTCGACATCGTGCGTGACCAGCAGCGCCGTGAAGTTCGAGCGCTGCCAAAGTGATACGAGTTCCGCCTGCATCGCGATGCGAGTCAGCGAGTCGAGCTGGCCCAAAGGTTCGTCGAGAATGAGCAGCTTCGGGTCGTTGACAAGCGCGCGCGCCAGAGCCGCGCGTTGCGCCATGCCGCCGGAAAGCTGGTGCGGGTAGGCATTGGCGAAGCTCATGAGCCCCACCAGGCGCAACGCGTCCTCGATACGTCCGCGATGGGTGCGCAGCAGCCCGCGGGCTTCCAGACCGAGCGCAACGTTGCTCCACACCGTCCGCCATGGATAAAGCGTGGGGTCTTGAAAAACGACGACGCGCGAGGGATCGGGTGCTTCGATCTCGCTTCCCTCCGTTAGCAGGGAGCCGGCTGTTGGAGTGTCGAGCCCCGCGACCAGCCGCAGCAGGGTCGATTTTCCACACCCACTCGGTCCCAGGAGAGCGACGAATTCGCCGCGGCGGACCTGCATGCTGATGCGGTCCAATACCGGCAAGGGCTGCCCTTCGAGATCGAAGCTATGGCTGACTTCGCGGAGCGTTAGGGTCGATCCACGGACCGCGCAATCGCTTGCGATTGCCGCTACCATCGCACGACACCTTTCTGCCAGGATAGCAGGCGGTCCCGCAAGCGGAACAGCAGCGTGATCAGCCCGGAGCATAAGAACGCCATGAGCAGCAACGCGGCGTACATATTGGCGTAGGCCGCCCAACCCTGCGCCCATTGCAGATACCAGCCGAGCCCGGCCTTCACGCCCAGCATCTCGGCTACGACAAGAACCGCAAACGAGTTGCCGAGACCCATGAACAGGCCAACAAAGACATGCGGCATTGCCGCCGGAATGGCAACCTTGAGCACGAGGAAGCGCTGGGTTGCTCCCAATGTCCGCGCAATGTCGTAATAGGCGCTCTTCACGCAGGCGACGCCCGACCAGGTGAGCACGGTGACCGGAAACCCAGTGGCGAGCGCGATCAGGAAAATGCTGGCGCTGAAGCTCGACGGGAAAACGAAAAATGCGAGCGGCAGCCAAGCTGTCGCGGGCAGCGGCCCGATGAACCGCAAAACTGGGTGGATCCAATAACCGGCGAGCCGCGACCAGCCGATCGCGACGCCGGTTACGAACCCCACCGCCGCCCCGAGAAAATAACCGGTCGCGAGCAGACGCGCTGAGGCGAAGATGCCTTCAGCCAGCCGCCCCCAATCATCGATTACGACTTCGACAATGGCCTGCGGCGGCGGAAAAAACGGCAACGGCAGCAATCCAAGCTTTGCTGTGACGGCCTCCCATGCAGCCAAAAACAGCGCGAGGGCGAGCAGCCACGGAGAAAGCCGCTGGAGACGCTGAAACGCGACGAAACGAACGCCGGCAAAGGCCGCCAAGGCAAGGGCAAGGGCCAATGCGCCGCAGGCAAGGGCGAAGCCCCCCGTATACACCCAATCGCTCTCGGGCTTATCTGGCCAGAACGCAGTGAGCGCGGCGACCATCAACCATGCGGCGGCAACAGACAGTCCGCCGATCAACGACCGAGTGGTCGAACTTTCAAAAAAGCCGAAACCCGATTTCTCTGATGGCCTCGGCACTTCATCGATGACCGAGCTCACTGCGGATCTTCCCAATCGGCTCAGCTTAGAACGTCAAGATAAATCCGGTCGGCGAACTTGGCCGGGTCAGTGCCTCTCTTGATGACGTTCACTGCCCTGAGTTCATCGGTGTAGAGTAAAAGTTGTTTCTTGAGCTCCGCCCCGACGGGATGCCTGTGGTGAGTATGGCTACGATACATAGTGGCGAGATCCTCTACGGACCCTCTCCCGCCGTAGCCCGAATAGATTGCTGCGGCATCGGCGGGATCGCTGGCAACTCGATCTGCCGCTTCCAGTATCGATCGTGTCAGAGCGGCCGCCACCGGCATTTCGCTTCGGGTGAGGCTGCCACGTATCGCGAGAACGCAGCAGGTGCGGTCGGCGAATTCACCCGTCAAGTTCGTCGCGATCTCGTTAAGTTTGCCTTCCTTGAGCCAGAGGTAGGGCAGCGGATCTATCTCGGCCAGCGCCTGCACTTCGCCCTTATCGACGGCAAGCGCGAGCAGATTGGCCGGGTACTGGCGCCACTCTACTTCTTGGGCTGGATCGATGCCCTTCTTGGCGAGGTAGATCGAAAAGAAGTTCTTCGCGGGGCTCGCTTGATCGCTAATCGCGATAGCCTTGCCGCGCAGGGATTCCAGGCTGTCAATATTCGCAGCCTTGGAACCGAGGAGCCGGATGCAGCCGCCGTGCACACCCGCGGTGATCCGAACGTCAAAACCTTGCTCCAGCGGTTTGAGCCAGCGCAGGGCCAACCCCAAACCGGCATCCGCCTTGCCAGTTGCAATCGCCTCCAACAACTGGTCGGTCGAACCGCCGAAATTGACGAAATCTACATCGAGGTTGTGCTTGGCGAAGATCCCCCGTTCCTTTGCGACTGGCGCAGCGACCGTGCATGCCGCGTTCGCGTTCCAGGCGAGTTTTAGTTGACGGGGTGGGCCCTGCAGCTCTTCACTGTTCGCTGCGGCGCGGCAAATAAGGGGCTCGCCAGGAATATAAGACAGCGATCCTGTCCCGGATGCCGTCAGCGCGCGAGCCGCTCCGAACATTCCAAAGGGCGCCGCGGCGCCGAGGGTGCAAACCAACGTCAGCGCCGAGCGGCGGGAGAAGGCGCCCCGCTTCGCTTCAGTCAGACCTTTCGTGAAGCCGTTGCCAATTTCGCGCTTTTCCATGTGTCACTCCCAAACTCGCGTGTGAATGGAATAGAACCGGGCGGCGCTTTGCGGTGGCCTTAGCTCACCTCTCCGCGGGCATCATCCGAGCCCGTCTGCTACACAGGTGTGAAGACGATCACATTAACGCAAAAAATTGGAAGGAGATAGCGGCGCGGCTTTAAGGCTCTTGTCAATCGTATTGACCTACTCACTCGCGATTTAGTCGCGATCGGCGCGAGTGGATGATCAATATTTCGGTCGAGCGCACGCTCCAGCATGGAGCTTGCGTTGCGCGAATTGAGCGACGCCTACATCGAGATCATGCAGGATAAGGCTGAACCTCTAGCGCGAAGTCCAGCATGCTATGGGATAGTTGGCTTGTTGCAGCAGAACGGAAGCTACTGGTTTGGCTTTGCGCCTTTGACTCATGTTGGCTTCCCGCTTCACTTGCTTGATGCCGGGAGTGCCATCAATGTTGGGCCGGGGCATACCTACGTGGAGGTCGCATGATTACCGCTGTTGTACGATACAAACTGCCGCCGCAGATCGACTGCGCCGCGTGCCGCGAGCACTTCCACAAGATCGCACCCGGCTTCCGCGACGTGACGGGGCTGATCAGCAAGCACTTTATCTGGACCGAAAGCGGCTGGGCGGGCGGCGTGTACCAGTGGGAGCGCATCGAGGACGCCAAGGCGTTCTACACCGGACCGTGGCTCGAGGGCATCATCCAGCGTTACGGCATGAAGCCGCAGATCGATTTCTACGAGGTCTTTGCTGTGACCGACAACACGCGCGGCAAGGGACCGAGCTAGTCCGCATTAGAGCGTGATGACTTTTCTTCGTATCGTCATCCCGCTCTATGTTTTTGTTGGAGCATGATCCCTCGGGCGGACCCCGAGGGCATGCTCTTCGGAAAACCGCCACACAGTTTGCACTAACTCGGTCCGGATCATGCTCCGTCATCCGTGATCCCGCAGCGATTTAAGAAATTCCAAGAGCGCGGCGTTGACCTCTTCAGGCCGCTCCTGTTGGGTCCAATGGCCGCAGCCTGCCAGCATCTTGATGCCGCGTAAACCGGGAACGAGGTTTTGGAGATTGGCGAGCACCTGTTCTGTGCCGGGAAAGGAAATCACCAGGTCGTGATCGCCGGCCATAAATAACGCTGGCACCGACACCCGCAGGCCCGCCATCGCGCCGAGCAGCTCCCAATTTCGATCGATGTTGCGATAATAGTTCAGGCCTCCGCGGAAGCCGGTTCGCCTGAATTCCTCTCCATAAAAGTCGATATCCTTTTCGGTGATCCAAGACGGCAATGCTGCCGGTGCGCTGGAACCTCGCAAGGATTCACCGCCGTTCGGGACCATAGCGAAATTTTCTGACGGCCCGCCGCTTGCCTGAGCGGCTCGTGCGAGCGCCACACCATGGCCCGACCCAGCAAACAGCAGGTTGCGTAAAGTGGTCCGCGGATCGCGCCCGAACTCCGCTTCGGCGAGTCCTGGCTCCTGGAAGTAAAGCATGTAGAACCGCGCGTTTTCCGTGCGCGGCATGAGCGCGGTTCGAAGCGACATGCCCCGTGGATAGAACGGGACGCTCATGGCCGCCACAGCCCTGAAGCGGTCCGGCCGCAGCGCTCCTAACCGTAGCATATGCACGATCCCGCTGATCACCCGTCGGTCGTACACCCGGCGCGCACCACGCCGTCCTCGCGGCAACACTAGGGCATGCACGGATCTCTGAGGCTCCATCCGACTGCGACGGCATGGAAGTATTCAAGGCCGGTTTTGAAGGTGATCGGGCCTGGCGGCTTGGATGATGGATAGCCATCCCAGCCGCCGAGGCGGCCGATGATCCAGGCGGCCCAGGCGAGGCTGTCGGGGGGATGTGGGTTTTTCAGCCGTTTGGTTCTGGCTTCGAGCTGCTGATTGAGGGCGGTAAGCGCGGCGACCTCGCTGGCGGTGAAGGCGATGTGGACCGACTGTG
>NZ_AXAP01000034.1 GCF_000472865.1 Bradyrhizobium elkanii WSM2783 | reverse complement strand
TAAAGCGGGATGGGGTTAAGTTGAATCGATTTGGGATTCCCAAATCAGTGAGTTTCTGATTCACCATGCTGGCTGGGCAGGAGGCCAGCATGGATGGGCAAGCCTTACTCTCTGGATCTTCGCAAGCGCGTGGTGGCCGCGATCGAGGGCGGGATGTCCCGCAATCAGGCGGCCAAGCAGTTTGGGGTTGCGATCAGCACGGCAATCGGTTGGATGCAGCGGGTCGATGAGACCGGCAGCGTTGCTCCGGGCCAGATGGGCGGTCACAAGCCGAAAGCGGTTTCGGGAGACCACGCGGTCTGGCTGTCGCAACGGATCAAGGACGGCGATTTCACCATACGTGGGCTCGTTGCCGAGCTTGCCGGGCGCGGCCTGAAGGTCGACTACCACTCGGTGTGGGACTTCGTGCACGCCGAGAAGCTCAGCTTCAAAAAAAAGCGTGGTGGCTGGCGAACGCGATCGTCCCGACGTGGCACGGCGGCGAGCCCAGTGGACAAAGTATCAAGATCGCGTCGAAGCTGAACGGCTGGTCTTCATCGACGAGACCTGGACCAGGACCGACATGGCTCCCCTGCGGGGATGGGCGCCGCGCGGGCGCAGACTCCCCGCCAAGGTTCCACATGGCCGCTGGAAGACCATGACCTTCCTGGCGGCCTTGCGCCATGACCGGATCGATGCGCCATGGTTCATCGAAGGACCGATCGATGGCGCGAGCTTTCGGACCTATGTCGAGAAAGTTCTCCTGCCCACCCTTCGCCCCGGCGATATCGTGGTCATGGACAATCTCGGCAGCCACAAGGGCAAGGTCGTGCGCCAGCTCATTCGCTCTGCCGGCGCCAAACTGTTCTTCCTGCCGAAATACTCGCCCGACCTGAACCCGATCGAACAGGTCTTTGCCAAGCTCAAACATCTGCTCCGAAAGGCGGCCGCCCGAACTGTCGATACCGTCTGCACCGCCATCGGTGAAGCCTTGCCAGCATTCACCTCTGAAGAATGCGCGAACTATCTCGAAAATTCAGGTTATCGAACCTAATGCCATCACGCTTTAGGCAATGTTTGATGTTGTGTTTCGTATATTGGCCAATTCACGGGCCATGGCAACAAAGCCGGAGATGGGAATAGTTTCGGCGCGGCGGGTGGTATCGACATGTGCTGCGGCGGCGAGCCGAGCCGGATCGACCGAAAGTGACTTCAGGCTCTGGCGCAGCATCTTGCGGCGCTGACCGAAGGCTGCGGCTGCCACCTGTTCCAGCGCGCGTCGGTCGCAAGGCTCGGGTGCGGCGCGTGGTATCAATCGCACCAGCGACGAGGTGACCTTCGGCTGCGGCACGAAGGCCGACGGAGAAATGTCGAACAGGATCTTTGTCTCAGTGCGCCAGTTGGCGAGCACGGCAAGCCGGCCATAGGCCTCGCCGTTCTCCTGCGCGACGATCCGCTCGGCGACCTCGCGCTGGAACATCAGCACCATCATGTCGTACCAGGGCGGCCAGGGTTCGATCGACAGCCAATCGACCAGAAGCTGGGTCGCGATGTTGTAGGGCAGGTTGGCAACGATCTTTGCCTTGCCGCCATCGAGCAGGGGGCGGGGATCGAAATGCTGCGCGTCGGCATGCACGATCTCGAGCCGTCCCGGGTATCGCTTCACGATGTAGTCGAGCGCAGCCAGCGCCCGTTCGTCGCGCTCGATGGCAATCACGCGTTTTGCGCCGAGCGCGAGCAGCGCCCGGGTCAATCCGCCTGGGCCGGGACCGACCTCGATCACGGTCGAGTCCTCGAGCGGACCCGCGGCGCGCGCGATCCGCGCGGTGAGGTTGAGATCGAGCAGAAAATTCTGGCCCAGCGACTTGCGCGCCGACAAGGAGTGTTCGCGAATGATGTCGCGCAGCGGCGGCAGATCGTCGATCGCGCTCATTCAGGCTTCGTCGCGGCCATCCTTGCGGCCAGGCGCAGCGCCGCGATCAGGCTCGACGGATTGGCGCGGCCGGTGCCGGCGATGTCGAACGCCGTGCCGTGATCCGGCGACGTCCGGACGAACGGCAGGCCCAGCGTGACATTGACCGCGTCATCGAACGCGATGGTCTTGATCGGGATCAGCGCCTGATCGTGATACATGCAGATTGCGCAGTCATAGGTGGCGCGCGCCGCCTTGTGGAACAGCGTGTCCGCCGGCAGCGGTCCGCGGACGTCGACACCTTCGGCGCGCAGGATCTCGACAGCGGGCGCCACGATCTCGATATCTTCGGTGCCGAGCGTACCGTCTTCGCCGGCGTGCGGATTGAGCCCCGAAATTGCCAGGCGCGGGCGGGCAAGCCCGAAGCGCGCCTTCATGTCGGCCACCACGATGCGGGCCGTCGAGACGATCAAGTCAGTCGTGAGCAATGCAAGCGCTTCGCGCAGCGAAAGGTGGATCGTCACGGGCACGACGGCGAGTGCGGGCGACCACAGCATCATTACGGGCTGCGGCGCGACCCCGTTCTTGGCCGCGAGTTCGGCCAGGAATTCGGTATGGCCGGGGTGACCGAAGCCGGCGCGATAGAGCACGTTCTTGGCGATCGGGTTGGTGACGACAGCGGCGGCCTTGCCGGCCATGACGTCAGCGACCGCGCGCCGGATCGAGGATAGCGCAGCATCCGCGCTGGTCGCATCCGGCGTGCCGGGCCGCGCCGTCGCCGGCTTGCCGGACGGAACGACGGGCAAGGCTCTCGCGAACGTGCCGAGCGCCTCTTCGGGGGAAGCGTCGGCAAGCTCGACCGCAAGGCCAAGACGGTGCGCGCGCTCAGCGAGGAAATCGCGGTCGCCTAGCAGGTAAAACGGCGGAAGCTTCAGTTCATCACGCCGCAACCACGCGGCAAGCGCAATGTCCGGGCCGATACCTGCGGGTTCGCCGGATGTCAGCGCAAGGGGCTTCGACATCATCAGCGATATTCGATCATGGCCGCTTTGCGGACTTCCTGCAGATAGGATTTCGATTTCGCCTCATATTTCTGGGCGTACATCTTCTCGCGGATTTCCCTCTTCTTCGGCGAGTCGATCATCGTGGTCTTGCGGCCGCACAGCACGACCATCTCCACGCCCTGCTTGGTGATCTCCGGCGGGGTCAGATGGCCGATCGGCGTCTTGTCGAGCACCTCGCGAATGCTCGGCGGGATGTCGGCCGTGGTCTTGGTCACGGTGTCGCGGATCGCCGCGTTGGGTATGGTCTTGAAATAGGAATTGGCTTCGTCGCAGCTCGTGATGCGCTCGCGCAGCCCCTCGGCTTCCTTCTTGCGCGCTTCGACCAATGCCGGCGTGGAGCCGCGCGGTACGATCAGCACGATCGGCTGCATCTTGTATTCGAAAGCTTCGATCTCGGTCTTTTCGCCGCCTTCCTGCGCGGCGGCCGCGACATCCTTCTCGCCGACCTGGAGGCTTTCCTTGTAGCGGCCACGCACGAGGCTGGTCCAAACCATGTCGGCCCTGATGCGGGACTTGAGCGTGTCGGCGCGAATGCCCTGGCTCTCCAGCGACTTCGTCAGTTGCTCCGGCGAGATCCGCATCCGCGCGCTCATCGCGGAATAGGATTGCTCGATGTCGGAGGAGGAGGGGTCGACGCCGAATTTCTTGGCTTCCTTGATCTTCACCTTTTCGTCGATCAGTTCCTCGATCACTTCCTGCCGGTTCTGCTGCTTGTGGGTGGTCAGGAAGTTCAGCTTGGTGCGCTGCTCGATGTCGTAGTTGGTGATCGGCTCGCCGTTGACCATGACGGCCACGGTCTGCGCTTTCAGCGGCGAAGTGCCGCAGAGCATCAGCGCGAGCGCGATCGCGGGAGCCAGGGTCGAAAGGCGAAGGGGTAACGTCGTCATGGTCATCTCAGCGATGTGGTCATATCAGCCATATCAACCTATCCGCACCGAATTTCGGCGGTGCGGATCACGCTCTACTGAAAGCCGCCGTTCGCGCCGCCCGCCGTCGTCGTCGTGGTCGCGATCGTCCGCAGCCCGATTTGGAACATGAACGAGTGGCTGAGGACTGGCGGCGTCGAGGGGGTGGAGTAGGTGTATGACGTGACATAGTTCGCGGCCAGCACGAAGCAGTCGTCCACATAGCCGGCGCCGACGACGTACTGATTGATCTTGTTCGCTTCAAGGTCCCAACGCGCAGAGCCGGATACCACCCAGTTCGAGGCGACCTTGACCGAGGCGGTGGTCAGGATGCCTTCGCGACGGGTGAGATAGCCGAGTTCCGGTTGGGCCGCGTAGTTGCCGTAGAGCAGGCTGACCGACCAGCGATCGAAGTTTGCGCGTCCCTCGGCCTCGAAGCGGTTGATGTTCCAGGTAGCCTCGTCCATTCGCGATCGGACGCTGAACGTGTAGGTCCGGTTGGGCGAATAGCTGACGCTGCCGACATAGTCGGATGCGGCATGCTGCAGGCCCGAGTCGAGGCCGGTATTGGTCGCATCGGCGACCGCGAACGAGTTCAGGCCGAACAACTGGTAGGACTGTCCGAACAGCACCTTCACGGCACCGCCCCGATCGAACTGGGTGGTCGCCTGCACGCCGACGTTGGCACGGCCGCCGCCCTCGACACGGTCATAGCCGGAGAACTTGTCGACCGAGAACAGGTTGCTAGTGTCGAACACGAGGCTCTGTGCGTCCTCGTTAGGCAGCTTGCCGGCATAGGTCTCGTTCGGGCGGATGATGACCTGCGCGATCGGCTCGAGCGTGGTGGTGCCCCACGGCTGCACGTTGATGAACGGGTAGCGATATTCGAGGCCGACGGTCGGCATCAGGCGCAGCGCCTGCGTCTCGCCGACGGGAAGGAAGTTCGAAACACCGGGCTGATTCGAGACTGAAGAATCGATCGCGTCGGCGCGAACGATCGCGAACGGCGTCCATATCTGGCCGAACGGGTCGGTGTATGATCGCCGCCATTGAGCTTCGGCCGTCAGGCGCGTGTAGGTGCCGGGGAAGCCGCGCAACAGGCATTGCGACGGCATCCGGGCCAGGGGATCGGCGGATGCCGTGGTGCACAGGCCGGCGGTGTTGGCGAGCGTCGTGATCGGGTCGAAGACCGCCTGGTCACGCGTCAGGCTGGTGAAGTTCACCTTGTAGCTGAACTCGCCGCCGAAGATCGGGCTGTTGATCACATTGTTATAGTCGATCACCGGATGGACCACCGGCACCTGGCTCTGGTTGCCGGAGTAGCTCAGGTAATAGATCGTGCGCGCATCGAAGAAGCTGCGATTGCCGACGCCGGTCAAGTAGAGCTGCGAGATCGCTTCTGTCGGCAGGCTCAGGAACGCCGCGAATGGGTCCCGGTACTGGGCAAGCCGATAGTCCTGGAAGAAGTAGTAGTCGGACAGGAGCACGCCGTCCCAGCCCCAGACCCACTTGTCGTTGATCGCGAACTGGCCGTGGGTATCGATGCCGCCGCGGAACTGGCGGTCGCCCGGCTGGCCGGCGAAGGCGCCGCGGTCGAGCTGGTCGATGCCATAGGCGCGGATCGAGTAGGAGCCGTCCAGCAGGCGCTGGCGGAATTCACCCTGGAGCAGGACGCCCTGGCGCGTCGTAAAGCGCGGGTTGAACGTCGCGTCATAGTCTGGGGCGAGCGCGAAATAATAGGGGATCTCGACGGCGTAGCCATAGGTCGATGCCTGGCTGGGATTCGGCATCAGGAAGCCGCTCTTGCGCTTCACGGTCGGGTCGGGCGTCGAGAAATAGGGCATGTACGCCATCGGAACGCCGAAGAACTCGAGCTGGGCGTTCTCGAAATAGAGCATCTTCTCGGTCTGGTTATGGATGATGCGGGCGCCCTTGACCTGCCACAGCGGCGGCTTCTTCGGGTCGTCCTTACACGGCGCGCAGGCCGTATAGACGCCGTTCTCGAACACCGTGTAGTTGCCAGCGGACCGGTCGGCACGGGTCGCCGCCATGCGCGTCTGATCCTCGGTGTCGACGCGCAGCGAATCGACGAAACCATCCCGGTAGTCGTCGCTGAGATCCATGATGTTGGCGTAGGTGATCTTGCCCTGGGCATCCGTGAAGCGGATGTTGCCCTCGGCATGGAGGCGCTTGGTCTTCTGGTCGTAGATGACCTTGTCGGCCTCGACGCTGGTGCCGTTGTAGAACATCTGCACGTTGCCGACCGCGGAGACGCGCTGATTGTTGTAGTCGTAATCGACTTCGGTCGCCTGCACGAGCATCTGCCCGTCATTCCGGGGCGGGGCCGGAGTCGGTTTCGGCGGCCGCGGATTGTAGGTGAAGCTCTGCGCGGCGGCGGGCGTCGTCAGGTCAACGCCGATCGTCGCCGTAAGAATGAATCCAACGGTCAAGGTTAGTAGGAAGCCGGCCAAGCGAGTCCGCTGACGGCGCACGGTACTGCGCCGCCTGAACGCAGGCGACTCCAACTGGCGGGCGGCGACAACGGCCACTACCCGTCCTCCTGATATAGCAAGGCCAAGAAACCGGTGAGGCCGCCCACACACACGGGCAACCACGCCGCAGCGATGGGATGCATCAACTCAGCCTTGCTCAAATCTTCAGTTACTTTCGAAAGCACGTAGAGCAGAAAGCCCGCACCCACGCCACTCAAAACCATCTTTTGCACGCCGCCGAACCGGAAGAAGCGCAAGCTGACCGAAGCGGCCAAAAGCACCATCGCAGCCAGCAAAAACGGCTGTGCAATGAGCTTGTGGTACTGCAGCCGGTAGCCGGCGGTTGCAAAGCCCGAGCTCTCCGACGAGCGGATGTAGTTCGGTAGTTGCCAAAACGACACAGTTTCCGGGGTGGAAAAGCTGTTGCGGACCTGGGCCGGGGTCAGCGTCGTGGCTAGGTAAAAGCTGTCCTGATCGATCGGGGGCTTGTCGAGGGAGTATCGACGTACTCCTTTGAACACCCAGCGGCCCTCGTCGAGGGAGGCTTCGCGGGCTTCGATTCGCTCCTTGAACTGCAGGCTGGTGTCGAAGCGGAATACGGTCAGCCCGGTCAGGCGCACGCCCTGCTGCTCGCTGCGGGCGGCGTTGATGATCGACTGGCCCTCGCTGTTGACCTGGTTGAGCCAGAAGCCGGAGGCGTCCTGGATGCCGCCGCCGGGCGCCGAGCCGAACAGCTCAGCTTCCATCTGCTTGGAGAGCTCGCGCAGGTTTGCCGACATCGGATTGTAAGCGGTGGTCGCCCCGATCCCCAGCACGATCGCGCTCGCCAGCGCAGGCGAGATGAACTGCCAGGCCGAAACGCCGGCGGCGCGCGCGACCACGAGCTCGAGCCGGCGCGACAGCGCGAGGTAGCAGGTCATGGCCCCGATCAGCACGCAGAACGGCATCAGCTTCTCGAGAAGCTGCGGGACGCGGAACAGCGAGGTCTCGGCGACCGTGATCGCGGAGGCCGTGACCAGCCCGGAGGTCTTGCGCACCATCTCGATGTAGTCGACCAGGACGAGCAGCACGAAGATGCCGACAAACACGCCGACGGCCGAGATCACGAAGCGGCCGGCGAAATAGCGCCCGAGCGTGTTGGTGACCATGCTCATGCGGTGGCCGGCCTTCCGAACAGGCGCGCAATCCGCGCATTGGACCTGTTGATGGCTTCGATCAATCCGGGGGGCGGCTCCACCACCACGCCGCCGATGATCATCCAGAGCCCGACGCCGATGCCGCCGAGCAGCATCAGGTACTGTGCGCCGACGGCAAGCGACGATTTCACCGCCATCACCGAGCAGGCGAATCCAGCCATGCGCAGGCCAAGCACCGCGAGAACCGAACCGCCGATCGAGAAATTGCGACTCTGGCGCGTCGTGCGCGGCGCGCCCAGGAAGGCGAATGTGAGTGCGGCAAATGCGAACGGATAGATCGGCGCCATGAAGCGGTCGTGCAATTCGGCACGGAACTGGCCGGACAGTTGATCAAAGGTCGGATCATCAGCCGCGGGCCAGATCAATTCCCACAGATATCGCTCGCGAATCCCCAGCGTGACGTCGCGCTGGCTGGAGAATTTCGACATGTCGAACGCGTAGCGGCCGAAGGCGACGAGGGCAGGGTCGCGCTTGCCGGCTTCGAATCGCTGCAGGTTGCCGTCCTCCAGCACCAGATACGAACCATTCTCGTTCTTCAGCACCGTGCCATGGTCGGCGATGATGGTGACGCGCTCCTTGGGATCGCGGCGATCGTCGACAAAGATGCCGCCGAGCACGCCGCCCGGCAGGCGTTCACGAATCCGAATCGTCAGGTTCTGGTCGAGCTGGGCGAAGCGGCCGGGCTGCAGGATATTGGTGAGCACGTCGGCGGTGATCTCGGCGTCCCATTGCTTGATGCGCCGCATGCCGTCGGGCGCGAGATAGGCGCCGATGAAGGCGACCAGCGCGGCGACCACGCAGGTGGCATAGAAGAAGGGACGGAACAGGCGGAATGGCGAAAAGCCCGCCGCGTTCATCACGATGATCTCGGAATCGGTCGCGAGCTTGTTCAGCGTGTGCGAGACCGCGATCATCAGCGCGATCGGCGCGATGATCAGGACGAGTGCCGGAATCACCAGGCCAGTGATGCCGAGGAAGGTGATGATGGTCTGACCCTGGCTGGTCATCAGGTCGATGCCGCGCAACGCCTGGGTAATCCAGATCACGCCGGTGAGGCTGATCAGGACTACCGCAAACGACGCGAGCGTCGTGCGGAAAATATACCTGTCAATCGACCCCATCCCGTTACCGCAAGATCCCACTTGGCACGCCAAAACGCACGGCTTCCCGACCAATCCCTTCGAAGGGCTCCCCTTTGGCCGTGCCGCTTATCCGTCCAGCCGTCATCCTCTCATTACCATCCCTTTGATCCGTCAACAAAATGGCTGAGCCAAGGCGCTTCTTCCATATGGTTAATTATTCCTCTTTGTGACGTTCCAGCCACGCCGCGCTTGGCAGTGCGGCGGCCGGCAGGCCATAGTGTTGATGAACCCCGGGGCTGACCGATCTGGACGGCCGCGAACCAACATTCCACTTACTACCCACGCAAGCCGGTTCCCGCCTGCGACAGCCCTGATTCTGGAGGAGTTTACCGATGTCCGACGCCGTAAAGGTCGGCTTTGTCCCGTTTTCCGCGCCCGTCCGGGGCCTGGTGGTGGTGTTTTGCGATGAGGCCCTGAAGTTCGGCGCGGCGACCGACAAGGCGCTTGGGAAGGCGGCGGAGACGGTCAAGCGGGCAGCCGCGGCCAACCAGTTCAAGGGCAAGAGCGGCGCGATTCTCGATATCCTGGCGCCGGAGGGGATCAAGGTCGAACGCCTGATCGTTGTCGGAACCGGCAAGGCGTCGGCGCTCAAGGAGAAGGATTTTCTCAAATTCGGTGGCGTCGCTGCCGGCAAGCTGAACGCGGCGACAGATACCGTCACCGTGATCGCCGAGTTGGCCGAAGGCGCGATGAAGGCGGAGCAGGCTGCCGCCATCGCCTCCGGTATACGGCTCCGGGCCTATAAATTCGATCGTTACAAGACCAAGAAGAAGGACGGCGAGAACGAACAGGTGCGCGCCGATGTCTCGATCGCGGTCGACGATGTCGCCGCCGCCAGGAAGGCATTTGCGCCTGACGCCTCCATTGTCGAAGGCGTCGTCATCGCGCGTGACCTCGTGAACGAGCCGCCGAACGTGCTCTATCCCGAGGAGTTCGCACGCCGCGCCAGCCAGCTCCGCAAGATCGGCGTCGACGTCGAGGTGCTCGACGTCAAGGCGATGACCAAGCTCGGCATGGGCGCGCTGCTCGGCGTTGCGCAGGGCTCGGCGCGGCCCGGCCGCGTGGTGATCATGCGCTGGAACGGCGGCAAGAAGAGCGAGCAGCCGGTGGCATTCGTCGGCAAGGGCGTCTGCTTCGATACCGGCGGTATCTCGATCAAGCCGGCCGGAAGCATGGAGGACATGAAGGGCGACATGGGCGGCGCGGCCTGCGTGGTCGGGCTGATGCACGCGCTGGCCGCGCGCAAAGCCAAGGTCAACGCGGTCGGCGCCATCGGCCTGGTCGAGAACATGCCCGACGGCAACGCCCAGCGTCCCGGCGATATCGTCAAGTCGATGTCGGGCCAGACCATCGAGATCATCAACACCGACGCCGAAGGCCGGCTCGTCCTGGCCGACGTGCTCTGGTATGTGGCCAAGAAATTCAAGCCGAAGTTCATGGTTGATCTGGCGACGCTGACCGGAGCGATCATGGTCGCGCTCGGCACCGAGCATGCCGGCCTGTTCTCCAATAATGACGAATTGGCCGATCGGCTCATCAAGGTCGGGCAGGAGACCGGCGAGCGGGTGTGGCGGATGCCGCTCGGCTCCGAATACGACAAGCTGATCGATTCGCAGTTCGCCGACATGAAGAATACCGGCGGCCGCCACGGCGGCTCGATCACCGCGGCGCAGTTCCTGCAACGCTTCGTCGACGGCACGCCCTGGGCGCATCTCGACATCGCGGGAACCGCGATGGGCGCGCCGAAGACCGACATCAACCAGAGCTGGGGCTCGGGCTACGGCGTTCGCCTGCTGGACCGCCTGGTCGCGGACTACTACGAGGCGAAGAAATAAGCAGGGATGACCGAGGTCCTGTTCTATCATCTGCAAGGCATGTCGCTGGAGAGCGTGCTGCCGCCGCTGCTCGAGAAATCGCTCGAGCGCGGCTGGCGGGTGGTGGTGCAATCGACGTCGCTGGAGCGCGCCGAGGCGCTCGACGCGCATTTATGGACCTACAGCGACGATTCCTTCCTGCCGCATGCCACCTGGCGTGCCGCCGATGCATCGGATCAGCCGATCATCCTTTCGATCGACGACGGTAATCCGAACCGCGCCAATGTGCGCTTCCTGGTCGACAATGCCGCGATGCCCGAAGACAGCGGCAGCTATGAGCGGCTGGTGCTGGTGTTCAACGGCGACGACGCTGAAGCGGTTGCGGCGGCGCGCGCGAACTGGACCGCCTGCAAGGCGAACGGATTCGAGGTGACCTACTGGCAGGCCGACGAGCGCGGCCGCTGGCAGCGCCGGCAATAGAAGGTTGCGGAATTAATGATAATTTGCACTTTGTGTCCCGGAGTCGGCGGGAAGCCACGGTCATGCCGCAAAGGGATGGTCGGACAAAGATTTTAGGGCAAAGGCGCGCGCCGCGCGTAAGGCTTGGGGTATCGCTCCGCGCAAAAAAGCGCGGCGGGACAAGAGGGTAGAGACGGGAGCCCAATCGATCGTGCGAGACGGAAAACTTATTCGGAAACCTCTGTTGGCCCTGCTGCTGCTTGCGCCGGTCATCTCCGGCTGTTCCGGCGGCTCGGATATTTTCTCAAGGGATGCCGAATGGTTCTCGCGGCCTGGCCGGCTGTTCATCCGCAACATTTCGATCGAGACGCCACCGCTGTCGCCGACCAAGCCGGTCACCGCCGAGGACATGGTCAGCGCCGAGGGCGGATGCCCCGGGATGGCGCCGGCGGGGCCTGCGAATGCCAATGCGCTCGCCGACGGCGCCGGCGGCGCACCACCGCCGCAGAGTACCGGGACAGTCGCGCTGGGACACACCGAGTGCGATGTGGTCCGCGGCATCGGCGCGCCCGACAATGTCGCTCTCTCCAAGAATGAACGCGGCGATCGCGTCGCCGTCGTCACTTATACGCACGGGCCGCGCGCCGGCATCTACACGTTCACCTCCGGCCGCCTGTCGTCGATCGAGCGTATTGACGTGCCCGCGCCGCCGCCGAAGGCCGGCAAGCCGAAGGCGAAGAAGCACGCGGCGACGTAAGGTCGGCGAATTTGCGGGGTGGGCAAAAGCGCGCTAGCGCTGTGCCCACCATCTGACGCTCTGCTCGTGATGGTGGGCACGCCCACCCGACAGGGTCGCTGCGACTTCTGATTCAATTTTCAAACAGCGGACCCTACGTCAGCTTCAAACAGCAGTAGGGATGTGCGTTCGCATTCTCGCGGCGCGTTGCGCCCGAGGCTTGCTTCACTTTCCACCCTCTTCGATATCGGAGGGCGCAGGGAAAGCCGGGTGCTGGTTGCACCCGTGGGTCCCGTGCAACAAAAAGCACGGGGGTAGGACCACAGGTTCAACCGAAGCATTCCGGCTTTCCCTGCGCAGTGGTTTACGGCTTATTTCGCGCTCTCCCTGGTGACCGGGCTTTCTTGCCACCATCGCTGTGTTCAACGAACAAAACTTAGCGCCAGCGTCGGGGCGCCAGGACCACACGACTTCGCCGTCCGCTGATGTTGCGTTCGTCTTTCGCAACACCCGCGTCCACCGCATCTCACCGCACGTTCGTGACGATCGCGACCCGCCCCTCATCTGGGTGAGACGCGCGGAGTCATAGTGCTGATTTGCCCGACGGCGGAAGCGGAATGTTTTTCGCGCGAGGGCTGGACGGGGCAAATCACATTGATCGGCTTAAGGAAAATCGCGCGAACGACACGACGCCGTCATGCCCGGGCTCGTCCCGGGCATCCACGTCCTTTGCCTCCGTGGACAGGAGAGAACGTGGATGGCCGGGTCAAGCCCGGCCATGACGGAGGAGAGGATTGCGCAATGCGTCCCTCAGTCATTCCGGGGCATCGCGAAGCGATGAGCCCGGAATCCATTTCTCCGCCAGCGCAAGTGGTTGAATGGATTCCGGGTTCGCGCTTCGCGCGCCCCGGAATGACGGAGAGTGCTGAGCTTGGGGCCCGCCCCTCGAGATGCCGCTTCGCTGCTCCTCGGAATGAGGCGGCATGGGCTAAACTAACCCGCCGCTTCATCCGAGAGCGAGCTTGCTTCCAGCCATTCTTCTTCGGCGCGCTGCAGTGCGGTTTCTGCGCCGGCGCGTGCCTGGGCGAGTTGTGCTGCCTGCTTCGGATCGCGTGTGAACAGGTCCGGCAGCGCGAGCGCCGCGTCGATCTTGGCAATGATTCCGGTGATGCGTTCGATCTCGGCTTCGGCTTGCGCGATCCGCTGCTTCGGAGGGATGCGCTTCTCGCTTTTCGGACGCTCGGGCTTGGTGCTCTCCTTGCTGCGTTCGCGCGAAGCCGGGCGTATCTCATTCGCGGACAATATCGTCCTGCGGTAGTCGTCGAGATCGCCGTCATAGCTCGTCACGGTGTGGTTGGCGACGACCCAGAGCCGGTCGGCGCAGGCCTCGATCAGGTAGCGGTCGTGCGAGACCATCAGCACCGCGCCGGGAAAATCATTGATCGCTTCGGCGAGCGCAGCGCGGCTGTCGATGTCGAGATGGTTGGTCGGCTCGTCCAGGATGATCATGTTGGGCGCGGCGAAGGTCGCAAGGCCGAGCAGCAGCCGTGCCTTCTCGCCGCCCGACAGGCTCTTCACCAGCGTATCGCCCGCCTTGCCGGAAAAGCCGATGGCACCGACGCGGGCGCGCACCTTGCTCTCCGGCGCGTCCGGCATCAGCTTGCGGATGTGGTCGTAAGGCGAACCGTCGAGATTGAGCTCGTCGACCTGATGCTGCGCGAAATAGCCGACCGAGAGCTTTTCCGCGCGCGTGATCTTGCCGGAGAACGGCGCGAGCCGGCCCGCGAGCAGCTTCACCAGGGTCGACTTGCCGTTGCCGTTGGCACCTAACAGCGCAATGCGGTCGTCGGTATCGATGCGCAGCGTCACGCGGTTCAGCACCGGCTTGTTCGCATCATAGCCGACGGCGACGTCATCGACGGCGATGATCGGCGGCGACAGCGTCCTCTCGGGCACCGGAAACGAGATATCGTGTACGTCCTGCGTCACCAGCGCGGTGACCGGCTTCATCCGCTCCAGCATCTTCATGCGCGATTGCGCCTGCCGCGCCTTCGAAGCCTTGGCCTTGAATCGGTCGACGAAGGCCTGCAGCCGCTTGCGCTCCTCCGCCTGGCGCTTGGCGTGCTTTGCATCGAGCATTTCGCGCGTGGCGCGCTGCTCCTCGAACGAGGAATAGGTCCCCTTGTAGAGCGTCAGCCTGCGGTGATCGAGATGCAGGATCTGGTCCACGGAGGTGTCGAGCAGGTCGCGGTCATGGCTGATCACGATCACGGTACGCGGATAGTGCGCAAGGTGATCCTCCAGCCACAGCGTGCCTTCGAGGTCGAGATAGTTGGTCGGCTCGTCCAGCAGCAACAGGTCGGGCGCGGCAAACAGCGTCGCGGCAAGCGCAACCCGCATGCGCCAGCCGCCGGAAAATTCGGCGCATGACCGCGCCTGATCGGCCGCCGAAAAGCCGAGGCCGCTGAGGATCGCGGCGGCGCGGGCAGGGGCGGAATGGGCGTCGATGTCGACGAGCCGGGTCTGGATTTCCGCGATCCGGTGCGGATCGTGCGCGGTCTCGGCTTCGCGCAGCAGCGCGTCGCGTTCGATATCTGCCTTCAGCACGATCTCGATCAGGCTTTCGGGACCATTGGGCGCTTCCTGCGCGAGGCTGCCGATCCGCCAGCGCGGCGGAATCGTGATGCTGCCGGCTTCGAGCGGAAGATCACCGCGGATGGCATGAAACAGCGTCGACTTGCCGACACCATTGCGGCCGACAAAGCCGACCCGGGCGCCGGGAATGATCTGGACCGAGCTGTTCTCGATCAGAAGCCGCACGGCGATGCGGACGGATATGTCGGAGATGGAAAGCATGCGGCGTTGTCACCGGAGCCGCCGCCAAACGCAACCCATCAATCCGGTAAATTATGCTCCAGCTTTTCAACTTTGCAGAGTTGCTCGAGCCCACCTCGAGGGCGGCCTGCTTCAATGCAGGCTGTCTTCCTCGCGCCGGCGCAGCTCGTCCAAGAGATGCTGCAACTGAGAGGTCAGCGACGACTCCGGGCGCAAGCTTTGCTGCAGCCGTTCGCCGACCGCGTCGCAAATGGACCGGCAGGTCTTGTGATCGAGCAGCTCAAAATCAGCGTGGCTTCGGCTATTCATGATCAGTCTCTCGGCGAGTTCCATCTCGCCTTGCTTGAACGAAAGCTCGCAAGGTCAAGTCCGACGGGCTGAATTTGTTTCCGATTATCGCGCATCGACATCCTCGCTCGTGGGTAGCAGACCAGCGGGTTCCATGCGCAAAAAAGCCCCGGCCTTGCGGCCGGGGTGCTCAAGTCTTGGGGGAGTTCAGGTTGGGGGAGTTCAGGTTGGGGGAGTTCTGGTCAGGTCAGTAGCAGCGGTTGACGAGGCGCCAGCGGGGGCCCCAAGGGGTCGGCACCAGGCGCCGCGTGTAGCAGCCGCCATAACCGGGGCCGCCGTAGTAGGCGGGGCCGCCGACAACGACGCGCGGACCCCAGCCCCAGCCACGATGCCAGCCACCGTGCCAACCGTCCCAGGCCGAGGCGGAGGTCGGCGCCAGCGCAGCCGCGCCGAGCGAGGCCGCGGCAAGAGCGACAAGCGAGAATTTACGTAGCATGGTCGTCTCCTCGAGTTTCGGCGCCGTCGGAAGCGCCGGCGGTGACAATATCGCCCGTGACGCCCTCGCTTTAGCTGTGTGGACAAGCTTCGAAGGCGTCCGATCGATGCAGAGCTTAGGCCGCGCCGCCTGAACGGGAGCGCGACGGCTGCTACAGAATGGGTTCACGTTCGTGAAATTGTCGTAATCCGGGCCGGCTAAGGCTGTGCCGGCCCCGGGGGCTGACGCTGATCCTGATCGCCAAATCGTGCCCAAACTAGAGGGCGAGGGCGACACCGGGTCGCTTGCCGTCGCAGGATCACGCCGATATAAGCCCCGCAACTCGTTAACCAGCGTTTGCAAGGACGATATTATGGCGACTGAACGCACTTTCTCGATCATCAAGCCCGACGCGACGGAGCGTAACCTGACCGGCGCGGTCAACGCACTGATCGAGAAGGCCGGGCTCCGGATCGTGGCCCAGAAGCGGATTCGCATGACCCGTGAGCAGGCCGAGACCTTCTATGCCGTCCACAAGGCGCGTCCGTTCTTCGGCGAGCTGGTCGAGTTCATGACCTCCGGCCCGGTCGTGGTCCAGGTGCTGGAAGGCGAGGGGGCGATCGCCAAATACCGCGACGTGATGGGCGCCACCGACCCGTCCAAGGCCGCCGAAGGTACAATCCGCAAGCTCCATGCGAAATCGATCGGCGAGAATTCCGTGCATGGATCCGATGCTCCGGAGACGGCCGCGATCGAGATCGCGCAGTTCTTCTCGGGCAACGAGATCGTCGGCTAATACGCTGGAGGAGTTTCGGTTCTGATGGAATCAGAACCGAAACTCTAGATTCTTGTTTGACGCGTTTTCTTCACGCGAACCGGTGCCCACTTCGCTCGAAAACGCTCTAATACAACGAAGTTGCGGCGGGCTGGGCGTCGCGAGGAGTGGCCGCAAGGCCGAAAGGAAGCGCTGTGGACTGGCTGTGGCAGATCGTTGATCCCGCGAATCTCGCGGCTTTCTTCACGCAGTTCAAGAGCGAGATGGCGACCTCGACGTTCTGGGTCGCCGTCGGCAAGATCATCTGGATCAATGTGCTGTTGTCGGGCGACAACGCCTTGGTGATCGCGCTGGCCTGCCGCGGGCTCGCGCCGCGCCAGCGGCTGTGGGGCATGATCTTCGGCGCGGCGGCCGCGGTGATTTTGCGCATCATCTTCACCGGCATCGTCGCGACCTTGATGGAATTCCCTTACCTCAAGCTCGTCGGCGGGTTGGCGCTGATCGTGATCGCGGCAAAGCTGCTCGTTCCCGAACATGATGACGAGGACAGCGTGGATGCGGCCGCGCATCTGTGGGCGGCGGTGCAGATCGTCGTCGTCGCCGACATCGTCATGAGCCTCGACAACGTGATCGCGGTTGCCGCCGCTGCAAATGGCAGCGTGCCGCTTCTGGTGCTCGGCCTTGCGATCAGCGTGCCCCTGATCGTCGCGGGCGCGGCGTTGATCATGGCGCTGCTCAGCAAGCTGCCGGTGCTGGTCTGGGCCGGCGCGGCCCTGCTCGGGTGGATCGCCGGCGATGTGATCGCGACCGATCCGGCGGTCGATCCGAAGCTCGATGCGCTGTTTGCCGGTCCGGTCGGCAATACGCTCGATTCCTGGCTGGGCACGTTCGGCATCGGTCCGCATTTTGCCGGCGGCGGCCACGGCGGCGAGATCGCGCTGGCGCTGCTTGGCGTCATCGTGGTGCTGGTCGTCGGATCGATCTGGCGCCGGCGCGCGCTGCATCACGCCGAGCGGGCCGCCAAGGCGGCCTGAAAGGCTCGATGCTAAGGCTCGATGAGATGAAGTCGAATTGTATCCGCTATGGGTGCTGCCTCTTCACCTCTCCCTTCGGGAGAGGTGAACTTGCGGCCCCAGGCTGATTCAACCAAATGACATCATGCTCTCAGCGCCGTACGATCGAACCGGTGCGTCCGACCAGACGCGCCAGTTGCTTGAAGCGGCTGCCGACGCGGTCGGCGACGAGATCGACCATCCGGTGCTCGAACACCAGCATGAGTTTGCGTCCGTCGGTGCGGAAATGGGTTGCCGGCAGCACGCCGGGCCGTGCCGCCGAGATCAGGTGCGCGACGCGAAACGCGGCGCCAAGCAGGCGCGCGCGTTCGAGCATCGTGTGCGGTACCATCTCCTGGACGATTTCCGGCGGTTCGTTCTCCAGGCTCAGGCCGGCGTAGCGGTAGAATACCGAGAGCGCGACGAAGGTGCGGCCCTGATGGGTGATCGAGCCGAAATTGCCGTTGGTGATGAGGCTGAGCGTTTCCTCGCCGCGGTGATCGGGATGCACCCGCCAGCCGATATCAGACAGCAGGCAGGCGGCATGGCGCAGCCTACGGTCCTCGTCGGTCTCGCGCAGCCTCACGACGCGCACCAGCCGATCGGTCCAGGCGATCAATTCCTCGGCGTGGCGTGCCGATCGCGAGAGCAGGCCGTTCATGGTCTGCGCTGCGCAGATCAGGCCATCCTTGGCACGCTCGGCTGGCGGCAGCATTTCGTAGAACAGGCCTTCCCGCACGCCGAAGGTGGAGAACACGATCGTCTTCGGCTTTGCCACCCGGATGATGTATTCAAGAACGAGCGCGGCGTAGGTGAGCAGCGGCCGGCGGGCGTCGGCCACAGCCTCGATATTGGCGAGCAAATTGGCGGCCGCCAGCCGGCGCAAGCGCTGCGCGAAATCGAGCGCGTCGGCGGCGGGAATCGAATAGCCGTGCATCACCTTGAGCGGATAGCCGCTCTGGATGATGTGAATGCGCGCCAGCGCGCGCCAGGTGCCGCCGACCGCGTAGAAATTGCGGCCGCGGCCCGCCTTGAGCTGCGGAACCTCAGACAGCTCGTTGCGGACGATGCGCTCGGCGCGTTTCAGCGATTTGTGCGAGAGGTCCTGCAGCGCGAGGCTGCCGAGCGGCAGCGTCACGCCGCTGTGGACGCGATTGCCCTTGACGTCGATCAGTTCGACCGAGCCGCCGCCGAGATCGCCGACGATGCCGTCGGGCTTGTGCACGCCGGAGACGACGCCCAGGGCGGAGAGCTTGGCTTCCCGTGGACCCGATAGAATTTCGATCCGCGTTCCGCAGATGCGCTCGGCCTCGGCGATGAAATCGGCACCGTTCCTGGCGTCGCGACAGGCGGCCGTCGCGATCGCATAGACGCGGCCGACCCTCTGGATCCGGCACAGCGCGCGAAACCGCCGCAGCGCCGTCAGCGCTTTTGCGACCGCATCCTCGGCAAGAAGGCCGGTGCTCTGCACCTCGCGGCCGAGACCGCACAGCGCCTTCTCGTTGAACAGCGTGGTGAGGTTACGCGACAGCGACTCGTAGATCACGAGACGCACCGAGTTGGAGCCAATATCGATGACAGCGACGCTGGTAGCGCGCTTGCGCGGTCGCTTCACCGGAAAGTCCCCTTGTGGTGGCTAGAGCATTTTCGGTTCTGATTGAATCAGAACCGAAGCTCTAGATTGTTGTTTTGACGTGTTTTCTTCACGCGAACCGGTGTCCACTTCGCTCGAAAACGCTCTAGCGCTCGCTGCGGCGAGTGAGACGGCGCGGCGAAGATTCCTTGAGAGACTTTCCACGGCCCGACAGACTCGGATTCGTCATGAAGTAATTATGAAGGTTGAAAGGCTCTTCGCCTTTCGCGGCCTTCATACGCGTTGACGATCCATCGGGCAACAATCGCCAGCTCTGCTCCGTATCCTTCAGATTCGCGACCATGATCTGTTCGAGAACCTGCTGATGAACCGTGGGATTTTGCAGCGGGCAGAGCACCTCGACACGGCGGTCGAGGTTCCGCGGCATCATGTCGGCAGAGGAGATATACACAGCCGCTTTCGCGCTGGGCAGCCCATATCCCATGCCGAAGCAATAGATTCGGCCGTGTTCCAGGAAGCGGCCGATCACCGATTTGACGCGGATGTTCTCGGAAAGTCCTGATAACCCCGGCCTGAGGCAGCAGATGCCGCGCACCACGAGCTCGATCGGCACTCCCGCCTGCGATGCTTCATAGAGCGCGTCGATGATGTCGGGGTCGACGAGCGAGTTCATCTTCATCCAGATCGCGGCAGGCCGGCCATGACGCGCGTGACCGATCTCGCCCTGGATGTGCTCGATGACGCGCTTGCGCAGCGTGAGCGGCGACACCGCCATCTTTTCGATGTCGCTCGGCTCGGCATAGCCGGTGACGTAGTTGAACACGCGCGCGGCGTCGCGGCCGATGACCGGATCGCAGGTGAAGTAGGAGAGATCGGTGTAGATGCGCGCGGTCACCGGATGGTAGTTGCCGGTGCCGGTGTGGACGTAAGTGGTAAGATTGCTGCCCTCGCGGCGCACCACCATCGACAATTTGGCGTGGGTCTTGAGTTCGATGAAGCCGTAGACCACCTGCACGCCGGCGCGTTCGAGGTCGCGCGCCCAGCGGATGTTGGCTTCCTCGTCGAAGCGGGCCTTCAGCTCGATCAGCGCCGTTACCGACTTGCCGGCCTCAGCCGCTTCCGCGAGCGCGCGCACGATCGGTGAATTCTGCGAGGTGCGATAGAGCGTCTGCTTGATGGCGACGACCTCGGGATCGCGTGCGGCCTGCTGCAGGAACTGCACCACGACGTCGAAGGATTCGTAGGGGTGGTGGACGATCAGGTCCTTCTGGCGGATCGCGGCAAAGATATCGCCGCCATGGTCGCGCACCCGTTCCGGATGGCGCGGCACATAGGGGGTGAATTCGAGATCGGGCCGGTCGAGCCGGGTGAGTTGCGACAGCTCGTTCATGGCCAGCACGCCGTCGACCAGGAAAACCTCGTCGTCGGCGGCGTTGAGTGCGTGCTGCACGAACAGGCGCAGCTCCTCCGGCATCTTGGCCTCGATCTCCAGCCGGATCACCGATCCGCGCCGGCGTCGCTTCAACGCGGTCTCGAACGTGCGGACGAGGTCTTCGGCTTCTTCCTCGATTTCGATTTCGGAGTCGCGGATGACGCGGAAGGCGCCCTGGCCCATGACCGTGTAGCCCGGGAACAGACGTCCGATGAAGAGGCCGGTGGCCTGCTCCAATGTGATCAGGCGCAGCCGGCCCTCACTGGGGATGCGGATGAAGCGGTCAATCTTGCCGGGCATGCGGATCAGCGCGTTCATCGCCTTGCCGTCGGAGATCCGGGACAATTGCAGCGCCACCGTGAAGCCGAGGTTGGGAATGAACGGGAAGGGATGTGCCGGATCGATCGCGAGCGGTGTCAGCAGCGGGAAGATGCTGTGGAGGAAATGATCCTCGATCCAGGCCCGCTCCGTCTTGGTGGCGTCTCGCCCGTCGACGAGCTGGATGCCAACTTCCGAGAGCATCGTGCGCAGGTCGCTCCAGATCGCCTGCTGGTCGGAGGCGAGCCTGGAGACGGTCTGGTTGATCAGGACGAGCTGTTCGGATGGCGTCAGCCCGTCGGGGCTGCGCTCGGGAATGCCTTCACGGACCTGCGCCTTGATACCGGCGACGCGGACCATGAAGAACTCGTCGAGGTTATTGGCTGAAATTGACAGGAATCTCACCCGCTCGAGCGCGGGGTGGCCGGGATTGACGGCCTCTTCCAGCACGCGGCGATTGAAATGCAGCCAGGAAAGCTCGCGGTTGATGAAGCGTTCGGGGCTCGTCGCGACCGCCGGCAGCCCTTCAGCAACCTGTTCTTTCTCTTGTACTTCAATAGGTTGTGCCGATTCCATGAAGTTCTCGATCCATTCGAGTTCAGGCCCAGAGCCACTTAAGCAAATGCAACGCAAACCCTGTGATAAGTGGATGACGTTTCGATGACATTGACGTTCCGGAAGCCCGCGCCGTCAAGTCACAGGGATCAGGCGTTGCGCCACAGTTCCGCTGCCAGCGCCCGCGTCACCGGCCGGCCGAGCCGCAGCGCCTCGCTGTCGAGCAGCTCCACCGCCTGGCGGGCGGCGGCGTAGGAACGCTCGATCCGGCTGGCGAGATAGCTCACCAGTGATTCGTCTACGGTCATCTGTCGGTCCGTGCAGTATTTGACGATCAGGCCGCGAAACAAGAGATCGTCTGGCGGCAACAATGACACGGTCGGTACCGCGCGCAGCCGTGACCGGAGGTCGCGCAATTCGATCTCGAACGCGGAGGGAGGAATGCGAGCGGTCATCAGCACGAAGGCTTCGTCCTGGCGGGCAAGATTGAGCAAATGAAACATCGCGCGCTCGTCGAAGCCGTGGGGGGTCAGGTCTTCGACCACGAGTGCACCCGTCGCAAGGTCCGCCGGCACGGCCTCGGCCGACAGTGCGTGCGCCGCTGTCGAGCGCGCGCCGGCCCGCTCGGCCCAGATCGCGGCGAGGTGGCTTTTGCCCGATCCTTCGGGGCCGACCAGCAGCATGATGCGGTTCGGCCAGTCGGGCCAGCTCTCGATCAGAGCAAGGCCGGCCTCATTCGCCGTTCCCTCCAGGAAGTCGTCGCGGGTCAGGCTCTCCGCATGTGGCAACGCCAACGCAAGCTGACGGGGGTGAACGCTACCTGCCACGCAAAACTCTCCGGGACTTCCGTTCTCTTGACGCGTTTTCTTTACGCGAACCGGTGCCCGCTTCGCTCGAAAACGCTCTTTACGCTCTAACGCGCTTCGATCGTGCTCATGTGCCGCACCCACTCCACGAGATAGAGGGAGACGGAAACCAAAGTAAAGATGGTGACAAATCCCATCAGGATCAGATCGTAAGGCCTTGGCTGGAAACCGAAACCGAGCGAGGCCAGCACCAGGGCTGCGAAGGCAACCTGAGCCCCCGTGTTAAGTTTCGAGACCATCAGCGGTTTTATCTCGACCGGCTTGTCGAACAGCCAGGACACGATCACAGCCGCTACGATCATGATGTCGCGCGAGACCACGAGGATGACGAGCCAGCGCGGCACCGCGCCCCAGATCCCGAGCGCCACATAGATCGACACCAGCAGCGCCTTGTCGGCCAGCGGATCGAGCAGGGCGCCGAGCTCGCTCGTCATGTTGAAGCGCTTGGCGAGGAAACCGTCGACGGCGTCGCTGACGCCAGCAATCACGAAGATCGCAAAGGCGATTTCCATCTGGCTGGAGACGATCGCCCAGACGATGACCGGCACCAGAATGATGCGGCCCAGCGTGATGATATTGGGTATGCTCAACTCGGTCGCTTCCCGGCTACCGGCCTGAATTCACGGAAGATTCGGCCCTTTTGGGGGCTGAGCCGGCTGTTATCTACATAGTATACCGCCTGCCGCCTTGCGAGCCATTGCGCGGGGGCGGAATTCCTCGTAACCAGCCGTCTTCAACTGGAATTTTGCATGACCGAGCGCAAGAACGGCCTCACTTACGCGGATTCCGGCGTCGACATCGATGCCGGCAACCGGCTGGTCGATCTGATCAAGCCGATGGTCCGCGCCACCGCGCGCGCCGGCGCGGACGCCGAGATCGGCGGCTTCGGCGGCCTGTTCGACCTGAAGGCGGCCGGCTTCAAGGACCCGGTGCTGGTGGCCGCGACCGATGGCGTCGGCACCAAGGTCAAGATCGCGATCGAGACCGGGCTGCATGACGGGATCGGCATCGACCTGGTGGCGATGTCGGTCAACGACCTCGTGGTGCAGGGCGCGGAACCGCTGTTCTTCCTCGACTATTTTGCCTGCGGCAAGCTCGACCCGGAGGCGACCGCCGCGATCGTCGCGGGTGTCGCCGAGGGCTGCCGCGAATCCGGCTGCGCGCTGATCGGCGGCGAGACCGCGGAGATGCCGGGGCTCTACAAGGACGGCGATTACGACCTTGCCGGGTTTGCAGTCGGGGCCGCCGAGCGCGGGACGCTCTTGCCGCGGCCGGATATCGCCATCGGCGATGCCGTGATCGGCCTTGCTTCCTCCGGCGTTCACTCCAACGGATTCTCGCTGGTGCGCAAGATCGTCGAGCAGTCGCGCGTCAGCTTCGACGCGCCGGCGCCGTTCTCGCCGGTCATGACGCTCGGCGGCGCGCTGCTGGCGCCGACCAAGCTCTATGTCAAATCGTGCCTGCGCGCGATCCGTGAGACCGGGGCGATCAAGGGGCTCGCCCACATCACCGGCGGCGGCTTCACCGACAACATTCCGCGGGTGCTGCCGAAGCACCTGGGCGTCGGCATCGATCTCGCCCGGCTGCCGGTGCTGCCGGTGTTCAAATGGCTGGCGGAAGCGGGCGGCATCGCCGAGCTCGAACTGCTGCGCACCTTCAACTGCGGCATCGGCATGATCGCGATCGTGAAAGCGGATGCGGTCGAGCGCGTCATGGAGGTGTTCACCGAAAGCGGCGAGACCGTGACGCTGCTCGGTGAGGTGATCCACGCGACCGGCGATCATCGCGTCGTCTACAACGGCCATCTCGATCTTTCGCAATGAAGCGCAAAGTCGCCATCCTGATTTCCGGGCGCGGATCGAACATGGTCGCGCTGATCGAGGCCGCGAAGGCGGAAGACTTTCCGGCCGAGATCGTTGTGGTGATCTCCAACCGAGCCGACGCCGCGGGCCTCGCCAAGGCCAGCGCGAGCGGCATTCCGACCGTCGTCATCGAGAGCAAGCCGTTCGGCAAGGACCGCGCCGGCTTCGAGGCGATGCTGCAGCGTGCGCTCGACGAGAAGAACGTCGAACTGATCTGCCTCGGCGGCTTCATGCGGCTGTTCACGGCTGAATTCGTGCAGCGCTGGTACGGCAGGATGCTCAACATCCATCCGTCGCTATTGCCGTGCTTCCCCGGCCTCGATCCGCATGGCCAGGCGCTCAAGGCCGGCGTGAAGATCTCGGGCGCAACCGTGCATTTCGTGATCCCGGAGACCGATGCCGGGCCGATCGTGGTGCAGGGCGCGGTGGCGGTGGCCGATGACGATACGCCCGAGACGCTGGCGGCCCGCGTCATCCAGATCGAGCATCAGATCTATCCGGAAGCGCTGCGGCTGCTTGCGGCAGGCCGGCTCAGGCTGGAGGGCGATGTCTGCAAGACGGCGGAGAGCGCAAAGCTATCCGGCACGCTGATTTCGCCCGCGGCGAAATAGTGCAACGCTACATCTGACGCCATAAAGAAATCCCCCCGGGGTGATGCCGGGGGTAGCAATCATGATTGCCTGAGTGGATCGCGATGGAGTCTAGGAGACCTTGAGGTTTTCCGCGGATGCCTTGCCGCGGTTCTCCACCAGGTCGTACTCGATCGTTTGGTTTTCGTTGAGCGTAGAGAGTCCCGCACGCTCAACCGCCGAGATATGGACGAAGACGTCCTTGTCGCCGACGGCCGGCTTGATGAACCCATAACCCTTGGTCGGGTTGAACCACTTGACGGTACCCTTCGGCATCGCCTGTCTCCTCGTCTAGACGTAAAAAAGACGCGGCCACGCTTCGCGCGTGCCACGCCACAAACCGGCTTCCGGCAGTCTGATCAAATTCCGATTCTTAGACTTCAAGGTCACGAAACGCACAGTCGAACGGCCCAATCCGATTGTACCGGTGATTGCAACACGAAAATTGCGGGTTAGCAAGCCTTTGGTGTGCCACAGAAAATCGGTGCGCCGCGGCAACGCCTGTGGCCGATCGACAACAACGTTGCGGCTTCGGGCGAAGTGTGCCGGGCCGCGCGATTGACGCTCCCGGCGAGTTAAGGGCAAATCGGCCGATATCGATCGCTTTTTTCGCATTTTTCAGGTTCGCGTCGTTTGGGAATTAAATACATGCGCTGCTCGTGGCGCCCGTCGCGAGCAAGCTCCGCCGGAGGGTGCCGCGGCCTTGCATGGGCGTTTGCGGCCGCGCTTTGCCTGGCCATCGGCACGATCGGTTCGGCGCAGGCGCAATCGCGGCCGCTGACCCCCACACCAACCCCGACTCCACCCCCAGCGTCGAGCCCGACGCCGAGCGTAAGTCCGGCGCCGATCCCGTCGCCGACAGCCAGCATGGTTAACGCCGATCTCGCGGCGGGCTCGGCGATAGCCAATCTTGGCAGCAACTTCCTGGAGCGGATCGGCAACCAGGCGACCAGTGGCTTCAACCGGTTATGGCGGACCAACCCCGGTGGAGGAGGTGCCTCCGAGAGCGTCGAGGCGCCGCGCTTTCGCACCTGGTTCGAGGGCTACGGCATCTCCGCGCGCAACGACGCCGTCGGGGATTTCGTCGGCGACCGCCGCAAGACCTGGGGCGGGGTGGCCGGCATCGGGGCGCGGATCGCCCCAGGCATCAATCTCGGTTTCTCCGTCGACCAGAGCCGCACCGACATCGATGTGCCGCTCGCGCTGCAATCGGCGGCCATCGATCTGACCCAACTCGGTGCCCACGCCACCGTCGACAAGGGGCCGTGGACCTGGGCGATCGCCGTGGTGCACGGCTTCGGCAACATCCGCTCCAGTCGCGATACCGGTCTTGGTTTTGCCACGACGGGTTACAACGCCAAGCTCGATGGCGCGCTGAGCGAGCTCAGCTATTACTGGGACAAGGACCAGAGCCGCATCGTGCCGAAAGCGAGCCTCGAATATGTCCGCGCCAGGACCGGATCATTCCAGGAATTCGGGGGCCTCGATCCGGTCTTCGCCAGCGCCGCCACCGTGGAGCGGATGCGGGTCATGATCGGGGCGGAAGTCGGACACTACTGGATCTTCGACCAGAAGGTGTTCGACCTTTCGGCCTATGGCAAGTTCGTCGACAATGTCGCGCAGAACTTTGGCGATATCACCGTCAGCCTCGGCAGCCAGAGCATCACGCTGCAGGGCATTGCCGAAAGCCAATATGGCGCAGATGCCGGCGCGGCGGCGTCGCTCAGCCTGACCAATACCGCGCGGCTCTACCTCAACTACGACGGCAAATTCCGCGCCGCGATGCAGTCGCACCAGGGCACACTCGGCGTCGAGTTCAAGTGGTAGTGGCCCCGGTCGGGAAAGGCTTGGGCGCCACGTAGTTCTGCAATCCGAAATGTTCGCGCGATCCCACCAACAACGGCGTCAATTCGTCGGGATGGATGAATTCGTCGCGGAAGCAGGCATAGACCTTGGGATCGAAGATGCTCTTCAGCCATTCGATCATCAGCGTGTGACGGTCCGAGTGGCGGAACTGACGATGATAGCAGAGCCATAGATCCAGTTGGTGGTTGACGCCGAGGTCGACCGCGACCAGCGGCGCGCCGAGCGCAATCACCGAGCTCGGCAGGAAGCCGATTCCCGCGCCCTGTTCGACGGCGTAGAGCGCGGCCACGCTGGAATTGGTGGAGATGCCGACGATGCCCTCCAGCGAGTCCACGCCGAGGATCCGCTTGTAGGTGCCGTCGCCATGCGGCACGCCATCCTGCTTGACGATGCGATGGTGCCTTAGCTCGTCGAGCGACGTCGGCAGGCTGTAGGCATCGCAATAGGCTTTCGAGGCGAAAGCGTGGATGTGCAACCGGCCGATCTTCGTCGCGATCAGTTCGGGATCGCTGGGGCGCTCGACCTGCAGCGAGATGTCCGCCTCCTGCCGCGGAACTTCAGCGCAGTCAGATACGCAACGCAGCTCGACGATGATGTTGCGGTAGGTCCGCTCGAACGTGATCAGCCGCGGCAGCACCCAGAAGTTCCCGGGTGCCTCGGTCACCGCGATCCGCACGGTGCCGCTCACCTCCGCCGGCGCCCGCGCGCGCCTGACGATGTTGAGGCTGAGACGCTCCATCTGTTCCACATCGAACAGCAGCGCCCGTCCTTCGCCGGTCAGCGCCAGTTGTGCCTCGTCGCGCGAAAACAGTTGGCAGCCGAGATCGTCCTCGAGCTTGTCGATCTTGCGCATCATTGCGGTTGCCGGCACGCCGAGGACGTCGGCGGCGCGGCTGAAGCTGCGGTTCCGTGCGCAGAGCAGGAACACTCGCAAATCTCCCCACTCAGGGCGAAGCGCGTCTTCAAGTTTCTTGCGCTGCATGGGCGCAGCGCTGCCGACCAGATCATGCGGCATACGTTTCTTGTCCCGTGTAAAGGGATGATGCCGCAACCTATGGGATGAAAGTGCACAAAGTGTTGCTTGCGACCTGGAATTTCAACACAAGTCCGCTGGGTTTGCGCACGGCGATAACTACCCGGCTACTCCTTGGCGCGTTCCACCTTGACCACGCGTCCCTTGTCGATCGCAAGCGCCAGCCGGCCGTGCTTGAGCTTGAGCGCCGCTTCGCCGAATAATTCGCGGCGCCAGCCGTGCAGGGCGGCGACGTCGGCATGATCGTCGGCGGCGATCTGCTCGAGATCGTCGACGGTCGCGATCACCTTGCTTGCGACTGCGTGCCGCTCGGACGTCATCCTGAGCAGCACCTTCAACAGTTCGACGATCGCCGCACCGTTGGAATTGTTGCGCGGCTTCTCGATCTTCGGCAGCTTGGCGAAATCCCGGGCGAGCCCGCGCTGCACGGCGGCAATGATGTCCGTGCCCCATTTCGAGCGCTCAAATCCTTTCGGCAGCGAGCGTAGGTTGGCAAGCTTCTCCAGCGACGTCGGCGCATGCGTTGCGATATCGCCCACCGCCTCGTCCTTCAGCACGCGCGAACGCGGCACGTCGCGACTCTGCGCCTCCTGCTCGCGCCATGCGGCGACCTCGATCAGCACCGCGAGCTCGCGCGGCTTCCGCACCCTGGTTTTCAGCCGCTCCCAGGCGCGCTCTGGATGGAAGTCGTAGGTGCGGGGCGAGGTCAGGATCTCCATCTCCTCGCTGACCCAGTCGTTGCGCCCGCGCTTCTTCAGGTCGGCATCGAGCGCGGTGAAGACATCGCGCAAATGCGTGACGTCGGAGACCGCGTATTGGGTCTGCTCGGCGCTGAGTGGGCGGCGCGACCAGTCGGTGAAGCGATGGGTCTTGTCCGGCCGATGGCCGGTGATGCGCTCGACGAGCTGGTCATAGGCGATGCTGTCGCCATAGCCTAGCACCATGGCCGCAACCTGCGTGTCGAAGATCGGATGCGGGATGGTGTTGGCGCGGTGCCAGACGATCTCAATGTCCTGCCGGGCGGCGTGGAATACCTTCAGCACCTGCTCGTTGGCCATCAACTTGAAGAACGGTGTGAGGTCGATGTCGGGAGCGAGCGCGTCGATCACGACGGCCTCATCCGGGCTCGCCATTTGCAGCACGCAGAGCAGGGGGTAGTAGGTCGTTTCCCGCAGGAACTCGGTGTCGACGGTGATAACGGGGTGGGCGGCTAAGCGGTCGCAGGCCGCCTGCAGTTCCCAGGTGGTGTTAATCAGATCCATGAACAGTCCATGACGCTTCCGACACGCGTTCTGCCGAAAGCGCAGGTATGTCAAGGGGCTTGGCTGCAATTCTGGCCCTGCATAGGCTCAGGTCAGGCCGCGCGGAACAGGCGGCGGACGCCGGGTGGGCGTCGCAGGGCGCGAAAACGGTGGTCGGGCCGCCGCCTTACTCGTGACGACCGTGCCTGGAGGGCCGCCGAGCGGCGGGCATTGCGAGCACGACCAGGCAGAGAGCCACCATCGCCATTCCCACGAATTCAAGAGCAAAGGCTTCCATCGGCAATCTCCCTAACAAAGTCGTAAGACTTGTCGGGATCGGGTTGACGGTCTGTTAAGGGATTTGGTTACCGGCCACCGGCCGCCGCGATGGTGGACGCGGGGTTAATGGCGGGTCGGCCTGCCTATCCCGCGCGCGCCTGCGTAGGATGGGTAGAGCGAAGCGAAAACCATCAACTTAGGTAACCCAGGCGCGAATGATGGGTTTCGCTTCGCTCTACCCATCCTACGGCGCGGTTACGCGCCCCTATGCGGCGCATATACGAGTGCGGGTTCGTCGCTCTCGAAATCATATCCGACCCTGAAGATATTGCGCGCATCGAAGGTGCGGCCCGAGACGCGCGGGCGAGAGCGAATGGAACAGGTGATGTCATGTCTTCCCTTCAGGTTGGCACTGGCGACAGGATCATTGATCCGATGATCCAACTGGCGGGCTGCTCGATGCAGCACCGCATCGTCGTCGCCGGCTCCAAGAGCTTTGAATTGATGCTCGAGCTTCAGCGGCGCGGTTATTCGCGCGCGACCGCGACGGGCAATTGTGGACGCCCGGCCGGTCAGTACGACGTCGCGCTTGTCGACTGGCGCCGACGCCCATTGCGCACACTCGAGGCGACGCTGGACTGGGTGGCGGATTGCCTGAGCGCCAGCGGCGTATTGGTGGTCTGGGTCGATGCCCAGAAGCCGGCCGCGAACCAAAGCCTTCGTGCCTTGCTGGAGAAGCGTCGCTTCGTCATCGAGCGCAGCACCATGCATGATTGCGGCTGCGCGCTGTCGGCGCGGCGCCTGCAGACTTATCCGCTGCAGAAGGCTGCTTGAACTACTCGACGCATCCAAACGAAAAGCCCGACAGCGTTGGCTGCCGGGCGCACGTAAATATGCCTACATGAACGCCTCACCCTAGAACACGAAGGCGACCGAAATCCTATCCGGGAAAACACTGGTCAAGCGTCACAGGATCGCCGCGCCAATTCCCGCGATGGCGCTGAAGGCGACGACCACGAGCGGCGGTGCGCGCCAGGCGATGAGCAGCACGAATCCGACGAGGGCAATCGCAAAGTCCGTGGGCGTCTGCACCGTGCTGGTCCACACCGGATTGTAGAGCGCCGCGCCCAGGATGCCGACGACCGCTGCGTTCACGCCGCGCATCATCGCCTGGGCGCCGGCACGTTTGCGAAAGCTGTCCCAGTACGGCAGCGCTGCCAGCAGGATCAGGACGCCCGGAAGGAATATGCCGAACAAGCCGATGATGGCTCCGGCGATGCCGTGCGGCGACGTTTTGACGACGGCGCCGAGATAGGCGGCGAAGGTGAAGAGCGGTCCGGGGACGGCCTGGGCGGCGCCATAGCCGGTCAGGAATACGTCGTCGCCGACCCAGCCCGGCGTCACCACGGCCTCGCGCAGCAGCGGCAGCACGACATGACCGCCGCCAAACACGAGCGCGCCGGAGCGATAGAAGGCGTCGAACAAGGCAATGCCCGCGTACGGCCACAACCGTGCCAGGACCGGCAGGCCGACGAGCAGGATCAGGAACGCCGCCAGTGCGACGAGGGCGGCGACGCGGGACACCGGCACGGCGAAATGGCTTTCTCCGCTCGGCTGCGCGGCGCGGCAGAGCCATAGTCCGGCCATGCCGCCGAGCAGAATCGCGCCGATCTGCGCTACCGATGATGTGCTGAACAGGATGATGAGTGCGGCGACCGTCGCGATCGAGGCGCGCTCGCGGTCGGGGCACAGGGTCCGCGCCATGCCCCATACGGCTTGAGCTACGATCGCGACCGCCACGAGTTTGAGGCCGTGCACCAGCCCCGTTCCGATCGGTCCGCTCAATGCGCTGGCGCCATAGGCAAACAGCAGGAGGGCGATGGCCGATGGCAGCGTGAAACCCGTCCATGCCGCCAGCGCGCCGCGATAACCTGCGCGCATCAATCCGAGCGAGAAACCAACCTGGCTGCTCGCCGGGCCGGGCAGGAATTGGCACAGCGCCACGAGGTCCGCATAGGATTGTTCGTCGAGCCATTTGCGGCGCTCGACGAACTCGCTACGGAAATAGCCGATATGGGCGATCGGGCCGCCGAACGACGTCAGCCCGAGCTTGAGGAAGACCAGAAGCACTTCGAGCGGCGAGCCCGCGCGCGAAGGTTTGGCTTCGCTGTCTGAAATCCGCTCAATGTTCATCGTCCAGAATTCCCATCAGACAAGTTCCCGCGCCGGGATCGATGCAGGAACCGCAGTTCTCTTGAACTGTTAACGCGCCAACCGTGACGCCCGTCCATCGAGTGCGTCGGGCTATCACAACTCAGCACGCAGGAGACTGGTCATGGCAAGTGCCGCCGAACGGGATCCCCGCCATCATACGCAGAAAATGCGAAAGGCGTTACACGACATAAAAACCCACCTTCGTGAGGACATCGCGAAGCTCGATGAACCACAGCTCAAGGCCATGTTCGAGACCTCAGCCGAGGTGATCGGCGGGCTGGAGAAAGCGTTCACGGATTACGAGCAGAAGAACGAAGCGGCTTGGCGCTAGAGCAGGATGACGGCGGGCATCATCCCTGTGAGGAGCCTGTGAGATGAACCGGGATGTCGATATCAGGAAACGCGCTCTGATCACGGGGACTGCCGTGACGGGAATCATCACGACCGCGGGACTGATCCCGCCGTCACTCGCTGTAGCGCGGTCCAAGGAGGAAAAGGAGAAGACAGAGGTCACGCCGCCGGAAGATTTGATGCGCGAGCACGGCATGCTCGATCGGGTGCTTCTGGTCTACGAAGCGGGGCTCCGCAAGTTTGCCGCTAAGGAGGATTTCGACCCCTCGGTCATGACGCGCGCTGCCGAGATCGTGCGCGAATTCATCCACAACTATCACGAGGAGTCGGAGGAGCACGCGGTCTTTCCACGCTTCAAGAAAGCCGGAAAGATGGTCGATCTCGTCGACACGCTGCTGATCCAGCACAAGGCCGGGCGGGGTGTGACCGAGACGATCCTCCGAACGGCCCCGGGCAGTCGGCAGGATGGCGAGGACCGGCGACAGCTCACCGACTCGGTTCGCGCCTTCATCGCGATGTATCGTCCCCACGCAGCGCGCGAAGACACCGAGCTGTTCCCGATGCTGAGGAGCCTGGTTTCCGCGCATGAGTTCGATGCAATGGCCGAGGATTTCGAGCGAAAGGAACATCAGCTCTTTGGCGACGACGGGTTCGAGATGATGACAAAGCGGGTGGCTGATCTGGAACGACAAACCGGGATCAACGATCTCTCCCAATTCACCCCGCGATGAAACGCGCGCCGCAGTTGCGGCAGATCAATACGAGTTGGACCAGCGGCACTAGGATATCAATGTAGCCGAACAGCTTGACGGCCAGGTTGTTGAGGTTATGGGGCTCGGCCTCCTAGGCACACCGGGCCCCACCTTAAATCTTCGTAAGATTGAGTGGAGCGAATCCGCAGGATGGGTAGAGCGAAGCGAAACCCATCATTCGCGGCTTGCTCATCGCGATGGGTTTCGCTTTGCTCTACCCATCCTACGGGGGAATTATCATCGTTCGATGGTGCCGGTGCGACGGATTTTCTTCTGCAACAGCATGATGCCGTAGAGCAGGGCCTCTGCGGTTGGCGGACAACCGGGGACGTAGATGTCTACCGGGACGATGCGGTCGCAGCCGCGCACGACTGAATAGGAATAGTGATAGTAGCCACCGCCATTGGCGCAGGAGCCCATCGAGATCACGTAGCGCGGCTCCGGCATCTGGTCGTAGACCTTGCGCAAGGCGGGAGCCATCTTGTTGCAGAGGGTTCCCGAGACGATCATCACATCGGACTGTCGCGGTGAGGCGCGTGGCGCGGCGCCGAAACGCTCGATGTCATAGCGTGGCATAGAGACCTGCATCTGTTCGATGGCACAGCAGGCAAGGCCGAAGGTCATCCACATCAGCGAACCCGATCGCGCCCATGTCACGAGGTCATCGAGCGGCGCGACGAAGTAGCCGCGATCGCCGAGGTTATGCTCTACATTTTCCGCCAGTGACAGGGTGTCCAACATACGCGGTCTCTCAACGCTCAGGCGGTATGGCCGCCCGGATCGGCATTCTTTGGTGTCTTCTTGGCCCGTTGCGGCGTCATCCTTGCCGGGTCCGGTTGCCCGGGCACTCCGCGCGGACCGAATTGCTGTCGTTGAAGATCATCCTCGGAGAACTCAGGCTCGACGCCGTTCGGCTCGACGCGCTTTATCGGAGTTCCCGGATCGCGATTGCGCTCGTTCATGTCATGCTCCATCGCTGATGGGTGTCGGGCCAACGACGGGAGCGGCGAATTGTTGCTAAAGAAGGCAGGCAAGCTCAGCGCGTCATTCCGGGATGCGCCGTAAGGCGCAGGCCCGGAATCCATTGGACCGCCTGCGCTGGCGGCGAAATGGATGCCGGGCTCGATGCTTGCGCATCGCCCCGGAATGACGGGGAGGTCGGCTCATGTCCCGCAAAATGTCTGCAGCACGCGCTGATCCGGCAGCGGCGGCTCGGCGTAAGCTGCGTATTGCGGCTGGTCGTCGTAGGGTTTTGACAGCACCGTCAACAGTTCCTCGAACGGCGCGTAGTTGTCATCGTTCGTCGCCGCCGCAATCACTGCTTCGACGCGGTGGTTGCGCGGGATGAAGGCGGGGTTGACGACGCACATGGCCGAGTGGCGCTCGGACGGCGTTTGTGGCTCGAGGGCAAGGCGTTCCCGCCAGCGCGTGGCCCATTCGTCGAAGGCCTGCGGATCCATGAACTGGGCGCGGACGTTCTCGTCGGCCGATGCATCCAGGGCTGCATCGCCGAGGCGGCGGAAGGTGAGGGTGAAGTCGGCCTGGTTTTTCGCCATGGCATCCAGGAGACCCTCGATCAGCGCCTCATCGCCGTCGCGTTCGCCAAACAGGCCGATCTTCCGACGCAGCCCCGCTGCATAGGCGGCGCTGAACTTCTCGGAGAAATCGCCGAGGATGAATTGCGCCTGTTCGATCGCCTTCTCCTGGTCGTCGGAGAACAGCGGCAGCAGGCATTCAGCCAATCGCGTCAGATTCCACAGCGCGATCCGCGGCTGGTTGCCATAGGCGTACCGGCCCATCTCGTCGATCGAGGAGTAGACTTGCGCGGGGTTGTAGTCGTCCATGAAGGCGCAGGGGCCGTAGTCGATGGTCTCGCCCGAGATCGAGGTGTTGTCGGTGTTCATCACGCCGTGGATGAAGCCGACCAGGAGCCAGCGCGCGACGAGCTCGGCCTGGCGGGCGACGACGCCTTCGAGCAAAGCGTGATACGGACGATCCGACTTTGCCACTTCAGGATAATGCCTGTTGATCACGTGATCGGCGAGGGCACGCACGCCATCGGTGTCGCCGCGGGCGGCGAAGAATTGGAAGGTGCCGACGCGCACATGGCTCGCCGCCACACGTGTCAGCACCGCGCCCGGAAGCGCGGTCTCGCGGATCACATGTTCGCCGGTGATGACGGCGGCGAGCGAACGCGTCGTGGGAATGCCCAGCGCGAACATCGCTTCGCTGACGATGTATTCGCGCAGGACCGGGCCGAGCGCGGCACGGCCATCGCCGCGGCGGGAGAACGGCGTCGGGCCGGAACCCTTGAGCTGGATGTCGCGGCGGACGCCGTCCCGGTCAATGACCTCGCCGAGCAGGATGGCACGGCCGTCACCGAGTTGCGGAACGAACTGGCCGAACTGGTGGCCGGCATAGGCCATCGCGATAGGGTCGGCGCCCTCGGGCAGGCGCTTGCCGGCGAGGATTTCCGCCCCTTCCGGGGTGTCCAGAAGGTCCGGATCGAGCCCGAGTTGAACCGCGAGCGGCCGGTTGAGCTTGATCAGGCGCGGGGCGGCAACCGGGGTCGGCGCGACACGGGCGAAAAAGTTCGCCGGCAGTGCCGCATAGGAGTTCTGGAAGGGGAAATGCACCGTCATGGCCTAAAGATAGGCTCGGGCCCCGATTAGGCAAACACTTCGCGCCATCGGGGCCGAAAATGTCCGGTTCGGGCGCAAATCAGGGCGTTCCCTTGGTTGCCGCACCTCGCGGCCTCGGGTAAACCGACCCCCAAATTCGGGCAGGCCGCTGGCCGCCCGATTCGAACCCTCCGACATCTGTTTGGGAAGTCCATGCATCGCTACCGGTCACATACATGCGGCGCGCTCCGCGAGAGCCACATCGGCGAGACGGTCCGCCTTTCCGGTTGGGTCCATCGCGTTCGCGACCATGGCGGCGTGCTGTTCATCGACCTGCGCGATCATTACGGCATCACGCAATGCGTGGCAGACCCGGATTCGGCGGCGTTCCACGATGCCGAAAAGCTCCGCTCGGAATGGGTGGTGCGGATGGACGGCAAGGTCCGCCGCCGCCCCGAAGGTACCGACAACCCGGAACTTCCGACCGGGCAGGTCGAGATCTATGTCAGCGAGATCGAGGTGCTCGGCCCCGCCGCCGAGCTGCCGCTGCCGGTGTTCGGCGAACAGGAATATCCTGAAGACATAAGGCTTAAGTACCGTTTCCTCGACCTGCGTCGCGAGAAGCTGCACCAGAACATCATGACCCGCGGCGCGATCGTCGATTCCATGCGCAAGCGGATGAAGGAGCAGGGGTTCTTCGAATTCCAGACGCCGATCCTCACCGCATCCTCGCCGGAGGGCGCGCGCGACTTCCTGGTGCCCTCGCGCATCCATCCCGGCAAGTTCTACGCGCTGCCGCAGGCACCGCAGCAGTACAAGCAATTGATCATGATGTCGGGCTTCGATCGCTACTTCCAGATCGCCCCCTGCTTCCGTGACGAGGACCCGCGCGCCGACCGCCTGCCGGGCGAGTTCTACCAGCTCGACGTCGAAATGAGTTTTGTGACTCAGGACGACGTATTTGCGGCGATGGAGCCGGTCATCACGGGCGTGTTCGAGGACTTCGCCAAGGGCAAGCCGGTCACCAAGAACTGGCCGCGGATTCCATTTGCTGAGGCGATCCGCAAATACGGCACCGACAAGCCCGATTTGCGCAACCCGATCATCATGCAGGAGGTCTCCGAGCATTTCCGCGGCTCCGGCTTCAAGGTGTTCGCGCGGATGCTGGAAGACCCGAAGAACCAGGTGTGGGCGATTCCGGCGAAGGGCGGCGGCAGCCGCGCGTTCGCCGACCGCATGAACTCCTGGGCGCAGGGCGAGGGCCAGCCGGGCCTCGGCTACATCTTCTGGCGCGAAGGCGGCGAGGGCGCGGGCCCGCTTGCGAACAACATCGGGCCTGAACGGACCGCTGCGGTCCGTGAGCAGCTCGGTCTGCAGGAAGGCGACGCGGCGTTCTTCGTTGCCGGCGAGCCCGACAAGTTCTGGAAGTTTGCCGGCCTTGCGCGGACCAAACTCGGCGAGGAATTGAACCTGATCGACAAGGACCGGTTCGAGCTGGCCTGGATCGTCGACTTCCCGATGTATGAGTACAACGAGGAAGACAAGAAGGTCGACTTCTCGCACAACCCGTTCTCGATGCCGCAGGGCGGATTGGAAGCGCTGCAGACGCAGGATCCGCTGACCATCAAGGCCTTCCAGTACGACATCGCCTGCAACGGCTATGAGATCGCCTCCGGCGGCATCCGCAACCACAAGCCGGAAGCGATGGTGAAGGCGTTCCAGATCGCGGGCTATGGCGAAGAGGACGTGGTTGAGCGTTTCGGCGGCATGTACCGCGCGTTCCAGTACGGCGCGCCGCCGCATGGCGGCATGGCGGCGGGGCTCGATCGCATCGTGATGCTGCTCTGCGGCACCACGAACCTGCGCGAGATTTCGCTGTTTCCGATGAACCAGCAGGCCGTCGATCTCCTGATGGGCGCGCCGTCGGAAGCAACCACGAAGCAGCTCCGCGAACTTCACATCAGGGTGAATTTGCCCAACAAGTGATGCTCAGAGTCCCGTCGAGGCCTCGACCAGGAATTGCGCGAGCGCGATCAGCGGGTCGGTCTTGAGGAGCTGAACGAGCTGGAGCGCCGGCATCTTGCCGTGCGGCGTCAGTTTGATGATCAGCGTTTGTCCGGGACTCTCGACAAAGCGGACCACGGCGTCCACCGCGGCGGCGGCATCGGGATTGGCGGCGACGGCTTGGCCAAACGCCTTGATCTGGTCGATGATGGCGCCTCTCGCCGCCTCCCGACTGACGTTCTGGGCGCGGGCATACTGCGCAACCGCAAGATCGACGCAGCCGCTGTCGCGCAAGGTCAGCTCGATAGCTCCGGCCTCAATCTGGCCGGCGTGGCTCGCCGCTTGCACCGGATCGGCAGAAAACACACCGCGCGGCACATTGGCGAGCGCGACGTGGACCGATGCCTTCAGCAGGTTGCCGATTTCGAGGCTTGCGGGCGCGAGCACGAAGGCGCCGGACTGTTCGGTCCAGCCGGCGCCGAGATCCAGGGCGACGGCCGCCCGGTCGATGCCAGCCGCAACAAGCGGCTGCATCGCCGGATCGGTCGCGTCTACGGGCACGTTCAGCTTCGCCACCAGATGCGCCTTGCTTGGGACGGGGCCGACGAACTGGCCCCAGCCCAGGCTGATGGTGTCGATGTTGATGAGCTTGTCGGTGTCACGGAAGGGCGTGGCGGCGCCCTTGATCTCGATGCCTTCGAACACCCCGAACAACCCAAAGATTTCGTCCGGCGTGGGCTTCGGCCCTGCGTTGGCGCGCGCCGCGAAGCGCATCAGTTGCGGGATGTCGAAGGAATTCAGCGCAAGACGGTCGAACCTGAACGGCCCTTTTGGCGTCTCGACGTCCAGGCCCTCGAGCGCCAATCGGCCGCGGCCGTTTTCCAGATTGGCGCGGATCGCCGCCAGCTTGAACGGTCCCTGCGGCGTCCGCATCGTGTGTCCGCGCAATTCCGCATTGCCGATGCGAATGCCTTCATAGAGGGTGGCCATCTTCTCCATGATTTCGCGCGCCTGGGTCGGGGTCGGAGGGCCGGCTCCGGGCTGCGGCATCAGCGCGAGGATCGCGGGCAGTTGCAGCTTTGACGGCCGCACCGCGATGTCGTCGACCTTGATGCTGTCGATCTGCGCCCGCATGCCCTGATCGGTGGCCAGCACATAGGGGCCGGCCGAGACTTGCCGGTAGATGCGGTGATAGCTGTCGTCGTTCGACTTCCCAGGATCGAGCACGGTGCCTGCCGCAGCGGCGTCGAAATCATGGGCGACGAGATTGGAGAGAGTGCCGGTCAGTTTCGCGCGCTTGCCCGCCTGCGGCGTGTTCACCGTGAAGGTGAAGCTGTCCGCCTTGGTGCTGGCGACCTTGCCATCCCTGACGTCTTGCAGCGCAACGCCCGAATAGGCGAACTCGCCACCATCAGGCGTCGCCGCGCCGCCGTTGATCGTGCCGGTCACCGACGGGATTATGACCGATGAGGCCGCAACCGCAGTGAACTGCTGGAGCGCAAAGCGATAGATGTCGAGCAGGGATTCCGAGGCCGGCAGTTGCGCCGGGGTGGAGGAGCCGGAATAATCCTTCACCGTGAAGCGCGGCACCTTGTAGGTCACCCTGGCCGGGACCTTGTCGGTCACCTCGGTTGCCAGCTCGATATCAGCCAGCTCGATGCTCTCCGCGGAGACGCGGGTCCGGTCGGGCTGGCGGACACCGGTGGCGGTCAGGCTCGCGATCCTTAAGCGAGCTGGTGGCTGCGCCGCCGATTCGCCCACGATGTCCACGACCGTGACGGTGCGCGCCAGCATATCCACCGTCACCTTGCCATGGCTGGCCTTGCCGCCGGCGGCGCGCACCTGCGCGAAGGTCGCCTCGATGCCGCTGGTCATGCGATGCTGCACGTAGAGATTGAAGCCGAGCAGGCCGGCGGCGGCGACCACGACCGCGGCGATCAGGCCGATCAAAATCCGTATCATCCGGTCAGCTCCGAATTACCGATCATCCCGGGGACAAATTGCCATGTTCTCAAGGGGATGACCGGAGAAGGAAAGGGCGGTATGGCTTCAAATATTGCGCAGGCGGGCGGCTGTTGACGGGAGTGCGATCCGATGTTGCATCGAGGGGGCCCGGCGTGCTTCACATCCGGCTCCATCTGCCGGACAACTGGCCTTGTTAGACTGCATAGAACAAGACTTGCATAGAATAAGAGCTTGAGGCCGGAAACGCGAGAGTACGATGTCATCCTCTTCTGAAGATCTCCATTCGGCGGCGCTGGCCTATCACCGGCTGCCGCGACCGGGCAAACTCGAAATACAGGCGATCAAGCCGCTCGCCAACCAGCGCGACCTGGCGCTCGCCTATTCGCCCGGCGTCGCCGCCGCCTGCACCGAGATCGCAAAGANCCCCGCCGAGGCCGCCTCGCTGACGGCGCGCGCGAACCTGGTCGCGGTGGTCAGCAACGGTACCGCGGTGCTTGGGCTCGGCAATATCGGCCCGCTGGCCTCGAAGCCGGTGATGGAAGGCAAGGCGGTGCTGTTCAAGAAATTCGCCGGCATCGACGTGTTCGACATCGAGATCAAGGCCGACACGATCGAGCGCGTGGTCGAGACGGTGGCGGCGCTGGAGCCGACCTTCGGCGGCATCAATCTGGAGGACATCCGCGGCCCCGAGTGTTTCGAGATCGAGGCGCAGCTCAAGGAGCGGATGAAGATCCCGGTCTTCCATGACGACCAGCACGGCACCGCGATCATCGTCGGGGCTGCGATCGTCAATGCGCTGCTGCTGAACGGCAAGAAGCTGTCCGAGGTGAAGATCGTCTGCTCCGGCGCGGGCGCGGCTGCGATCGCTTGCCTCAATCTGCTGGTGTCGATGGGGGCGCAGCGCAAGAACATCTGGGTCTGCGACATTGACGGCGTCGTCCATGAGGGCCGCAACACCTCGATGGACCGCTGGAAGGCGGTCTACGCGCAGAACACGGATGCGCGGGTGCTGGCCGACGTGATCGGCGGCGCCGACATTTTCCTCGGCCTCTCGGCGCCGAATGTGCTGAAGCCGGAAATGGCAAAGCAGATGGCGGAGAACCCGCTAATCATGGCGCTCGCCAACCCGGTGCCGGAGATCATGCCGGACGAGGCGCGGAAAGCGCGCCCCGACGCCATGATCTGCACGGGACGTTCGGACTTCCCGAACCAGGTCAACAACGTCCTGTGCTTTCCCTTCATCTTCCGCGGCGCGCTCGACGTCGGTGCGACCGCGATCAACGAGGCGATGAAGCATGCGGCGGTCGACGCGATCGCGCAGCTCGCGCGCGATCCGCCCTCGGATGCGGTCGCGTCGCGCTACGACACCGGTGAGACGCAGGGTTTCGGGCCCGGCTCGCTGATCCCAAGCCCGTTCGACCCGCGCCTGATCCTGCGCATTGCGCCGGCGGTGGCGAGGGCGGCGATGGAATCGGGCGTAGCGACACGGCCGATCAAGAATTTCGACGAATACACCGCGCTGCTCGAGCGCTTCGCCTTCCGCTCCGGCCTCGTCATGAAGCCGATGTTCGCCAAGGCCAAGACGCAGCCGGTGCGCGTGATCTACGCCGAAGGCGAGGACGAGCGCGTGCTGCGCGCCACGCAAGTGGTGCTGGAAGAGAAGCTGGCGCGGCCGATCCTGGTCGGGCGGCCCTCGGTGGTCGAAGCCCGCATCAAGCGGTTCGGCCTTGCGATCCAGGCCGGCAAGGATTTCGACCTCATCAATCCCGAGGACGATCCGCGCTATCGCTCCTATGTGCAGTCCTATATCGAGGTCGCCGGCCGGCGCGGCGTGACGCCGGATGCGGCGCGTACGGTGGTGCGCACAAACAACACTGTCATCGCGGCGCTGGCGGTGGTGCGTGGCGAGGCTGATGCCATGCTGTGCGGCGTCGAGGGCCGCTACATGAGCCATCTGCGCCACGTGCGCGAGATCATCGGCTTCCTGCCTGGCGTCAGCGACTACGCGGCGCTGGCGCTGATGATCTCGACCAAGGGCGCCTATTTCATCGCCGATACGCAGGTACGGCCGAATCCCAGCCCGGAAGAGCTGTCGGAGATGGCCTCGCTCGCGGCGATCCACGTCCAGCGCTTCAACTTCAAGCCCAGGGTCGCGTTCGTGTCGCATTCGGATTTCGGTAGCTACGACACCGAATCCTCGCGCAAGATGCGGCGCGCCACGCAGCTCCTTAAAGAAAAGCATCCGGAGATCGAGGCCGACGGCGAGATGCAGGGCGACACCGCGCTGTCCAAGGCCGTGCGTGACCTGGTGCTGCCGGGATCGAAGCTGGAAGGCGAGGCCAACATCCTGATCATGCCGAATCTCGATGCGGCCAACATCGCCTACCAGATGATCAAGTCGCTGGGAGACGCGCTTCCCGTCGGCCCGATCCTGATAGGCCCGGCGCGGCCGGCGCATATCCTCACGCCGTCGGTGACGGCGCGCGGTGTCCTCAACATGACGGCGGTAGCCGCGGTCGAGGCGCAGGAGCGTGCGGGCCGCGCGCAGCCGACCTTGTTCGGCTAGAGCATGATCCGAAAAGCTCCTGCTCAAACAAGAAGATGAGATCATGATCCGATTCATCGGATCATGATCTTGGCGGAGACGAATTCGAATTGCTCGCGGCAGGCGGAACGACCATAATCGTTCCGGGCTCGGTTTACGACTGCGATCAATGGGGACGACCATGCCGGGGTTCATTGCTTTCGGACGAGTTTTGTTCGCCGTCCTGTTCATCTATTCGGGAGCAACCAAGCTGTTGGCGATCCAGGCGACCGCGGATTCCTTCGCAGCCAAGATCACCATTCCCGAGATTGCAGCGCCCTATGCGCACCAGCTTGAAACCTTGGCGGCAATGCCGATCATGCAATTGATCGCGATTTCGGTCGGCGTGTTCGAAGTCATCGCCGGCCTGATGATCGCATTGAACTGGCTGGTGCGATTCGTCTCGATCCTGCTCATCATCCTCGTGGTCGGCGCGACCTTCTACTTCCACGATTTCTGGAATCAGCCGGCGCCTGACAACGCCCACACGCTGATGGAGGCGCTGAAGAACCTGTCAATCATCGGCGCGCTGTTCATCCTCGCCGGCTACGGCCGCACGCCGCGGAGCACTGAGGCAGCTTACGGCGATGCGTGAGAGACTTGTAGCCCGGGTGGAGCGGAACGCGTAACCCGGGATGGCGGTATCCGTATTTGCGAGCGGCCCCGGGTTACGCTGGCGCTTCCACCCGGGCTGCGGCAGCCTCACGCTGTGTCGCGCCGCCACGGCGTGACGGTGACGCCTTGGTTGGCATCGAGGATTTGCGGCTCGCCCGGCTTCAATCCGTGGGATGCAAGGATCTGCTGCGGCGAGCGGGCAGGGACGCCGGGAAAGCACGGCTCCCCGTCCGGCAGGTTCACCCCCGGCGCCTGCGACAGCCAGAACGTGTCGTAGCGGTCCATGAACATATCGAACACTGAAGGACCGCCGATGATCGCGACAGTGCCGGAAGTGACACCCGCTTGCGCGCTCGCCGTCTCGAACGAAGCGCCGGCGGGATTCCAGAGCGTAGCGTTCGGATTCGCGGGATCGGCCGCGATGGCGGGCACCTTGCGCGTCACGATGATGCGTTTTCGCTGTGGCGAGTTCGGCTGGTCTTCGTAGGAATTGCGGCCATGCACGATCAAGTCGGCACGGTCGAGGGCGGCGGAGAAGAATCTCTTGTCGCCCTCGAATTTCAATTCGTTCGGCATCACATTATTTGCGTTCGCCAGCCGGCCATCGGCGGAGACAATCACATAGCCTTCGAAACGCAACGCCGGCACGACGACTCGGGAGTCTATTCGTTGACCGTCGTCACGACGCTGTTGACCGGCCGTGCGCTCACCGTCGGCAGCTTGGCGTCCTTGGCCAGCTCTTCCTCATATTTCGGCAGCACCTGCACCGGGGATTTGGCGCGCATTGCGACGACCTTGTAGCCGCCGGCCTTCAGCCGGCTCAACAATTCGGGCAGGGCTTCGGCGGTGTGCTTCTGGAAGTCGTGCATCAGGATGATGCCCTTGCCGAGCTTGTCGACCTTCTTCATCACGGTCTCGATCACCGTCTGCGGCTTGCTCGCCTTGAAGTCGAACGAGTCGAGGTCGCAGGAGAAGATGGCGACGTTGCGGGTGCCGAGATAGGTCACCATTTCGGGCGGATGCTGCAGCGCCGGGAAGCGGAAGAACGGTGAAGGCGAGACGCCGAGCGCCCATTTGACCGCGGCGAAGCCCTTCTCGATCTCGTCCTTGCGCTGGTCTTCAGTCAGCTTCTTGTTGTTCAGGTTGGCATGCGACCAGGTGTGCGCGCCGACGGTGTGGCCGGCGTTGTAAACCTGCTTGAGGATCTCGGGATGGTAGGTCGCGTGCTTGCCGATCGGGAAGAAGATGCCGGTGGTGCATTCGTCCGCCAGCGCCTTCAGCACGGCGGGCGTGTTGTTCGGCCACGGGCCGTCGTCGAAGGTGAGGACCACCTCGTGGTCGCGCAGGAAGTCCAGCTGCTTGAAATGCTCGAAGCCGAAGCCGGGTCCGCCTGTCGTGTCGATCTCGACCGTGCGGCCGACGCCGAGCGCGTTCGGATTGTTGCAAGCGGCGCGTGCTGGCTGCGGTGGCTGTGCGGGGGCGGCCGCCGGAACCGGCGCAGGCGCCGCCTGCGGAGTGGCCGCCTGCTGCGCGGGCGCCGGAGCGGCGTTCGCGCCTTTGGCGACGGGAGCACCTTTGACCATTGGGGGAGTCTGCGACCAAACCGCGGTGGACGAGAGCAGCGAAACTGCGCCCGCCAAAATCAGACCTGCCGCAATGCGCATGGCTGTGTTCCCTAGAGCTATCGTGCGGGTGGAGGTATCCAAAGCCCGCTCGAACTGCCGCCCACCCCAACTAATAGTAGCCTAGATGGTCACACCCCGCCAATGCAACGGAGGCCGACTTCCTGCACAGGTAAATTGCAGGGGATCAGGCCGCCGCCAGCGCCCGGGCGATGGTGGTCTTGACCCTCGTGTCCTCCGGCGCAACCGACTCAGGGAAGACGTCGGCGATGTAGCCGTCGCGGCCGATCAGATATTTGTGAAAGTTCCAGCGCGGGACATCCTTCGGACGCGCCTCGGCAGCCCATCTGTAGAAGGGATGCGCATTGGGGCCTTTCACGACGGCCTTGGCCGCCATTGGGAAGGTGACGCCATATTGGTGATGCGCGGTCTCGGCGATTTCGGTGGCGCCGCCGGGCTCCTGGCTCCCGAAATCGTTGGAGGGGACGCCGATGATGACCAGGCCACGGTCGCGGAACTCCGTCCACAGCGCCTGCAGCCCGGCATATTGCGGGGTGAAGCCACAGAGCGAGGCGGTGTTGACGATCAGGAGCGGACGGCCAGCATGCTCGGCAAGCCGGATGTCACCGCCCTGCAGCGCCGGAAACGAGAAGGCGTAGGCGGTGACCCGGCTCATCGCCGGCTCTGCCTGCAAGGTCCGGGAGAATGAAGATTCGGCCAATACCGCCACCGCGCCCGCGGCAAAGATTCTGCGGCTGATCATGGCCATTCCCCTTCAGCGTGAAGATTCGCCGAACAATAACCCGGCCGGGGGTGGAGCGGGGCTTTCAACAAGACGTTACGGCGGAGAGGCGAAGCCGTGCTTGCGGCGTCGATTTGCGTGTCATTCCGGGGCGCGCGAAGCGCGAGCTACGATGTGCAATTGCACATCGGAGAATCCATTCATCCACGCGTTTTGCGGCCTGATGGATTCCGGGTCTGCGCCTTCGGCGCATCCCGGAATGACGGAGGAGAGAGCCTCAATTTATTGTGCTGGAGAAGGCCGGAGCTGGTCTGCGCTCCCAGCCAAGACGTTCAGCGCAGCGGGATGATGAAGTCCGTGCCTTCGCCGGTCTCGCCCTGGTTGATGCCCTGGTCGGAAACGATGATCGAGCCGCCCGTGGTCAGCGCCTCGTTGACGCGCGCCATCGCGTCCTGCGGGATGGTGATGCGGTCGAGCGCTTCTGCCGGGCTGCTCGCGAGCGGCTGCGGCTTGACCTCGGCGGGGGCCGTCGCGCCGCGGCGGCGCCGTCCCGGATAGGCATCTTCCTCGAGCCGCGCCGCTGTGCGTGCAGTCGGCAACGAGACCACCGACCAGCGCAGGAGGTTGGGATCGCTCTTGTCGACCCGGGCGGTGAACACATGCGTGCCCAGCGGCCGGTCGCCAGGCGCGATCACCACGGGCACCTCGAACAGCGGCGCAAAATTCTGCCGAACGTAAAGCTTGGAATCCTTGCGGCTGATCAGGACGGCGATCTGGCCGGTCCGCTTCGGCTGATCGAGCTTTGCGGCGGCCGGCAAACGTGAACCATCCTTCTTGACGTCGGCAGCGGGCGCGTCGCCCGGCTTGGCGGGCTCGGCCGCTTGCTCGGATTCCTTGGGCTCGGTCGATTTGGCGGCGTCGACTTTCGGTGCATCCTGCTTGACCGCTTCGGCCGTTCTCGCGGCTTTCACACGTTCAGCGGCAAGGGCTTCGGATTTCGAAGCTTCCGTGCTGGCAGTGATGTCGATCGGATTCTGCTCGCCGGCTGAGCTCGCTTCGCCGACCGCGCTGTTGTCCAGCCGGGTGGCCGGCATCGCACCGCTAGCGTCCGCAGTATGGGTCTGCTCGCGCAGCGATGTTTGCAACTCGGCATGACCCACGGTGGCGCGCAGCTCGATACCGGGTTCGTTGGCAGGCTTGAGCTCCGCGCCCTTGTCGCCCTTGACGCCAAGCGGAGCATCCACCTTCGGTTCTTCGGCAACGGGTTGCGGCGCCACCTTTTGCGTGGCGAGCAGCGGATGCGAGAAAGCAACGGGTGTGATCTCGCCGGGCGTGATGACGACGCGCGCGCCCATCTTGGTCCAGTTCCACATCTTGATCGCGAATGACATCGGCATCCGGATGCAGCCGTGCGAAGCCGGATAGCCGGGCAGCACGCCGGCATGCATCGCGACACCCGACCAGGTGATCCGCTGCATGTAGGGCATCGGCGCGTTGCTATAGATGTTGGAGTGATGGAATTTGTGTTTCTGGATGACGCTGAAGATACCCATCGGGGTGGAGTGGCCCTTCATGCCGGTCGAGACCGGGCTCTCGGCAAACAGACCGTTGGCGTCAAAGACCCGCATCTTCTGGTCATGGATCGAGACCGTGATGATCAGCGGAGTCTGAGGCTTGATGCCGGTTTCTTTCTCCGGGGCTGCGGCCTTTGCAGCGGGCTTGCGCGGCTTCTGCCGCCGCGGCTGAATCTGCGGCTCGGGCTGATAGTAGGTGGGATCATAGTCGCGGTAGTAGTAGAGCGCGGCATCGGCCTGCGAGGCGGCGCCAAGCGTGCCTACCGTCGCCAGAAGCGCGATCTTCCAAGCCCGTTCACTTGCAGTATGCAATGTTGAAACCCGACGTCCGCTCACGCGCATAGTCCTTAAGATTCCCAGTCCGCTATTGGTTGGTTGTCGCAGAGGCGAAATACGTTCACCAGCGCAGGCACTTTAACCCTTCTGTGATCGTAGCGCTTTTCATAGAAAGCGTAGCAAAAAAGCCTCACATTAGGTTAAACCGGCCAACGCGCCTCTCAATGCGCGCAGCCTTTCCTTTCAGCCTTTCCTTGCAGCCTTTTCGCCATACATAGGCCGCGCCAACAACGTAGCGGAGCCATCATGCACGCCAAAGCCATCACTTCTCCGCAACTGCCTTGGAAGAGGCTGGCTTTGGCCACAGTCGTCCTGGCGCTGGGACTGGTGCAGGCGGCAGTCGCTGCCGACGAGCCTGACCTGATCTTCCGCCGCTCCACCGTGTTCAAGTGGATTTCGCCCAACGACAAGCTCGCGACCTATGGCGTCGACGATCCCGAGGTCGAAGGTGTGGCCTGTCATTTCACGGTGCCGGAGAAGGGCGGCTTCAAGGGCTGGCTGGGGGTGGCGGAGGAAGTCTCCGACATTTCACTGGCTTGCCGGCAGATCGGCCCGATCCGCTTCAAGGACAAGATGAGCCAGGGCGACGACATGTTCCGCCAGCGCCGGTCCCTGTTCTTCAAGAAGATGCAGATCGTCCGCGGGTGCGATGCCAAGCGCAACGTGCTTGTCTACATGGTCTATTCGGACAAGCTGATCGAAGGCTCGCCGAAGAACTCGACCTCTTCGGTGCCGATCATGCCGTGGGGCGCGGCCGACGCTGTCGTGCAGAAGTGCGGCGACTTCATCCAGTAGTGGAAGAAAGGGCTAGAGCATTTTCGGTTCTGATTGAATCAGAACCGAAGCTCTAGATTCTTGTTTTGACGCGTTTTCTTCACGCGAACCGGTGTCCACTTCGCTCGAAAACGCTCTAGAACTGCCGTTTCTTCCAGTCGGACCCTCGCATGCTGGCCTGAAGGCGGGCTTGGGGATCGCGGCAGCCCACGAGGCGCACAAGCTTCTGCTGCGCGCATTCATTGTCACCCATGACGTGGATGTCCTGCTGCGACATCGCACCCGCCATCTGCTGCTGGCCGGGTTTGCGGGTCGCGGTTTCCTTGCCAACGTCGATGTTGCCATCGCCCACGACTGCGATCCTTCGTTGGATTGAGAGAAGTAGCTAACGCGCGACCATCAACAAAGGTTGCGAGTTGTGCGACTGAGTCGGTGGAGCAAGCTGTTGGGTTCAGTTCGCCGCAGTGCTCCTAGCGGCCAAAGATTAAGAACTCGCGACGTTGTTGATCGGCGCATCGATAATCTAGCGGCAAACCGTGGTTGCCGGCGTTGATCTATGTCATTCGCGAGGTGAATCATTTCTTCGCCGGTGGCGAGGCACGGCGCGAGCGCGCTGGTGTACCAGAAATGCGGGTACTGAAATCATTGCGTTTTCTGCCCCAATGTTTCGTCGCGCCGAGCCCACGAAACAATTCGGCAGTGGAATGAAACCATTTTGAGGTTTTCGCGCAGATGTCCGGAAACAGGGCGTGGTTATCAAACCGCCATACGAGGCGGGAACGCTGGAAGACCGGAGACAGCCAAATGCGGACGATCAGCTTCATCCTTGCCTTCGCCTTCGTCCTGGCTGGACCCTCAATGGCCGGGTCCTCCAACAGCGACCTTCCGGGGATCGGCAGCTTCTCCTATACGGGTTCGCCGATTGCAGGCGCCACGACTCAGGCTATCGTCGTTGCCGCCAACTGAGCTCCTTGTTTGAGCATGATCTTTTCGGAAAACCGGTTTCCACTTTTCCGGATCATGCTGTGAGAAGTCTGCAGGAAAGCCGACGGTAAATGAACTGCATGCTCTTGCGCACCTGTCTCGCCGTCATCGCGGCATCGATCATTTCTGCCAGTTCGGCGCAAGCGCAGGCGCCGACAGCGCATCAGACCCAGCCGGTGCAATTCCGCACCCTGTTCAAGGTGCTGCCCGATCCGCGCGGTGAATTCGTGCGCCAGTGCGCCCCCCACATGCTTGGCCGCTGGGCGCATCCGGAAGCCGTATGCGGCTGTCTGCACGATTATGCTGCCGCCACCGTCGAGGATCCCGATCTGCGCGAAGCCTTGCTGCGCGGGATCAGCGAGACCGGCGTGCCGACGATCGAGACCGACTGGGTGCCGCCGTCAAAGCAGTCCGAGATCGGCCCGACCTTCACCAAGATCGCGAAGCCGACGCTGCAGTGCATGTTCGATCCGGCGACGGAGTGAGCGGCGTTTCTCGATCATCCCACGAGGTCATCGCCCGGCCTTGACCGGCGATCCAGTATTCCGCGGCGCTTCTTGTGCGCACAACTGGCGATGTTGGTTACTGGATGCCCGGCCGGCGCGGGGCATGACTGACAACTCAGCGCTTCTTGGTGCCGAGCCGCGGGACGCATTTGCGCACGCGCGTCACGCCCTGGCTCGTCATCTGCGAGCCCGAGACTTCCTTGATCTGGCCCGCGGGGCATGATCCGTCGTCGACCATCACGCGCTGGCCCAGTCGCAAATCGATGATGTCCTGCTCGCGTCCCAGCACCTGGGCCGACGCTGACGGCGGCGATGCAAGCCAACTCAGCAGCGCGATGCAGCCGACGCGCAGAACTCTTTCCGAAATCATCAGCATCACTTGCCTTGGATCTTCAACCCGTCGGGGCCGACATTGATCTGGAAACCTTCGGGCTGCTTCTTGGCCTGGTAGAGCTGGTAGCTGAGCACGCCGATCACGGCGAGCAGCACACCGATGATCAGATACAGGACGTTGCGATTGCCGGGCATCCGGTATCTCCGCCGTACAGCTTTCATTTTCAGCTTAATGAGGCGCCGGCGATTCTCATAGAGCCGCGCGCGACGTTGACGTTTTGGCGACGCGGGCTCTCGGCTTACGGCTCTCGCGCAGCGCGGTGAGCGAGGCCTTCGCCAGTCGTTCGGCCGATGCTTTCAGTTGCGGAAGGCCGTGGCCGGCAAACCCCAGCACGAAGCCGGGCAGGGGACGCGCACGATGATAGGTCTCTGCGAGCAGCCAGCCGTCGACCCCGGCCGCGTTCCTGGCCTCTGACGCGACGAGCGGTTCGGTCGATGGATCGAACCGTGCCACCAGATGCAGACCCTGCGAGGGCACCGGCACCGACAGCTCGCCTTCGGAAGCCGCCGACAGCGTCGAGGCCAGCACGTCGCGGGCCTCGCGGTAGAGCCTGCGCACCTTCTTCAGGTTGGCGGCGAAGGCGCCGGAGTTGAGCATGTCAGCGACGGCGCCTTCCATCAGCGTGGAGGGAAAGCGATCGAGCGCGGCGCGCGCTGCCGTCACCGGACCGATCAATTTTTCAGGCAGCGCGCAATAGCCGACGCGCAATCCGGGAAACAGTGTCTTGGCAAATGTGCCCATGTAGATGACGCGCCGGAGATGATCGATGCCGGCGAGCGACAGCAGGGGAGCGCCGTCATACCGGAATTCGCTGTCGTAATCGTCCTCGAACACGAAGGCATCGGCGGCCTTGGCCCAGTCCAGCAGTTCCAGCCGGCGCGGCATCGACATCTGCACGCCGAGCGGAAACTGATGCGACGGCGTCACATAGGCCGCACGGGCCGCCGGCGCGCGGGCCCGGCCGTTCGCAACCACCATGCCCGATGCATCGACCGGAACGGAAACCGCGCGATAGCCGCAATGCTCGATGGTCCGGCGCGCGATCGGGTAGCCTGGATCCTCGCACCAGATCTGGTCGCGCGGCCTAAGGATCGCGCTGAGCACGATCCGCAGGCCGTGCAGCGTGCCGGACGTCAGCATGATCTGCTCGGGATCGCAGCGCAGGCCGCGCGCCGACAACAAATGGTCGGCGATTGCGGCGCGGAGCTCGCGGCTGCCCCTGGGATCGCCGTAGTGGAAATGCTCGGCGCTGAAGGCGCGCATCCTTCGGCCGACGAAGGCGCGGAAGCGCTGCAGGGCGCGGCTATCGATATGCGTGCAGCCCAGCGCCAGCGCGCCTTGCTGGGGCGCATCGATGGTGATCTTCGGCTTCGGTGCCTCGCGGGCTCGCGCAGGGATGCGCGCCGCGACGAAGGTCCCCGAGCCCGTGGTCGCCACTGCGAACCCGTCCGCGATCAAACGCTCATACGCGGTGACGATCGCGTTGCGGCGAAAGCCGGTCTGCTTTGCGAGAGTGCGGGAGGGCGGTAGCGGCTCGCCGGGTTTGACGATGCCGCCGAGGATGGCGTGGCAAAGCGCCTGGTAGAGGCGCTGCTGCGCCGAGGCGCCAAGTGTGACATGCGGTCCGGAAAGGTCGAGCGGCAGCTCGGCCTTTCGGGGCGACGCAGAATTGGTCGAAATTTTTCGCATGGAATTGGCACTATCGCAGACCAAATCCGGCGCTACAACTGCTTCGAAACGTTCAAAATCCAGAAACAGGAGCTGCCGTGAGCGAAGGTGCTGCCGCCTCTTATCCGCTGTCACCACGAAACCAGGTGAAGCGCCGCCATGATCGCGGCTTCTATGATCATGAAACCGTGCACCGCATCCTCGATTCCTCGATGCTGTGCCACGTTTCCTATGCGATCGACGGCCAGCCCTATTGCACGCCGACCTTCTTCTGGCGCGAGAGGACGAAGCTTTACTGGCACGGCAGCAGCGCGAGCCGGATGCTGAGGAACCAGTCCGCGGGCCAGAGGGTCTGTCTCACGGTTGCGCATCTCGACAGCCTGGTGCTGGCGCGCTGCGGTTTCAATCATTCGGCCGACTACCGCGCGGTGATGGCGTTCGGGTCAGCCTATCTGGTTACCGATCCGGACGAGAAACAGCGTGCGCTGGTCGCGATGGTCGACCGCTTCTTTCCCGATCGCACCGCGAGCCTGCGGCCGAGCAACACGCAGGAGATCAAGGCGACATCTTTCATCGCGATGGAGATCGAGGAGGCTTCCGCCAAGATCCGCGCCAAAGGCGTCGCCGATGACGACGAGGATTACGAACTGCCGATCTATGCCGAGCGCATCCCGGTGCGCACCGTGCTCGGCGCGCCGGAACCGTGCCCGCGGCTGCTTGACGGCGTGACGCGGCCGGCGTCGCTCGATGGCTATTCGGAAGGCCGGCTGCTCGATGAAGCACTACGAGATGCCTATTTTGTGCAGTACCCCGGCGGCTGAGATCACGCTATAGCGTTGCGGGCCAAGCGCCCACACGCTTGATGATCGAACCTGGAGTTGGAGCTGCTGCATGAGTGCCGATTCGCAACAAAGGATCCTGGACGCCGTTGATGCCGGCTTCGCTGCGCAGCTTGCGACCACGAAGGAATTCGTTGCGATCCCATCGACGCGTGGCGCGGAAGGTCCGTGCCAGGACATGATCGGCGATCTCCTGCGCGCACGCGGCTACGAAGTCGACGACTGGCATATCAATGTTGACGATCTGAAGGACCTGCGCGGCTTCGGCCCGATCGAGCATGATTTCTCCAGGGCCCGTACGGTGGTCGGCACCTATCGGCCGCCCAGCAATGGCGGCAAATCGCTGATCCTGCAGGGGCACTGCGACGTGGTGCCGACCGGCCCGCTCGACATGTGGGAGACGCCGCCATTCTCGCCCACCATCAAGGATGGCCGGATGTATGGCCGCGGCGCCTGCGACATGAAGTCGGGCACGATCGGCGCCCTCTATGCGCTGGATGCGATCAAGGCGGCAGGCTTGCGCCCAACGGGGCGGATCCACTTCCAGTCGGTGATCGAGGAGGAGAGCACCGGCGTCGGTGCGCTCTCGACCCTGCAGCGCGGTTATCGCGCCGATGCCTGCCTCATCCCGGAGCCGACCGACGGCAAGATGATCCGCTCGCAGGTCGGCGTGATCTGGTTTCGGCTGAAGGTGCGCGGCTTCCCCGTGCATGTGTTCGAGGCCGGCGCCGGGTCGAATGCGATCATGGCGGCATATCACTTGATCCACGCGCTGGAAAAGTTGGAGGCTGAATGGAACGAGCGCGCCAAGGCCGACCGGCACTTCAAGGACGTCGCCCATCCCATCAACTTCAATCCCGGGATCATCAAGGGCGGCGACTGGGCTTCCAGCGTGCCGGCCTGGTGCGATGTCGACTGCCGCATCGCGGTGCTGCCGGGCTGGTCGATTGCGGAGTGCCAGAAGGAGATTTTGGCTTGTGTCTCTGCGGCCGCGCGCGACCATCGCTTCCTTTCCAACAATCCGCCAGAAGTGCAGTGGTCGGGCTTCCTGTCCGAGGGCTATGAGCTGACTGACGCGGCCGAGCCGGAAGCGGCGTTCGCGAAGGCGTTCGGCGCCGTCTATGGCGGCACGGTGGAAGACCGCGCCTTCACCGCGCTCACTGACACCCGCTTCTATGGATTGAACTACAACATCCCGAGCCTGTGCTTCGGAGCCAGCGGCGCGGCGATGCACGGCTTCAACGAATATGTCGACCTGGAGTCGCTGCGCAAATCCACCAAGGCCACCGCACTGTTCATCGCGGAATGGTGCGGGGTGGAGAGGGTGTAGGGTGTAGTAGGGTGGGCAAAGCGAAGCGTGCCCACCTTCTCTTGCACCGACCGCGAACGGTGGGCACGCTGCGCTTTGCCCACCCTACGACACCGATGGCCACAGTGCAGCTACTATCGCATCCAGCCCATCGGTCAGTGCGGCTGGGCCCGGCTGCAAGATGATCGTCGACTTGATCTCGATGATGCGGTCGTTGCGCACGGCGGGGATGTCGTTCCAGCCGGGGCGGTTGCGGATACGATCGGGCACGACCTTCTTGCCGCACCAGGAGGCGAGGATCACGTCAGGCGCGGCGTCGCGCACAATCTCGGGCGCGATGATGCGATCTTTCGCCGCCTTCTGTAACCGCAAGCCTGGCAGTGCGTCTTCGCCGCCGGCGATCTCGATCAATTCCGATACCCAGCCGATGCCGCTGATCAGGGGATCGTCCCATTCCTCGAAATAGACTTTTGGTTTCGGCTGCGGACGCGGCGTCGCAGCGATGCTGGCGAGGCGCTGCTCAAAGCTCGTCGCAAGCTGGTCGGCGCGCTCGGCGGCGCCGACCATGGCGCCGAGCGTGCGGATCATGGCCATGATGCCGGCAATGTCGCGCTGGTTGAAGACGTGAACGTCGACGCCGGCCCGCACGAGATCGGCGACGATGTCAGCCTGGATGTCGGAGAAGGCGAGCACGAGGTCCGGCTCGAGCGCCAGGATTTTCGGGATGTCCGCCGAGATGAACGCCGCGACGCGCGGCTTCTCGCGCCGGACCTGGGGCGGCCTCACCGCATAGCCGGAGACGCCGACGATGCGATCCTGCTCGCCGAGCAAATACAGCGTCTCCACGGTCTCCTCGGTCAGGCAGACGATCCGGCGGGGAGGGAAGTGGCGCATCGGAAAATCTCTCTCATTGGCGCATCGTCACATCGGCCATTACCTCGGACGTCATTGCCTGATTTACCGGCTCCGTCCATTCTCCGCCGCTGCCGCGCGCACAACAAAACGGGAGGACGCATGACGCCGCTGGAAAAGATCCAATCGATGAAAATGCCGTTTGCGGAACTGAAGGGCGTCACGTTCACAGAGGCCGACAAGGACCGCGTGGTGGCGAGGATGCTGGTGCGGCCGGACCTCTGCACGCTGCATCACACCATTCACGGCGGCGCGGTGATGGCGTTTGCGGACTCGGTCGGGGCGGCTGCGACCGTGATCAATCTGCCCGAGGATGCCAAGGGAACCACCACGATCGAGAGCAAGACCAACTTCATCGGCGGCGCCAAGGAGGGGAGCACGGTGATCGCCATCGCCACGCCTGTGCATCGCGGCCGGCGCACGCAGGTCTGGCAGACTCGGCTGGAAACCGAGGACGGCAGATTGGTCGCCCTCGTGACCCAGACCCAAATGGTACTATAGTGCGCTCGCCATCCCGAAATTCATCAATAAATTCAGGACGAAAGATCAAGTGAATCCAAATGCAACATTCGGTGAATCTAAGCACTTGAATTTCATGTTGCGACGCACAATATTGCGCGTCTAGGGATTCGACGCCTCCTCGAGGGCTACCACGAGGAGCTATGGAATGAACTACGATTCTACCGGTTTGGCGCCGGCCAAGGGCACTGTTCGGACGCTGAGCCAATCGGAATTGCCGCTTCTGCAGGACCATCTGCTGAGGCTGGACCGAACCAGCCGCTATGATCGCTTCCATGGCTTCATGGATGACGGCTTCATCAAGCGCTATGCCGAGAAGTGCGCCAATGACGGCACCGTCATCATCGCCTATTTCGAGGACGGCACGGTGCGCGGTGCGGCCGAATTGCATCAGCCGGACCAATCGCCTGATGGCGAGCCTGAGATCGCCTTTAGCGTGGAGCGCTCGGCGCGCCGCAATGGCGTCGGCAGCATCCTGTTCCGCAAGCTGATCGCAGAGGCGCGGGCGAGGGGCTATCGCTCGCTTCGGATCACCACCGGCGCGCAGAACCAGGCGATGCGTGCGCTCGCCAGCAAGTTTGGCGCGAAGCTGACCTTCCGCCACGGCGAATCCACCGGCAGCATCGATCTTGCGCGGCATGGCCAGCCGGAACTGGTCCCCGCGCCGACCGTCGCGCCGCTGGAGGCCGCGCGCGCGATCGCCGATCTCAACCGCGCCTATTGGCAGATGGTGTTCAAGATGTACGGCTGGGGCCGCGCCGCCTGATCGGCGCGCGCACTCGTGCGCCCCAACTCTGCGGGCAATTCGCTCAGGTGAACGAATCGCCAATCGCAGTTCAGGTGCCAGTGCGCTTGTCGTTGCCGAACCGCCGGACCACGCGCCGCTCGACCACGACCGCGCGCTGCGCGCCTTGCTCGCCCGTGATCACGCGGGTCGCCGACCTCGCGGTGGTGCGCGCCGTCTTCTTCACCTCAGCCAGCACCTCCTCGTAAGGGAGGCCCATCAAGGCGGACGCGATCTCGGCCTGTTGCTCAAGGTCGTCGGTGATGCCGACGGCGGCGAAGATCGCTTCCTCCAGCGTCGGCGGATCGCGCCTCACGCGTCGGGGACCATATTTCGTTTGCCAGTCTTCGCTCATCGGGGCCTCGCTGGGAGCGGGATGACGGTTCCATAAATCGCCATCCGCCCGCCGCTTCGTTTTGAGCATGATCTCCGCGCAAACGCTTCGTCTGTCGCGAGGAAATTCCGGTAGCTATTTTTCCGGATCACGCTTTGGGCGGATACCTAGGCTGCATATTGTTGCATTGCAATATGAAACTGACATGGCAATCCAGCCATGCACGGTAGACTTTCTCCAGATCATGATCCGATTGGACAGAATCGGATCATGATCTGATCTCTTTGTTTGAGCATGACCTTTTCGGAAAACCGGTTTCCGCTTTTCCGGATCATGCTCTGTTTACCCCGCCTCATCGCGCGATCGTGACCGGTTATGCACCGCAATCGTGCGTCGCTACGCGGTCGTCATCCGGATCGAGGGCGCCGTTTCGATGGCCGCGGAATCAACCGCCGGCTGCGGCCAGCGTTGCAACGCGGCGCGGCCCGCATCGGTCAGCACATAGATTCCACGCTCGGCGCGGTCGAACCAGCCGTAGACATTGTGCAGCAGGATCTTGCCGGCATCCGGAATATCCACCCGGAGCTCGCGCACGCGCCGCGGTCCATTGGCGAGCGCTGACGCGCAGGCGAGCGCCTGCTGGCGGTAGGCCGTCATGATCGGCGAGCGCGTGCTGCCGCCCATCACGGGATCGCCCCTGCGGCGATTGTGCTCGGCAACCAGGCGCGAGCGCTTCTTCGGATCACGGCGCGGCGCCGTGGTCGGCGGCTTCACCAGCACCTCGACCTCGCCGGCACTGGTCACTCCCAGCATGCCGAAGCCGAGGCGGCGGCAGAGATTGCGGTAGCGCGCGTCGCTCTCGCGGCCTTTGCCGCGCGACGACAATTTGGCGGCGATCCAGATCTCGTCGCAGGCGCCGGCGCGACCGACCGCCTGCAGGATCAGTTCCAGGTTGAAGGTGAGCTTCAGCTCACCGACCACGACGACCGGCGGATCGTCGCCGCTCAGCGCCACGAGGTCGCAGCCGCCGATCTCGCCCTTCACCGTGAAGCCGAGCTTTTCGAGAAATCGTTTGACGGGCAGATAGAGCGAGGTTTCCACGCGCAAAACTCTCCAGTCGCGAAATGCCGCGACTCAGTTGCAGAAGTTTACCGCAAAGCGTTTGCCGGGACGGTGGCAAAACGGTTAGTCTTCGTGCGGGACGACTAGACCAAATGGCAATCGGTGAGCCTGCGCGAGCAAACGGTCCGCGCGGGGTATGGTGCATTTGTCGCGTGAGAAGCAGGCGCCAGGGTGCTGCAGGGATTATACAAATTCTCGTTCAGGACAGTGCGGGGCACTGGCTGCGGCGTGATGTTCGCAACCGCCTCCGGCAAGTTCTATGGCGGCAATTCCGGTTCGTCCTTCATCGGCAGCTACACGGAGGAAGGCGGCATCATCTCATCCGAGGTGAAGATGACGCGCCACAACCACGATCCGAGCTATGTGCCGATGTTCCCGGTCGATAACATCGTCATGACCTTCAGGGGCACGCACAAGGGCGACGAGGTTCATTTCGAAGGCGGGACCACCGCCTTACCCGGCGTCGTGTTCACGGCGATCCTGACCCCGATCAACGACAAGGATGCGCCTGCGCCGGGCAAAGTCGGACCCGACGGCATCGGCAACGGGCTCTATTCCATCCACATTCGCATGCTCGATGGGCTCGACGGCGGCAATACCGGCGTGATGATGCTGCATGACGGCCGCATCTGGGGCGGCGACGCCTATTTCGACTATATCGGTGCCTACACCGCCGCGAACGGCCGGTGGAAGGGCGAGATCGTCAACCGCGAGCATACGCCGAGTCTGGGAGAGCGACCGCTGTTCGGCCGCCACGAAGTCGGCATCGGCTTCTCCGGGACCTACGATTCCGAAGGTGCCGAAGCTGAAGCCACTGCGCTCGCTGGCAAGCGCAGCGTCCGCTTCAAGGCGGTGCTGAAGAAGCTGGTGGAGGCGTGAGCGAGAGAGTCAAACGCGGCCATTCACCGGCAACAGCGCGCCGGTGACTGCGCTCGCTGCGTCGCTGGCGAGGAACAGGATGACGTCGGCGAGTTCCTTTGGCGCCACCCATTTTGAGAAATCCGCCTTCGGCATGCTGGCGCGGTTTGCCGCGGTGTCGATGATCGAAGGCAACACGGCGTTGACCGTGATCTTGCCTTTGTGCTCGGCGGCGAGCGCTTCGGTCAGGCGGTGCACGCCGGATTTGGAAGCTGCATAGGCGCCCATGCCGGCGCCTGCCTGCAGTGCACCGAGCGCGCCGATATTGATGATACGCGCGGCGCTGGACGCCAGAAGATGCGGGATCGCCGCGCGCGAGGCGTTGAGCGCGGTCGTGACATTGAGCGCATACATCCGCTGCCAGGTTGCGGGATCGCCGTCTGCGACCGTCTCGAAGGCAAAGCCGCCGGCGATGTTGATGAGCGCATCGAGCCGGCCGAAATGCGCCGCCGCCGTGTCGATCGCCTTTTCTGCCCGGGCTGCGTCGGTCAGATCAACGCCGCCGAACTCGATCCGATCTGACGTCGGCGAAAGCGATGACGGCGCGTGATCAATGCCGGACACGCGTGCGCCGCGCGCCAGGGCTTCCTCAGCGACCACCTTGCCGAGCGCACCGGACGCGCCGGTGATGACGATAACTTTTCCGTTCATGAGACAGCTCCGCACTACCCGGGCAGACAGACTAAACTCAGCAGAAATTCATTTGCAATGCCGGCAAAATCCTCGCGAAATAGGCCCTCAACGTTAAATAGTATTCAATTTGTGGGGCCCGAAATGATTGACAATCTTGCAGATGCCGAATTGCCTGATCAGTTGATCGCCTTCAAATATCCGCTGACACGCCTGGCCGAGGCGCTTCGGCACGGCGGGCCGCTCAAGATCGTGGCGATGGGATCATCGTCGACCGCTGGCCGGGAAGATGTCTTGCCTTATCCATACTGGCTGGAAATGTATCTGAGGCGTGCCTGCGATAATCCAAGGATCGATGTGCTCAACAGGGGGGTAGGCGGTCAAGAGGCGATCGAAGAACTGGATCGCTTCGATTCGGACATTTTCGCCGAAGCGCCGGCACCGTCACTGGTGATCTGGCAGGTCGGCACCAACGCCGTCTTCCACAAGGAGAAGTACAACGTCGACGACGTCGCGGAGAAAATTGCCGTCGGCGTAGACCGGCTTCGTGCCCATGCAGGCCAGATGGACGTGCTACTGATCGATCCGCAACATGTCCCGGCGATGCTGATCGACGATAAGGCCGAGCTTTCCGAGCGCATGGTCTCGCTGATCGCCGCAGTGGCAGAGCGGGCAGGAGTCAATGTGTTTCGCCGCTGGGCGCTGATGCAGCATTGGCACGCGCAGAACAATATCGGTTTCGATCGTATGGTCGACCCGACCGATCCCGATCGATTGCATCAGAGCGACGGCAGCACGCTCCGGATGTCTAGGGGCCTTAACGATGCTATCCGGAAAGCTGCCGCCGTAGCGTAGCCATGCACGTAAGACTACGGCCTTGCCCTTGATTGGTAAAATTTGCCGGACTTCCGTAAGTCGATTGCAGAATCCGTTCGCTAGAAGCGAGGTCTCATCATGGCAGGGGATCAGACCATGGGAAACTTACCCGATCACGGTTTACCGCTCGTTCAGCTTAAGGAGCAGCGGCGGGACTTGGTCGTCGCGCTGCAGAATCGCACCGGTCCGGTCAGCGGCTGGGAGTTGATGCAGATCGCGGCCGTGCAGCAGGCGATCTCGGCTTTCGAGGAAGTCATTGCCGACCTCGACGCCGAGCTGGAAGCGGCTGCTTAAGTTCTCTCGAGATAGAGCGCGGCAAGCTGCTTGCGCTCGCTCTCTCCGACACCAAGGCCGTCGCGGATATAATTGTCGAGGCCACCATAGCCGGCGCTGATGGCCTCGAACGACGTGGCCAGGAACGCCGCCCGCACCGTGCCGATCACCTGCAGGACAGTGTCCGGTAGATCGCTCGGCACGGAAGCATCGCGCCGATAGAAGCGGTTGGTCAGCAGATAATCTTCCGAGATCACCTCGTCGGGAACGCCGAGCGTATGCAGGATCAGCGCGCAGGCGAAGCCGGTGCGGTCCTTGCCGGCGCTGCAATGGATGACGAGCGGCGCGCGGTCCTCCAACAGATGCGCAAACAGCGTACGGAAGCGCGGCGTGTTCTCCTGCACATAGCTGCGGTAGGAATCGCGCATCACCTCGATGGCGTCGTTCTCGGTCGGCGGATTGCCACTGGCGGCGATGGCGCGCAGCGCGGCGATCACCGTCGGTTCGACCGGCAGGGAATGCACGGTGATCTCGGCCACGCCGCAAAGCCCCTCGGCGCGCTCCTCGCGGCCACGGAAATCGAAGGCGCTGCGGACGCCGAGGCCGCGGACCACCGCGACATCGTCGTCGGTGAGGCGGCCGAGATGGTTGGAGCGAAAGATCTGGCGCCAACGGACGCTGCGGCCGTCGCGCGTAAGGTAGCCGCCGAGGTCACGGAAATTGCTCGCGCCGGCGAGATTGAAATGTCGGGCAGGGGAGTCTTGCATCGGGTGACTTGAGCAATCTTGTACGGCAAGCAGATGACCGGATAGGAGATGGTGCGCATCCCGCGCTCGTCTATACTCAAGGCAGCTCCGGGGGGCGAAGCATGAATCATCGGTTGGCAGCGATTTTCGCGGTGGTCTTGGTGGCGGGAACCCTCGCCGGCAGGTCGCAAGCCTCGGCCCAAAGCTCGTTCCAGAACTATCGCTGCGCCGACGGCACGCAGTTCATCGTCGGATTTTTCCAATACGACTCCCGCGCCCATCTGCAGCTCGACGGCAAGGCGGTAACGCTGTTGAAGCGGCTGACACTATCAGGCGCGCGCTACTCCGGCAGTGGCGTTACGCTAAGGATCACGAAAGCCGGCCTTGCCACGCTCAAGCACGCCAAGCGCCGGGCGACGGCCTGCGAGCTGGCATGAAAAAGGGCCGAAACGCGCTCGTTCCGACCCTTTTCGACGCTACCGATCCCCGACATTCCCGTCGGGAGGCTATCCGATATTGACCCGGCATTAGTGGTCACGCGTTGGCTTGGATTCTTCGATCGCCGCTTGGTGGTACCAGCTACCGCTGCAATCGGCCTTGTTCACCTGTGAAGCGGCAATCTCGAGCGCCGACTTGGTCTCACCGTAGCGGCGTCCTGCGATGGACGCCCGGCCGCCAACCGGGAATTGGTAGATCTTGGCAGATCCCTGATTCAGACCCGTATTCATGTCATCCTCTCCTCTGATCGGAGCCGCGATCCTCCATGGTGCGCCCGACTCGTTCTCGTGTGGTTACTTGGATAGTTACTTGGACTTGCGATATCGGCCGTGCCCCGCCCGGATGCAAGTTGATCAAAAAATGTCACTCGATGATTATTCTCTAGGCATTTTTGCTTTTGCTTCGCGTGAGGCAACAAGCAGGTGACCAACGCTTGAGCCGGGCCGAGGGTTGCGGTCGCGCGGCGGCGTCTCCGAGCAATGCCGCGAAAGCCTGCCAAGGCTTTAATCGGACGGTGGGCGCCTAGAGGAAATTGCCGGAGAATCGGGCGCTGGCGGTACCCTGGGAGCGTCAATTGGCCGCTTCGTACGCATGCCAGCCGCGCTTCTATGTCGCAGCAAAAAAGAGCTAGCGCGGTCTGGACTTTTCCCCAGAGACCCGCTCCCGCATTGCAGCGATTGGCATTCAAATTGCTTGGTACATTCTTGGCCGATGGTGGCCGGGTACGCGTGGGGCAACCGAGTGGCTTTTCGGCCCCTCGCGTTTTGCATCATCAACAGAGAGGCTCAATGACTAAGTACAAGCTCGAGTATATTTGGCTCGACGGGTATACGCCGACACCGAACTTGCGCGGCAAGACTCAGATCAAGGAATTCGCGTCGTTCCCGACGCTCGAGCAGCTTCCGCTCTGGGGCTTCGATGGCTCCTCCACCATGCAGGCTGAAGGCCACAGCTCCGATTGCGTGCTGAAGCCGGTCGCCGTCTATCCGGACGCTGCGCGCACCAACGGCGCGCTCGTGATGTGCGAAGTCATGATGCCCGATGGCGTCACCCCGCATCCGTCCAACAAGCGCGCCACCATTCTCGATGACGCCGGCGCCTGGTTCGGCTTCGAGCAGGAATATTTCTTCTACAAGGACGGCCGTCCGCTGGGCTTCCCCTCGAGCGGCTATCCCGCTCCGCAGGGCCCGTACTACACCGGCGTCGGCTACAAGAATGTCGGCGATGTTGCCCGCAAGATCGTGGAAGAGCATCTCGACCTCTGCCTTGCTGCCGGCATCAACCACGAAGGCATCAACGCCGAAGTGGCGAAGGGCCAGTGGGAATTCCAGATCTTCGGCAAGGGCTCCAAGACCGCCGCTGACCAGATGTGGATGGCGCGCTATCTGATGCTGCGCCTGACCGAGAGCTATGGCATCGACATCGAATTCCACTGCAAGCCGCTCGGCGACACCGACTGGAACGGTTCCGGCATGCACGCCAACTTCTCGACCCAGTACATGCGCGAAGTCGGCGGCAAGGAGTACTTCGAGGCGCTGATGGAAGCCTTCAAGGCCAACCGCGCTGACCACATCGCAGTCTACGGCCCTGATAACCATATGCGCCTGACCGGCAAGCACGAGACGGCCTCGATCGATACCTTCTCTTATGGCGTGGCCGACCGCGGCGCTTCGATCCGCGTTCCGCACTCCTTCGTCAACAACGGCTACAAGGGTTATCTGGAAGATCGCCGTCCCAACTCCCAAGGCGACCCCTACCAGATCGCTTCGCAGATCCTGAAGACCGTCTCTCAAGTCCCGACCGGCAAGAAGGCCGCGGCCTAAGACGCTCCCGGCCCGGGCTGGGGGCGCCCGGGACCGCAATCAAGTCCGCCAATGCCGTTCGGCTTTGGCGGACTTTTGCATTTTAAACGGCATTGGACTGGTTGCGCTTCCGGACCGTCGACACGCTTTGTTTAGCGCAAAGCCGGTATCGACCTTGCCGAAAGCGCGCTACACTTGGCTTGGATGCGCGCGGGCCGGGGGCCGAAGTGGGTTTCGGAGGCTTCTACAAGGTCAGATTTCAGCTCAATGATGCGGTCGGCCGCAGCGTCATGCACGCGCATGACGGCAAGATGCTCGGCGGCAATTCGGCCTTCGCCCATATCGGCACCTATGAGGAAAGCGGCGACGATGTCTCTGTCGTGGTCAGGACCGTGCGCCACAATCCGGATCCCAACTATCCCGCCATGGCCGGCACCGATGATGCGACGCTGGTGGCGCAGGGCCGGCCCAATGGCGACACCTATCGCTTCGAGGGAGGGTTGCGGGAGGTGCCGGGCGTCCCGTTTCAGGCATTGTTGACGCCGATCGAGGAGCAGGAGGTCCCGATCGCCGGCGGTGTCGGCGAGGGCGGGATTGCCAATGGCCTTTATTCCATTCATCTCCGCCTGCTCGATGGGGTCTCAGGCGGCCTGACTGGCGTGATGCTGCTCAAGGATGGCCGCATCGTCGGCGGTGACGCGTTCTTCTATTATCTCGGTACTTACGTTTCGGAGAATGGCCGCTGGAAAGGCCAGATCCTCAACCAGGAGCACACGCCGGCCAGGGGCGAGAATCCGATCTTCGGCGGCCACGAAGTCGGCATCGGCTTTTCCGGCACCTGTAATGAAGAGGGAGCGGTGCTGGAAGCAACCGCGCTCGCCGGCAAGCGCAGCCTGCGATTGACGGCGGTGCTGAAGCTGATGCGCCGACTGTAAGACGCGATGCCCGACACCATTCGCCTGCTCTCCACGTTGGCGCTGAAAGGCGCAGTTGCCGATCTTGCCGGACAGTACGCGGCCGCCGGCGGCGTGCGGATCGACGCCGATTTCGCGCCGACGCTCGCGCTGCTCGACCGGATCAGGCGCGGCGAGGGCGCCGACATCCTCATCCTGACGCAAGAGGGGCTCGCCGAGCTCGCGCGGGAAGGAAGCGTCGCCGCGGCGAGCTGCGTCGATCTCGCGCGCTCTTATGTCGGCATCGCCGTGAAGGAGGGAGCCTTGCATCCCGACATCGCCAGCGAGGCGGGGTTGCGCGCGACGCTGCTGGCTGCGCGCTCGGTGGTGTATTCGCGGATCGGCGCCAGCGGGATTTTCTTCGCGCGACTGATCGAGGGCCTGGGCATCGCGACCGAGATCAACGCGCGCGCGACCATTATCCCGTCGGGCTTCACCGCGGAACGGCTCGTCACTGATGAGGCCGATCTCGCCGTGCAGCAGATCAGCGAATTGAAGCAGGTTGCCGGCATCGAGGTCGTCGGACCAATTCCGCGCGAGTTGCAGACGCCGGGGGTGTTCTCCGCCGGCCGCATGACAGCTTCGGGGAAGGCGGAGCAGGCCGACCGGCTGCTGCGCTATCTCGCTTCCGACGAGGTCGCGCCGGTGCTGCGCGAGTCGGGGCTTGAGCCTTGAATTTGCCGGCCGTTCGACGCAACTTGCCAGCCATGATCAAGCGAATTCATGCAGCCGCACTTCTCGCCGTCACAGTGCTCGCGGCGCCAGGCCATGCCCATGCGCAATCGGCCGACCTCGTGCTGTGCGACCGCCTCGCGGCCGATCCCTCCGATCCCGACAAGCCCGCCGACGTCAAGGGCGCGCCGGAGGTCGCCTCGGCCGACATTGCGACCGCGATCAAATACTGTGCGGTTGCTGCGAAATCCTCGCGCCGGGCGATGTATCAGCTCGGGCGTGCCTATGCAGCCAACCGGCAAACGGCGGAAGCGGTCGCGGCCTGGCGGAAGGCGGCAGACAAGGGCTCGACCTCGGCGATGGTCGAGCTCGGCGTGCTCTACGGGACCGGCGCGGGCGTCGCGAAGGACGAGGCGCAGGCACGCAAATTGTTTGAGCGCGCGGCGCAGGCCGGCAATCCGCGCGGCGTCACCAATCTGGCCGCGCTCGGCGGCTCCTCGGCGGCCGATCCGGCACGGGCCCGCGAATTGCTCGCGAAGGCCGCCGAGACCAACCCCGAGGCGCAATATCAGCTCGGCCTGATGCTCTCCGAGGGCTCCGGCGGCGAGAAGGACGATGTCGCGGCACGCGCGCTGTTCGAGAAGGCGGCCGCGCAAAATCATCCTGCCGCGCTGGAGCGGATGGGCGCCTTCGCGCAATCCGGCCGCGGCGGTCCGAAGGATTCGGATGCCGCAAAAGCCTATTACGAGCGCGCCGCCGCGCTCGGCGACGAGGACGCCAAGAAGGCGCTGGAGCGGGCGCGATGTCCGATGACGATCAAGGACAAGCGCGGCAATGTCGTGACTAATCTCTGCTTCTAGCGCGATCAATGGTAACCCAGCCGTCATTGCGAGCAAAGCGAAGCAATCCATCTCTCGAAACTTGCGGAGACAATGGATTGCTTCGCTACGCTCGCAATGACGGCTGTTGTGTTGCTTGGTCGAATTCCCCAGGCGGCTTTGATCAGGCGCAAGACTCCCACGACTCTCCTCGCTAGGCTGCAAGCAAAACAATGTTCTGCGGTCGCTGCCGCGGGAAGAAATGGAGTTTGCGATGAAACGGCGTGCTCTGGTGATGGCTCTGCTTCTGTCTGCGGCGTCGACAACATTGGCGATCGCGCAGTCGGATCTGAAGCAGCCTTCTTCGAGCGACCGATATGTCCCACGGCTTGGCGACATCATGAGCGCTGCGCAACAGCAACACCAGAAATTGTGGTTGGCCGCCACGGCCCAGAATTGGGAGCTTGCGACGTACGAACTGGGCCAGCTCGAGTCCAGTCTTGCGGAGGCGGCCATGATGTATTCCGGCATCCCCGTCAGCAATGTCACCACGCTGAAGGATCCGTTGCAGTCGGTTTCCGACGCGATCGCGTCGAAGGATGGCCGCAAATTTGCGAAGGCTTATGCCAGTCTGACCGAAGGCTGCAACTCCTGTCACACATCGATGGGCCGAAGCTTCATCGCCATCCGTGTTCCCACCGGACCGCAGCCATTTGGCAATCAGCTCTTTCCGCCGCAGCGCAAGCCGTAATGGAACCGAGAGGGTGCGGCGTGGTTGATCGGGCAAAAGGAGACCCGACCATGATCCGCAAATTACGATCCGGCGAATACCGCCTCTATTCGCGGAAGGTCAATCCGAAGACCGGCAAACGTCGCAATCTCGGCACCTTCAAGTCTCGCGCCGCGGCCGAAAAGCACGAGCGCGACGTGCAGTATTTCAAGCGGCACTAGCAGGGCTCGTTTCGGAAGGAAAATCGCGCTGAAGCGGAGCGGGTGGCGGAACGTCTTTGCGCTGGCGGGCGAAATCGACTAAGAGCGCCCCGCACAGATGTCCCACCAGATAGCGCAATGATCCGTCTCGACAACGTCAGCAAGCAGGCCGGCCACCAAATCCTCTTCATCGAAGCTTCCGCGGCGCTCAACCGGGGTGAAAAGATCGGCCTCGTCGGGCCGAACGGCGCCGGCAAGTCGACGCTGTTCCGGATGATCGCAGGCCAGGATGTGCCCGACGAAGGGCAGGTGGCGGTCGATCGCGGCATCACGATCGGCTATTTCAGCCAGGATGTCGGCGAGATGTCCGGCCGCAGCGCGGTCGCCGAGGTGATGGACGGCGCAGGCCCCGTCAGCATCGTTGCGGCCGAGCTGAAGGAGCTCGAGGCTGCGATGGCCGATCCTGAACGCGCCGATGAGATGGACGACATCATCGCGCGCTATGGCGAGGTGCAGGGACGGTTCGAGGAGCTTGACGGCTACGCGCTCGAGGGGCGGGCGCGCGAGGCGCTGGCCGGCCTTGGCTTCAGCCAGGAGATGATGGACGGCGACGTCGGCTCGCTCTCGGGCGGCTGGAAGATGCGCGTGGCGCTGGCGCGCATTCTCTTGATGCGTCCGGATGTGATGCTGCTGGACGAGCCGAGCAACCATCTCGATCTCGAAAGCCTGATCTGGCTCGAGCAATTCCTGAAGGGCTACGAGGGCGCGCTGTTGATGACGTCGCACGACCGCGCGTTCATCAATCGCGTGATCGGCAAGGTGATCGAGATCGACGGCGGCGCGCTCACCACTTACTCCGGCGACTACGAGTTCTATGAGCAGCAGCGCGCGATGGCCGACAAGCAGCAGCAGGCTCAGTTCGAGCGTCAGCAGGCGATGCTGGCGAAGGAGATCAAGTTCATCGAGCGCTTCAAGGCGCGCGCTTCCCACGCGGCCCAGGTGCAAAGCCGCGTCAAGAAGCTCGACAAGATCGAGCGGGTCGAGCCTCCGAGACGCCGCCAGACCGTGGCGTTCGAATTCCTGCCGGCGCCGCGCTCCGGCGAAGACGTGGTCGCGCTGAAGAACGTCGACAAGGGCTACGGCAGCAAGCGAATCTATGAAGGACTGGACTTCATGATCCGCCGGCGCGAACGCTGGTGCGTGATGGGCGTCAACGGCGCCGGGAAGTCGACGTTGTTGAAACTGGTGGCCGGCTCGACTGAGCCGGACAACGGCACGGTCGTGCTCGGCGGCAGCGTCAAGATGGGTTATTTCGCGCAGCACGCGATGGATCTGCTCGACGGCGAACGCACGGTGTTTCAATCACTCGAAGACGCGTTCCCGCAGGCAGGGCAGGGCTCGCTCCGCGCGCTTGCCGGCTGCTTCGGATTTTCCGGCGACGATGTCGAGAAGAGGTGCCGGGTACTGTCGGGCGGCGAGAAGGCACGGCTGGTGATGGCGAAGATGCTCTACGATCCCCCGAACTTCCTGGTGCTGGACGAGCCGACCAACCATCTCGATCTTGCGACCAAGGAGATGCTGATCAACGCGCTGGCGGAGTTTGAAGGCACGATGCTGTTCGTCTCGCACGACCGGCATTTTCTCGCCGCGCTCTCCAACCGCGTTCTGGAGTTGACGCCGGACGGTATCCACCAATTTGGCGGGGGCTATACGGAGTACGTCGCCCGCACTGGCCAGGAAGCACCGGGGCTGCGGAGCTAGCTTTCGACTGCCTGGGGGACGGCGAGGGCGGGTCAACGGTTCAGGGCGACGTCCCTGAACGCCTCGACCAGCGGCCGCTCGAGCTTGCCCTTCATGCCCCGCAGGACTTCGTATGCCGCCGCCCGCGGCATCGCCTTTTTGTAGGTCCGCTGTTCGATCAATGCGGAGAAGATGTCGGAGATGGTCAGGATACGCACGATGTCGGAGATGCTCTCGGCGCAAAGCCCGTCCGGATAGCCGCTGCCATCAAGAAACTCGTGATGGTGCCGTACGGCATCGAGGATTTCGGCCGAGATGCCGGGCGTTCCCTTCAGCACGGCATGGCCCGCGGCAGGATGGGTTTCGATCAGCGTACGTTCCTCGGCATCGAGCTTGCCGGGCTTGTCCAGGACGGCGAGCGGAATCCTTGCCTTGCCGAGGTCGTGAAACATTGCCGCCGCATAAAGACGCTCGATATCGGCCTTCGCCATGCCAAGGCTGAGGCCGAAATCGACGGCGATGCCGGTGACCAATAAGCAGTGCTGGTAGGTGCCCTCATGGTGACGGCGAACTGTCGCGAGCCAGTCGGACAGCCCACGCTCGGCGATCGTCTCTGCGATCACGTTGCCGGCGTTCTTGGCCTCCGCGACGTTGACGGCCCAGCCGCAGGTGACCGCCGAGAACATCGAGGCGAAGCTGGCCGCTCCGACCGATGCAGCCTCCCGCGCGCTCGAGGCGGGTTCGCTCGGAACGATCGATGGGGTCTCGCCCGGCGCGAGCTTTGCCAGCAACTGGGCCGGCTTGACCGGACTGAGCAACGCATGCGTCGCGCCGAGCGCGTAGGCCTGGACCACCGCCAGCCGGGTCCGCTCGTTGACGACGAAGATGCGCTTTGGGATTCGCGAGAACGTGCCTGACAGGGCTTTGAGCGCCGTGATGTTGTCGACGACACGCAGGTCGGCGTTGACGACAACGGCCGCGATGTCATTGCCGCGAATGCTGACGGCTCCAAGCAGATCCCCTGTAACGGGATGCTTCGGCTCCAGCATGGCGCACAAGGACGAAAGCCCGGCCTGCGTATCGGCTACAACGTAAACAGACATCGAGATGGTGTTGCCGGCATTGCTTCAGATGTTGTCGAAGGCGCGCTGCTCGGCCTGGGTGAGAAAATGATCGAGGTCACTGCAGAGACTGTGCGCGACATGCTCGTTGAGTTCGAATCGCAGCGTCTTTCCGGCCATGTCGATCTCGACGATTCCGCGCAGCGGCTCCGCGCAATTCGTGGTGACGGAGAAGGCTGCGATCTTGTGGACGGTCATCGGTCGTTCCTCCCTGGGAAAATTGTGTGGCGGGCATGCTCACTTTGGAATGATGGCGCGCCCTTTCTTCTTTCGTTCGGCGACAAACTTCACACCGATCTGCATCCCGTCGACCCGGATCAGTTCGCAGCGCCGGAACGCAAGTCCTCTCGATGACAGGATCAGGAAGAATTCCTGCGCCCGCAGCACGTCGAGCGGGCCGTCGACCTCGAGCTTGGCGCCGGTCTGCGACACGTCGAGAAGAACGCAGCTTCGTTGCCAGGTGCCGTCAACGCCCATCAGGTTGACCGGATAGCGGTGCTCGAAATGAACGCGCTCGGCTTTTCGGTTTCCATAAGCCATCAATGCACTCCCCCAACTGAAGCTGTATCGGCAGACAAGGGCCTGGCGCCGATGTCGCTTACGGATCCGAAGCGGATGGCGCGCTGCGCGGTGGAAAGCGAAAGCGTGTCAAAGGCCTCCTTGGCCTGTTCGAGTTGTTGCGGCGAAACCGGCTTGACGCCCTTGCGGCTCCTGATGATGGCAACCGCGGTCTGCCAATCGAGCCGCGACGCCCGGCATGCGAGGATCAGGCCGTAGCAATCCTCCGTCTCCAGCAGGGGCTCGATGGTTTCGATCGGGACGGTTGCCAGCAGCGACAGCGCGGCGATGACACTGGGGTGGTCGCGCCGGATCGCAAAACGGTTGACGATGGAATCGTTCAACTGGCCGGCATTGTTGAGCGCGAGCACCGTCGCCTTTGCCTCGGAATAGTCCACGGCAACAGGCTTGCGGGCGCGCCCGCGCGCGGCGGTCTCTTCGATCAGCGTTCTGATCGCGACATGCCGCTCGGGCGGCGCGGTCTTGAGCAGGCGGGCCTGCGCGGAGGGGCTGCACTTCGCCACCAACTCGCAAAGCACATCGCGCGGAAGATCCGGCCGCTGCACCAGCGCGTCGGCGATATCATCGTCGCGCAGGGCCATATCGACCAGGGTCGCGAAGCCCACAACAGAGAACTGCGCGCCGGGATTCCTTGCGAGGACGCCGCAGATGGCGGCATCGCCGCGCATCAGCAGGGCATCCGTGAGCCTGCGGCTCACCGCGCTGCGTCCGGCGATGGCGCCGAGGTGCTTTTCGCCGCGGGTCCTGATGACCTCGATGAGGTCGTCCTCAGACAGGCATTCGCATTTTCGAAGGATCGGGACGGCGACGGCCGCGTCTTCGTGCTGGGCGAGGCGGCGCACCGCCTCCCTCGGGGCCGACCTCAAATCGGCAAGGGGGGCGCTGAGTTTGGTCAGCGTGCGTGCTTCGACCGCCCCGATCAGACGGACCAGGACGTCGTCGAATATTTCGATCTGGTGCTCGCTGAGCCGGTCGGCGTCGGCGAGGAACAGGCTCGCCACCTGCCGCAATATCCGGATGCGGCGTTCGGGCGAACCGGCTCTGACAACATCTTCGAGTTCTGCAATAAGCTCAGTCGAGGCAATGGCAGTCATGGCGGCACCAATAATCCGCTGCAGGACGTCGCTGTCCCTCAGCCGATTTCGCGCCTAGATTGTTAATTACCACTGTAAATTGGTCTTTTAGGGTTGTGCGCCCTTTACGATTCTACCAGAAAACAGTATCGAAATTCGGCAATGGTATTTTGCCACGTTGTCTTTCGCAGTCACTGCGCTCCAACTGGGTGGAGATTGGAGAAGAGTACGAGACGAGTCGTCGAGCGAAGATCGCCGCTTTTTTGCAGCGCGGCATGATTGCCGTGCCCTCGACTGGTGTTGCTCTTACAAGAACTATTTTAAATGAACGATCATTCACCGGCGCCAACGCTGGTGCCGAAGATATTTCGGTTCGATGATATCGACACGTTTCGGAGCTTTATTCGAAACGTGCAGGTGGAGTGCATTCCGCTCGCCCGGGATATTTCGGCCGAGCAAACCATCCTGAACTTGCCGGGTTGCGACCTGAACTACACGAAGGCGTTTCCGCGGGTCATCGACGTGCAGTTGGCGCCGAACACGACCGCCGTCGGGTTCCCGATGGATGAGGGCACCGCCATTCGCTTCAATGGTATCGAGCACGATCGGTCGTTGCTGGTGATTGGCAGCGGCGGGGCCGCCTATAGCGCACTTGAGAGAACCCCCCGGCAGTATGCCTCGATCGTTTTCAAGCCCAAGGTCGAGGATCGCGGGTGGCCGAAGACCGGGCTGAGCTTCAATCTCTATGAAACCAGCGAGACGGCGAAACGGCGGCTGCGCCAGCTGGTGCGGGAGATCCTGGCGATCGCGCCGCATTTGGCCGAGGCGCCTGAGGTTCCCGGAGTAGCGGTCGCGATCCGCGAATCCCTGATGGCCGCGATCGATCATGCGTTCGCGGAGGTCGTGCCGGCAAAGTGGACGGCGCGGGCGAACGCTGCGCGGCAGTTCAAGGTTTTCAAGGATGTGCAGGCGGTCCTGTCCAGCGAGCTCGCGCAGCCGATTTACAGCAGCGATCTTGCCAGGGAGATCGGCGTGTCAGTGCGTACCATGCACGATGCGGTGCAGCGCTATCGGGGGATGAGCCTGCACCGATATCTCCGCCTGCGGCGGCTGTGGCTCGTTCGCCAAAACCTCTTGGCCGGCACCCATAGCGTCAAGGCCTGTGCACTCGCCTGTGGCTTTTGGCACCTCAGCGACTTCTCCAGGATATATCGGGCGCATTTCGGCGAATCGCCATCGGAGACTCTTTCGAGGTCGCGGCGATCCTGAATCAGCTAGAGCGTTTTCGAGCGAAGTGGACACCGGTTCGCGTGAAGAAAACGCGTCAAAACAAGAATCTAGACTGCGCGGTTATGCGCCGCTCTGGCACTTCTTCATGAAGCTGGTCTTGGCGGCGCCGGCGAGCTTCTTGCCATCGGACCCGACCGCTTTGGCCTCGCAGGACTCGGTGGTGCATTTCTTCATGAACGAGGTCTTTGCCGCGCCCGACAGCGGTTTGCCGTCCTTGCCGACGGCCTTGGTCTCGCAGGACTCCTGCGCGAATGCCGAGCCGATCGCAAAGGTGGTGACGACCGCTACCAACAATATCCGTTTGAGCATGGGCTTCTCTCCCTATTTGATTTGCCAAAATAGCCGAGCGGATTGGATATCGGAATCTTGCGCCAATCAAGTTGATAGCGCACGGATTCCTCCGCCAAATCGACAAGCCATACCCGCGACTACGCCGCCCGGACTTCCGCGAGGAAGCGGTTGACCTGGCCGGCGAGGTCGCGCGACTGCGCGGAAAGCTGTTCGGCGGCGCCAAGGACCTGGCTGGCGGCGGCTCCGGTGTCGTCGGCGGCGCGCTGGACACCGGAAATGTTCGAATTGACGTCCTGCGTGCCACGCGCCGCTTCCTGCACGCTGCGCGAGATCTCCTTGGTGGCCGAGCCTTGTTCCTCGATCGCGGCGGCGATCGCGGTGCCGATCTGGTCGATCTCGGTGATGACGTCGACGACGTTCTGGATCGCTTTCACCGTCTCATCGCTTGCGGCTTGAATGGTGGCGATCTGCTCGGAAATTTCGGTGGTCGCCTTCGCAGTCTGGCCGGCCAGCGACTTCACCTCCGAGGCGACCACGGCAAAGCCGCGTCCGGCATCCCCGGCGCGCGCGGCCTCGATCGTCGCGTTCAGGGCCAGCAGGTTGGTCTGCGCCGCGATGTTCTGGATCAGCGTGACGACATCGCCGATCTTCTGCGCGCCCTCGGCAAGCGAGCGGGCGGTGTCGCCGGTGCGGCGGGCGTTCTCCACGGCGCGTGCCGCGATCTCGGTCGACTGCGTGACCTGGCGCCCGATTTCCGAGATCGAGGACGTCAGCTCTTCGGTCGCGCTGGCAACCGTCTGCACATTGGTCGAGGTTTGGTCGGAGGCCGTCGCTACGACAGCGGCCTGCCGGTTGGTGGCGGACGCCGTGGAGGACATCGACTGTGCGGTCTCCTCCATAGTGGCAGAGGCGGCCGAGAGCCCGCCGACGAGCTCGCTGACCTTCGCCTCGAACGTGTGAGTCAGGTTGTCGAGCACTTGCGCGCGGCGCATCTTGACCTGGTTCTCGGCTTCCTTCTCCGCCGCGAGGCGATCGGCCTTGATCATGTTGTCCTTGAAGACGCGTACGGCCTGCGCCATTGCGCCGATCTCATCGCTGCGCTCGGCGCCCGCGATCTCGTCCGCAACGTCGCCGGCAGCAAGCCGCGACATCCTGGCGGTCAATTGCACGATTGGCCTGCAGATCCGGCGTCGCACCATCATGACCAGCGCAATGCTCGCCGCGACCACGGCGATCAGGCCGGCGAGCGCGACCAGGAAGCTGACACGCGCAGAGGAGTAGGCGGAAGAGAGCACCTGCTCGGCATTATCGTAGAAGGCGTCGCGCACCCCGATGATCGAATTGAGCCCGTGCTGCGATTCCACGTAGAAGGCATCGACATCGTGCTCGTACTTGCCGCTGGCCGCACCTTCCTTCACGAGCTTTAGCTCCTTGCCGAACCGCTCGACATAGGCCTCGTTCATGCGGTCGAGTGCGACTGCGACGTTGGCGGGCAGGTTGGGATTGCCACGCAGTTCCTGCAGTGACATCAGCACCTGATCCGCGCGCCCCTGGGCGCGAGCGAGATCGACCTTCTCGGTCTCGGTCGCCGCGCGCCTGGCGCCGACAAGGTTCTTGTGCTGGCTTGCATTGAAGCCGCCGACATCGCGCAGCGACCAGGCGATATTCGCGTAGACCGACTGCCGATAGGCGTCGCCGTCGATCAGGGCCAACTTGCGCACCTGGCCGTCGAGCAGGGAGGCTGCGGCATTGTTGAGCACTGCATTGTCGGCGACGATCTTCTTGGCGGCGTCCTTGCGCGCTTCCGCCGGGCCGTCGATCGCCTTGTCCATCGCCTCGCGCAACGCGTTGAATTTTGCGTTCACCCCATCGATGCCGGCGCCGATCGCTCCGCCATCCTCGAGCGAACCGGGCAGCGCTTTACGCAGCGCCATCATCTTGTCGCGGGCGCGATCGGTCGCCGTGCGCACCTTCTCGTTCAGATCGGCCCGCTGCTTCGGATCGACCACCGGTGGCCCAAACAGGATGTTGGTGGCAAAGCCACGCTCCGAATTAAGATAGCGCGGGATGTCACTGATGGCGCGAACGATTGCGAGCCGCTCCTGCGCTGCCGATACGTTCTCCATGGTCTGGTATTTCGAGACCGCGACGTAGAGGGCCAGTCCACCGCCCACGGTGGAGAGCGAGACGATGGCGGTCGTCAAGAGGGTTCCGATTTTCATGTGACTGGTGCCATTCTGGACGATAGAGGAGCGTTCAGCTCCATGGTAACCAGCGCGGATTAAATCCGCGTTTACGTTTTCCGATCGGAGTGACCGGCATGGCCCATCGTATCCTCGTCTTCTACGGCTCCTATCGCTCCGACCGCATGGGCATTCGGCTTGCAAGCTTCGTGGTCGAGGGCCTGCGCGCCCGCGGCGAGGACGTCGAATTCATCGACGCGAAGGGGGTCGGATTGCCCATGCTCGACCGCATGTACAAGGAGTATCCGAAGGGCACGGCGCCCGCTGCGCTGGAGAAGCTTGCGGGCCAAATCCGCGAGGCCGACGGCTTCGTGTTCATCACCGGCGAATACAATTGGGGCATCCAGCCGGGGCTGAAGAACCTCACCGATCATTTCCTGGAGGAGTGGTTCTGGCGGCCTGCCGCGATCGCAAGCTATTCCGCCGGACGTCTCTCCGGCGCGCGTGCCGCGACCGCCTGGCATGGCACGCTCTCCGAGATGGGCATGGTGGTGATTTCAAGCACGATCGGCGTCGGACCGATCGGGCAGACGCTGTCGGCGGATGGAAAGCCGATCGGCGAGGGCGGCAAGGCGCTGGAGCGGGCCTTTCCGCGCTTTGCCGATGATCTCATATGGTGGGTCGAAGCCGCCAAGGAGCAGCGGGCGCGCAAGAAGCCGCCTTACTGAGTTGAGGCGAGGGCCCTTAACTAGCGCGTTCGCTGATCCGAATTTCCGGTGGCCGATTTGCGCTTGGTCTCGGCAGGCGCGCCCATCTCCTGGCAGGGCATCTGCTGCCATGAACCGTCGGCTGCCTTTTGATAGGCGCGGCAGGGCGATGTAGCCCGATTCTCGTCGGCCTTCTGGGCGTCGGGCTGGGTTTCCGAGTTCTTCGCGAGGACCGGCGTGGCAAAATGCGCAAGCGCAGCCACCGAACCTGCGAAGATCACTGCTGCGATCCGCATCGGAGGTTCTCCTTTTCGATGCAGACTTTTCTAGAAGCAATTGTGGAAAATTTTTGCCAAGCGGCCCCATGCGCCGGACTTTGCTTAACAATCGGAAAATGACCGATCAGCCCAGGTCCTGGGAACGTCGTTGTCGTTCGCCGGTTTAGAACCAACTGCGGCCAACCAGGACAGTGTGACGACCGGCGCAGGCAACATCGGGAGAGCGACATGATGCCAGAGACGCAGATTCACGTGATCGCGCGGCAGATGTTGGAGCAGCACGGCTTTGAGGCGATCGCCCGGGCGGCGCAGAAGGCGCAAGCCTGCGAGAGCCAGGGCGAGGCCGACGAGGCCCGTGAATGGCGCCACATCGAAGCCGCCATGAAGATCATGCGCGGCCCCCACCAGAGCTGATGAGCTATCGCACTAGCTGACGAGAGCTATCGCACCGGCATCGGCGGCCGCACCACCGGTCCGCCATCCTGCGCCGGTGGCTCGGGCACCGTTTGCAACGGCGCCGGCGCTGATGGTGGCGGCAGGGGCGGAGCTGCAGCGGCGGTTTGCGCGGGCGGATATGTCGGCGGCTTCGGCCTGCGCACGGGCGCTGCGACCGGCCGCGGCGGCGGCGCGGCGCGCGGCTGCACGGCTTGTGCCGACACCCTGGCCTCAGAATTCCTGGCGATGTCGCGGGCGATCTGATCCTGGCCAGCCTTGAGCTGCGCGATGCTGGCTTTGAGTTGCTCGATCTGTTGGCCCATCGTCGCGAGATCGTGCGCCATCGACTGCAACAACTGTGAGGAATCAGCAGAGAGGGCGGCGGCCGTGGTCGGCGCGGCGGCTTGCGCTGGCTGTGCCTGAGCAGGGGTGTCCGGCTGAGCGACCGCCTGATCGGTTGAGGCGGTTTGAACGGCGGGTGAGGCTGATTGGTCTGTCGCGGCCTGATCGGCGGGCGGGGCCAATTGCTCGGCGGGCGCCGTCGCCTTACCCGACGGTGACGAGGACAACGACGACAGCAACGAGACCTGCGGTATCCAGTCCGCAATCATCTGCTTGGCAGTATCGCCATGATGCTTCCAGGCTGCCGCCGCGAAAGCGCTGAGCAGAGCGAACAGGAAGCCCATGGCGGCGCGCTTGGCCCATTTGGCGAACGGCGAAGGCTCGCTCGGGAGCTGGATGTGATCGCTGGCTGTGACGCGAAAGGCGGTATCGAGCGATGGCGCCGAGGCGCCGGATGTCACGTAGCTCTGCGGTGCCGGCGTCTGGTTCACTTCGGCAGGCGGCGTTGGCGGTACACGATCTCCACGCGCGGCGAGAACGACTTCGGGGTCGATCACGAAAACATCGTGCGGATCGGATTCTTTAGCAGGATTAGTGTTCAGCGTGGAAAGCATTGGCGCTCCATCTTCAGTCCAATGCCACCCGCTCTGGAAGCGGCCGGCGGATTAACACTACGTCAACCATCCTCTGCCCAGCCCCACGACTCCAGCCAGGTGTGACCAAAGCAAGGCGAGAGGAGGGAGAGTCTGGGGCCGCCCACGGCGACTGGTTTCCCCGGAACTCGGGAATCAGCCGCGCAATGGGCACGCAGCTAGTTCTTCGGACGGATGAAGCCGGCAAGGTGAGTCTTCTGTGTTTCGCACCATGTCGTCATGCCCAGCCGCCGCTGGTCGAGATCAGTCGCCTGCGTGGCGACCGCGACTTCGGCCATGAGCTCGTCGTCCTGCCGCTCGCCCATCTTGCCCCCGGTGTGCATGAACGCGATCGCCTTGCGCACCTTCTCCGTGGTGCCATCGGGCAGGTGCATCTCCTGGGCCTTCTGCACCAGGTCCTGATAGACGAGGTCGGTGTTGGGGCACTCGACCTTGGCGGCAAACGCCTGCAGCACCAGCGTGACATAGGCCGAGCGCGGATCGGCCTGCGCGGGCTGAGCAGCAAGCAACAGTCCCGCGATCAATAAACGAGAGCGCATCCTTGGGAACCTCCTGTTTTTTGAGGAGGCTAGCGTCGACGCTCGCGCCGTGCAACCGAGGCAAGGCAGAACATGCTGATTCAATCAAACAGACGTGTTCCAATGGCTGTTGCCATGATTTCAGCATTATTCTGGCAGCAACTAGGTAATAGGTTAACGCAGGGGAGACGTGCGGTGTCGAGATTGGGGCTCGCAGTTTTGCTGACGGGGGCAGTGGGGCTCGCCGGCTGCATGCAGACGACGCTGTCGCCATCCACAGATGCAAGCATGACGCCGCGCGATCGGCAGTTGTTGGCCAATCCGCCTTACGCGCAGGCCGCTATCCCGGAGCAGTTCCAGCGCCACATCGTCGACTATTCGCGCAAGGAACAGCCGGGCTCGATCCTGGTCGATACCGACGCGCGCTATCTCTATTACGTGCTGCCAGGTGGCAAGGCGATCCGCTACGGTGTGGCGGTCGGCGAGGAAGCGATGGCCTTCTCCGGGGTCGCCACCGTTGGCCGCATGGCCGAGTGGCCCGACTGGGTTCCGACCAAAGACATCCAGGAGCGGCTCGGACCTTATCCGTCGCGAGTCGCCGGTGGACCGGCCAATCCGCTCGGTGCGCGTGCGCTCTATCTCTACCAGGGCAACAAGGACACGCTGTACCGCATCCACGGCACCAATCAGCCGGAATACATCGGGCAGGCGATCTCCTCCGGCTGCATCCGCATGGCCAATTCCGACGTGATCGATCTGTTTGGCCGGGTGAAGCAGGGCGCCACAGTCGTCGTGCTGCCGCCTGCCGCCGGCACGGCGTCGGTTGGGCCGTTCAGCGCGCGCCGCGGATGATTTGATCTAATCCAACTCTCCATCCCTCATTTCGGGGCGACGCGTTAGCGTCGCAGCCGGAATGCATCTTTCCGCTGTGCCTGCGGTCCATTTGATTCTGAGCCAGCGCGCGTCGTACGCATCCGGCCCAGAATGACAGCGCCGGCTGTGGCGCAATCACCACACATCGAAGGAATCGCGCAGCGACAAGCGCGCCCTGACGCGATTGGAGGCCGCCCTTAACCATGTTGGATTTCGGCTTGGGCTAGGGGCGCGAGTTGGGGATGCAACATGTGCTTCGACGCTGCCGCAAATTCGTACGTCGACATCAGGGCGCTCGCGCAGGTTGATGCGCACTTGGTCTCATCCGGTTCTATGTGGAGGGCCACGCGGCTCATTGCTGTGGTCCTCGGGGCCGCTTCATTGGCGGCCTGCGCGCAGTCAACCGTCGTCAGCCAACGATCGGAGATCGGCGCGAGCAGGCAGGCATCGTACGTGTACACCCGCACGGCGGCGGTCGCGATGAAGAAGCGGGTAGCGGCAATGCGCAAGCACGCGCGGCTGGCGTCGCGCAAGGGTGGCGATGTCAAGGTCGCATCCCAGGGTGTCGCGAGCTTCTACAGTGAGGACTCGCAGACCGCGAGCGGAGAGAAGTTCGACAAGAACGAACTGACCGCAGCCCATCCGACCTTGCCGTTCGGCACCAAGCTTCGCGTCACCGACGTGAAGAGCGGCCGTTCGGTGACGGTGCGGGTCAACGACCGCGGACCTTATGTGCGGGGACGAGTCGTCGACGTCTCCTATTCCGCCGCGCAAGAACTCGGAATGGTCGGCAAGGGCGTCACCAACGTCAAGCTTGATGTGGTCCACTAGAGCATGATCCGGAAAAGTGGGTACCGGCTTTCCGAAAAAGATCATGCTCAGACAAAGAGCGAGAGCGGGATGACGATTCGAAGAAAAGTCATCACGCGCTAGACTCTTGCCTTGACGCGTTCGGGAATTTTCTGTGTCGTCGTCGGGAAAATTTCCCTCGCATGCGGCGCTTTAATCAGGTTGCCGACGTCCATCGGCGCGATAAGATTCGAAACGCTACGTCCCGCGCCTTGAACTTATCCATTGCGTGCGGATTCTTACCCAATGAACTTCAACCCCGCCTTCCATTCGTGGAGGCGGGGTTTTTCTTCGGCGCGCTTCGGCAGCCCGCAACAAGGTCCCGGCTAGGCCAAAGGGGCTTCGCCGCGGCGCGCAAGCCCGGGACGACCAGCGGATCCTTCCGATTCAAATTTCAAGCAGCTTTCCGCTGTCATCGTCCGCCACCGGGTCGGCCGAATGGCCGCCCGATGACAGGCTCCGGCGGACGATCCAGTATTCCAGAGCGGTTGAGTTTGAGCCGAAAGGCCGCCGGATACTGGATGCCCCGCCTTCGCGGGGCATGACGGCGGAGTTTGTGAGGGGATGTGCGTTCGCGTTCTCGCGGCGTGAATTGCCCGAGCTTTGCGTTCGTTTCACCCTCCCCGAAACACAGAGGGCGCAGGGAAAGCGGGGGTGCCGGTTGCACCCGTCCATAGCGCCGCGGAACTTCACGGCGCGTTGACTGAAAGGTCGGAACGGCGCCCGTGTTCCACAGTTGGGCCTCCGAAGGGGCACCATTGGAGGAGGACCGATGAAGAAGCTCGCATTGTTGAGTGCCGCCGCGGTGTTGGCGACGACGTTCGCCACCCCGTTGATGGCGCAGGGAGTCACGCAGGAACCCGGTTCGATCGGGTTCAACTATCCGAATTCGCGCTACATGACCGGTAGCTATGGCGTCGGTACGCCCTATAACACCGGCCGTTATCCCCGCATGGGCTATTATTATCGACCGGTCTACTACGGATACGGACCCGTCTATCACCGACCCTATTACGGGCCGGGTCCAGGCGCGGTCGCTGCCGGCGTCGTCGGTGGAGCGATCGGTACCGCAGCCGCGATCGCCGCTGCGCCGTTCGAGCCGTATGATTCCTACGCCTATTACTACGATCCTTATTGAGGAACGCAGTAGCGACAGGAGAGCGGCCCACGGGCCGCTTTTTTGTTGCTGCTTCCGCTATGCGCCCGTCGCAACGGCAGAACGGCGCAGGCGCCGTTCCATCAAATCGTCACGTTCCCGGCGAATTGCGGCCAAAACCTGTTGGCTAGTGGCGAAAACCGGGCAAGTACAAACATGGGAAAAAGAAATTGTCCTACAAAATGATCGCAGAACGCGACAACGAGAAAGTCAAGGTCGAACGCCAGAGCTCATTGATCATCGTTGCCAAGGCACGCGTCTTCGCCAGCGCCGGCTGGCAGGTCGTGATCACGGACAAAGAGGGGAAGTCGTACGCTCCGGCGGAGTTCGATCGATTGTTAGCAGCGTGATTTTTCGGATTGCGTAGGCGGATCAGCGAAGCGCAATCCGCCGATCGGCTGGCTGTGGGTGGCGGATTACGCTGCCGCCAATCCGGCCTACGAGTTCTGCTCCATCAATTCAGCAAAACGTGAACGACCGATCGCCGGGCGCGAGACCGCGATGCGCTGACTGCGCGGCTGCATCAGCGGTTGGTGCCCGGGAAGATCATTTCATTTCGGCGCTCGATTGAGAACGTCCGTATTGTCGGTTGATCGCCAGGCGAAGCTTCTTCCTAAGACACATCAAGCAGAGATGCCCCGACCCCTTTTACGCACACATCCGCCGTGGCCGATCACGATGATGTTTTTTGGATGATGAGTATCATTCTATTGAACGTGAACGTCTGATCGCCATCTGCAGCCGCGAACGCCACGATGACTTCGAAACGTTGGCGAGAGTTCAAACATGATTTGTTTGGTCAAGTCGAAAGGGGAATAGGCAATGACTAGGTTCAAGCTTTTCAGCGCGGTTGCATTGGTATCAGCAATGGTCGCGAGTCCGGTGGTCGCGCAGCAGGCGGTCCAGGAGCCTGGCGCGGCGGCGTTCTATCAGAGCCTCGGCGTCGGCTCTCATTCCTACCCACAGAATGCGCTGGCGTCCTTCGGCCGCGTCGATCTGTCGGCTGCGCCTCCGGCGCGTCATGCGCGCGCGTCCGCGAGGCATCACGTCAGGCACTGACGTAGTGACGACGTCGGCGAGCATGGGTAAGCCGCCGGCTTCTTCAGTCGAAGGCGGATCGCGCTCTCGCGCCGTCCGCCTTCAAACCGTTTGAAGCGCGCCGTTGCTCAAATCCGCCCTGCGGAGCGCCACGCCGGAACGGGATCGAGTGGTGTGCGGTACAGTTCGATATTGTCGGCGTCGGTGACGCGAACCGCGCAGCCTTTCGCTTTCAACTCGGGCTTGACCTGTGAGAGCTCGTTGGCGAGCTGGTCGGCTCTGTCGGAGGCGACGTGCAGGTCCTCGAGAATGATCGAGCCCTGATTCCTGAACTCTTCCCCAACGACGAGATCGAAGCTGTAGCAAGGCATCCGAACCACTCCTGTTTCGGTATGCACTGCATGGTAGCACTGAGTCGTTGGTTCCCTAATACGACCAACGCACAATGGTTAAGCGTCGCGCGAGAACGGTGTGCAGCGATGCCCGAATGCATCACACGGCTCGTTCCGCGATGAAATGTTCCGTAGTTTTCCGGTGGCCCGCTGGCCACAAACTGTGATCAAGGCCACTTTTGCCTTGTTAGGACTTTATTAAACTTATCGGCGTCCCCTTAAAGGCACGGGAATTTGTGGCGGAACCGGATCCGGGAGCCGGCAGCTACAAGAGAAGGCCGGCGGCGTAACGCCCGCCGGTCTTTTCTCTGCACTGGCGGCGAAGGAGCCGAGCTACGAAGTAAGACAGCAATCCTGCTTCTTCTGGCGATGAGCGGCCGCCGTGCTCCATCACAGGATCAAGAGAAGCCTCTGCACAATCCTCGGTCCCCAGTGCAAGGCCGTGAAGTAGTACGTGCTTACGGCGATGAACGCTGCGGCAATGCCCATGCAAATCGCCGCTCCGATTTTGACGTGAACAGCAGAGCGCAGCTCGCGCGCGCGAATGAACGCCTCGGCAACGATCAGATTGGGAATGTAGAAAAAGAAAGCCATCACGACGTCAAAGCCCCCATCGAATGTCGGCGTGTGGCCCATGTTGTGGCCGAGCAATGCCCAGAATCCGTAGTCCATCCGGTAGAGCCAGGATCCGATCACCAGTGCAAACAGCCGGATCGCCCAGGCGCGATGCTGCTCGAAGCGTTTGCCTCGCGCATGCCAGAACGTTGTGACGGCGGCGATGGCCGTGAGCGCGCCATAGAGGCTGAAACCGATATTCATCGGTGTCCCGCCGATGGTGCCCTGCACGGCGATAAAAGCGAGCCCGCCCAAGCCGGCCATGAGTGCTGACAATGCATAGAGCCGGCCGACCCACCGGTGAAACGCCGGTGCTCTTGCCCGCACGGCGCTGATCAGTTGCAACGGCCCGAGCAGAAGCAGCACCGTGCCGGCCGCAAAATGCAGCCCGATACCCATTGTTGCCAGCAGCGAATGCGGATCGTGAAGGCGCGGCAGATCCCGGTTCCACTGATCAAGATTTCCATCCACCAGCGCGCCAAGATAGATCGCAACGATATAGAGGCCGAAGATGGCCGCGCTGATCCAGACGGCAGCCACAAGGGCGGTCATCGTCCATCGCAACGCCGCCGCGCCGACGGCATTTGCGCCGATCGAGCTGCTTTGTTGCCGATCAAGTTCGAATTGCAAGGACACTGCGATAGCTCAGCGTAAGTTTGACGCGCGACGAACAGGATTTGGGGCTGATTGAGGCATTGGGATGACTGCAAGGCTCGGAGCCTGGCCGATGACGTTACCGATGTAATTCGAACGCATGTGATCGATCGAGCGCAACTTTCGTGGTCTCCAGCGCGTTGTGCAAGCATGACAGCTCAGCAAACCCTGCATCCCATGATGAACTTTGACCCGTCCGAGCCGGCGATCCTGCATGACCGTACCACGGACGAGATTGTCACCTGGATCGGCGACGAAGCCGACGACTTCCGCCGCACCAGCAACGCGCGCGCCGACGGAGCGGTTGCGTGGCGGGAGTTCGTGTTCGACGGATGGGGGAATGTGCTGGGCGGGTGAGGGTCGGCGGAGCTGGTGGCGGGCGTGCAGCGCCAATCGCGGATAGCGGTTGCCTCGGGCGGCAAGGGCGGATATCCGTCCGCTCCTCCGGGCCAGACCAAACTCCGACGATCGGCCCGGGCAGACCACGAATGGACGACCGATGCCCCTGTCTCTGCCCAAGCAAAAGATCCGCGTCCTGCTGCTGGAAGGCGTGAACGATTCTGCCGTTCGCCTGTTCGACGCCAATGGTTACACCGAGGTCGAGCGTCTGCCGAAGGCGCTCGGCGCCAAGGAGCTCAAGCAGGCGCTGTCGGGTGTGCATATGCTGGGCATTCGTTCCAGGACCCAGCTCACCGCCGACGTGATCGAGGCGGCCGATCGGCTGATTGCGGTCGGCTGTTTTTCCGTCGGCACCAACCAGGTCGATCTCGACGCGGCGCGGCGGCTTGGCATCCCAGTGTTCAACGCGCCTTATTCCAACACGCGCAGCGTCGCGGAACTCACCATTGCCGAGGTGGTGATGCTGCTCCGAAAGGTGTTCCCGCGCTCGGTCGCGGCGCATGCCGGCGGCTGGGACAAGTCCGCGGAGGGCAGCCGCGAGGTGCGCGGCAAGACGCTCGGCATCGTCGGCTACGGCAATATCGGCTCGCAATTGTCGAATCTCGCGGAAGCCATGGGCATGCGCGTGATCTTCTTCGATCAGACCGACAAGCTCCGCCACGGCAACACCGAGCCGGTCGAGACGCTGGATGAGCTGCTCGCCGCGAGCGACGTGGTCTCCCTGCACGTGCCGGAGACGCCGGCCACCGCCAACATGATCGGCGAGCGTGAATTGCGGCAGATGAGGCAGGGCGCCTACCTCATCAACAACTCGCGCGGCACCGTCGTTGACCTTGATGCCCTGGCCCGGGTGCTCGGCGAGGGCTGGCTCGCCGGCGCGGCCGTCGACGTCTTCCCGGTGGAGCCGGCCTCGAATGCGGACCGCTTCGTCTCGCCGCTGCAGGGCCTTTCCAACGTGATCCTGACCCCGCATGTCGGCGGCTCCACCGAGGAAGCCCAGGATCGCATCGGCGGCGAGGTCGCGCGCAAGCTCATCGACTATTCCGATGTCGGCTCAACGCTCGGCGCGGTCAACTTCCCGCAGGTGCAACTGCCGGCCCGCCCAACCGGCACCCGCTTCATCCACGTGCACCGGAACGTCCCCGGCGTGCTGCGGCAGGTGAACGACGCCGTCTCCCGTCACGGCATCAACATCCTCGCGCAATACCTGCAGACCGATCCGGAAGTCGGCTATGTCGTGCTCGAGACCGACGTCGTCGGCGGCGAGGGCGAGGGATTGCTGGCGGATTTACGGGCTGTCGACGGCACCATCCGCGTCCGCGTGCTGTACGATCAGAATCGGCCGATGGCGCGGTGAGGGGCTCCCTACGGGGTCTGCTGCTTCGCGCGCCACTTTGGGCCGGGCCCTCGCATGTAGTGAAGCTCGGGCCGGTAGGGATCGCAGACGGCTCCGATCAGCTTGCAGCAGCCGGCGATGATCGCCTTCAGCGCTCGGCGCAGCGGTGTCCATGACGGCTGTGCGAGCGGCACCGGCTCCGCCCTCAATGCGACTTGCCAAGCACTGATGCGAACGGCACGGCGAGGACCTCGTCGCCGAGCTCATCGGTGACGTGCAGGACCCAGCTCCGCCAATCTTCCTCGCTTGGCGTCATGATGAGGGCGCGGACCAGGCCTTCCGCGTGCTCGCGTGCCTCGGCCAGGTCCATGGCGTGGCCGCATTCGTCGATGATGACGTGCTCAGCGTCGGAGCAGTGGAAATACAGTTCAGTCATGTTCCGCCTCCTGCGGCAAGCGACCTCACGGCCTATCGATAGCAGCAGGGATGACGGCTGAGAATCCGGGTGATCCCCCATCGGGAAGTTACGGGGAATGCAGAGGATTCGAATCAAGCCGATGTGATCGGTTCGCTAAACGGCTGCATGAGCTCAGAAAAATGTGAACGGGGTCGTTCTTCTCGCGGCGATCCACGGCGTTCGCGTGACCGGGTTTTGCGAACGGAAAATCGTTCTGTCTTGCTGCTCGCTTCTGCACTTCGAATCTACGGCGCCGGCAGCCGGCGAAACGAATCGCTCCATGACGCGACGATGGCTGTTGCGCATTGATCCCGCTCACTATCGCGTCGAGAGGTGCGCATTCCTGCATTGTTGCAATGCAACAATAGTGAATGCCGCAGTGCAGCAAGAGACCTATATCCTGAGCAGCGAATCCACTCAGGAGAATTGCAGTGAAGAAGACTTGCCTAACCCTTGCGGCCGCCGTCGCGATCTCAATGGCAGGCGGCGCTGCCAGCTTTGCTGCGGAGTTGCCGACCTATGAACTCAACGGCCTGCCGATCTCGCAGGTGCAGGTTGGATTGCTGGGAGCGGCGAATGTCCGGGAGCAGTCGCCGGTCGCCACCGCAGCGGCTTCTCCGCACCAGCTCAGCGTGCTGACACAGCGACCGAAACTCAAGGCGGCGTCGGCGACACAAAGTCCGACCCAAACCTCCGGTCTCGCGGCCCACTGAGCGCCGCGTCCAAAGCCGCACGAAATGCCAAAAGGCCCGCGACCGCGCGGGCCTTTTTTCTTGATGGCCGCCGCTTGTGGACGGCGGTGAGGCAGGACGGCGGGTTAAGAATTTGGTCATTTCTTTCCGCGCATTTTCACGACCTCATTCAGCAAAGAGGCACCATGTCTGACATCACCATTCCCGGCGGGCGTATTCGTTCCTTCGTCGAGCGGATCGAGAATCTGGACACCGAATTGCAGGAGTTGAACGAGCAGAAGAAGGAAGTCTTCTCGGAAGCCAAGGGCGAAGGCTTCGACGTGAAGATCCTCAAGGAGATCATCAAGCTGCGGAAAGAGGACAAGGACGAGCGCGACGAGCGCGAGAGCCTGCTCGATCTCTACATGCGCGCGATGGAAACCTCGCCGCCGGAAAAGACCGCCAAAGCGGCATGACACGATCAAAGTGACGCGCGTCGGGCGGGTGAACCATCGGGGCTGCGCTTCGCGCGGCCCGATGACAGGCTCCGCGTAACCTGCCGACGTCCGGGCAGCGTATCGCGGCCAATGCTGACATAACGATGTCAGTCGAAGCCGCGGAACGCAACCCAATCGGAGATCGGGTCCCGCCTGGTCCTGAGCGTGTTGATGGGATTTTCGTCCGCGTATCCCAGGCCCATCCCGCAAAACACCATTTCCTCGGCTGGCAGTCCAAGCAGGTCTGCCAGCGTCCGGGGATAGCGCGACCAGTATTCCTGCGCGCAGGTCGACAGTCCATCCTCGACGGCGAGCAGCATCACCGTCTGGATGAACATGCCGAGATCGGCCCATTGCGGAGGGCCGAGCCTGCGGTCGAGGCAGAAGAACAGGCCGACCGGCGCGCCGAATAGTTGTCCGTTCTTCGCCAATTGCTGCAGTCGGCCGGCACGATCTTCCCGGGGAATGCCGATCGTGGTGTAGAGATCCTCTCCACATTCCCAGCGTCGGCGCCGGTACGGGTCCCACAGCGAATTCGGATAGACTTGGTATTCCGGAGGCTCTCCAAGCGGATTGGCAGTTGCGCGGGCCTTGAGTTCGTCAAGCGGGGCGCCCTGAAGCGCATAGACGCGCCATGGCTGGAGATTGCCGCCCGATGGCGCGCGCCTGGCTTTATCGAGCAGCCGCAGGACCTGCTGCTTGGTGACGGGATCGGATTTGAACGATCGAACCGAAATGCGCCGCTCGATAGCTTCCGCAACATTCATGAGATCAACCAAGGAGTTTGGTGAGCGCGTCGGCCACTTCATCCGGCCGCTCGAGTTGCGGATAATGGCCGAGACCGGCAAGCGCGGTCACACGGGCATGCGGTAGCTTCGCGCTTGCGCGTTCGAGAATAGCGCTGCCGGAAATTGGATCGGCAGCGCCATAGACGAAGCCAAGCTTGACGCCGGTCTGCGACAGTGCGGCTTCCCACTGCGGGGAAAGCCCGGACCGCTCGGCCATGTAGACCAGGTGCCGCGGCCAGAGCAGTTGTCCATCTGCGCGCCGAATGGCGTCCCACATGTCATCGAGCTCTGAGGCCGCGAGCCGGCGAGACGGGAACAGTGTCGCCATCGCTGCTTCGAGCGTTGCGCGCGAGAGCGATCGGGCGATGATCGGTCCCTGGACCGGGTCGGCGAGGGCGAGTTGCGTCGGGGTCGGACGGTAAAGCTCCGCGTAGACCGAGGAGTTCATGAAGATCGCCTGCCTCAGACCGAGTTCCAACCGGTCCTCGAGCTGGCGGTGCAGCATGTCCTGAAGCAGGATGCCGCCCAGATCGTGCGCGACGACATCGGCCTCGGTAACGCCGAGAGCAGCAAGGATCGCGAGCGCACGGTCGGTTTGGATCAGCGCCGAATAATTGGCATCGGTCGGCTTTTCGGAGGCACCGTAGCCCAAATAGTCGAACGTCACGCAACGGTAATGGTCGCGAAGGCGGATGATGACGCCAGCCCAATCGTGCGAGGAGGTCGGAAAGCCGTGGAGGAAGACGACGGTTGGCCCGCTCCCTTCCACGCGCGTGAAGATGGCGTGGCCATCAACCTCGATCGTCGAGCCGCTATCCCACCACTCGGTAAGCCCTGTCATTGCACGCTCCTGACGTCGATACAGATCTTGCCGTGCTGGTCGGCGCTGGCGAGTCGGCGATAGGCTTCCGGCACTGCCTCAAATGGATAAAGGCTGTCGATCACCGGCTTGAACGCGGCCGTTTCGATGAAGGACAGCATCGCCTCGAAGCTGGCGCGCGATCCGACGGTGATGCCGCGGATCGTGAGGTTTTTCGAAATTACCTGACCAAGCTCGACCTTGGTCGACAGGCCACCGAGAAAGCCCACGGCAATGATCCGACCGTTCTGCCCGCTTGCAGCCACCGACTGGGCGAACGTGGAGTCGCCGCCCACATCCACGATCACGTCCGCGCCCCGTTTGTGCGTCGCGCGGACGACTTCCTTGCCCCATTCCGGTGTATCCGAAGCAAGGATCACGCTCTCGACACCGAGATTACGGATTGCGGCGGCCTTGGCCGCGGAGCGCGACACCGCCACCACGCGCAAACCTGCGGCAAGCGCGAATTGAGCGGCAAAGGTCGACACCCCGCCCGAGCCCTGCACGACCACCGTTTCGCCGGGTTTCGCGCCGGCAAGATCGAAGAGGGCGCACCAGGCGGTGAGTGCTGCGATAGGAAGCGTCGCGCATTCGACATCAGTCAATCGGTCGGGGGCGCGTACCACGAAATCGGCCGGAAAGACGCGCCGCTCGCAGAGCACGCCGTCCAGTGGCGAGCCCAGCGTCCGGGTGCGGTCGGAAGGCTCGCTCGGTCCCCGGTCCCAGCTCTGCATGTAGCAGCCGATCACGCGCTCGCCGACATGCCATCGCTCGACACCGGGGCCGACCGCGACGATGCGGCCGACGGCATCGGAGGCGGGGATCATCGGGAGTGACTGCGAGGGCGCGTAAACGCCGCGCGCAATCGCGAGGTCACGATAATTCAGCGAGACGGCATCGATTTCCACGAGCACCTCGCCTTCGCCCGCGATCGGGTCAGGCCGCTCCCCGAGCGCCAGTCCTTCGACGTCGAATGACCGAACTTCCCAGCACTTCATACAAATCGCCATCCAAATACATAAATGTATCTGAATGCAAAGATGTTAGGCTGTCAAGCGTCAGGATTCGGCTCGCGACAGGAGGACCAATGCGAAAAGTGAAGCGATTGAATCGCGAGGAGAGCCAGACACGGACCCGCGAGTTGCTGATGCGCTCGGCCTCGGCCTGCTTCGCCAGGCTGGGCTTCGAAGGCGCATCGGTGGATGAGATCGCCGAAACTGCCGGATTCTCGCGCGGCGCGTTCTATTCGAATTTTGCCGACAAGGACGAGATCTTTCTCACGCTGCTCAAGCGGCACCTGGAGCGGGATCTGCGCGATTTTGAAGCGGCACTGACGACGAGTGACAGCTTCGAGCAGCTCGTCGAAAAAGCGGCCGCACGATACATCGAGCTCGGCGACCATCCCGATTGGTGCCTGCTGATGGCCGAGTTCCAGTTGCGGGTATCGCGCGCGAACAAGACCGACGACGCCTTTGTCCGGACCTATGCTGAATATCGTCAAACGCTATCCGGTCTGATTGAGCAGACCTTCGCGAAATTCGGCAACAAGGGGAGCCTGGCGCCCGCCGATCTCGCCATAACTCTGCTCGCGCTATCGCATGGGTTTGCGCTGGAGCGCGCGGCATCAAGGGATGCAATTCCAATGGCGCTGACGGGCAAAGCGATGAAGGCACTGTTGATCGGAGCCGCGAGCAAGATGTAGTTCGCAGCGTCGGAAAACCGCTTCAGCGCGAGCAAAGTGGAACTGATTTGCCCGTCGAGGGGCGCACACCTCACCAATATGGATCGTCCCAGGGGTCGACCGTATACGGCGGCGGCCTCCAAGGCCCTGGCGGCCGTCTGGGCCGCCGAGGTTCGACTACGGGCACGTGCGGGCGCGCAGCCACGCTGCTCTCTTTCCTCACGGTCGGCGCGGAGGGTTTCGCGGATGAAGCGGCAAGCTGCGCTTGCAGCGCCTGTAGCTGCTCGGCGATGCGCGCGCTGTCTTTCGCATTCTGCTCCTGAGCCGCCTTGAGCTGTTGAATGGACTCGGCATGCTCGCGAAGCGTTTGTTCGTGACTGCTCTTCAGTTGCTCCAGCTTGTCGTTGATGCTTACAAGGCCCTGCGCGATGGTCTTGAGCGATTGCGCGACATCTATGGATGTCGAGTCGGCGGACTTGGCGGAGCCGGCTGGCGGAGCGTCTTTCGTTTCCTTGGGGTTCGAAGGCGCCGGCGCTTCCTTGGGGCTCGAAGACGGCGGCGAGGGTGGTTCGCCTGCCTCTGCCACCTGGACGGTCAGCGACCTGGTCGGACCGCGAGGCTCGGACGCCTCCGGGGACGCCATCGAGGCTTGCGGGGTCCATCGCGCCATGATCGCCTTGGTCTCATTGCCGTATCGCGAAGCCAGCGCAGCACCCGCGATGCCCAGCGCCAACAGAAGGCCGCCGACGGCTCGCAGCAGGGGCCGACCCCGTCTCGGGCCTGGGTCGCGAGCCTGGTTCTCTGGTGTTGGAGTCTCGTTCACGGTGGCAGCGTCGGGTGGCGCGGCGCCGGCATCTTCCTGCCGGATCTTTGGGCCGTCGCCGCGCTCCAATCCGGAGACCAATCTGTCCAGCCGCGTAAGGTCTTCGCCGGCACTTTTGATCCGTTCATAGGCCCGCGCCAGTTCGCCATCGGCGCGCGGCGTGCCCTGCGGTTCGTCCGGCTTCGGGTTGTCCGTATCAGCCACCGATGCGCTCTCCATTCAGTCTTGCATCAACGGAATGAGTGCGGCAGTCCGAGATCATCGGGAGGATAGTTGCCGTCGCCGTTTGGATCAAGATAAGGCCGGCGTGAGGGAGAATTTAAGGCGACCTCGGCCGGGTCCGGCAGATTACGCCGTCGGCTAATCCGCCCTGCGGGCTGATGGCTTCGCAAGCCGGCGTTGACCTGCGCAGATGCCGAATCCGCATAGCGCGCCATTCCCACTGAGCCCATGCTGGCCGGGCGCCCTGTTTCTCGGACGGATCGCAACTGCTTTCCCTCCCTGGTGCGCACCTTCGGGCCTGTGCTCGACGAATTCGAAATCGATCGCGCTGCTTTTCGGCAACAGCGCAAGAACGACTTCCTGCGTCGAACCAGGCACCAACCTCAGGAGGTATCGCATGCGACGTCTCATATTCGCCCTGTCCGTCGCCGTTCCGGTAGCAGTGGGAGCAATCTCGCCAGCTACCGCGCAGGACTACCCTTACTGCCTGCAGGGAAAGGACTGGGGCCTTCCGGGCCTTTGCCAGTTCTGGACCTACGAACAATGCCAGGCGAGCGCATCCGGCACGTTCTCCTATTGCGGGATCAACCCGCGCTTCGCGTTTTTCTACACGCAGCCAGGCCGCTGGCCGCCGCCGCACTGAGATCGTGGTGACATAAGGAAGGCCGCGCGGCGGGCTCAGCGCGAACGGCTTGTCGGACGAGATCCGGCCGTCCGACGTTGACGGCCGCTTCATCTGCATCGCGTCCGGCAAGCGGACCGGCCGCGCAACGACCGAGCCAGACCTGAACGGGGGCTGAGCCATGAAATGCACCAAGCAGTCGTTTGCCGTCATCTGCGCGCTCGTGGCAGTGCCTCTGTCCTTGAGCATTGGAAGGCTCAATGCGCGCGATTCCGATCTCGCCGCCGACACATTGGCAGCCGCTCAGACGGCCAGGCAGCAATGCGTGAATACCTGTCGTGCGCGATATCGCGACTGCCGTCATCTGAAACAGCTACCATCGTTCGAGTGTCGAGGTGTTTACCAGGACTGCACCCGATTCACTTGCAGTGGTTCAGGACCGGGATGACGCAACTTGCCCTTGCGGCCGTCAGCGGCGAGAGCGAGCGGCGGATTACGCTGGCGCTGATCTGCCCTACGAACTGGTTTACGAGCACGCGCCTAGCATCCACCGATGCCGCCGAAGAGATCGCCTGCGCTGGCATTGCCGGCCATTGACGGTATCGCGCCCAGGCAACGCACGCTCGATGAGGCAACACCGCCGACTGCGCCACCTGCGCCCGACGTGGCGTTGGGCGTGCCGGTTTGCGTGTTCGGGGCAATGCTGCCCACTGGTGCCGTTGTCACCGCGGTGGCCCCTGCCTCCGCCGGAACTTGGTAGGTTGGGGCGCCGAGCGGATCGGATGCGCAGCCGAACGCCGTCAGATCGGCGCTCAGCGATACGCCGGCCGCACAGGGCACCGCCACGGGCGCAATGGTGCTGAAGCTTCCTCCCGTTGCCCCGGTTACTCCCCGGCCGGATGGCACGATCGCGCCGGTCACCGTGCTCACTGCGTTGGTCGGGGAGTTGACCTGCGCGCCGGTTTGAGCGCTGACCTGAGGGTTCGGCTGCGTGCCTACCGATGTACTCACCTGCGCGTGAGCGGTGGCAGACACACCAAGCCACAGGGTGACCGCAAGGATGAGCATCTGTTTCATCGCGCTCTCCTGTCTTGCCGAAGCGACGATGAGGTCGTGATACGGCTTGCGCCCGCCCGTTGCTTCAAACGTCTCCGACGCAGAGGGGTTCCTTGGGACCGAGCCTCAGTGCGCGGGGCGGGCTAGAGTAAGCGGGCGGATTACCGGGTCCTCCACGATAACGAACCGCCACGGCTGGCTCAGCCCGACCGATGGGGACAGGCAGGCGATGTCGATGAGCCGCTCCAAGGTGCCGTCCGGCAGCGGATCGGTTCGGAAGCGCCGCACGTCGCGCCGCCAGATGAGGAGTTCGCGCAACTGCTGGCGAAATTGCTCGTCGAAGGCAACCATCAGAGTTGTAGATTCGGATGAAAGAGCGCGGCGATCAAACTGGATGGCTGTCTCCCGGATCTTCGGCACTAGCGACAAAATTGGACTAACCATCCCGCCCTGCGGCTACGTGTTTCGATTCGATTGTCAAACAGCGGATGCGATGCGAGTCCGCGTTCCCGCGGCACGATGTGCCCGAGGTCCGCGTTTTCGTTGACCCTCTTTCGATGTAGAGGGCGCAGGGAAAGCCGGGTGCCGGTTGCACCCGTGGGTCCCGTGCAACAAAAAGCACGGGGGTAGGACCACAGGTTCAACCGAAGCAACTCCGGCTTTCCCTGCGCGGTGGTGTTACGGCTTACTTCGTGCTCTCCTCGGTGACCGGGCTTTCTTGCCACCGTCGCCCTTAGGGATGTTTCCATCCCTTAAGGACTTAGCGCCAGCGTCGGGGCGCCAGGACCACACGACTTCGCCGTCCG
>NZ_AXAP01000033.1 GCF_000472865.1 Bradyrhizobium elkanii WSM2783 | reverse complement strand
CGCCATAGGTCGGCCTTCGCTGGCGCCGGGCCTCCGGCGAAATTGCGACATGGCCGGCAAGCGCCCGAACCGCGTGCTTGCGATGCCAGCCGGTCACCGCGCAAAGCTCGTCGAGTATGCGCCCCTTATCTGCCCGCCCTGCTGATCGATAGCGCTCTACCACCGCCGCCGTGAGCTCGCGCCGCGCACCCATGCTGATCCGTCCTGCCATCGGCGACACCGAGCCGATTCGGTATCGCCGCCCCAATCCTGACGGTCAGTTCTCCGGTAACATTCTTGATGAGGCAATGCGCCCCTCATCGGCGTCCAATTTTGACCCCTTCGTGCGGCGGGTTTTGCTGGTAGCGCTCGTCTCGTCGGAGCTGGCCGGGATAGCGGAGGCGAGACGAGCGCGGGTGGCGTGATCGTCGTCTCGGCTTTTGAACCGCCAGCTGTCGTTGCCGGTCTCGACGATGTCGCAGTGATGTGTCAACCGGTCGAGCAGCGCGGTGGTCATCTTGGCGTCGCCGAACACGCTCGGCCATTCGCCGAAGGCGAGATTGGTGGTCACGATGACGGAGGCGCGCTCATAGAGCCGGCTGACNAGGTGGAAGAGGAGCTGGCCACCGGACTGGGCGAAGGGCAAATAGCCGAGTTCATCCAGCACGATGAAGTCCATCCGGGTCAGATGCTCGGCGAGCCGTCCTTGCCGTCCGTTGCGGGTCTCGGTCTCGAGGCGATTGACGAGGTCGACTACGTTGAAGAAGCGGCCGCGGGCACCGGATCGGATGCAGCTTCTGGCAATGGCAATGGCCAAGTGGGTCTTGCCTGTGCCAGTGCCGCCAACTAGCACGACGTTGCGCTGCTGAGCGATGAAGCCGCCGCCAGCGAGATCATTGACGAGAGTCTGGTTGATCGGCGTGCCGTCGAACTGGAAGTCGGCGATGTCCTTGGCAAGCGGCAACTTGGCAATGGTGAGCTGGTATTTGATCGAGCGGGCTTGCTTCTCGTTGACCTCCGCGTTGAGGAGGTCGCCGACAATGCGCTGGGGTTCGTGCTGGCGCTTGACGGCGGTTGCCATGATCTCGTCGAAGGCNGCCTTCATGCCGTAGAGCTTGAGTTCGCCCATGAGGTCGAAGATTTGGGTTCGTTCCATCAGATGGTCCTCCGGAGGTTGTCGTAGCGGGCACAATCGGCGATCGGTGCATGACGGAGCGTCAGTGCGGCCGGCGTCATGATGTTGGCCGGTGGGGCGGGTTCACGTTGACGGGCCAGGATATTGAGCACGACATCGGCGGAATGGACGCTGTGACTAAGCGCTTCGGCACAGGCCGCTTCCACCGCGGGCAGACCGTCAGTCAGCACCGCGTTGAGGATGTCGACCATCTGCCGATTGCCATCGTCGGTGCCGGCAAGCTTGCGTCGGATCCGCTCGATCGCGGCCGGCAGCACCCAGTCTTTGAAGGGAGCACCGTTGCGCAAGGCGCCGGGTTTGCGGGCGAGCACCGGCACATAATGCCAGGGGTCGTAGACGGTATCGCCGCGGCCAAAGGATCGCGGGTGCTCGGCAACGATGCGTCCATCTTGACGGATCACGATGCGATCGGCATAGGCTTGAACCTCGACCGGTCGTCCGACTGCGCCGGCTGCAACCGAGTACTTGTTGTTGTCGAAGCGCACCAGGCAGGTCTTCGAGACCGATGCCGTCACCGCATCGAAGCCGTCGAAGCGGCCGGCATAGGGAACGAGTTTGGGGCGTTCGGCTTCGAACACTTCCCAGATCGTCTGATCGACCAGCTCTGGATGGCGATGAGCCTTGGCGTAGGCGATGCATTTGTCGAGCAGCCAGGCGTTTAACTCGTCGAGGTTTTTGAACCGCAGCCGCGGCGTGAAGAAGCGTTCCCTGACCAGCCCGACCTGGTTCTCGACCTGCCCCTTCTCCCAGCCCGATGCTGGCGTGCAAGCGACCGGATCGACCAGATAGTGGCTGCACATCTGCAGGAAGCGGCGATTGTAGAGACGCCNTTTACCGACGAAGATCGTCTCTACGGCGGTCTTCATGTTGTCGTAGATGCCGCGGGTGCAGGTGCCTTTGAACAGGGCGAACGCCCGGTCGTGGGCGTCGAACACCATCTCCTGCGTCTCCCGCGGATAGGCCCGCACGAACAGCATGCGGCTGTGACAGAGCCGGACATGGGCGGCCTTCACCATCACCGTGGTGCCGCTCAGNAAGACCACCTCGTGGCTCCAGTCGAACTGGTAGGCTTCGCCTGGGGCAAAGCTCAGCGGGACATAAGCCGCCGCGGTCGATTGCCCGCGTTCTTTGCTCCACCGCCTGGCGTAACGCCGCACGGCATCGTAACCGCCGTCGTAGCCGCGACCGCGCAGCTCTTCGAAGATCCGGATCAACGTCAGCTGTTCACGAGCCGATTTGGCCGCGTTCGCCGCCAGCAGCCTATCGAGCTCCGATGCCCACCGCCCCAGCTTTGGTCGTGGCTGCACCTGCCGCTCGTACTCGAAGGAGGTCTCTCGCGACCTCAGCACCTTCCGGACTGTGTTCCGCGACACCTTCAGGTCACGGGCGATCTCCTTGATCGTCTTGCCCTTGACGAAGTGCTCGCGCCGGATCCGGGCAATCGTCTCCACGATCAGCATCCCCCACCACCTGCTTCATGCCAAAGCAGGCAGCGCAACAGACCAATCTGTAGGGGGGCAATTTTGGACGCCGATCCCCCCGCTTAGGAGGTCAATATTGCAGGCCGAATGACACCTATTATCCAGTGTTGCGAGAATCGAGAGGGTGCATATCCCCGATCTGCGCCAACATTTCATGGATCAGTAGCCGATCATGTCGCTCTTCGATCCAATCCATCTCTGCCACCGCCGTGGTCTCGGGCCCGTGACCGGGGTTCCCACGACCGTATTTGCGTGGCCCGGTCGAGGGAAAGTTCACTGTGGTAAAGAAAAGTAAATTGATAAGTCCACAGAACGAAGGTGGCTTCGGATCACGCGGTCGCGATGCCATCAATGGGACTGTGGCCTTCGGTTCGGATCCGTAGCCGGTCCCTGAATGGCTGCATCACATAACGCTTTACAACGCTTAACTCGTGAGAGATTCGCATAACGAGCAGTCTACCGCTTTCCAACCTACAACAGTCCCGTAAGCATCGTTCGGGTCGGTTGCAATGACTTCTGCAAAGAGTCACCAGGGTGAAGACGGTCATGACGAGCACGTACGCAAGCGACGAAAAAACCAGAGTGCCAGACGCCGGCACAAATCAGGCGTCCATTGATCTGGAGCAGGCTCGACCGAAAGCTGGCCTGAAGTCGCGCCAGTACAGTAGCTGTATCCGGTTCAATCCGATTGTTCAAATCACCCCTGCCGAGTCCGTCAAGCGTCTCGGCACTGGCGGGCATCGCTGGTTCACCGAAACCATCTATGCTCCGATCGGAAACAAGATTGAATTCCGCTTTCAAGGCTCGGTGCATTTGCTCGCGTTGTACAACGAGGGCGCGCGCCGGAACGGCGAAACGTGCATCGAAGGGCTAGCTTCATCCAAGGTGCGAAACTTCGTCAACAAGCTCACCTTCGTACCGGCCGGCCATGCCTATCGGGAATGGCATGAGACGGGGGCATCAACGCGAGTGACGTTTTTGTATCTTGATCCAGCCAAGCTCCAAAAGTCCGATGACGAGGACACTCCGTATGTGCCTCGAATATATTTCGAAGATTCCACGGTCTGGGAGACTGCGGCCAAATTGAAGCGCGCTATCGAACGCGGTCAGGAAAACACGCCGTACCTGGAGGCCCTGTCAAGCGTCCTTGCACATGAGTTGTCCCGCTCTCTGGGCGACATCGTACGTGATGCCCCAGTGAGCCGGGGAGGTCTCGCGAGCTGGCAAAAGCGGACCGTGGTCGGCTACATTGAAGAGCACCTGTGCGAGCAAATCCGTCTCCTGACGCTGGCGCGATTGGCACGTCTAAGCCAGCATCACTTCTGCCGGGCGTTCAAGCAATCCTTCGGCGTTCCGCCACATCAATACCATGTGCAACAACGCATGGAGCGGGCGAAGATACTGCTGGCGGATCGAACGGCTTCGGTCACCGATATCGGATTAACTCTGGGCTATTCGCAAACCAGTTCGTTCAGTGCGGCGTTTCGCAAGACGACGGGGTGGGCACCGAGCGAATATCGCAGGGCGTTTAAATAGTCCACATAGCTTCAGATCGCGTAAGCCCAAAGAGGCCGCCAGCACGGTTAACGGAAATGACAATTTCGTTTGGGAGCCAGATTCACCAAGCCGCGCGCGTGCACAGCTTGTCTGTCAGCCGCGATGTGCAAGCTTATCCGACATCCGGACCAAATCGGCAATCGACCGTGCGCCAATTTTGGACATCACCCGCGTGCGATGAACGCGGGCCGTATGCGTACAGATGCGGATTTGACCTGCGATCTCCTTCACCTCCCGTCCTGCTGCGAGTAGAGCCAGTACTTCTTGCTCACGAGGTGTAAGCGACGCAAACCGCGTCCGGAGATCGCTCAATGCGCGATCTTCGGCCCTGCGCGCGCGATCGAGTTCAATGCCACTTCTCACCGCATCGAGCAGCTCTTGGCTGCGAAATGGCTTGGTAAGGTATTCTATCGCGCCAGCCTTCATGGCACGGACAGACGCCCGAATATCGCCACGGGCGGCGACAAACACGATTGGTGTTGGACTTTGCGTCTTGGCGAGCTTGACCGGAAGGTCGACGCCGCCATCTCCGGGGTCCAGCACGATGCAATTATGCGCGTCGGGCTTGCAGGACCGCAAATAGTCTTCAGCCGACCCGAAAAGTGTCACGCTGACACCGTCTGTTTCGAGCAGCCCCTGCAGGGCATCGCGCGCGGAGACATCATCGTCGATGATTGCAACGATAGCACGTTCGTCGATCATGGATCCTTACCATTCACTAGACGGGAATGAGTGCTCCCGCAGAATAGTCGATAGAGTGCCTAACGGAGGCCGCAACCGGCATTTCTGCGCCGAACTCCGATAAACGCTACTTCGGTATTGCCGTCGTTGTCCGGTTCTTGCGTGTAACTGTCACCCGGCGGCGGGATGGTGCGAAGCTCTGTTGTTGGCCTGCGCAGCGCTACTGTGGCGGGTGAGAGGCACCGCGTTGCACCCGGTAGCCATTGCGCAATGGTTGCGAAATCCTGGCAATGCCGAGACAGACACTGCGGCCAGGTTGGACTAGAAATTCGAACGGATCGCCTCGTTCCTTCGAAGTAGCACGAAAGGAGTGTGGCTCTCCCTCCATCGAGCGGGCCGGCGGGTGTATAGGTGACTCATGAATTGCGAGGCATATTTCTGCGAGCGGTTCGAGGAACTGCGCAAGGAAGGGCGCTACAGGGTCTTCGCTGACCTGGAACGGGAAGTAGGCGGGTTCCCTCGTGCGACGCTTCATTGCCGCGGCGAGAAGAAGCAGGTGACGGTCTGGTGTTCCAATGACTATCTCGGAATGGGGCAGCATCCAGCAATCTTGGCGGCCATGCATGAAGCCCTCGATCGCTGTGGAGCGGGCGCTGGCGGGACGCGTAACATTTCAGGGACCAATCACTATCATGTCATGCTTGAGCGCGAGCTGGCGGATCTTCACGATAAGGAAGACGCGCTGTTGTTCACGTCTGGTTACGTCTCAAACTGGGCGGCGCTTGGTACGCTCGCGTCATGCATACCCGGCTGTGTCGTGCTCTCTGACGCCCTCAATCATGCTTCAATGATTGAAGGCATGCGGGGCAGCCGTGCACCCGTTCGCATCTTCGCACATAATGATCCCGCCGATCTCGCGCGCAAGCTCGCGGAACTTGACCGCGACACCCCGAAGCTGGTGGCATTCGAGTCGGTCTATTCCATGGACGGCGATATAGCGCCTATAGCGGAGCTGTGCGACGCTGCAGAAGCGTATGGTGCCTTGACATACCTTGATGAGGTTCATGCTGTAGGTCTCTATGGACGACACGGCGGCAGGATCGCCGCGCAACAGGGCTTGAGCGATCGCCTCTCGGTCATTGAGGGTACGCTGGCAAAAAGGTTCGGGGGCGTCGGTGGCTATATCGCCGCGTCCGCTGCCTTGTGCGATTTTGTCCGGAGCTATTCGTCGGGCTTTTTCTTCACCACCGCTCTGCCGCCGCACGTGGCGGCGGGGGCGCTTGCAAGCGTGCGCTATCTAAAATCAAGTTTCGTCGAGCGAGACAATATGCAAGGCCGCGTAGCCTTGCTAAGGCGCTGGCTTGATGACGTCGGCGTGCCGCATTTGCGGAATCCAAGTCATATTGTTCCCGTGATGGTGGGGGATGCCGATCTATGCAAGCACATCAGCGATGTGCTCCTGGATAAGTAAGTATGACATCTATATTCAACCGATAAATTATCCGACGGTGCCACGCGGTACAGAGCGGCTTCGTGTTACGGTGTCACCGTTTCACTCCGACAAGGACATCGAGCATTTAATAACTGCGCTTGCAGAAATCTGGTCGAGTGGTTTGTTGGAACATCTCCGCGCTCGGAAGCCGCTTCGAACACATCCGGATCGGAAAGGACACTTTGCGTGTGGCGATCCGGCAACTCGTATCGCGCCGACACCAGATATTGATTCGGTGATAAGTGCCCTGACATAGATCCGGGAGTTCTCGTGATTATCATCTTCGGGCAATCAGCCGTGAGAATTGCGAGGGTTGGCCGCTCTCTAATCAAGCCGATGACGCTGATCGACCTCGCCAATCCCTCAAAGTTCCTGTCGCCGACGGCGCGCGTGCTGCCGTGGCTTGTGGGGCTGACCGCGATCCTGCTCGCGATCGGGCTCTACCAGTCCGCGACCGCGCCCGACGACTATCAGCAGGGCGCCACCGTCAAGATCCTGTTCATCCATGTGCCGAACACGTGGCTGTCGATGTTCGTGTGGGGCGTGATGAGCCTGGCTGCATTGGGCACGCTGGTGTGGCGGCATCCGCTGGCCGATGTCGCGGCCAAGGCCGCTCCCCGATCGGCGCCGCCTTCACGTTCCTCGCGCTGGTGACGGGCTCGCTGTGGGGGCGGCCGATGTGGGGCACCTATTGGGAATGGAATGCGCGGCTGACCTCGGTGCTGATCCTGTTCCTGATGTATCTTGGCCTGATGGCGCTGTGGCGCGCGGTGGAAGATCTGTCGCGGGCCGCACGCGCCGCCGCGATCCTGACCTTGGTCGGCGCGATCACCCTGCTGATCATCAAGTTCTCGGTCGACTGGTGGAACACGCTGCACCAGCCGGCCTTGGTGATGCGGATGGGCGGGCCGACGCTCGACCGCGCGTTCCTGATTCCGCTGCTGGTGATGGCGGCCGGATTTTCGCTTTTGTTCATCACGCTGCATCTGGCGGCGATGCGCAACGAGATCCTGCGCCGCCGCGTGCGGTCCTTGCAGATGATGCAAGCCAGCCAGCGGGCAGCGTGACGCGATGACGCTCGGTCCCTACGCATCCTTCATCGCGACATCCTATGCGCTGGTGGCGGCCGTGGTCTTGATCCTGATCGTCTGGATCGCGATCGACTATCGGCGGCAGACGATGCACCTGCGCGAGCTCGAGGCCGGCGGCGCGACCCGCCGCTCCGGCCGCAGCGCGGCGGATACCAGATGAGCGAGCCTGTAACAACAGATGCCGCGCCGCGAAGCCGGCGCTGGCTGGTGATGCTGCCGCTGGCGTTGTTCCTCGCGCTCGCCGGGTTGTTCCTGGCGGGGCTGCACGGCGGCGACCCCTCCAGAATCCCCTCGGCCCTGATCGGGCGCCCGGCGCCGCAAACCACGCTGCCGGCGCTGGCCGGCCTGACGAGAGACGGCACCCAGGTGCCGGGGCTCGATCCGGCCCCCTTCAAGGGCAAGGTCAGCCTCGTTAATGTCTGGGCGTCCTGGTGCGTGCCGTGCCACGACGAGGCGCCGCTATTGGTGCAGCTCGCCAACGATACGCGGCTGCAGATTGTCGGCATCAACTACAAGGACGCAGCAGACAATGCCCGCCGCTTCCTCGGCCGCTACGGCAATCCGTTCAGCATTGTCGGCGTCGACGGCAACGGCCGCGCCGCGATCGAGTGGGGTATCTACGGCGTGCCCGAGACGTTCGTGGTCGGGCGCGACGGCAGCATCGTCTACAAGCTGGTCGGGCCGGTGACGCCTGAGAATATCGACAGCGTGCTCAAGGTGGAAATCGAGAAGTCGATCAAGGCGGGAGGTTAGCTGTTGCGGTTCGGGTGCCACGAATTCCAAACCTGTCCTCTCGCCCTTGAACGACGTTAGCCAGGCGTGATCCTATTTCTGCACCGCCTGGTGCTGAACGGGAAGGCTTTGCCGTAAGCAGCAACTCTGATGACATCCTGCTTGAGCAAGTAGAACGATGCAGCAAGCAGAGCGCCATCCTTCATTAGGCAGGCAACTGGGCCGGCCATGGCTGGAAAGCCGCCCGCCGATTCTGCCCAACCGCCGGGGATGAACGGAATAATGGTAACGGTAGCCGCAAATGTGGCACATGAATCCAGTTCTCCAAGGACGTCCAATGCTTTGTTCCAAAATCCGAGGAGCAGAAGGATCCCGAACGCCCATTCCGCAACTTCCAGAGAGAAGCTTGCACCACGAAAGCCAAAAGCGGGATAGAGCCACGAAGTAAGTGGACCGTTGCTGATGAAAGGAACCAGCACACGAGCCCCGTACTCGAACAATTTTTGGTAGCCGAAGAAGAAAAAGACGACCACCATTGCCTTGCGAATTAGATGATAGTCATAGTCCTCGCTGAACAAGCCGAGCTTGAACAAGCGTGCTATCAGATGGCTCATTGAAGTTGCTCCATGTTCTGGTCGAGCTATTCACCGCATGCCCGCGCATTCAGCACCATGAACCGTCGATCGACTGCGTGCTGCTTTAGCCGAGCAATCTCAATCCCGGAACGACAAGGATTTGGCGTCACACTGAACAAGCGGTAGCAGAGCTCGCGAATGTCAGCTGGCATCCATTGTCATCACTTTTTCGAATTTGCGGGATTGAAGCCAGGTTCGTGTTTTTCACGGTGCGAAGGCGCGCAGCCTCTGGAGGCGTCACTGTGTCCGGTTTGCTACCACTTCATCTAACATGCGTAAGTTCAGTCCTAACCCGTCGATTTGACGTCGTTTGAATTTCAGACTCAGGTACGATGCCTATCAATCGACGATTTTGGGAAAGGCACAAGCAATGGCCGATTTCAGTACCTACAAGGACGCATTCCCGCATGCCAAGCTTACTCTCTCTTCAGAGGGCGTGCTAGAAGTGGTTCTTCACACCGATGGCGGCACGTTGATATTCAATGGCCACACCCATGAAGAGTTCGTCGAACTCTTCCGCCAGATTGGCCAGGACAGCAAAAATCGTGTGGTCATTCTTACAGGTGCGGGCGAAGCGTTTATCGATCTGATCGATGTCGATGGCTTCGAGTTCTTCTCTCCGCGCGGATACGATAAAATCTATCGCGAAGGCAAGAAGGTGCTGGCGAATCTCATCGACGTTCCGGTACCGGTGATCGCTGCGCTCAACGGACCGACTACGGTTCACTCGGAATATGCCCTTCTCGCGGACATCGTGATCGCAACACCCGAAACGATATTCCAGGACAAGCCACACCTTGAGTTCGGCATCGTCCCGGGCGATGGGATCCACTCACTTTGGCCCGAGGTCATCGGCTCGATCCGTGGCCGTACCTTCGTGCTCACCCAGCAGATCATCGGCGCCGAGGAAGCAAAAAGCCTGGGCGTCATCAGCGAGATCCTTCCAGGCGACCGCTTGTTGCCGCGGGCGCACGAAATCGCACGCCGTATCGCGCAGCTGCCGCCGCTTACTGCCAGCTATACCCGGCTTGTTTTGACGCAGAAGCTACGGCGGATCGTCGACGAAAGCGTCGCATTCGGTCTGGCGCTTGAGGGTATTTCGGCCGCGGACGTCGCGCGCTTACAGGCACCCTAGGGCCTACAGATGCGCTAAACGCAAAGTGCGGAGAGAGGCTCCGCCCACTTCGTTCCATGCGCCGCGCGCGATGTCGTCGTCTGTCGTCGGTAGGAATTGTAGTTGGTCTGCCTCGGTGTCCGGCCTGCCTAGGTAGGCTCGCCGGACTGCTCCTCTACCAGGGTGATGGCGGTGGCGGCGGTCGCCGATAACCGTACCGTCTGCCCCTCGATATCTGCGACCAGTCCAAGGTGGACAAAGTGGTGATGGCCTTTATGGCGTCCTTCGCCGCTGTCGTGTTTGGCCAGCCTGATCCTGCTGCCGATAACGCGATCGACGGTTCCCAGATGGACCCCGTCGGCCCCGATCACCTTGATGTTCTTCTTCACGCCATTATTCTTCACTTGACTTCTCCTCATGCTGGCTATGTTCGTCGCGTCGCCGGCGAGCACCTCAAGAAGCGCTTCCTGATCGGCGATGCGCTGCGACGCGCGATCGTCGTCAGCGGCGCCGGAAAAGGCGGCAGCTCGCTCGACCAGCTCGCGAATGTTCTCCCTGACAGCGTCGATCTCGGCGATAGTTGGCACGACTTCAGGCACGAACGTTCTCCTTGATGGGCACCAGGATGCCGGCCTTGTGCTTGGGAATGTGCGTTAGTGCCCGGTTGTTCAGCACTCGGTTCGTGACGCGGCGTTTGAAGCACATGCTCCCTGGTCTGTTATCTTTTCACCGCATGGCAGCGGGACGCCCTTGATTGATCTCTGCAACAGAAGCCGGCCGGCCGTACATCGACCGGCCGCAGTTACGCCGGTCTTCGGGAGGGCGTGGGAGGGAACACCGGGTATGCTTAAGCTACACGGTGCGCCGGAGGCCTGCTTTTCCTGTATTGGCGAGCTTAGAGCAAAGTTGCGCCAACGTAGGGGCGGCGTCCATTCCTCCCTTACGTCCGGCAGCACAGCGAGCGAAGTTCGCTCGTGGTGCTGGTGCGCAGTTGGGAAATTGCTGCACGCCGGCTAGAATTTCAGGTAACGCGCGCCCGCCATTTCGAACCATAGACCATGCGGCGTCTGAACGGCTCTCATCAGAACGCAATCGCAATCGGTACAGTTGAGAACCGCTCCCATGGGAGCGGCATGTACGACCAAAGAGCCGACGCCTCTCAGGGTGTCGCATTCCTGACATCGGATTTGTGCGAGTGTGATGTCGGGAACGAAGAGATCATGAAGAAGACGTACGGCAGCATTGCCATCGAGTAGGAGGTCGGAGACGTTATCAACCATGGCATTCATCCTCCAGAGGGGCCGAAGCGTTCCGTTTTGATTGAAAGAGGCTCAAATCCAAGTTCGATCAGAATGCCGGAGACGGTCTCCACGAAATTGGTGGGACCGCATACATAGATTGCCGGGTTCTGCTCGGGGGGAAAGCAGGTCTTGGTGAGCAGCGCCTTATCAATTCTTCCCCGGTGCCCCTTCCAATCGTTCGGTTGCTTGCGGGTAAGCGCATGGACGACACGCAAGTTGACATCGCGCCGCGCTATCGCATCGAGTTCTTTTTGATAGATGACATGTTCCAGGCTTCTCGTTGAATAGATCAGCAAAGCCTGACCGCGGCCGGGGCCAGAGACTCTGTCACGATGGCGGAGCATCGCCATCAGGGGCGTGATACCTGTACCGCCCGCTACAATAGCCGCCGATGGGCCCCCTCAGCTGAAGTTGATCGCCGACGCGAAGCTCGTCGAGGAGATAGGGGGAAACCTCGCCATCATTCACCCGCTCCACGGTCAGGGAAAGAAGTTCATCTTCGGGGGGAGAGGCGATCGAATAGCTGCGCTGCGCCTGGTAACCGTCGTCGGCGGTGAGCCTGATATCGACGTGCTGGCCCGGCAGATGTCCGGGCCAGCACGTGGCCCACAGTAGAAGGCTCTTTACGCGCGGCGTTTCGATGATGATGTCGCGAACTTCGGCCAGCTGCCACTCAAGCCGACGGGACGAACGCGATGTATCAGTCACCGTCATATCGCTGTTCTTTCTAGGGATCACCATAGTTGTGATATCCCAGCGACTCCCAAAAGCCACGCTCGTCCTTTTGCATGAAACGTATTCTGCGCACCCACTTGGCGCTTTTCCAAAAGTAGAGATGCGGCACAAACAGGCGGGCGGGGCCACCATGAGCCGGGGCGATCGGCAGGCCATCGTATCGGGTCACGATCATGCCTTTGCCGCCGACGAGATCCGCAACAGGGACGTTCGTTGGGTAATCCCCATCGCAATGAGCCATGATGTAGGGTTCGGGCGGTTCCGAAAGGCCTACAGCTCTCAAGAGATCGTCAAACGTCACGCCCTGCCATTCGGTATCGAGCTTCGACCATTTGGTGACGCAGTGGATGTCGGTCTTGATCGTGGTCTGCGGCAGCGCCTCGAATTGGTCCCAGTTCCACTTGACGAGCAGCGAGCCGCCTAGCTGAAGCGCAAAGCTCCAATCCGCCACTGTGACCTGGGGCGTGGGGCCAGCTGAAAGAACCGGGAAATCGGTCGTCACATACTGCCCCGGCGGTATACGGCTCCTTTGAGTCTGTTCCTGCCGCTTCGGCTTAAAGCCTCGTGAAATGTGTGTCTTGTTCATGAAACAAGCCTTTCGCCTTAGGGAGCCGCCGCACGAGAAGCGGCATTGTTGTGTTTCGATCGTATGACGATCGCGCAAATTATTGTTGGCGCAAGATCACGCGCGTGTCGACCAGCCCGGCGCCAAATCCGTCAAGACTGAGAAAGTCGTAGCAATTGGCGACGCGCTACCGCACGACCGCTCTGTTATCTCCTATGCTGTTCAAGATGAGTTCATCAGGTGCTGACGTGAAACCACGCCAGCAGGAATCGCAGGAGAGAAAGCGATGCGCATGAAAATGCGGGTTATAGCTGCCGTAGTTGCCAGTGGTGCAATTGCAACGACCGTGTTCCTGGAAACGATCTCGAATAGCCGCGCTCAGACGAAGGCGCGGTATTTGCCCGAGTACACGGCCTCTGGCGATCTTATCCTGCCGAAGGATTTCCATGAATGGGTGTATGTCGGATCGCCACTCACTCCCAACGCGCTCAACGGCGGCCACGCCGGCTTCCCGGAATTTCACAACGTCTACATCGAGCCGGGCGCCTATGAAATCTACAAGAAGACAAACGAATTTCCCGAAGGGACGATCCTCTTCAAGGAGCTCCAGCTCACCCTGCCGGCAGAAAATCCCGATGGTTCGCGAACCGAACCATCGGGCAGGGGCTACTTTCCCGGACCCTGGAATGGCGCTGATGTGACCGTCAAGGATTCCAAGCGTTTTGCCGCTACCAACGGATGGGGATACTTCAACTTCAATCACCATGAGCCCAAAGCCCCGACGGCCAAAGTAAAGGCAAAGGAGGAATGCGCGTACTGCCACATCGCGAGCGCCAAGAAGGACGAGGTCTGGACCCAATTCTATCCGCTGTTGGACAAGTAGTCCGGCGTGCGCGGCGTCAGCTGCCCCGAGCAAGGACACAGTCATGAGAGTCGTTCACGCCGCAAGTTTCGGCATTTCAGCAATGGCAGCGATCATCGCTATTGCGGGCCATGACTGGACGGAGGCAAATGCGGCCGGCAAAGAGTCCTACGCGGAGGCCGTCGTCGACGCGGCCGGGAATCTGGGTGTCCCGCGCGACTATCGCACCACCTACCAGTTCCTTGGAAGCTGGGCGATAGCAGGCGACGCGGGCCGGGGCTCGAAGGAACTGCACGCCGTCCTTGCGTCGCCAGGAGCAATCGACGCCTATCGCAAGGATGGGCAGTTCCCTGACGGTACGGTGCTCGTCAAGGAAGTATTCCAGACGACCACCCAGGAAATGACGACGGGTACGGTTAGCCGTGCCCAAACGTTGAAGGGCTGGTTCGTCATGGTGAAGGACAGTGTTGGCCATCACCCAGGCCACGCATTGTGGGGCGATGGCTGGGGCTGGGCGTGGTTCGACGCTTCCAATCCCTCAAAGACGACGTCGACTGATTACAAATCCGATTGTCTTTCCTGTCATGTGCCGGCGCAGGCATCTGACTGGGTCTACGTCGATGGCTACCCGCCGTTGAGGCGATAGCGGCAGCGCAGTTCATCGAAGGTCAGTTCAACCTAACGTGTTTTCAAGCCAACCAAGAGGAGCGACGAATGGCGAAAGAAGCAAATATGAAAGAGATGTCCATGTCGAAAGGACCGGGGGGCCATCTTTACATCCAAACGAACGAAATCGAGAATGCAATTATCCACTACGAGCGGAGCGCGAGTGGTGCGCTTACCGAGGTGGAGCGGATCGGCACGCGTGGTGCGGGCTCAGGCGAATTCAAACCGATCAGCGGCCAAGAAAGCGCACCCAACTCTTATGAGGGCGCGGGAAGCGTCATGCTCACACCGGATCGCCGCTTTCTGTTCACGACGAATGGTGGAGACAACTCCGTTTCGAGCTTCCGTGTGAGCGAGGACGGCCGGCTTACGCTGCTGGACGTCAAGCCGACGGGTAACCCTGTGGAAGGAAGGAGCGGCACTGCCAAATCGCTTGCATTTGCTCCTTCTACTCGAACGCTCTTCGTATTGCACTCGTTCGGCGCCGATCACCTCCGGCTGATGTCTGTTGACGCCGAAGGCAAGCTCACGGCGCGCCCGGAACGGTACACGGTCAATACGTATAGCAAGAGGAACCGCGTAGCCACCATGGTCGTAGTCTCGCCCAACGAGGAGCTCGTTCTTGTCGGCACCACTTTCGACGAGCCAATCGCGCTCACAGGCTTTTATCCAGATGGCTCGCCTATTCTCTGGGTCCAGCGGGCTGGCGGCGCGTTGCACTCAATCGCATCGAATGCTCCAGATCCCGACGGCCTCGCCGCATTCCCCCTGCAAAAGGATGGCTCGCTCGGCACGGCCAGGTTCTATGACGCGAGAGGCGGCTCTCCGTTCTACATCGCCTTCCTGCACGAACGGCCGGATACCTTCGTCATCGGATACGCCGTCGGTGACGGATGCTCCATGGGCACCATCGAGAAAGACGGCACGGTCAACATCGGCCCGCTCGTAAAGATCGACACGAGCGCAGGCGTGCCGTCCGAGCTGTGCTGGCTGGCGGTCTCCCCGGATGATCGAATGCTGTACGCGACGAACTTCGGCTACAGCAACATCTGCAGCTACCACATCAATGGCCGCGGCCTGGAAATCGCGCGCGATCCCGCCTGCCCGAGGATTCCGGGGGACGGCACAGCCAGGGGGCTGAACGGAACGGTGACCAGCGGCCCCAGCGATAGCTGGATCACGTCGGACGGCGCGTATCTCTATCAGATCTACGGAAATGCCTCGAAGCTGGTTGGCTACGCTACTCAGTCGGACGGTTCGCTTACGGAGATCACCAGCGCCAAGATTCCCTACAACAGTCCGCAAGGGCTGGCGGGATTCTGATTCTACTCTCACAACACGGGTTCGGGCGTGACCGGCTTAGCCAATTGTCACGCCCACCCTCGTTTTGCCAGCGTCAAACGACCTCAGTAACGCGCTCTCCCTCTCAAGAGTTTATCGACGCGATGTTTGAAGCAACCCACCAGCACCATCCCGGAGAGCATACGAACGTTCCCCGCTCGTCGACCGGGTCTCGGCAAAGTCCCCGCGATACCGATCTGCAGCGCGCCAAGGGAGGCGGACGAATTGTCCTGAGCGGCTCCAGGAATGGCACGCGCATCGCGGACGTTTATCAGAAGTTTCCAACTCGCGTAATGTTCCCGATGATCGGCGATGGTGCGGTGAAGGAGGCAGTCATCATAAATTCTGCAGGCGGGATCGCCGGCGGAGATCAAATCGAACTCGAGGTGATCGCGCTCGCCGACGCGTCTGTCGCCGTAACGTCGCAAGCCGCCGAAAAGGTTTATAGGGCCCTGGACCAACCTGCATGTGTTGCGACGAAATTGAAGGCGTACGATGCCGCGAAACTCGCATGGCTTCCTCAGGAGACAATCATTTTCGATCAGGCGAGGATTCGCCGGAAGACGGAAGTTGAGCTTTGTTCCGGAGCCGAGCTGATTGCGCTCGAGTGGCTCGTGCTTGGCCGCGCCGCTCATGGAGAGGATGTAGTCAGCGGGTACGTAGCGGATAGCTGGCGGGTCAGAAGAGATGGCCGGCTCATCTGGGCGGACGGCTTTCATGTCGCCGACGATGTGTTTGCGCAGCTGCACAGAAGGGCTTTGCTTGCGAACTGCAAAGCCGTTGGGACGATGATCTATTTCGGGCCTGCTCTCGATAGGCGGCTGCAAGTTCTGCGCGAAATTGCTGCGACCCTCGCATGCCAGTGCGCCGCGACGTCTGTCGGCGCGCTCGTCATCGTGCGCTTTGCCGCAGAGGCGAGCGCTGACCTAAGGCGCGGGCTCCGTAGCTTGCTCGAACAATTCAGGCACGAGCTGGGGCCGGGTCCCTTCGGAGTGCCGAAGATGTGGTCATGCTGACGGTCGTCATGGAACGGAGGTCATCTTGAATCTCACGCCACGGGAAAAGGACAAGCTGATGATCGCCCTGGCCGCGCTGGTCGCGCGAAGGCGGCTCGCGAGAGGCGTCAAGCTTAATTATCCGGAAAGCATCGCCGTAATCGCAGACTTCATCATGGAGGGAGCCCGCGATGGAAAGTCTGTCGCCGAGCTCATGTCCGCAAGCGGTACGGTCTTGACCCAGGATCAAGTCATGGAAGGCATTCCCGAGATGATTCATGAAATGCAAGTGGAAGCGACGTTCCCAGACGGAACCAAGCTCGTACCGGTTCATAACCCAATTCGTTAGGAGCTTATGATGCAACTGTTCGTGTTCGGCATGGTGTTTGTCGAAACGTTCGTCTCGCCGGCAGTCGCTCATGCCGGCGTGGGGCGGATCCAGTCGTTCACTGCCGGAATTGCCCATCCCTTAACTGGAGCAGATCACATTCTTGCAATGACGGTGGTTGGTCTCTGGAGTGTGCTCACCGGTGGCCGCGCCATCTGGGCTTGGCCAGCGACCTTCACGGCAGCCATGCTTGGAGGCTTTGCGGCGGCAACTCTCGGCTTGCAGCTCTCGTTCGTCGAGCCGGCGATCTGCGCGTCAATTGTCGTTTTGGGGCTGCTCCTGGCGTTCGGGGTGAGTGCGCCCGTCTGGATGGGTGCAGCGGTCGTCGGGGCTTTTTGCATTTTTTCACGGCCACGCTCACGGAACAGAGATCGCGGCGGCCAGTCTCGTTCCCTATGCTGCCGGTTTCACATTTGCCACTGCCGCGCTCCATGCAGCGGGCGTCGGAGCTGGCCTTTGTTCGAGAGGCATGATCGGAAAGATCGCATTGCGCGCGACCGGCGCGTTCGCGGCGTTGATCGGGTTGTCTGTGATCGGAGGCTGACATGATTCCCGGCGAGATTTTCCCCGTATCCGGTGAGATTGTCCTGAACCCGGACAGGGCAGCCATCTCCGTTAAAGTTGCCAACACGGGCGACAGGCCTATTCAGGTCGGCAGTCATTATCATTTCGCGGAGACCAATGCGGCTCTCGATTTTGATCGGAATGCTGCGCTCGGCTATCGCCTGGACATTCCGGCAGGGACCGCCGTGCGTTTTGAGCCTGGGCAATCCCGTGAAGTCTCGCTGATCCCCTACGGCGGTACCCGGGTGGTCTGTGGTTTCAATCAGGCGGTCATGGGAGCCCTGCCACGGTAGCGTAGCGCCGCATCGCTTCGTGGTCACTGAGGTAAATGGAAATGCCCCACGCAATGAGCCGTGCCGCCTACGCGCAGATGTTTGGACCGACAGTCGGTGACAAGGTGCGACTTGCGGATACCGACCTGATCATCGAGGTGGAGAATGACTTCACCACCTACGGTGAGGAAGTGAAATTCGGTGGCGGGAAAGTCATCCGGGACGGCATGGGCCAGTCGCAGCGTACGCGCAGCCAGGGAGCCGTTGACACCGTTATCACCAACGCGCTGATCCTTGATCATTGGGGAATTGCGAAAGCCGATATCGCCATTAAGGACGGGCTCATTGCCGCTATCGGCAAGGCGGGCAACCCCGATGTACAGCCGAACATCGGCATCATCATCGGACCGGGGACCGAGATTATCGCTGGGGAAGGCAAGATCATCACCGCGGGCGGTATCGACACGCATGTGCACTACATCTGCCCGCAGCAGATCGAGGAAGCGCTCTACTCGGGGCTCACCACGATGATGGGCGGAGGGACCGGGCCGGCGGCCGGAACGACCGCCACGACCTGCACGCCGGGACCTTGGCATATTCAACGGATGCTGGAGGCAGCCGATGCCTTCCCGATGAATCTCGGTTTTTTCGGCAAGGGGAATGCAAGCCTGGCCGCCGGCCTCGTTGAGCAGATCGAGGCCGGAGTATGCGGCCTCAAGCTGCACGAAGACTGGGGCGCGACACCGGCAGCCATCGATTGTTGCCTTTCTGTCGCAGACGACATGGACGTGCAAGTTCTGATCCATACCGACTCTCTGAACGAAAGTGGCTTCGTCGAAGATACCATTGCCGCCATCAAGGGCAGAACCATCCATACTTTTCATACCGAGGGTGCCGGCGGCGGACATGCGCCTGATATCATCAAGGTGTGCGGTGAAGAGAATATTATTCCGGCTTCGACCAATCCGACGCGGCCCTACACGGTGGATACTCTGGATGAAGCCTTTGATATGCTGATGGTCACCCATCATCTCGACCGTCGTATTGCCGAAGACGTCGCCTTCGCTGACAGCCGCATCCGCAAGGAAACCATAGCGGCAGAAGACATTTTGCAGGATCTCGGCGCGTTATCGATTGTATCGTCGGACAGTCAGGCCATGGGCCGCGTCGGCGAAGTGATTATCCGTACGTGGCAGACAGCCGACAAGATGAAAATGCAGTTCGGACCGCTGTCCGGAGAAACGGGCGATAACGATAATCTCAGGGCGCGACGCTACATCGCGAAATACACGATCAATCCCGCTATAGCGCAGGGCATTTCCGCATACGTCGGCTCAATCGAGATCGGAAAGCTTGCCGATCTCTGCATCTGGGATCCGGCCTTCTTCGGCGTCAAGCCCGACATGGTTCTCAAGTGCGGAACAATCGCTGCAGCAATCATAGGAGATCCTAACGCTTCGATTCCAAGTCCGCAGCCCGAGTACTACCGGCCAATGTTCGGCGCCTTTGGACGCTCCTTGACCAGGAGTTCGGTTACGTTCGTCAGTCGGGCATCGCTGGAGAAAACGAAGATGCTCGGACTTGCGAAAAGGCTTCTTCCAGTCTCAAACACCCGGAAAATCGGAAAGCGTTCCATGAAGTTAAACAGCGCGACCCCGCGCATCGAAGTCGATCCGGAAACCTATGAAGTGCACGCGGATGGCCGCCTTCTCACTTGCGAGCCCGCAAAGGTGCTGCCAATGGCCCAACGCTACTTCATGTATTGATATGCCGTGCGCCCTCAATGTGAGAACCATGGCGGCAATATTTATCATGAATAATGAAAACCTCGCGTCTTCACCGCTTGCAATCTTGAGGCTGCAGAGCTGGCTTTCGCCGGCATTTCCCAACGGAGCCTATAGTTACTCGCATGGACTCGAGTGGGCCGTCGAAGTCGGGCACATAGACGACCGCGACAGTCTCGTTAATTGGCTGGCGGCAGATCTTTGCTACGGTTCGGGGAGGAACGAAGCGATCTTCTTCTCCGAAGCGTTTCGCTGCGCCGTCAATGATGACAAGGCCAGGCTTGCCGTCATCGCGGAATTGGCTTCTGCCTTCCGGGGGACATCGGAACTGGCGCTCGAATCGTCGCAGCAGGCGGCGGCGTGCCTGGCAACCCTGCGCCAGGTGTGGCCCCATGGCATCCTCGACCTGCTTTCGCGCCTATGTCGCGAACGCCAAGTTCAGCCTGTTTTGGCTGTCGTTCTTGGAGCTCGCTCGGCAATGGAAGGTATTGCGGCGGACCTCGCGCTGCCTGCCTTTCTCCATAGCTACGTCGCAAACCTAGTAACTTCTGGCGTCAGGCTAGTCCCCCTCGGCCAGACCGACGGGCAGCTTGCGATTGCAGCGCTCGAGCGCGCCGTTTTGTCTGCGAGCGCCCAAGCTTGCGTCGCTACGATCGACGATCTCGGGTCTGCAGCATTCATGGTCGATTTAGCATCCATAGCGCATGAAACTCAATACACGAGGTTGTTTCGGTCATGAGTGCAATTGTTAGGAGGGATCCCCAGCTCGCCATCAGCGCAAGTCATCATGGTCCGTTCCGCGTTGGAATCGGAGGGCCCGTTGGCTCAGGAAAGACTGCGCTCGTTGAGGCGCTCTGCAAGCGGCTCCGTAGCGACTACGATATCTACGTGATCACGAATGACATTTATACCAAGGAGGATCAGCTGATCCTCACTCGCGCGGGAGCGCTGCCGGCAGAACGCATCATGGGAGTGGAGACAGGCGGCTGTCCGCATACCGCAATTCGGGAGGATGCTTCCATGAACCTTGCTGCGATCGCAGACATGAACCAGAAATTCGCGCAGGCTGAACTTTGTTTCATTGAGTCGGGAGGTGACAACCTTGCTGCGACCTTCAGCCCCGAGCTTGCGGATTTGACGATCTACGTGATTGACGTTGCGGCGGGTGAAAAGATACCCCGCAAAGGGGGGCCCGGCATAACGCGGTCCGACCTTCTCGTCATAAACAAGATAGACTTGGCGCCGCTGGTGGGAGCAAATCTTGCAATCATGGAAGCGGATGCGCAAAGAATGCGCGTGACGCGGCCGTTCATCTTTTCGAACTTGAAAAGCGGGGAAGGCGTCCATGGGATAGCAAGCTTTATTCTTAAAAGAGGCGGCCTCGCCAGCATGGCTGTCCAGCACCGCTAAGCGTTACCTGTCGCCCTTGGCTTTGCTGCGAAGGGGAGAGAATAGTTCAGGCGGCGTGGCCGCGCTCGCTTGACGGCTATGTTTTTGCGGATGCGCTGGGCTGCACGGCAAACGGTTGCAGATCATCCTCAGGTCGCCACCTAGCAGGCTGCTGAAAAACCGACAAATCGAGGCATTGTGGTTCAGAGATTCCGGTGATGTTTTCGATTATATGTGGCTCTGCTGGTAGTCCGAACGACGGCTTGGCGATGCCGCAACGAGTTTGGGAATGCGGATCAGATTGTAGGCGATCAGGTTAAGTATGAAGTCCCGGCGGCAACGCGACAGATGCCGCGATGTTTTGTTTTGCGCATCGTACCGTGCTGCTTGCCACAGCCGAAGATGCATTCGATCATCGCACGGCGCGATTGTGACATGCCATAGCTCTGGTGACGCGTGGTCCGTTCGTCGATGGCGCTTCGGCGGCACTTGCCGGTCTTGGTGATGCCATTGTTCTGGGTCACGTGCGGCGTGACGTTGATGGCGCGAAGATTGGCCACATGATCGGCCGTGTCATAGGCCTTGTCCTCGCCGGCGGTGATGCGGTGGCCGGCCTCCCTGGCCTTGGTTTTGAGCATCCTCTCCGAGGCGCGACACTCGGCGGTGCCGCCGGCGAGCGTGACCATGCCGGCCACAGCCAGCCCATGCCGGTTCTCCATCGTGGCGTGGCCCATGTAGCAGAGCTTTGCCTCTCGTCCGGCGGCTTTGCGGTAAAGCCGACTGTCGGGATCACTCGTACTCGCATGCGTGTCATTCTTGCGCGTCTGGCCGTGGAAGTTCGCGCCGTCGCCGTCATCGCTGCCGTCCTTGGGGCGGAAGCTCTTCGGGGAGGCCCAAGCCTCAAATCAAGGCCCCGTCCACCGAAAAATGCTCGTCCGACAACAGCGGCTTGACCTGAGGATGGTTCAAAAGTCGGGTCATGAACTTCGTAAATACGTCGCCGCCCTGCAGCCGCTCACGGTTCTTGGTGAAGCTGGTCCGGTTCCAGAGCGGATCGTCCGGCGACAACCCCACGAACCAGCGGTAGAAGAGATTGAAGTCCAATTGCTCCATGAGCTGTCGTTCCGACCGAATGCCGTAAAACACCTGCAGCAGCAATGCGCTCAGTAATTGATCCGGGGGTCGAGGAGCGTCCTTCTCGAATAGAGCTCCAAAAGCTACGGTTTAGCTCGCTCAGCACATCACGGATAAGCGCCCGAATCCTCCTCAGCGGATGGTCCGACCGATGCACCGCGCATGCGAGCACCCCCGATCCCCGATAACAAACTTGAATCAGCAAATTCTCGCTACCGTGAGGGTTTTTTCAGCAGACTGCTAGAACTATTGGAACGGCCAATGGACGTTCCGCAGCGGCGACAGATGTTAAGTTTCCGGTCAAGCTCGGCGTCCAATAGTTGTTGTTTGGCATTAAAGATCGACAGCTGTTTCTGCACGGCATCGTCTTCCGCCGAGTTTGGAGCAAAGACGTGTCCTCGCGGCTGAACACGTACGCTTTCAGGCGCGTCAGATGAGACTGGGGGCGACGCGACCATCGATGGTTCAGCGAGCACGGCGGCTGGGGCGGCGGCCAAAGCGAAGAGCATTGCGGCAACTGGCAAGGACTGGTGCATAGGTGGCTCTTTGACGTTCAAACTCGATCTCATGGTTCAATGCCGCAAATGGCGGCTGGAAAGCGTGTGGTTGGTGCGGACTTCGCCGCCACTTACGAAACTTGACCACCAACCGAAATCGCGGACAACGTTGACCGCTCTGTAGGGTGGCTAGTGAAGTCGACGTATAGGTAGCAGCCCTTGGAAAATCTGCTTTCGTGGACTTGTCGCGGTTGAAGTAATCTTGCGGACTTTAGGCGGACTAAGTGCGCCGAACATGCCGATGATGGAGCAATGCAATTACCTAGGCTTGTTGACGCGATCTCAGTATTGTTCAGTGGTGCGGCTTAAGACCGAAGCACTCCTTTGTTCGCTCGATCATGGTCTGCGCCGCATCGACCTCGGCCTGACGAATGGCGCGGGACGCCTCGACGTCAACGATGACGCCGAACTTCACGTCGGTGAGATAGTTGTCGGAGTAAGCGAAGAATGCCGATCCCTTGTGAGCCCCAGTCCACTGGGCCGCGGGATCGGATGGCGAGACAAACCTCGGGACGACGTCGCTGGCGGCGCCCCAAGCCGTATCATCCAGGGTTGCCAGATATTCCTTCACCGCGCGGTTGGCGCTCTTCGGATCGTCGATCCCTGCGCCAATCCTGACCCGCGATCGAGCGTTGCTTATTGGCGTCAGCCTGGATCAGGCTCGCATCGACGGCAAAACCCCTCGCCCCCAACCAGACTGGCCGCGATGCATGTCTCGACGACCGCTCAAATACGCGACGAAAAACATTTCCGTCACAGAAGCGCTCGTTGCGGGCGCGCGAGAACGCCGAATGATCCGGGATCGCATCCTCGAGGCCGAGCTTGCAGAGCCAACGATAGGCAAGGTTCACCTGCACTTCACGACAGATCAACCGCTCCGAACGGATCGCAAAGACATATCCCACCACGAGCATCCGGATAATCAGTTCCGGATCGATCGAAGGACGACCCATGAACGAACAATGAGGTGCAAGTTCGCCACGAAGCCAAGACAGATCGAGAGCGGCATCGATCTTGCGCACTAGGTGATCTTCAGGAAACTGCGTCGCCAAGATGAAACTCGCAGAACAGCCGACCTTCGTCACTCTTCAGACGGCCCATCATGCTCGCCGAGATTCGCGCAACACAACGGAATCACGGTTCGCCGCCTATCTCAGCCGACTTCCTGCAACAAAATCTGCCAGAAGCGGACCTCATTGCCGCAATAACGCCTAAGGCGGGGCAATCGCAGCGGAGCGCGGCATCTCAACCCTGAACATCATGCTGATGAAAGAGGTGTTGCGGGCCGCCCCCGCCTCTTCGAGAAGACACGGATGCACGTGAGATGTCGCAGTTTCTGCTAATTTCCGGCACGTTTTACGGCGCTTGGTTCTGGGACAAAACTATTGGCGCTCTCGAAAAGTATGGTCACCAGGGTCGCGCGATCGATCTGTCCGGCCAGGGTCAAGATCAAACACCGCTGAAGAACGTGACTCTCGCGGCGATGGTCAACACGGTTGTCGCTGCCTTGACAGAGCTGCCAGGGCCAGTGGTTCTGATCGGCCATTCCATGGCCGGCATGGTGATCTCAGCCGCCGGCGATAAAGCGCCCGAGCTGATCAAGATGCTGGTTTACGTCTGTACATTCTTGCCGCGCGATGGAGAATCCCTTCTGTCAATCGAACGCCGCAATCCGAAGATGATCGTGCCGAAGAGCATGACATTCGACGCGGACCAGACCGTCGGTACTTTGATGTCCGAAAAGGCGCGCGAACTGTTCTATCACGAATGCACGGACGCCGATGTTGCCAGTGCATGCGCACGCCCGCGCCCGCAGGCTCTTTCGGCGTTCGAGAATCCGATTCATCTGACAGCTGACCGGTTCGGCCGGATTTCGCGGGTCTATGTTGAATGCACCGAAGATCACGCGCTAGCCATCGAGATGCAGCGCGACATGATCGCGAAATCCCCGCCGGCCGACGTGCGCAGCCTGCCTTCGAGTCATTCCCCGTTCCTGTCGATGCCGAACGAACTGGCGGCGGTGTTGTTTCGGACTTGTGAGAGTGTAGGCTTGCGCCGAAGGTGTGGCGGGAATGTTCCAGCATACCGAGTGAGCCTCGACATTTGCACGGATTGCTGTTGATGGAGTCCATATGGTGCAGCGCGATGCCCGCCCCCGCGGCTCTAAGTGTTCCACAAGCCGGAATGATACTTGATGGCGTTGTAAGTCCGCTAGACTGCATCTCCCTTCCACAAATGAGGCGACTCACCCTCGATTGCGACGAGGGTTACCCGGATGGGCCGGCAGAGCCTCAAACAAGGAGGGCGAGTCGTGGGCCATCATACCGAAGCCTTTGTCGGAATCGATACGTCAAAATCGCGTAATGCAATCGCAATTGCCGATGGCGGCCGTGGCGGCGAGGTGCGGTATCTCGGAGAGTTTCCTGCCACGGAGGCAGCGATCCGAAAGCTCGTGGCCAAGCTTGCAGCGAAGTACCGTCATCTGACGTTTTGCTATGAAGCGGGGCCGACAGGATATGGTCGCTACAGACTGCTCAAGAGCCTGGGCCACGAGTGCCTGGTAGTGGCACCCTGGCGCGTTTTGAAGAAGGCCGGCGACCGAGTGAAGACGAACCGGCGCGATGCGGTGAGCCTCGCCAAGCTGTTGCGCGCGGGGTGGGTGCCAGACGAGCGGCATGGGCCATGCGCGATCTCTCTCGCGCCCGTCAGGCAGTGAAGAAGGACGTCCAGGGCAAGCGCCAGCAGATCTCCTCATGGATGCTGCGGCTGGGCAGCGCATCGCATTCGAAGAGCTACTTGAGGGGATACGCCAGGAAAGCGAGCGCGTCGAGCGTTTGGAGAACAGGCAGGCGCTGCACCGGGTGCGCGTGCGGTTGTCGGTCAGCGCGCGGACATCAACCAGATCCGCGCCTTCAAGGGCTGCGCTTCCTGCGGGCCGAGTTGCCGGGCATCCTGGCCACGCGAACCGATGCGCTCTCGCCCCGCCTGTTGCGCAATCTCGAGGATCTGTCGGCGGCCTGGCGCCGCCTGGACGCGCGAATTGAGCGGCTCTCCAGCGACATCGAAGCGTTGGCTCGTCAAGAAACCAAGGCTGTGAGCAACTGATGACGGTCCCGGGCTTCGATCCGCTCATGTCGAGCGCGATGGTGACCGCGATCGGCACCGGCGATGCGTTCTCGAAAGGCCGCGACTTCGGCGCCCGGCTCGAGCTCGTGCCGAAACAGCTATCGACCGGCGACCGCACAGTCTTCGGCAGCATATCGAAGCGCGGCAATCTCTATTTGCGCAGTCTGTTCGTTCAGGCCGCCTGGGTCGTGTTGGTCAAGGTCGGGCCAAAGCATTGGAATCGCTACGGGCTCAAGTCGCGGATCGAGGCCACAAGGAAGCACCTACGCCACAACGTGCTGGCGATCGCGCTCGCCAACAAGCTCGCCCGCATCGCCTGGGCGGTGCTTCACAAGCGGCGCGGCTTCGCGTGCGTCAGCACCAATGAAGCCGCGTACCGAGGCGCTTAATCCTCGCGCCGTGCTCGGGCACGTCAAGGCGCGGCCTGGCAACGCGGCGCGAGAGGCAAGGCACGCGCGACGGCCAACCTTGACGGTCCCTGCGCGCGTCGGCCTTGCAACCATTGGTCCGGACATGGGGTAATCGCGGAGCACGCTCATTGCTAGCCTCTGCGCACTGATTCCCTATCCGAGGAGCAGTACAATGCAGCCGAATGCCCAGTATGTTGGCCTGGAGGTGTCGCTTGAAGAGACCAACGCTTGCGTTGTCGATGAAGCCGGTCGAACGCTTTGGCGAGGATGTTGTGCGTCGACACCCGACGACATTGAGCAGCCTATCTGTAAGCATGGCCAAATGCCGTGCGCGTGGGCCTTGAGACCGGTATGCTGCCCACGCCAGGTGCAGTCATGAGGCGCTTGGCGATCGGATCGGCCGACGCTCGGCAGCACAGAGGGCTGTCGAAGACAGCAATTTGCTCCTGCAGGGTAGCAATCAGCATTGGTTCGACAATCGTCAGCAGTACATGAATGTCCTCGATCGCCGTCCGAACCGTCCGGATGTATCGCCGCTGGCTGCCGATTTTGAGAATTACGCCGAAGTTTTTCAACAGTCCGCGGACGGTGTTCTTGATCTTAAAGGGCCGAGCTGGCCTCGGGCGGAGATCATTGCGCGCATCGCATAGGTGTCCATGCTCTTGACCAGCACTTGCCGATACCAGCCGACGCGAACCACTTGGCGATCCCATGCGCGTCGTTGGCGTCGGTTTTGTTAATCTGGAGCGACAACGCTGACTTAGCGTGGCGGGCATCGATGCAATTAATAGGCAGTCGACGCTTTTTCAGCTGGTGAAAGAGCCAGACGGAAAGCATTGCTGCACTTTCGTACATCAGGCCGTCGAAGACCCGCACCGATTTGGGCGCTCGCGGACCGGCATATCTAGGGTGACACCGCGACAATTCCAATCCGGTGAGACCAACAGTGCTGGAGCATCTCCCGCGCCGGAGATCCGGCCATGCGAACGTTGTTGTATGAGGCTGCCTGTGTTTTGTTGCGCCGCTGCTCCCGGCCTTCGGCACTCCAGCAAATGGGGACGAGCATTGATCGAACGATCGGGAAGCAAACGGGCGATCGTCGCCGTGGCACGAAAGCTGGCGGTCATCTTGCATCACATGTGGCGTGATGGAACGCCGTTCCGGTGGAACGCCCACGCCTTGGTTGCTTAAGTAGCGCTGCCGAGGGCAGCGACTGACGCTAACGTCGGCTAGCGTGTGGTGTAGAGTTGAAACTGGCCGAACATTGTGTTCGCTTGGTGCGCGAGCTCAAGCCTAGCGCTTTGCGCCCCCGCCTTCGGCCGCTTTGGGCTTGACTTCACCGTACCAAGCGAACGTTGGCTCGCCACGGCTTCGACGGAAAGAACCAGCATTCTTGCGAGTGCTGAGAATGGAAAAGAAAGGACTCGCATGACGGGCCGCGATTAGAGAACGAAGGAACGGCCGCCAGGCACGAACAAAGGAACAGTGCAATGCCAGGAGGCTATCGATGACGTAATCAACACCTTACGCGCAGCTGACGATTTGTCTAGTTTGAGCGTCTTCGTGCTCGCTGAGCACGCCATCGGTGCGCGGACTGCTTTGCTCGATTTCCGCAAATCGTTATGCTGCACCATCTTCGCACATGGCCTCGGGTTCGATCGACGAACAGAAGCGTGCAGGGCGGCCCTTCGCAGGCTTTCACGTAGGTGAAGTCTTCCGTGCAGACGAGGTAGGCCAGTGATCGCGCCAAGGGAAGGAGCAGCGACTCGGGTGAATGCCAGCGACGCTGAGGACGCCACGCCAGGCTGGAAACCCCTGTTTTCCTCGCTCTGCGCTGATCCTGAACCACGATCTGACCGAACTCTGCTTCGCGCGCCAGAAGTTGGTTGAGTGCTTCGAGTTGACCGAGCGATCGGGGCTCGAGCGTGTGTTTGTAGACAAAAAATTTGAAACCAATCTCTCAGGGCGCGCGCTTGCGCTGCAATCGCATCAAGTTCACCGGGAACAGCGCTCTTCCGGAAACCGTTCCACGCGTCGTCGGGTACCAATCCAGCTTGCTTGATCCACGCGAGAAGATCGCGGGTCCCTCTGCTGGCAACCGCCCGGGGCGCGAGAGTGACGTGACACTGCGAGAATTCATGCCCTCCAGGCATGAGGCGAGGGTCCACCTACGCACCGGCCTGGTCAAGCATTGCCAAGAGTGGTGCCGCATTTGCAGCCGGCGCGATCACTTTACGCGACAGTGTAGTTCGGTATGCGGCTCGAGCGAGCGGCAAACCAAACGCTAGGCGACAGTGAGTGATAGAAGGCCAGGGCTTCCAACCTGGCATCGCGGCACGGCGCAACTGCGCACATCATGCCACGCCACGTTCTCGGACCTGGACAAGCCCCTCTTCCTGGCTTTGTGCCATGCGATCAAGATTGTCCGCATGGCGTCTCGACGCGGACGAAGTCCACGGTCCTCCAGGAGCCGGCAGACCCGGCGACACCCAGGACTCTGATCTCGACGTTACGAGAACGGCGTGATCGGTCGATCTTGCAGCACCCCATCGACGTACAGATCGACGTGTTCGTTGTAGAAGCTGAGCAGGTTTTCGATCTTCGGGCACTCGGGAATTGGCGCCGGATAACTCCACACGATGTCCTTGACGAGCTTGTCGCCAACCCGAGCTGACCAGTAGCGCGCCACACCCTTATAGGGGCATCGCGTAATAGACTCGGTGGGCTCGAGCAGATCCATGCGCACGTCCAGCTTCGGGACGTAATAACGGGTCGGCAGCCCAGTCTCGAAGAGGAGGATGGGCCGGCGAGTTTCACCCAGTGTCACGCCTTCAATCTCCACGCGCACGTGCCTCGAGCTGTGGACCGTGTCGACTCTTGTGTACGGATCTCGAGGATGAACCAAGACCTGCTCATCCTCCTCGAACCACGCGTCCATCTCATCCCAGTAAAAGGTGAGGTGGCCCTCCAGTGCGGCTCGATAACCAGTCGGTTCGATGTAAGCGCGGCCCGCGTTGTGAGCGATGCGATCCTTTACCACCACGCGCCAGCGAATGGTGTCCTCCGCCTGCTGTGTCTGCTCCAGATACTCCATCCGGACATCCGCAATCGGAAACCAGTAGGCCGGCGGCCGTTTCGTTTCATAGACGAGGAGAACGTGCTCGCTGTCGGCGACCAGCTTGCCACCAAAGTACGTCCGTACCCGGCGAGAGCTGCGTTCGATGTGTACTCCCTCCTTCAGCCGGGCCCGCTCCTCGGCGGCTGGAACGACCGATCGTGCGAGTGTCTCAGTCATCTCGAATCTCCTTCCTTTAGACCATAGATTAGGTGCCGGCGTGCCGCGTGCAATGGGGCATGCTGCGCGCCGGGATCGCGCAGTTAGCCGGGCGAACTCAAAATCCCGCCAAGCCCTGCGGGCTGTTGTAAGGAATTTTCACCCGGGTGATCTCGTGGAGCGACCCGTCCGGCCGCGTGGCGTAGCCCACCAGTGTCGAGGCATTTCCGTAGATCTGGTAGAGATAGGCTCCATCCGCCGTAATCCAGCAATCGCTCGGTCCGCTGGTGACGGTGGTATTGAGACCTCTGGCCGCGCCGTCGCCCGGAACCTTCGGGCATGCCGGATCCTTCGCGATTTTCAGGCTGCTGCCGTCGATGTGGTAGCTGGTGATGTAACTGTAGCCGAAGTTCGTAGCGTACACCGTTCGGTCATCCGGGGAGATCGATAGCCAGCACAGCTCAGACGGCAGGCCCGGGCCCGTGTCGATCTTCACGAGCGGGTCGACGTTGATCTTGCCATCTCCATCGATAGTCGCCATCGCGCATCCATTGCCGACGGCGTATCCGATGACGAAGGTGTCCGGCCGGGCGTGCAGGAAGGCGATGGAGAACGGAGAGCCTGCCTTCGCGTCCTGGAACTTGGCTCCCCCAAGTGTGCCGTCATCTCGCACGGGGAATACGACGAGGCCGTCGGGATCCGGCGCATTCGAAGCGATCACCCTGTATTTGCCGTCTGGCTGCTGGACCCACAGAATAGGTGAGCCGTCTGGATACAAGCCTGTGTGAGCGATTGGCTGATCAAACGTGGTGCCGACAAGGAGGAATCTCCCGGTGGGTGAGAGCACGCCCATAGTCGGCACCCGGTCGGTCTTCTCTTGCGTATTGACCGTGTATCGCTCCGGGCGCGTGCTGAGCGTGCCTTCGGCGTCGACCGACATCAGCCGCACATGGTCCGGGCCGAATGAGTGCACCACGAAAAGAATGCCCCTCGAGGGGGCATAGGCCAGGGATTTGGCGGTGCCGCTCTTTCCCTTGACGGGATTCCCTGTCGGCTTGACGTCGCGCCGTGTGAGCCGGCCATCTTTGCTGACGCGAAAACTTGAGACCGAGTTGTCGCCGCCATTGGTCGTGAACAGAAGCTGCCGATCCGGCGAGAGGATGACGCTACCTGCGCCCTCAAAGGCGTTCGGCGCGCTCTCCTGGCCGCTGATCGGCTTAAAAGTCCCGGAACCGGCGCCGCCGGTGGGGACGCGTTCCACCTCGGTCAACACGCCCCTTGCATCGCGACGATAGTGGATGATGGCATTTTGGATTTCGTTGGTCTGCATGTAGAGCGGTCCGCTACCACGATCCGATCTACTATTCTGTGCGGCAGCGATCTCGGGGATGGCGCCGGCAACGGCAGCCCCAGCTACCGTGCCCGCTGCCATCTCTAGAAACGCTCGACGATTTACGAGCTCCGCCTTTTCCGGAGGCATGTCTCTCTCATCGTTCGACATACTTATCTCTCCTTCAATCCGGTCGGATGACTTGATTTTTGCGTCCACCTAAGATCTCGGGTTCGCATGCCACTTTTGAAACCTGAAGCTAATCCAGTTGACGCAGGACCGCGCCACATCGCTTGATGCGATTTTGTCTGTTTTGCGGGATTGCGAGAGAACCTAATCGAGATCCGCATGGATCCGAGCCAATTGCGGACACTTGCCGATTGCCCGGTTGTAAATCGGCGTGGGATCCCGACGCCGATTCACACGCTAAATTATTGATCTACCTGAAGGTAGAGGGGGCAATGTTGAACGCTTATTCACATTCGAGCGCGCGCACCACTTGGACGTCATACTGCTCGATAAGAGGGGCACCTTGACTGAGGGCCGTTTCGGTGTGACGGACGTGGTTGCATTGGCTGGCCTGCGCGAAGAGGAAATTCTCGCCTGCGCCGGAATCGAAGCTCAATCGGAACATCCGATCGCGCAGGCCATGGTTAGTGTTGCCGAGGAGCGCGGCATCAAGCCGAAATCCTCCGGGCCTTCATGAGCCTGCCGGGACGCGGCGCCCACGGCATCATCGACGGACGCAGTGCCAAGATCGTTAGTCAGTCCCGGCTGTGTTCGAGAGCATGGTCTTACGGTCCGAAGCGAGAGGATTGAGCAACTAGCCCATGCCGGAAACTTTGCCGCACCAGAAAGTGCAAAGGATACGCGAAACCAAAGCGGGCGGTCTGACCGGCGCGATGGTTAGTGATGGCGTCAACGACGCCCCGGCGCTGGTCGACTCCGACCTCGGCATCGCGATTGGTGCCGGAACAGACGTGGCGATCGAGTCGGCGGATGTCATCCTCGTACGCAGTGACCCTCGCGACGTATTTACGATCCTGAGGCTCTCGCGGACAACCTACAGCAAGATAGTCTAACAGCCGTCACCATGCCTAGCAAAAGCAGCATGATCACTGGGGCAATGGCGGATAGGATTTGACCATCAGTCATGCCAACGTTCGACCCGCGTTTCCTACGCGTCTCGCCGCAACAAAGCTTCAAGTTTCTCAGTAGTGTGGCGTTTTCCGCTCTCGCTGCGCTTTGCCGCCTCGGTCCACCAGGCAAGATTATCTGCAAAACAAGAAAATGCACGATCGAGCAAGCGTCCCGCCTCGCCAACAGGTTTGCCGTCGGCTGTGAGAATATCTTGCGCCGGCCTTGGTATGAAAGATATTTTGAATCGCCAGCTATACCAACTCGTCGCGCCGATCACAGCTTCCGGGCTTCAACAACACTATCGCCTACGATCTTAGGCCTCATTCGAATTCTCTGCGGTATTTGCTCGGTGTCCAGCCCGTCATCTTGCGGAAGGCCACACTGAACGAACTTGTTTGCGAGTAGCCCAGCGTTAACCCGATCTCCGTGATTGAGATTGCTCGATCTGCCAACAGCAATTTGGCTTGCTCAATGCGTCTATGCACGTGGTATTGATGCGGTGGAACCCCGAAAGATTGTTTGAATGTCCGACAGAAATGATGCTGGCTTAGGCGGACGAGACGCGCAAGTGTGACGAGGCAGATTTGCTCACTCAGGTGTTCTTCGATGTAGCCGAGAACAGCGCGTTTTTGCCAACTGGCGAGGCCTCCGCGATTCGGGGGCGTGTCGCGCACGGCGTTATAGTCGGGGCGGGACAACTCGAGCGCAAGCACGTTGGACAGCGCTGCCAAGTAAGGCGTCCGGTTTGCTTGGCCATTCTCAATGGCGCCCTTCAACTTGGCCGCCGTTTCCCAAACGACGGAGTCCTCGAAATGTATTCTTGGCGCGTACTCAACCTCCCCATCGTGTTGGAGGACGGTCGGATCCAAATACAGAAACGTCACGCGTGTCGACCCAGCGGTCTCAAGCTGCTCTCGATAGGCGTAGCCGGCCGGGACGAAGGTGAGCTTATTTACGAAATTCCGCATTTTGGACGGGACGAATCCTTCAATTGACGTTTCTCCGCTCCGCCGGGCTCCCTCGTTATACATCACCAAGAGGTTGACTGGGCCTTGAAACTGACACTCAATCTTCCTCGCAATCGGCGCATGTATGCTCTCCACGAACCAACCGGGACGACCAGTACCGAGACGCTTCACGAAATCGACCGGCGCAATTTGGACAGTCGGATCAAAAAACCCACCGCCAAGTGACTGCCAGTATTTGATATCGACTGGCGATCTGATCTCCTCCAACTCTCGAAAGTCAATTGCAGCTCGATCTGTACCACCATGTGGCGAGTTTACCCTTTCGGGGTTAACGCTCGGCGTGCTCGTCATCATCGATGTCACCTACTGACTACTTCTTATGCGACATGCTACCTACCCAAGATCACAGGCCCGAAAGTCCGCGCCGCGCTATTCCGACGCAGGTTGCTCCAAGTCCCCGTTTGGTTTTAGTCACAAAAACCAACGTTTATTTTGGTCCTTCCGCGGCAATAGCCGTCGACAAGCGTTGCTCCCCCGCCTTGGAGCGCTAACCCGATTACCAACAACCCATAAATCATTTCTTGGGCTCCAGAGAGGATGACCCCGAGCCGACAGCGAGGCCGTCGGTTCGGGGCACCGATCAGGCGGCCTTGAGGTCGTTCACTTGCACTACCGGAAAATCGATATCGGTCTTGGCGACCTCGTTGACGAAGTTCGTGAAGACGTTCTCAACAACGAGAGCGACGATCTCGAGGACCTGAGCGTCGCTGTAACCAGCTTTACGAACCGCCGCGAGATCTTCGTCGCTGACGTGGCCGCGCGTTTCGGCGACTTTCGTGGCGAAGCGAACCGCTGCATCGGCCTTCGGATCGCTGGAAGAACCTTTCCGGTTGAGAGCGATTTCCTCGGGGCTGATCTTGGCGAGATTCAGTCCCAGAAAGGTGTGGGCCGACAAACAGTAGCTGCACCCATTCACCTCGGCCACGGCGAGCGCGATACGTTCGCGACTTTTGAGATCCAGACTCTCCGTGAGAGCTATGCTGAGACTGGTTAAGCCTTTCAGTGCCGCCGGGCTGCTGGAGAACAGGCGGAACATGTTGGGCACAACGCCGAGCTGCGCCTTAACGGCAGCCAGGATCGGCTTAGAGGCCTCTGGCGCATCGTCCAGAGCGGGAATGGCAAGACGGGACATCGCGATCTCCTTCGTTAGTTGGAAAGTAACAAGCCGGTTGAATCCGCTGACTAGGGACATAGATCCTTCCAAAGAGAACGATAATCCTCTAAATTCGAGAGACATCGTCTTACTGAGCGAGATGATCAAATGGATCGTTTGGAAGCGATGACGATCCTCGTGGCAGTGGTGGACAAGGGAGGCTTCACCGCGGCTGCACGTGCTCTGGGCATGCCTCTTCCTACTGTCAGTCGAAAGCTGGCCGAACTGGAAGCTCATCTCGCGACGCGGTTGTTGAACAGGTCTACCCGGCGGGTTGCTCTTACAGACGCGGGGAGTGATTACCTGTCCGCATGCAAGCGCATCCTTGAGGAGATTCAGGACGCCGAGCGAAAGGTTGCCGGCGAATACGTCGTTCCGAAGGGCGAGCTCGTCATATCCGCGCCCATCGTCTTCGGCAGGCTCCATGTCGTCCCTGTTGTCAGCGAGTTTTTAGCGAAGTATCCGGACATCGATATCCGGATGTTCCTCTCCGACAGGAATGCTCATCTGCTCGATGATGACATCGATCTGGCTGTACGGATTGGCCGACTGCGCGATAGCTCCATGGTCACAACGCAAGTGGGGGTCGTGCGCCAGATCACTTGCGGAAGTCCAAATTATTTTTCGGCGAACGGTGTTCCGAAGGCGCCGCGCGATCTTCAAAGACTTTCCGTCATTACCTTCGAGGCCTTAAATTCAGGGACGTCGTGGTCCTTCGGAGGCAAGAAGGGTGGCGTGCTACCAATCCGACCGCGCCTGTCAGTAAACACCGCAGAAGCCGCGATAGATGCGGCGATTGCGGGCGTGGGTGTTACCCGCGTGCTGTCCTATCAGGCCGCGCAAGCGATCGCGGACGGCAAGTTGCAGGTCGTTCTCAGTTCGTTTGAGCCGGCGGCGGTGCCCGTGAGCATTATCTACGCAAATCAAAATCCACTGCCGCTGAAGACGCGCAGCTTTATCGATTTCGCGGCTCCGCGGCTTCGCGCAAGGCTTTCTCAGCTTGCTGATCGCCCCAAGGAGCAAGCCACGAGGCGTGCCCACGATTCGCAACCACCGCCGTCTTGAAGACGCTGAAGAGCTACGCAAGCTACAGAGGGCCAAGGTCTTTGGGGATCACGGTCCCGGCTCCGCTGCTCGCCCGCGCCGATGAGGTGATCGAATAGTGCTCACTCTTCGGTGCATGAGTCCGGAATTTATGCTGTTGTCTAATTGCTACTGACGCGCCAAGCATATAATTTCGCTCAGGAGACGCCGCATGATGGAGCTTCGCAGGACGAGCCTTCAATGTGGACGACGCACTTTGCTGAGTCAGCAGTGCAACAGCATCAACGGAATGGCTCGGCTCACGTCCCGGCAGGGACACCTTGGGCGTTCAGGTTCTGAACGCTATCGGGACTTATGCGATGGCGCCGGCATTCGGATTGAAGAGTTCGCCAGTCTTAAGCATCGTATGCATAATAACCGCCAGCTTGCGCGCCACGGCCACGGCAGCTCTTTTGAAGCCGATCCTCTCCCGGAGCTTCAGACCTTACGTGCGCAGAGTGCTGTCGGTTGAGCTGCGCGTCAGAATGACCGCCGCCGCTTAGAGAAGCCCTCGCAAATGGGCGTCGTGGTTGAGAGTCGAGAGAAAAATCATACCCGGACTCGGCCTTCGAGGTCCTCTTTTCGCCGAGACGATGCGCAGCGCGCATGACACTTGCCCATCGTTGTGTGGTCGAAATGATACATCCGTCGCGTGAACCTGTTCTTTCATAATTCGATCGAGCCTCGGAATTTCCTTCTACGGGCGGAGGCGGGTTCGGTTTATCGGAAGTTCCAATATTTCCGAGCGCGGCGCTCGAATTGGAACGGCCGCAGATTGGGGGAAATTTTCCGCAATGGGCACCAGCACAAAAATGCCCAGGAGCATGTCCGCTTGGCTCCCAATAGGCGACATGTCACCGAAGGGTGTCGATTGTGCTGCGGTCGACCAATGTCAAATTCTTCGCATGCAAATGTGAGTGAAGCGGTCGATGGCGGAGCATTGCGAAGCTGAGCGCCGAAATGACCTTTCAATGAGGAACGGATCGGAAGAACGAAATGGGCATCAGAAACTATTTGATTGAAGGCCTTTCTGGTGCCGGCAAAACCACGGTGGCTGAAGAACTGCAGCGGCGCGGTTTCCATGTCGTCCACGGTGATCGGGAGTTAGCTTATTATGGCGATCCTGAGACCGGTGAGCCATTGCAGGGCCTTGCCCGCGAGAGCGTGATGACCAACATCACGTTTGGGCACGAGCGTTGAATTTGGAATGTAGAGAAAGTCAAATCCCTGATTGCTGATCAACGTAACGCTCAGTCCTTCTCTGTGGAGGCTCAAGGAATTTCCACCATTTCATTGATTTGTTTGACAAGGTATTTATTCTCAACGTTGATCTCGAGACGTTGAACCGGCGGCTTACCGCGAGGCCACAAGATGAATTTGGTGGAAGACCGAGCGAACGGAAGCTGATGGGGCGGCTATATGCGATGAAGGAAAGCATCCCGAAAAATGGCATTGTAATTGACGCCACGGCGTCGCTTGGACAGGTCGTGGATGAAATCCTTCGAAGAGGTGGGGAGCGGAGCAGCACCGATGGCGTGCTGGTGTCTAGAGCAACCCACGCCTGTTTCTAAGAAACTTTATGGAATAAAGACCACGTGCAATCCTCAAATTGTTCATAAATTAGATTTCGCATAACATTTTCGGAATTTATTCCTAGCCGACCGGCTCATGAGGCGCGGCAAACGCCCAGGGTTCCCAAGGATCGGCCGAGACAAAAGGGCAGGGAGCCTAGCTGGTTAGGAACTTTAGGCCGTTCGTTTATTTCACTTGTTGCGTTTATTTCGAATAAGGCCTATACAAAAGGCCGTACAGGGGAGAAATACGATGACGATGCCAGCCTACGCCGAAGAGCTGGGAGGTACTCGTCTGCCTTCCGCGAGCGAGAAGGCGGCAGCCAACCAGCTTCGCCAGATACTCGCTTCGCATGCGACGGGAGATGCCAAACTGCGAGTGCTCGACGATGCACAGCAGGCTGCTGAGATAACCTTGTCGCCGGCCTTGTCGAGTCTCTTGATAGAATTGCTGCGGCATATCGGTCGCGGCGATGCGGTGACGCTTGTGCCTGTGCATGAGATGTTGACCACGCAGCAAGCTGCCGACATTCTGAATGTCTCGCGTCCGTTTCTGGTCTCGCTGCTCGAGAAGAACGAAATTCAGCACGTGACAGTGGGGCGTCATCGAAGGATTAGAGCAGAGGACCTATTCGCCTATAAGCGCACGCGTGATGAGAAGCGGGGCAAAGCGCTTGCGAATCTCGCTGAGCAGGACGCGGAGCACCTGTAAGCTTGTTTGCAAACCGCTTCACCGCATTTGTCGATGCGTGCTCACTTGCAAGCGCGCTCAAAAGGAACTTGCTTCTCTCCTTGGCGGAGGCGGAGTTTTTTCGTCTCCGCTGGTCGAGCCGCGTCCTGGATGAGACCGAAACAGCTATAAAAGAGATTTTGAGCGGCAAAGGCTTCGCCGATGCCGCGGCGCGCGCAGAGCGGGCACGCGCCAACATGGAAGCTGCCTTCGAAGACGCCATGGTTACAGATTTTGGTAACTTCTTGCCGGTTGCGGCGGGTCTGCCCGATCCCAACGATCACCACGTCGTTGCTGCGGCGGCCAAGACGCAAGCCGCAATGATCGTAACGGAAAACCTCAAGGACTTTCCGGCGGCAGTTCTTTCCGACCTGAACATGGAGGCGAAATCGGCCGACGCTTTCATTGCGGATACTATCGCACTCGACGAAGCTCGCGCTGTTGCGGCCATTCGGCGTATGCGCGAACGCTTCAAGAAACCGGAAATGACACCCGCGGAGCTCTTGCTCGTGATGGAAGCTGCGGGACTGATTGAGACAGTTGACGTGCTAAGGCCACACGTGGAATCCCTTTAGCTTAGTAATCAACCAGACGGGGTTTTGGCAACACGATCTTGATGCAAACTCGACTTCGGATATTCCATAATCTATGTTATGCGAAATCTAGTTTATGAACAATTTGAGGATTGTACGTGGCCTTTATTCCATAATGTTCTTAGAAACAGGCGTGGTGCTCTAGACACCAGCACGCCATCGGTGCTGCTCCGCTCCCCACCTCTTCGAAGGCATCTCTAACATCATCCAATTTGACGCTATCGCGGCCCCTAGACATCGGGTGCTCCGAGTTCAAAGATGAATTGCACCCCTGTGTGTACCGAAAACCTTATCCGGGTTGATAACGTAATGGAATCGCCTAAGCTGGCGGAATGATCGGGCTCCTCTGTTTCGTGCTGGCCGTCTTGGCTTCGCCCCTCAAGTCGAAGAGCCGACTTGAAGCAGAGAATGAGGCGCTCAGACATCAGTTTGATTGTCTTGAGGCGTAAGGTTCTTCATTCAATCGATCAGATCATCGATGGCCTGTCGGTTCCACGAATGCGAGGAGCACGGCTGCTCGAGCCTGGCGACGGCTATGATGTTCGTGAGTCGGCCCATTAGTCATAATTCGTCTTGCTCCGTCCGGGAATTCGGATCAGCGGCCCCGCGCCTCCCCTCCAGCGCCTGCCGCCGAAAGTCAGACCACTGCAAGAGTTCGTGCAGCGCCGGGCACAGCGCCTTGCCTACCTCTGTCATGCTGTACTCGACCCTCGGAGGAACTACCAGATAGACTCTGCGGTTCAGCACGCCGTCGCGCTCCAGCTCTTTCAATTGCTGAACAAGCATTTTCTGGGAGATGCCCGCAATCGCCCGCCGCAGCTCTGAAAAGCGGAGCGCTGGGCCGCCTGTGATCAGATGGAAGATGATCAGCAGCTTCCATCGTCCCTCGAGTACTCCCAAGGCCTCCTCCGCGGACTCCGCGGCCATATTAGCGCGCTCGCGCGGCGGCCCGCGCTGAGCAGCTGTAGCCGCCCACGCAGTAAGATCATGGTCACCTTTTGGTGTGTATGTCACTTTTTCGTCTGTTCTAGCCAACCCAAGAACTATGCGCCATATCCCCGGATGAAGCCAGACCTTCACCTGGGAGGTGCTCTTTATGGACCACAACCGGGCGATCAGCCCTGAAGACATCGCCGACATGATTGAGATCAGTCAGACGCTCTATCGGGGCCTTCGGTATACCGACGAGAAGAAGTGGGAAGAACGCGTGATGTATTTTACCCACGACCTGACGATCGACTTCGGCGGCGTGAAGCCCTCGCAGATCATCAAAGCCTCTGCTTTGATGGATTGGGCCCGCTTGGCTTATGCACTCGTCGACACGATGCACATTTCTACCAATCTGGACGTTCAGCTGCACGGCGAACGCGCGACCTCCTTCTCGTACGGTCATGCCCGACATCAGCGGACCGATACAGCCGACTATTGGCATATTTATGCGCGCTACGAGCACAGCTACGTGCGGACCTAGGAAGGCTGGAAGATTACAGAGATCAAGATGACTCCCGTATTCCAGGAAGGTAACCCGAAGCTACTCGAAGAAAGCTTTGCCGCTGCGAGCATGCAATGAGTGAGATCCGATCACCTGTCGCTTGCGACGCGGTTGCCCAGAACGGCGCTTTCTTGCGGCACTCCGCATAATGCATCATTTGACGGCAGTCGTCACTATCGGCACCCCTTTGATATGCTCCGATAGTGAGTGACGAAATTTGCACTGGCACGCCGACATCATGGATCGATGCCCGATCGCGTAGAGGGCCAGCATTGGTGCTGGCCCTCCATGGAGCATCGTCACAGGCTGGTTGCGTTAATGCCGTGCCTCCCTTTGTCGGTTTTTTCGTAAAACCTCTTGAGAAGACCAGGCACAGTCGGATTGCTGGCCATCAAAGTGTAGGAAGCATAAGCCTCCTTATAAAGCTGGTCATCGAGGGGTCGCCCGATCATGTCGAGCGTGACCTGTTTGGCGGAGCGCACGGATGCCTGATCATTTCTGAGGATTGTTTTCGCCACCGCCTCCGCAGTTTCCATAAGCTTATCATGCGGCACGACCTTCGACACCAAATTGATTTGAAGGGCTCGATGCGCGTCGATCGGCTCGGCGGTGAGAAGCATCTCTAGCGCGATACCCACGCCACAGAAGTTCACAAGCCTAGCAATACCACCGTCGCCGTGGTGAAACCCCCGGCGGGCCTCAAACGAGCCGAACTGCGCTCGCTCAGATGCGATCCGGATATCCGCCGCGAGCGCAGTCTCGAAGCCTCCCGCGAGCGCCCAGCCATTCACTGCAGCGATCACCGGCTTCGAAAAGCGATGCTTGCCGCGGGTGGTTCCGCCGAGGCCTAGCTTAACCCAGTCGGCCACCTTGCCGGGGGATGCGTTCACGTATGACGAAACGTGTGTCTTCAGATCCATTCCACCACAAAACGCGTCACCGGTACCCGTGATGATGACTACATCGATAGATTCGTCGGTTTCGAGGTCATCCCACGCGGCGCACAACGCATTGTGAAGCTCGAGATTGATCGCATTCTTGGCCTCCGGGCGGTTCATCCGCAAATACGCAATCCGATTGCGCTTTTCGATTTCCAGTACTGCCATTGTTCACTCCAGGTCTGTTGACATTGCTGATTACAGTGGTACGTTTACATAACACTGTTACTTACGCAAGTTGAAACTGAGCGAACTATGAATGACGCTAAGCGAGTGCAACGGAAGATGGCGATTGACGGAGTCAAGCGCGAATTAATTCGATCAGCAGCCAAGACATTATTCGCCGAATTTGGATTACAGGGCGCCTCGGTGCGCGAGATAGCAAAAGCGGCCGGCTACACGACCGGCGCCATATATTTTCACTACGCTAACAAGGAAGAGCTCTACGCCGATATCCTTCGCGAGTCGCTTGACCAACTGTTGAAGAAGATTGAGAACTCGCTGCCGAGAAGTGACGATCCAGTCGCGGCTCTTTCTGCAGCCTTCCGAGCGCTTGTCCGCTTTTATGACGAGAACCCTCGAGATCTCGACTTGAGCCTGTACTTGCTCAATGGAGCGCGTCCTCGCGGGCTTACTCCAGAGCTAAATAAGGAACTCAACGCAAAGTTGCGATCAGTGCTGGACATTTACCGAGTACATCTCGAGCGAGCCGGCGTCGAAAAAGCCAATCTTAGTGTCGAAGTGGGCGTGGTGTTTGATGAGATGATCGGCGCGCTCGTGGCAGCTCATACCGGTCGATTGAAGGTCATAGGGACTACGCTCTCGAGCGTCGTTGATCGCCATACCGCAAATATAGCGCGACGACTCTCGAAAACTAGGGCCCGCTAGACGATAGCGCCGCCGCTCCACCGTTCTGCAGAGGAGAGAGAGTACAATGCTGCAGTCAAGCATCAGTTACGTTCATGGCGCGTGCGACGAACCACTCATCGGCGACACGATCGACGCCCGCTTTGATCGCGCCGCAACTGAGTGGCCAACGCGAGAGGCCCTCATCGTCCCCTATCAAGGAATCCGCTGGACTTACGCTGATCTCGCGAAACGAGTGAACGCTCTTGCCTCAGCCTTGCTTGCCCATGGCCTTATACCGGGAGATCGCGTCGGCATTTGGTCGCCGAACAGCTCCGAGTGGGCAATCACTCAGTTCGCAACGGCGAAAATTGGATTGATACTTGTCACCATAAACCCTGCTTACCGCATTGGGGAAGCCGAATACGCACTCAATAAGGTCGGCTGCAAGGCGCTCATTCTCGCAACAGCACATAAAACCAGCAACTATATTGCTATGCTGAACGAGCTGGCGCCTGAGTTGGCGGAATCCGTCCCTGGGCATTTGGTGTCAGAGCGGCTCCCTGAGCTTCGAGTGGTCACTCAGATCGGAGGTTGCACCCCAGGAGCGCTTTCGTTTGACCGGCTGGTAGAGTCTGGTATGGGCTTGGCGCCAGACGAACGCGCTGCCGCCGCGCAGCGCCTAAATTTTGACGACGCGATCAACATTCAGTTCACGAGCGGAACGACCGGTTCGCCAAAAGGCGCTACGCGTACTCACCACAACATCCTCAACAATGCATATTTCAGCGGCAAAGCATTAAGACTTTGCGCCGACGACCGACTCTGTCTACCAGTTCCGCTCTACCATTGTTTCGGAATGGTTCTCGGCAACTTGATGGCCATGCAGTATGGGGCAGCGCTCGTATATCCTAGTGATGCCTTCGATCCGCTTGCTGTCCTGCAGAGCGTCGAGAAAGAACGTTGCACGGTACTTTACGGCGTGCCGACCATGTTCATCGCGGAGATGGAGCATCCCGAATTCCATAATTTCGATCTGAGTTGTTTACGAACGGGTATTATGGCGGGTAGTCCCTGTCCCATCGAGGTGATGCGTCGCGTGATCGATAGTATGCATCTGCAAGAGATTACAATCGGCTACGGCATGACTGAAACAAGTCCGCTGAGCTGCCAAGGCTCACCAGACGATCCTATCGAGCGGCGCGTTGCTACAGTCGGACGAGTGCACCCTCATGTAGAAATCAAAATTGTGTGCAAGGATGGCGAAACAGCTCCGCGCGGAACACCCGGCGAATTACTCGTACGCGGATATTCGGTCATGCAGCGTTACTGGGATGATCCGGCCAAGACGGCGGATGCCATCGATGGCGCTGGCTGGCTGCACACTGGCGATCTCGCTACTCTCGACAAGCAAGGCTACTGTAATATTGTTGGTCGGGTGAAAGACATGGTGATCCGCGGGAGAGAGAACATCTATCCACGCGAGATCGAGGATGCTCTATACGAACACCCGGAAATCGAAGAGGTCCAAGCGTTCGGGGTACCAGATCCGAAGTTCGGCGAGCAGGTTTGCGTCTGGGTCCGCTGCCGCATCGGCGCTCACCTCTCCGAAGAGGATATCCGGCAGCATTGCAGGCAGCGCCTGGCGCACTTCAAGGTTCCTCACTACGTCAAATTCGTCAACACTTTCCCGATGACCGTTACCGGTAAGGTCAGGAAGTTTGAGATGCGCACCCAGGCGAGCCAGGAGCTCGGCCTAAGTGAAATCAAGACTGCCTAAGGACATCGAGGTGATGGCTACTAGCGCATCTGAGCAGCTGAAAGGCGTGGATGAGATCCTGCGCCTATTGGGAAATCCGACAGCGAACCCTTACGGAGTTCGGGTAGAGCGGCTCTCAGCCGGGCTTGCAGAACTTTGCCTGCCGTTTGACAAACCGACGCTTGGCTGCGATGGGACGCATTCGAGATATTCTTTGATTGCAGCGACCGATTTCGCCATGCGCGCGGCAGTTTCGGCGAACACTCGCAGCCACCGACACGGCGAACCGCTCTTGTCCTTACTATGGTAGCGTGAGTGCCTGGCATGGTGGCGGAGGTTCGCTGCGTCGCGGAATCGCCGGAGCCCCCTTTTGTTATTGGCGCAGCCAGAGGCGCAAGACCCGATTTCTGCGAAATGGCGCCCAAAACCTGAAGAGCGACCCATCGCCGACCAGTAGCCTTCAGGCAACGAGCGAGGTAGAATTGGACGCTGGGGGTTGGGGGACGGCAGGGATGTTGGAGGAAGTCGCCTACGAGGCACGGCTTGTCGAAAGCTTTACGCCGCCGCCGCTACGCCTCGCCGCTTCTGGCGCCACGACAGCCGCGGATGGCGACATGGCGCTGCTGTGGCTGGACGTCGTCGGCTTCACACGTATCACCGGCCATCTCGTGGAAACCGGGCCGGCCGGTATCGAACAGATGGCCGTCGTGCTGGAGCGGCATTTCCATAAGCTGCTCGGCAACATCGTTGCCCATGGCGGCGAGCCATTCATGTTTGCGGGTGATGGCCTGCTCTCCGGCTGGCGATGCAGCGAAGGTACGCCACGTGAGGCGGTGTTGCGCGCCGCCGCTTGCGGCCAGGCAATCCTGTCCTCTCCAGGCGCCGCATTGCCTTCGGGCGACACGCTGCAATTACATGCGGTCCTAGCGCTCGGCCCCTCTCGCACGACCGAGGTCGGCCGCGCCTCGGACCGCTTTCACGTGACGGTCGGGGGCGGGCTCGCCGATCTTCAGGCAACGAGCGTTAGGCGTGCCGCCGGCCGTCTGTTGCTATCGCCGGCCGCGCGCGCGGCGCTGGGAGATGCGGCCGAAACAGTGGAGGACGAGACTGGCGCCGTCATCCTCGCCGCGCTGAACAGCGCGCCGGAACCGGTGCCGCTGGTCATACCGCCGCTCTCGCCTTCGAACCGTGAACACTTCGCACCGCTCGTCCCGCTGCCGATCCGTAGTCACCTGGGGGAGCGCTATCTCGATTGGGCGGCCGAGCTTCGCCGCGTCACCGCCGTGTTCATCGCTCTCTCCAACTTCGATCAGGCCTCACCCGACAGCCTGCAACAGCTCGAGTCGGTCGCAGCGACGGTCGGCCCGGTCGTGCGACGGCACGATGGCTTCATGCATCAACTCCGGGTCGATGAGAGCGGCGCGAACCTTTTCGTGCTGTTCGGCATCCCTCCCGTCGCCCATGCCGACGATCCCGTCCGCGCCGTGCGCTGCGCCATCGATCTCAGGGACGCCCTGCGCGGAATGGGCCACCGCTGCAGTCTCGGCGTCGCCACAGGGCGCGTTTTCTGCGGCTTGATCGGCAACGACATATTCCGGGCGTGGACGACCTATGGCGAGGCGATCAACCTCGCGGCGCGGCTGAGAAGTTCTGACATCATCCAGTGCGATCATGCCACCTATCGCGCCGCGCACGAAGCCATCGCCTTCGGCCCGGTCGGCCTGCGCGGCCTGCGCGGTCTGAAGCCTGCCGTTCAGGTGTGGACGCCGCAGCGCTCCTATCGCGCCGAGGCGAGTGTCCCCATGCAAGGCAGGGAGCGGGAGCTCGCCGAGCTGTTGACTGCAATCGATGCCGCCGGTGAAGGCGCCGCGCGGCTTGTGACGGTCGAAGCGGAAAGCGGCATGGGCAAATCCCGCCTTCTCGCCGAATTCCACCAGCGCACGCTCGCCTCGGGCGTCGTCCTGCTCAACGGCTACGCCGATCGGATCGAGCGCGACGTACCCTATCGCGGCTGGCGCGATGTTCTGGCGCGTCTTTTGGATGTTGATCTGGCCGCGTCGGATACGGCGCAGCGTGAAGCCGTGTTGTCCGCTCTCGGCCCGGAGTTCGTGGCACAGGCCGCGCTCCTCAACGTCGTATTTCCGCTCAACCTGCCTGAGACGAGCGATCTGCAGGCGGTCCCGCTTCCACAGCGGGCTCAGTTGCGCCTCGCTTTGCTGGTCGATCTCCTGCGTCGCGCCAGCGCCGGGCGGCCGCTCCTGGTCTCGATCGATGATGCGCACTGGCTGGACGAGGAGAGCTGGCTACTGGTCGAGGCCGCGATCCGCGACGTGCGCGGGCTTTGCCTGGTGCTGGCTATGCAGCCGCTCGAGGACGACAGCCGGCTGGAGCGACTTGCGGATGAGGGAGCGCAGCGGCTTCACCTAAGCGAACTGTCGGACGAGGATCAGGAGCGCCTCGTGCTGGCCCGGCTCGGCGCGGATCGGCTCACCGAGGAACTTTCAGCGCAGGTGCGCAGCCGCGCCCGCGGCCATCCGTTCTTTTGCCTGGAGCTGGCACAGGCACTGCGCGACGATGGGCTGATCGAAGTGGTGGAAGGCATCTGCCACATCGTGCCCAGCGGCAGTACGACCGACCTGCCCATGCCGGACTCGGTCCAGGGCACCGTGATGCGTCGTATCGATCGCCTCGCCCCCGAAAGCCAGGTCACGCTAAAGGTGGCGAGCGCGGCAGGCCTTCGCTTCCCGACCCTGCTCGTCTCCGAAGTCCATCCGACCGCACGTGGCGAGCAGATGACGGTCGCGCGTCATCTCGCGCTGCACGACCGCGTCGGTTTCTTGCTGCCCGAGCAGGTCGACGAGCGGGAGGGCTACGCCTTTCGTCACGGCATCATCCGCGACGTCGCCTACGAGTCGATGCTCTATGCCCAGCGTCGGCAATTGCATCGTGAGATCGCGCTTTGGAACGAGGATGCCTCCGCCTCCAATAGGTCCCGCGTCTATGCGCTGCTGGCCTATCATTGGGAGGCCGCTGGCGAGACCGCACGGGCCACGGACTATCTGCGGCTCGAAGCGGAGCGCGTATTTGGCGCGGGCCTCGTTGGCCAGTCGATCGAGATCGGCTTGCGGGGCGCGCGGCTGCTCGGCAGCGACCTGCCCACCGACAGAGCGGCGCTGCACGCGGCCATCGGCCAGGAATTGGAAACAATCGGAAGATTGCTGGACGGCCGGCGGCCCGATGAGCTGGCTAGACTGCCGCCGCTCACCGATCAGCGGGCTGGTCAGCTCATTCACCTCCTGCTCGTCCTTGCGCCCTTCGCCCATCAAAGCGAGCAGGTCGAGCTGTTTGCGCTGATGGGATGCAGGTGTCTTCGCCTCACCCTCGAATACGGCAACGGCCCGCTCGCCCCCGATGTCTACTCCATGTACTCGGTCGTCTATGGTGCGCTGAGCGGAGACCGCGATACCGCCGCCATCTGGAGCCGTGTCGGACTGGCCTTGTTGAAGGAAGAGCGCGGTGCCGGCTTCGCCCGGTGCAGCTTCATTCATGCATGGTTCCACAACCACTGGGTCGCGCCACTCGGTGAAGGCATCGCATTGGCAGATGCCGGCAGCGAGGCAGGGCTCGGCGACAACGAGGTGATCTACGGCTGCTTCAACCTGTCGGCATCCCTCGTGCTGCTGGCTGCCGCCGGCCGGCCGCTCGCCGAGATCATAGAGCAGGCGCGAATCCGCATCGAGCGCAACGGGCGGCGTGTCCTCAATGCGCATTATCATCTGGTATTCGAGCTGCAATTCGCCAAAGCGCTGGCCGGCTTGACCTCTGCCCTGCCCGTGCTCGGTGATGCCGAATTCGATGAAGTCCGCGATATCGACTCTGTCGCCGACACCAATCTCAGCAACCAGATCGGCTACTATTTCGTCACGAGGATGAAGCTGCACCTGCATGCCTGCGACTGGTCGGGCGCTCTGGAATGGGCGGCGCGCGCGCATCCGATGCTTCCCTATTTCGGCGGACAGGCGGCCGAGTTCGAGCTCTCGCAATATCGCGGCCTCGCCGCGGTGGCCGCCGCAGCATTTGGCGCCGCAAAGGAAGGGACAACGCTCCTCCAGCAGGGACGCGATTGTCTCGAGCAGCTCCGCGGATGGGAAGCGCGCAATCCGGCCGTGTTTCGTCACAAGGCCGATCTGCTCGATGGCCTGGTGCAGGCCGCGATGGGCCGGGAGGGCGATGCCGCGCGCCTGCTCGGCCGAGCGGGCGAAGGCGCTGCCGCCGGAGGCTTTCTTCAGGATGCCGGTCTCGCGCACGAATATCTCGCCCGCTGTCGACGCCTGGTCGCCGACAGGGCCGGCGCTACCGCATCGGCACTCGCGGCGCGCGAGATGTTTCGCTGCTGGGGCGCGGACGCGAAGGTCCGTCTTCTCGAAAAGGAATTCGAACTGCCGCCCACCTAGCTGCCGATTTTTCGCACTTAATTTTCACGCCGGGCACCCGACCTGTGTCATCGACCTGTCTGGATAAGAAAATATTTTGATTGTCGGAACGAACAGGGCTGGTTTCCATAGGGACTTACTTAGTAAACTTAACATAGCCTGAATGACAAATACAATTATTAGTTGTTGACCGGGGACGCGGCTGAACCGCAGAAGCGGGCTCTGCGAAATGGGGGAAACGATGCCAGCATCAACGAAGCCTAGCGTTGCGGATCAGCTCCTGGACTATCTGGCGCTCGAGGACGCCAAGACAATTTTTGGCGTTCCCGGCGCCGGCGTCATGCATCTGCTCAAGCGCATCCATGACCGCGACGAATTCAGATACATCATCACCCGGCACGAGACCGGCGCCGCCTACATGGCGGACGGATACTACCGAGCGACCGGAAAACCCGGCGTGGTGCTGGTCACCAGCGGCCCGGGCGCGACCAACGCGCTGACCGGTACCATGAACGCGCAATTCGACGGCTCGGCCGTGCTGACGCTCACCGGCGAAGTGCCGGAGCAGTTCTTCGGCCGCGGCTATCTGCAGGAAGGCACCGATTGTGGGCTCAATGTGCGCGACATCTATGCCGCCGCCACGCGCTACAGTGCCGATATCCCCGATGCCTCGAGTATGCCGATCCTGGTCGAGCAAGCGCTGCGATCCATGCTGTCGATCCCCCGTCGTGCCGTGCACCTTAGTATCGCCGACAACATTGCCGCCGCCGAAGCTCAAACGGGTCTCTACGTCTCCGCGCGGCCGCCGAAGAGCCCGGAAGCCTATCGTTGCCTGCCGGTAGGCGCGCCCCAGCATGGGGTCCGCCGTGCACTCGAGGTGTTGAGCTCGGCGAAGCGCCCGCTCATTCTGCTTGGCAATGGCTGCTGGGAGGCGCTGCGCGATCCGGCGACCGCGCGGGCGCTGCGGTGCCTGGTCGAATGGTGGAACATCCCGGTCATCACCACCTCGGACGGCAAGGGCGTATTTCCCGAGACGCATCGGCTTTCGCTGCGTGCCTACGGCTTCGCCGGCTGCCTCTGGCCGCAATACTGGATGATCGACTCGGCAACCAACAGCGCGGCGCATGACGCCTTGCTGGTGATCGGCTCCTCCCTCGGCGAACTCGCTACCTACAAATGGAATCCGATGCTGGTGCCCAAAGGGCCGTTCCTGCAGGTCGACCTCGACCAGTCGGTGATCGGCCGGGGCTTTCCAGTCACCGATGGCATCGTTGCGGAAGCAGGCGCCTTCATTCGCGCGCTATGGAATCAAGCTCCGGCCTTCCCGCACGATCCCGCCGCCGTCGCGGCGCGCGGCAAGGAGATCGCGGAGATCAAGAAAAATCATTCGCCGGTCGTTTCACTCCCGGACGCCGCACAGACGCCGGGAACGCTCCATCCGGCGGCGCTCTGTCAGTTGCTGAACGGCCATCTTCTACAAAACGAAGAGCTTCCCGGCGTGATGGTATTCATCGACAGCGGCAACTGTGTCGGTTGGGCGATGCACTACATGGTCGTGCCTGAGGGGCGGGAAATGCATAGCGCACTCGCGATGGGCCCAATGGGCTTTGCGGTCTGCGCTGTGATCGGTGCGCGCTGTGGCAGACCTGATCGGCTCTGTGTCGCACTGGTCGGCGATGGCGCGCTGCTCATGCATCTCGGTGAAATCAGCACAGCCGCTGAGAACAAGATTGGCGCCATCTGGGTCGTGCTCAACGACAACGACCTCAACATGGTTTCCCAGGGCATGAACGCATTCCTTCCTGATCCCGTTCCGTTTTCGTATCCCCTGGGCAACCCCAACCTACGCAAGGTTGCGAAAGGTCTTGGCGCCGACGCGTATGACGTCGAAAAGCCGGCCGATTTTGCGCCGGCCTGGGAAGCGGCGCTGCGCGGTGCCGCTGCCGGACGGCCACAGGTGATCGTCGCGAAAGTGGATCCGAAGGCGGCGCCGCCGTATTGGACCAAGCCTTATTGGCCCACGACGGCGATCATCGATTGAATTTACGGCTTCGAGGGGGCGAACCAAATGCAGCAACAACCGGATCTCGATATTGCGATCGTCGGCGGTGGGGTCGGCGGCATCTATACCGGCTGGCGATTGATGACGTCGACGCTTGGCGACGGCCTGGCGGCGAACTGGGCAAGGGCGCGCGGTGGCACTCTCAAGGTGAAGCTGTTCGAGGGCAGTGATCGCATCGGCGGCCGGCTGCTCTCCGCCCGCTCACCGCATATGCCCGACACCACTGCCGAGATCGGCGGCATGCGCTACGTCAGCCCCGCGCAAACGCGGATGAAAGACCTAGTCGAGAACGTACTCAAGCTGCCGACCCATCAGCAGGTCGTGGACGTCGCAAACAACATTGCGTTCCTGCGCGGCCATCTTCTGCGCACCTCACAGCTTGGCAACCCGGACGTGCTCCCCTACTGGTTCGACCCGGCCGAGGCCAAGTGGCTCGCGGCCCAAACGGGTGCCAGTCCGGCGGAGCTGATCACGCGGGAATTGATCAACCTCATGCCGGAGATCCCCGACAAGCTCAAAAGCGGCCAGCTACGGCAATACCTGCTGGACCAGAAGATCGACGGCCTGCCGCTGTGGCAGCACGCATTCTGGAACCTGCTGGCCAAGTATATCAGTCCGGACGGCTACAACGCTGCGCGCACGACCGTCGGCTATGACTGCCTGGGCGGCAACACCAACGCGCTCGACCTCATCACCGAATATTTCGATTTTGCGCAGGGTGTCGAGTACCGGATGGTGAACGAGGGCTACGAGGCGGTGCCCTGGCGATTGCAGCAGAGATTCCACGACGCCGGAGGCGAAATCGAATGCAACTGCTGGCTGGATGGCTTTGTTGGCGTCGAGCTCGCCGACGGATCGAAGGGCGTACAGCTTGATTTGCGCGATGGCCGCAAAATTACCGCACGCGCCATCGTGCTTGCCATGCCCCGTCGCGCGATCGAATTGTTGCGGCCGGAGGGCGAGGTACTTGACCCAAGGAACACCCAATTCCGACACGACCTCGCCTCGGTCCGCGCGATTCCGCTGTTCAAGTGTTTTCTGCTGTATCCCGAGAGCTGGTGGCAGGCGGCAGGGGTTTCTAGCGGCCGATCGCTCACCGACCTGCCGTTGCGGCAGTGCTATTATTGGCCCGTCGGGTCGGACGGTGATGGCGTGCCCAAGCCCGGCGAGCCCGGCCTCGCGATGGCTTATGATGACCTCCTGAACGTCGACTTCTGGGCTGGCCTCGACACCATCGCGGACGTGCAAAGAGCCGGCCTGCAATTGGGCGCGCCAGTGCTGCGCGCGCTGCCGACATTCAACCGAGCCCCAAGTCCGCTTGCGTCGTCACTTCAGACGGACGAGTTCTCCAAGCGGCTGCAGGCGAATTGGGAGGCGCACAAGGCCACTCAGCCGATGGTGGACGAACTGCACCGCCAGCTCTTGCAGATGCACGGCATCGAGAGCGCGCCGAAGCCGACCGATGCCGCCTATATGGACTGGTCGCGCGATCCGTATGGCGGCGGCGTGCATCTCTGGAACGTGAACTACAACTCGGCAGAGATGCTCGAACACATGACCCAGCCTGTCGCGAACTTTCCCTGTTACATCTGCGGTGAAGCGTACTCGACCAACCAGACATGGGCCGAGGGCGCGCTGGAGACTGCCGATATCGTCCTGCATCGTCTCGGCTTAGCCTGATCCGGAGTGGCCCGCATGACTGAAAACCGCATCGGCATTATCGGCATGGCCCAAAATCTGCCAACTGACATCCGCACCAACGATGACAAGATCTTCGATTGGCTGCGCGAGCACCATCCTGACGGACAGGGGCTATTCACGGGTTATGACAAGCGCCATGTGCTGGCCGAGGGCCAGACCGTGCTCGATATCCTCGTGCCGGCTGCACGCGCAGCGATTGCCGATGCCGGCTTGGACATCAGCCAGATCGACATCGTCATGGGCTGCCTCTCTCCGAATACCTATTTCGTACCGCCGGATCTGTTCGCGCTGACGAGAGATCTGAAGCTCTCGGAAAGGACGCTGACGATTCCGTTGGCGAATGATTTCAGCAATTTCAATGTCGGAGTGGCACTGGCCGACGCCATGATCCGCGCCGGGCGTGCGCGCAACATCCTGGTCGCGATCGGCGGCGGCTGGACAACCATTATGGATTACCACACGCCGCAGTCGGTGAGCGCGGCCGACGGCGCGGCCGCTGCGGTGGTGGGCGTGGCGGCGCCGGGGCAGCAACCGCGCTGGCGTCTGGTGGATACCGAGGTGATCGCCCAGGAGCAGAATTTCGGCGATATGTTTCTGATCGGCGACCGTCGCCAAGTGCGGTTTGAACCCGGTGCTTCGGACCCGAGTCCGCAGGCCCAGAACTGGACCGGTCCCTACTACCACGTCACCGAATCGGGTCTGAAGCATTTTGGCACCTTCGGTGGCCAGACGGCGCCGCACGCCGTGAGCCGCCTCCTGCAACGCCAGGGCATCTCTTCCAAGGACGTTACCCTGACCGGCCACCAGGCCTCGCAGACATTGCTGGATGTCTGGCAAAAGACGCTGGAGCCCGGCGCGACGTTCTTTACGCTCGCCGAAAACGCCAACATGACAGTCGCAAACATCCCCGTGAATCTGTGCCTGATGCGGGGCAAGGTGAGCACACCATGGGTCGTGGCACTCAGCCTCGCCGGCGACATGCACGCCCACGCCATGCTGCTGCGGGCGCCGGAGAAGTGAGACGGTTTCAGAAGGAGTTCGCTCGCTTTCTCCAAGCGCGAAGACGTCGCGTCGCCTAACATGAAAAAGCGCGCCGAGCGCATTCTACGAGCGCCCTGGTTTCCTTGCGCGAGACGCAGAAGAGACAGGAATGCCCCATCCGAAATGGGCAAAGACCATGACCCTGCCAAACCAGCAGCAACATCACAAGCTGATCGAAGATTGACCGGGCTGGCCACAACGTGTGTGGAGGCGCGGTGATACAGCGACTGTGCATCCCGCACTTGCGACCTCAGTCGAGACTCAACTTCTTCGATCAAAATCGACGACGATCGTGATGCTCATCTCCTTTGGCGGCGGATCGAACGGCGCGCTTGCGCGAATGGTTTGCAGCGCGCTCGCGTCGACCTTGGATTGCCCGCTGTTTGTTACAATCTTCAGACTGTCGGGACGAATCCGCCCGTTGGACAGGATGAAGAACGTGACGGTAGCGGAACTGGCGTGCCCGCCGCCAGGATTGACCAGATGGGCTCGCACCTTCTTTGACAACAGTTTGGCGTTGTGTGTACCGAAAACCTTATCCGGGTGATGACGTAATGGAATCGCCTAAGCTGGCGGAATGATCGGGCTGCTCTGTTTCGTACTGGCCGTCTTGGCTTCGCCCCTCAAGTCGAAGAGCCGACTTGAAGCAGAGAATGCGGCGCTCAGACATCAGTTGATTGTCTTGAGGCGTAAGATGCGGGGTCGCGTCCGGCTCACCAACGATGATCGCTGGTTCTTCATTCAGCTGTATCGCTGGTTTCCATCGATCTTGCAGGTCCTCACGATCATCCGGCCCGAGACGGTCGTGCGTTGGCACCGCGCCGGCTTTCGCGGCTATTGGCGTTGGAAGTCGCGCCCGATCGGAGGGGCGGCCGCCGATCGACACGAGGCTGCGCGCGTTGATCCGGCGGATCAGCGTCGAAAATCCGCTTTGGGGCGCGCCACGCATCCACGGCGAACTGCTCAAGCTCGGGTTCGAGGTCGCGCAGTCCAGCGTCGCCAAGTACATGGTGAAGCGACGCGGGCCACCCAGCCAGGGATGGCGGATCTTCTCGCGTAATCACGCGCCGGACATTGCCGCCATGGACTTGTTCGTTGTTCCCACCGTCAGTTTCGATCTGCTCTATGCTTTTGTGATCGTCCGGCTCGACCGCAGAGACCTGGTCTGGATCAACGTCACAGCAAATCCGACGGCGGAACGGGTTGCACGTCAAATCACGGAGGCATTTCCTTGGGATGAGGCTCCGCACTACCTCATCCGCGATCGCGACCGGATCTATGGCAGCGTCGTCACGCGCCGATTGCGCGCCATGGGCATCCGGGACAAGCCTACCGCACCAACCTCGCCTTGGCAGAATGGGTTTGCCGAACGGCTGATCGGATCGATCCGGCGTGAGTGTTTGGACCACGTCATTGTTTTGGGCGAGGCGCATCTGCGTCGGGTCCTGCAATCCTACGCCGACTATTACAATAACGTCAGAACGCATCGATCCTTGAACAAGGACGCGCCGATTTCTCGCCCGGTTCAGCGAACCGGTGCGATCAGTTCACGCCCCATCCTGGGCGGACTTCATCACCACTACGCCCGAGCTTAAGTTTTCGGTACACACAGGTATCTACGTCGTGATTGATGGGCGACGTCGTCGAGACGCGCCAAGGAAACCTCAAGGCCTTCGTTGAAAAGCTGTAGACCGGCCTGATTTTGTAAGGTACCTAGCTAATATGCTAGGTACCGAACAAATGGAATTGCGTATGAGAAAACCAACCCGGCAGGCTGACGCCTTGGGAGCATGGGCCAAGCGGTGTTATTTCGCCGGAAGGGCCGTGATGGACGCGACTCTGCGGCCCTACGATCTGGGCTCCACCCAATGGTACGTCCTGCACCGCCTCGCGAACGAAGGGCCAACTAAGCAGCGAGATCTTGTGAGGATACTCCAGATCGAGAGAGCAACGTTGAGCGGGATCGTGGCGACGCTGCTGCGAAAGCAGCTCGTGGAGCAGACACCAGACGCCGGTGACCAGCGCCAGAAACTCCTCCGACTGACGCCAACGGGTGACAAGCTTTGGAGGGAGTTACCGGACCTTACCTTTATCCGACGTGCCGCCTTTGGCGATCTCGACAGCTCCGACATCGCAACGGCTGTTCGGGTGCTTCAAGCCGCAACAGAGAGGCTTGAGACCATTGCAGCAAGCAAAGGAGTCCGCAAATGACGATCTTGATAACCGGAGCAACCGGTCTGGTGGGAGAGCGCCTCGTCCCGCGCCTTGTGGCGGCTGGAGAAGCCTGCCGTGTCCTTCTTCGCGGCGACGCTCGTGCTGCAGACGGAGTTTCCGCAGTAAATGGCGACCTGCTGGATCGCACGTCCCTTGCCAAAGCGGTCGACGGTGTCTCGGCGATCTTACATCTAGCCGCAACCTTTCGTACGCCAGATACCGATTTGATTTGGAGGGTCAACCTTGAGGGAACGCAGAACCTGATCGCGGCCGCAAAGACATATGCTCCCGGCGCGCGTTTCATTATGGCAAGCACCGGCCACGTTTACGGCACCGACACGCCTCATCCCGGACGCGAAGACGATGTTTCCAACCCACAGCACGCTTACCCGGCAAGCAAGCTCGCAGCAGAAAAGGCCTTGCAGGAGAGCGGGCTCAATTGGACTATTCAGCGTTTCGCTTTCGTGTACGGTGATGGAGATGGACACCTGGAGGCGCTGCCGAAGCACGCAGCCGACGCGTCCTTTCACCCTGCCATGAGAATGAGCATGGTTCATCACCGTGACATTGCGACCGCGATGAAGCTGGCGTTGACTGGTGCCATGGACCGCCGCGTGGTCAACATCGCGGACGACGCGCCCACCTCGCTCTACGAGCTCGCCGGCCTGGTCAATGCGCCCATCTCAGGGTCGGCAGAAGCTCTGGCGACACCTTGGCGCCTCCACATGGATACCACCCTCGCTCGCCAGCTTGGCTTTCAGGCCTCTATCCGAACGGTGCACCAAGCCCTCGCGGAAAAGCTGCTATAGCGTGAGTTGACGTTGCAGGCCGTAGCGAATCTTCGCTTACCCGCATGGAGCGGACTGGTCCCGCATCTCGACCGGCACCTCTGCCACGTACTTTTGGATGGTCTCTGGCGTAAGTCGGAAATGCTCGTGGGATCGAGCCGCGATGAGCCTTCGCATAACCCATCGCGCGAAGCGCTCGGGGCGTAACCGCCCTTCGAAGCTCGCGTATCCGACCCGGTCGCTCGACTGAGAGCCGCGAGCGCCGCCGGCAACATTAGACCGGCGTTGGCGAAATAAGCTTGAAGAAATGCGATCCGCGCGACCTCTAGATCGAGGGCATACGGCATGTCGTCCATGACGTCACCTGCGGCGAACATAAATAGGCCACGCAGGAGGAGAGAACAAACTACGTCGTATCGCATCAGCAGTGCTCATTTAATCTTCAGGCACTATCAACGACAATCGACGCTGGTTTTGGGCCGGGATATTTCCTTTTATTTCGATCACGCTGGCCGATAGCAAGCTGCAATGGGGCCGGCTTAGGCAACTTGAGCGACAGCCGTCGGCCGCGCCTCACGCTCTCCCGCGACACTCGATGCTCGGCAATTCTGAGAGAACCACGCTTCCCGTTTCGCAACTGGAAGAGAGATGATCTGTCGGAGCCCCGTCGGGGATATGTTCTCGATCTGTAGTTTTCCGGCTGACCTTTCTATAATTTCTTTGGCTATTGCCAGTCCCAAGCCTGCGCCAGGCACATGTTGTCTGCGCGCGCAATCAACCCGAAAGAATGGCTCAAAAACACTAGCCATAAGCGTTTCAGGGATTCCGGTGCCGTTATCCTCGATAAAAATAGCGCAATACGAGCCGACGACGTCGACCCGAACCCTCGCGCCCTCGCCATGGGTCGCTGCATTGATGATGAGATTCCGCAAAGCACGCACGAGCGCCAGCGGTGCGACCGACACTTTTGCAGTGTCTGACGGGACCCATTCGACTGCATATTTCAGAGCGGACAAATCGTCGCAAACTCGCTTTACAGCCTCGTCGATTTTAATTGTCTCACGCGGGTCCGCGGAGATTTCTTCTCGAACGAGCTGAATAGCGCTATCTGCGATGCGATCCATCTCTTCCAGGTCGCTCAGCCACTCGGCCCTGTCATTCTCCGGCAGGAATTCGGCGCGCAACCTCATCCTAGTCATCGGCGTCCGCAGATCATGGCTGGCTCCTGCAACAAGCCGCATCCTGCTCTCCACCGCAGCTCTGAGGCTTGCACCGAGTTTGTTTAGCGCCCTCGCGGTCGCTCTGACCTCATCAGGCCCTTCTTCGGGGATATCTTCGAAGGCGCCCCTCGCATTCAGATTGGTGGCTAAACGTTCCAAAATGCTCAGCTTGCGGGTGATATGGTGAGCGGCAACGAGAGCGACAGCCGTCGTACCGATTGTGATGATCGCCATCCACGCGAGCGCGGCATACCAAACAACCGACGGCGGACCATGAGCGGGACCAGGGAACACCAGCCAACCGGGACCCAGATTGATCGATACGGTTGGTTTACTGGTGCCTTCCTGCTGGCTCACCACAACATCGTAACTGATACTTTCTTGAGAAAAAGCTGCCTTCAAGGACGCCGACGCTCCCTGGAGGACCTGCCCCCTTCCCGGCATCGGCGACAGACGAAGTTCGCTTTCAGGCTCGGCCCGCGCGAGGGAAGGCGCGATCATGTGCACCCGATCGATGACGGCCTCGGCAAATTTCTTTTCACCGATCGCGCATAAGGAATAGTGGATAAGGAGCGTCGAAAAACCGACGACACACGCGATCGACAGGATCAACGTCATGGCCATACGGGCGCGCAACGTATTCATTGATTTTCATCCACAGCATCAACTCGCGCAGCGAACATATATCCGCCGTTCCGGATCGTTTTGATCATCCGAAAGTCCTCGCCATCGCCCAGCTTCTTTCGTATGCGGCTCATCAGGACGTCAATGGAGCGGTCGAACACGTCGTCCTGTCCTCGGTTCGTGATCTCGAGCAGCTTGTCACGGGATAGAAGCAAGCCAGGCCGCATCGCCAGCGCGTGAAGCAGATCGAACTCCGCCTCTGTCAGGTCGAGCGGAGTTCCCGTCTCGTCGAGCAGCAGCCGATTGCCCGGTTGTAGAGTAAACCGGCCGAACCGGCTATCACGCGCCTGAGACAGTCGGCGAGCCTGTTCACCCTGCCGCCACAGAACAGCGCGAATCCGTGCCAGGAGCTCGCGTGGATTGAATGGCTTGCCGAGATAGTCGTCGGCGCCGATCTCAAGCCCGATGATGCGGTCCACATCCTCTTTGAGTGCAGTCAGGAGAATGACGGGAATTTGAACGTCCAGCCGTCTCAGATCCCTGCATATGTCAAGTCCGGACCCGTCGGGCAGCATGACATCGAGAACGATCAAGCTTATCTCGTAGACGCCTAAGGCGTCATCCATCGCTTTACGATCCGACGCCAGTGAGACCCGAAAGTCCTGTTCGAGGAGATACCGCCCCAGCAGCTTTCGTATCGCTAAATCATCATCGACTATAAGAATGTGCGGCTTTCGCAACATGGGCTTTTCCAGCTTCGGCGATTAGCTACAAATGGCAGACGTACAATGTCGTAGGTGCGGCCATTTCCTTTTGTGGACCGATCGGCAATCGATGGTGGTATGCGGCGTCTGCAAGATTTCGCCAAGCGTTTGTGCCTGAGGTTATGCGACCCGTCGCACCGTTATCGTCCCTAGAGAGAGCGGGACTTCGATCCGCGTCGGCAATCGCAGCCCGCCCACCCTCTCGGTCTTGGGAAATGCAATCACCGCGATCGTGGGCCGGTCATTGCCGGATGGCTTATGACCTGCAATCGGCTGGTGTACCGCTCTGCATTCGATCTCGTCAGCTTTTGTACTGCCCGCGATGATGTTCACATCAAAGCGACTGGAGCCGGTAAAAACCTGGGTAACGCCGGCGCATGGGCCGTCGCTCCGGGACATGCGTAAGAGCTGCGAGATCAAGGCGCTCATCGGATCTATCACGTTCTTGCGGTGTAAGGCGTCCAGCGGGACGAGCCCGCGCTTCTCGGATTCTGACAGAGCCGGATCGATGATGACGGCGGCGGTCCGATCAGGAGAAAAATTGACGGTCACCGTCCGATCGATCGTTCCCTCGGTCCGAAGGCGCCCGCAGCGTCAAGAGAAAGCCCATCGGACGATGCCTCGAAACGCGCCGAGAACCCCAGCAATGACACGTCGCCTTTTAGAGTCACGGTGTAAGCGCCGGCCATCACGTCACCGCTCAGGTGCGCGGACCCGATCGATATGCCCGTAAGTCTGATCTGATACCTTGCGTTGAACGTCTCCGCTTGCGTCGGGGCGGACTGACCGGTGAGGGCGAACGCGGTCAGCCAAAAAACCGCAAGACCGGAGAACGGCATCGGCCTGCACTTGTTCGAAATCCTGCGCGAGTTCATCATGCCCCCAAGGTGCGCTACTACAAATAAGCGATTGAATCAGGACGGCGATCGGACGCGGAAAGCATCCCTCGACCGTGCCATTCTTGCCGCAATGAAGGCAGCTTTTGGATACGAATGTCTCTCAATTTTGCTGAAGCGCCTGCGTCGGCGTGCCCAGCGTGGCCAAGCGGATGGCCTCAAACGTTGCCGAACACGCCGAATGTCCGCATCAAGACGTATATCGCCGCGCCCGCTGTCGTCTGGGGAACATCTCCCGCCGAGTCCGTATGATGATTGGCCGGGCCAAAAAACCCGGCTCAGGCTCAAACGTCGCTTCCATCAAAGCGACAAACTGTCTCAGTTCGTCGATCGGGACATTGCGCAGCGCCCCGCTAAGATGGTCGAGCATTTCCGGAGAAAGCGACAGACGGCCGTCTTCGTTCGGCATGGGAACCCCTTTCAAGAATTGACCATTTGATTGGGTGGCAGGTTGAATGCGCCGGCTCCCTGGCAAGGTCCGGCCCGCGGCCGGCGTAAGCCGATGCCGGGCGACAAGAGCCGAATTTTTCGATCAGCGTTTGGCAGGCGACGACTTCGAGGCCGTGCCCGAGGGTGCCGCTGGCGCCTTCTGCAGCACCATGGTTTGCCCCATCGCCGGCGCGCCCAAATAGCCACGCAGATGAAGCTTGCCGTCGGCAATCTCGGCTTTTCCGCTATAGGTTCGGCCGGACGACCCGTCATACAGGCTTCCGCCCGTCCATTCTCCGTTTTGATACACGAGGCCGGTTACCATCGTAATTCCCTGGAGGGAGCGCGATCGAAACGCCGGATCCGGGTTGAGGATGTCCTTCTTGAACGTGACGCCATCGCTTTCGACGATGCGGTTTCCCCAGAGGATACGCGCGTTGTATTCGGCGCCAGCCTTGAAGAATTCAAGTTTAACCGTCTCGGACTGCCAGGTCCCCAGGATGTCGTCGGGCTGAGCCGCTTGCGCAAAGCTTGCCGGCACCCCCAGGATAAGGGCGGTTACGATCGCAGCCGCAGAGAAGGTCTTCCAGATCATGAGTGCCTTTCCTTCCGTATGGGCGTGGCTATGCATTGGGCATTCCACAAGGGGACTACGTGGGTATTGCTGGCGATGTTGAGTGCGCGGCTCTCTAAAACGGCGGGTCGCCTGGCGCGCAGAAGGTGTTGCGACCGTCATACGATCGAGCGCGGGGCTTGCTGAAACACGATCTCCGCCTGCTTCGCCCGGCCTTCATCCCGCAGCAGGACGTCATATTGCAACCGGATGTCGGCGTGCGAGGAGTGCAAGTCCAACGCCCGACGGCTGCATTGGAGCGCCAGATGTTCGTGCAGTGCACCTTGGTAAGCGCACCCGAGCTTACGCCAAAGCCAGCAGTCATCAGGCTGCATCGATACCGCTGCGAGAAAGACGTCGACGGCTAGCTCATAATTCTCGGCACGCAGACACATCGCTCCAAATTCGCGGAGTGCCGTGGACAAGCCGCCTGTGCGCAGCTGGAGCGTCAGGAATATCGGATACTCCTTGCCCCACTCAGAAACTTTGCCGATGACATCTCGCAGCTTCATCAACGAAACGTCCTGATCGCCACAAGCGATCTTTGAAGCCTGATCGGCCAGGATCGATTTTTCGGGCTGATTCATCACATCGCCTCCAATCGTTGATCGAGGTATGGGAGCGCCCGGCTCTTCCCCATGGCACGCGGCAGGCGGACCGCCCTGCGGGTGAGCCTGTAGACCGCGGCCGGGGGGACGTTCAGCATTGCCCGATCAACGAGGGTTGCCTTCAAGCCAAGGCGATCGAGGATGGGGCGGCGGACCGGGCATCTCACTCCATATGTGAACTGATAGAACGCTCCTCCCTCTCGCAGCACCGAGAACGCGCTATCGAGAATTGCGATGACCTTCCGCGGCGACATATTGAGAAGCGGCAATCCGCTGACGACCGCTCCGACATCTTTCGCCGCGAAAAGACCGGACGACCCAATCCGCGCGGCATCCATCCAGAGCACGCGCGCGCCCGGGAAACGCAGCTGCAGCGTTTTAATGAACTCGGACCCGTATTCGACGAGGCTAAGGTCAGCGGGGCGGACGCCCCGGTTCAGCAGCTTGTAAGTGAACGTTCCGGTACCAGGCCCAAGTTCGACGACAGGCCCCGTCGCCGATCCGATTTCTCTCGTGATCAGTTCGGCAAGCGCGTCGCCTGAGGGTGCTATTGCGCCAACCCGACCAGGGGCTGCCAGCCACGCGAGGAAGAACGATAGAAGATCATGTGACATCATGTGATCCTGTATTGGTTCTGATCGCCGGGGCTTCATGATACGAATGGCAGGCTTGTTGTAGGTTCGCCTGTCAGGACCAGCAGGGCGTTTGCAACCGCGGGCGCGATCGGGGGCACTCCCGGTTCGCCAACGCCCGATGGATCCCGTCGTGACGGGACGATGTGCGTTTCCACGACCGGCGCATCAGGGTGTCGCAGGACTTCGTATGTATCGAAATTGTTCTGGGCAGGCGTTCCGCCGTCGCCCAGCGTAATCTTGCCACACAGAGCAGCGCTCAAGCCGAAGCAGATGCCGCCCTCCATCTGTGCAGCGATCTGATCCGGAACCACGGCGATTCCGCAATCCACGGCACACACAACCCGGCGGACGCGTGGGCGTCCGTCGAGAATAGCGACTTCGGCGACTTGAGCGACGACGGTGCCGAACGCCTCATGGACAGCCAACCCTCGCGCCCAGCCATCCTGCATCGAGTGGCCCCAACCAGCGCGTTCGCACACCAGCTCCAGGGCGGCGAGCCGCCTTTCGTCCCCTGCTTTGCGGTAGATCGCACGGCGGTACTCGGCCGGGTCGACTCCCCCCATATGGGCGAGTTGATCGATCGTATGCTCCAGGACCATCGCTGTGTGGGAGTTGCCAACCGATCGCCAGAAACCGACAGGCACGCCAACGGTCGGCGTGAAGACGCGGCAATCCGCAACGCTGCAACCCGTGACATAGGAAGACGTTTCAATGCCTTCCACTTCGGTCGAGTTAGGACCGATTGGCAACAAGGATTGAGCGATCGTGTGGTGACGCCACGCGGCGGGAAGGCCGTCGGCGTCCCGGTTGATCCAGAGCCTGTGATGCGCCATCGGGCGGTAGAAGCCGCTGATTGTGTCGTCTTCACGCGTCCAGACAAGCTTGACAGGCTTTCCCCCACCGACGTGGCGGGCAATCCGCACGCATTCCACGATATAGTCGGAGGAGAAAAGCCCGCGGCGACCAAATGAACCGCCAGTAGGGAGCGTCTCGATCTGCACCGAGCCCGGGAGTGTAATGGCTGCGAGAGCTGTGTTTATCTGGTCGATCGTCTGGAGCTGCGAGGCGACTGTCAACTTGACTTGGCGGCCATCGACCTGCGCGACGCAGTTCATCGGCTCCATGGGCGCATGTGCAAGATACGGAAAATCGTAACTCGCCTGAAATTCGGCCTCATTGAACGCCTTCGCCGGATCGCCCTTGGAGAAATAAGACCTGCCGCTATCATTGGTTTTAAGCTCTCCGATCTGCTGGAAGAGCTGTCGGAGCTCGACCGACGACCGCTTCTCGACGGCTTCTTCGTCCCAGCTGACCGATAGTGCGTCCCTGCCCTTCCGCGCCGACCAAGTGTCCTGCGCGACGACCGCGACACCGCTCGGGACTGCAAATACATCCACGACGCCCTTGATGCTTCGCGCCGCGGCGGCATCGAAGTCGCGCATCTTGGCGCCAAACCGAGGCGGATGCGCCACCATCGCGACAAGCATACCCGGGAGTTGAACGTCCTGCGTATAGATCGGCCCGCCGGTCACCTTCGAAACGCCGTCCTTGCGTCCGATCCGCCGCGAACCCACGAGCTCGAATTTGTCAGGAGATTTGAGGAGCGGAGCCGCTGGCGCCTGCTGCTTCGCCGCGAGCGTGAGTAGACTGCCGAAGCTCTCCTGAAGTTTCGACGCGGTATCGATGACCATTCCGTTCCGAACGGTGATCGTACCAGCCTGCACGCCCCATTTCTGGGCCGCGGCCTGCACGAACATCTCGCGCGCGGCCGCACCCGCAGTCCGCAGCCGATGCCAGGCACCAGCGATCGCGCTGGATCCGGCAGTTACCTGCATGCCCATGGCACCGTTCTTGTACACGGCCGTGTTTGCCGGGGCGGCTACGACCCTGATCTTGCCCCAGTCTGCGTCGAGTTCTTCCGCGACGATGGCGGCAATGCCTGCATGCACGCCCTGCCCCATCTCCTGAAAGGCGTTGACCACGGTGACCCAGCCATCGGCGTCAATCCTGATGAAAGGGCCGAAAGGGCTTGCGGCCGGCTGTTCGGCGCCGATGCTGAGGGCGCCAGCTGCGACGGAGCCAAAATTCATGGCGGTGTAACCTATGATCAGAGCACCTCCAACGAGGCTGCCTCCGAGCACCAATTTGCGCCGCGTAAGACTGAGTGGTCCGGCCTTCCCATTGCGCGACTTCATCACACCGCCCCCGCTGCTTCTTTGATTGCCGCTTTGATCCGCTGGTAGGTGCCGCAGCGGCAGATATTGCCGGCCATCGCGAGTTCGATGTCCTCTTCAGTCGGCTTTGGATTTGCCGCAAGCAAAGCCGCGGCCTGCATGATCTGCCCGGACTGGCAATATCCGCATTGGGCGACCTGGAGTTTGAGCCACGCGACCTGGAGCGGGTGATCTCCGCCCAAACCTTCAATCCTGGTGATTTGGGAACCTTGGGCGTCCGCAACCGACATCGAGCAGGAGCGGACGGCGTGACCATCCACAAGAACAGTACAGGCGCCGCATTGAGCGATGCCGCACCCGTACTTGGTGCCCGGTAGGTGAAGATGGTCGCGGATCGCCCACAGCAGGGGCATGTCGGGATCAACATCAGCCATCCGGCCTTTGCCGTTGACATTGAGCTTCATGGATACCTTCTAACTTCAGGCGGCGCTCGCATAATATCCGCACTGGGTGTAATTTTTATTCGCACTCAGTGTAGATTTTCAAGCGCTCTGTCAGTGTCATTCTGTCGCGGTGGGAGAAACCGGAGATGCACGGCCGTCACCGTGGCGATGACCGCGAGCACGCGCTTTTTCTTGGGTCTGGCGGCATTGTGATGTCCCGAATATTTCCGAGTTTGTCTTTGATCGTTCGGGACAGTGAAGTTCAGGGCCGCTTGCGCGGTGCGACCAGTTCGAGAGGACGCCGTCGGACGATCGCGATCGCATCGGCCCAGGTCGCGTTCGCCTTAGACTGACCTTACGAGCGCCTCGCCTTATCGATCGCGGAGCTATGGCCGGGACGTTCCGAAGGTAAGGCCTGCCAACCGCTCAGACACGTCAAACAGGCGCGTCGCATTCTCCTGGTTTAGCGCTTGCTGCGGGACTTTCGCGGGCGCGGTGTCGCCGCGCACCTCACCCAATCTGCTGGGCCCATAATAACCTCCAGGCTTGGCGGATGGCGAGTTGGCCGCAAACAGAACGTGTCGCGCGCCCTGAGCCGGAGATTGAGAGAGAGGCAACATCAGCTGCCGCAATACGAAGGCGACACTGACCTTGCCGGCGCCGTTTGGAATCAGATCCGTGCGCGCCAAGCCGGGATGAGCAGCGATACTCGCAAGGCCCCACCCCCCAGCAAGGCTCCTGCGCTGCAATTCGAAAGCGAACACGAGCTGCGCGAGCTTCGACTGACCATACGCCTCAAACGCCTTGTACGCCGTTTCGCTCTGCAGATCTCCAAAGTTCAGAGCTGCGCTGCGGTTTGCGATGCTGGAGACGTTCACCACTCGTGGTTCAGTTCCTCTGCGCAGCGGAGGAAGCATATGTGATGTAAGCGCAAAATGTCCGAGATAGTTGACGCCGAATTGCAGTTCAAAGCCGTCGGCGGTGACGCGGCGGCGGGGCGGCGTCATGACCGCGGCGTTGTTTATCAAGACGTCAAAGCCAGCGTAGGAGCTGTTCATACGGCGGCCGAACGCTTCGATAGAGAGCAAGCTGGCAAGATCGACTTTCTCGAACGCAACAGTTGCCCGCGCCACCTGGTCCTGGATTTTCCGGACCGCGCGCCCCCTTCTCTACATCCCGCCCTGCGATAACCACCTGCCAGCCCATCCTCGACAGGGCGAGCGCGGTCTCGAACCCCAGTCCGCCGGTTCCCGTGACCACCGCCCGGCGCGAGTGTTTCGATTCGCCTGCCTCGACGCTCATATGACCTCATTGCATAAGATTACACTCTGTGTAACAATTAATATTACACTCAGTGCAGAATTACAAGCGGGGCCGCCGGAAGCGCGATGATTAAAAACGACACCAAAGAGACCGGCCTGCGCGAGCGGAAACGTCTTGAAACGATGGCTCGCATTGCCGAGACCGGCCTCCGATTGTTCATTACGAAGGGATATGAGAGCACGACGCTAGAGGAAATCGCTGAAGAAGCAGGCATCTCACGGCGAACATTCTTTTATTATTTCAAGTCTAAAGAAGACATCATCCTGGTCTGGCAAAGCAACTTTACGGATCTTATCCGCGCGGCTGTGATCGCGGAGCCGACCGGCCAAAAACCAATCGAAGCGGTCAAAAACGCCCTGGTAAGTCTGACCAGCAAGTATCATTCGGATCAAAGCATCGTGCTTGATCGGGTGATCCGCTCAAGCGCTGCTCTGATGGCTGCGAGCCATGCGAAGTATATCGCTCAAGAACAGGCGATATTCGAGGCGCTCTGTACAAAATGGCCTCAGGCCAAGCTTCGAAAGTCGTTGAGAATCGTCGCAATGGTGACGGTCGGCGCGTTTCGTCTCGCAGTTGAAGCTTGGAGCAACGACGGCGGGAAGCGTCCCCCTTCCGCTTATCTCCGAGAGACGTTTGCCAGCCTTGAGAACTCGCTCTAAAGCGCAGGTCAGACTTTTCGGCGATCTTGGGCTGACCTCTACCGGGCGCCGCATCGCAACTCGAAATGCTCGGCCATCACTTGCGCCCTGTCGTCTCGTGGTCTGGTCGGCTACCGGGTTTTCGCTGCTGACCGCGTGCACCGACAAGGAGATCCGCAGCCTGTGCACGCGCACCAACGCGGAAGCCGCCCTCGACATATCGCGCATCGACATCAATCAGGTGCTCGAGAACGTCGAGCGCACGCGCCGTGACGGNTTCTTCTTCTCGGCGGGTCTGGTCACCCCTGGCGCCGGGTCGATTGCCGTGCCGTTACCCGAGGGTATCGACGGATGGAACCGCGCGCTTGCCGTCGCGGTATCGGGTCCTTTCCACGATATCACGCGGCGACGGACGGAGATCGTCGCGCTGCTCAACGATGTCGTGCAGCGCTATCTTCGTCCGTCGTCCTCGACCTAGACGGCGCCGGCGGTTGCCGGTCGGTCGACGAGCAGCGGTTTCCGGCGTGGACTGACGATAGGGCTATAGCCGGGAATGCCTGCCTAACACACTCGTTGTCAGGTATTGGAGGGGTGAGACACGAAAGACTGCAGCAAAGAAGTTCGCCAATGGCGCTGGCACGAGTGGCGAGAGGCGTAGTCCGAGCAAAGTCAGCCAAATCTTGACAGCGGAGTAGTGATCTAAGCGAGCGCTGAGACGTTGCTGAATCTGCTTCCGGTAAAACAAAAACGCGCTCAAACCGCCAAAGGTACTGCCGAGCAACACCGTTGCACCTCCGGCGAATCCATCCATGTAAAAGCCTGCCGCCAGGTAAACCACTCCGCAAACGGGCGCTGGATGAACCGCTGGGCGCCCCACGCCGTCAGGATCAAAGCAAGCAGGGCGCTCATGACAATTCGTACCTCGCGCAGGCGCCGTCGAGACATCGCACGCGCCGTCGACCCCTGGCCGTTGCTCACCAGTTCGCATCCAATCCAAGCAGCCCCAGAATGTTGCTCGGTAACTCCGCCAGCTTGGGATCGCCGCGATGCCTGGGGAAGGGACGATCGACCGTCACGTCGGCCTTGATACGCGCGGGGCGATCGCTGAATACGATGACGCGGTTCGCCATGAAGACCGCCTCTTCAACATCGTGCGTCACCATCAGCGCGGTGAAGCCGCTGCGCTGCCAGAGCCTGGCGATTTCCGCCTGCATGGAGATGCGTGTCAGCGAATCGAGCTTGCCGAGCGGCTCATCCAGAATAAGTATTCTGGGCTTGTTCACCAGCGCTCGTGCCAGCGCGACGCGCTGGGCCATTCCTCCCGAAAGCTGATGCGGGTAGGCGTTGCGAAACGCAGAAAGTCCGACGAGGTCGAGCGCCGCATCGACGCGGGGGCGTTGGCCCTTTAAGACACCCTGGGCTTCGAGCCCGAGCGCAACGTTTTTCCAAACGGTTCGCCACGGAAACAGCGTCGGGTCCTGAAACACCACCACCCGCGAGGGGAATGGCCGTTTGATCGGACGACCATCTTCGAACAACGCGCCCGATCGCGGCGGTTCAAGCCCAGCCACCAGACGCAGCAAGGTCGATTTTCCGCATCCCGAGGGACCGAGCAGCGCGACGAATTCGTCCGGTCTTACGTTGAAGCTAACGTCATTCAGTACCGGCAGCGCGGCGCCATCGATGTCAAAGGCGTGGCTGACGCCCTCGACATTCAGCGACGCGCCGACGGCAGCCGGCCGATCAGTTTCAGCGATAGCAACCGCTACCATTTGATGACGGCTTTCTGCCAGACCAGCAGCCGGTCGCGCGTCCTGAACAGCAGAGTGATCGCGCCGGAGCACAACAACGACATCACGATCAGCGCGGCATACATGTTTGCGTAAGCGGCCCAGCCCTGCGCCCATTGCAAATACCACCCGAGCCTGGCCTTGACGCCGATCATTTCGGCAACGACCAGAACGGCAAAGGACGATCCAAGACCCATAAACAGGCCTACGAACACGTGCGGCAGCGCCGCCGGAATCGCGACCTTATCGGTCTTGCCCATAGCGATGCACTCCAGAAGCTGGTCGGTCGGTGAGCTCATATTGATGCACATGCGGTAGCCGCGTCTTTCGGCATCTTCGATCAACCGGTCACGTCGACGACCACGCGGTTGGCGAGCTTTTGGGGATCCGTACTCTGCCTGATGATCGACGCCCGTTTGAGGTCGCTCGTGATCTTGACGACTTCCCGACGCAACGCATCGCGGTCGGGATGGTGTCCATGCGTGTGGCTGCGCAGCATCGCCGCAAGGTCTGCGACCGGCACTTTCGGTGTGTATGGTGCGAAGACCTCAGCGGCGTCATCGGGGTTGGTGGCGACATGGACCGCCGCATCGTGGATGGCATTCGTCAAGGCGGCGACAGTCGCGGGATCTTTTGCCCACAGAGAAGCACGGACGCCCATTGTGCAGCAGGACAGGTTAGCGTAGTCGCCGGAAAGATTCGAGGCGATCTCCACCAGCTCGCCGTTGCTGCGTTGCTGTATTAGCCCCGCTGTCGGATCGGCGTCGGCGATCGCCTGGACTTCTCCGCGCTTTAGCGCGATCGGCAGCAGGTCCGCCGGAAACTCGCGCCATTGAATGTCGCTTTCCGGGTTGATGCCATTGTCTGACAGCAAGATCGCGAAGAAATTGCGCGGCGAGCCCGGAAATGCTGGACACGCAGATGTCCGGCCTTTTGAGTTTCGTGATATCGGTGATGCCCGATGTGTTCCCGGCGAACAGGCGCGTGCAGCGACGTTGCGCGGGTGTGAAGCGGCGCTCGATCGCGTCGATCGTGAAAGTAAACGCCAACTCCAGCGACCCGGGCCGCATCGACACGACGCAACAGCGCTGTAAGCCGACGCGACCACGGTGACGATCAAGCAAAAAATGTGCGCTCTCGGCTTATTGAAACAGTACCAAGATTGATCATTCCAATTGCACCATACCCTGTTGCGCTGGCCCCGACGCACGATGTCGTGATGCGGCACTGCGTGGTCGACATTTGGGCAGACGCGATCTGCCTGGGCTTGCAATCGCCCGAGGAACGACCCGCGCCGCGCGAGACGGAGTGAACCGCTCGACCAGCGATGTCCGCAGTGGGCGAAGTCGAAACTTTCAAGTTCGAAAGTCTGCAGCCGATCTGCGTCACCTCCGCTTTGCTATAGACTCACGATCGCGCGCTTCCGCAAGATTTGATTGTGCGAACCCGTTGAAACAGTTCGGACTGTTGTCTTCTCTCGAAGCCTCAAACCACAGTCTGAAAGGATCTAGGCGACGATGCGAAGTGCTGCTCTTCTCAGGTCACCGGAGTTGAATTACGAACAGTGGCGGGATCTGTTGCGCCCGCTCTTTGGGCTGTACACGGTAGACGATCCTAAAGTCTTTGCCGGCAGAGTTCGGTCGCGGAGCATCTTCGGATTCAATGCGTCGGAAATCAGCAACAATATTCGCCATCGTGAACGGACACACCGTTGCGAACGGACACAAAGGGATATTCGCCTTGATGGCGTTGATCACTGCTATGCCGTATTTCAGGTCGATGGGCGATCAACAATCATTCAGAATGACCAGGCCGTAGAGCTGGCGGTGGGAGATGTCGCATTCATAGATTCTAGCCGCCCAGTGACGTACATTAATGATGGCCACGAAGAGTGGCTTTCTCTGCAGTTGCCTCGCCAGTTTCTGATCTCCGCCCTCGGATTCGAGCCACGCGGTGGCATTCGTGGCCACTCGGGAACGCGTGCATCACGCCTGCTGTACCAACTCGTTCTGGACGCCGTCGACGACGAGCAACCTATGCCAACGTCGGCTGCCAACCATATGCAGTTGGCGGTTTACGATCTGCTCGGAGCAGTATTCGCGCCGGCGGCTCCAGCTCCAGGCTTTCTTCATTCGGATCGGTTGTTTAAGCGCATCTGCGATGTCATCAAGGATCGCTTTGCCGATCCAGATGTCGGTCCGTGTGAGATTGCTGCCGAGGTCGGTATTTCGCTACGTTATCTGCAAAAATTGTTCACGAACCGCGGTCGTACCTGCAGCGGCTTCATTCAATCAGTGCGCCTGGATCAAGCTGCGCGCGCTATCAAACGCGGGGGGTCGACGAAGTCGGGCCAGCCTCTGAGCGCGATAGCCTACGCGTGCGGGTACCGCGATTACACTAATTTCGCCCGTGCATTCCGCCAACGGTTCGGTCACGCACCCAGCGTTCATGTGCAGGGCGACAACATTCAACCCGTGCGTGACGTAAGGCACGAAAGGGCGCGTTAGGCCCACGACGCCGCTTGCTCAGTGGCCTAGCTTTAATGGCACGCTGCCGACAGCTGCATCGCGAGATTTGTCGCCAGCGTGAACCCGCCGGCAGATTCCATTCTGCTCAGCTCACGTCCCCGTGCGCATCATTTGTCTAGGAGTAGCAATGCAAAACATCGTTGGGCTGGTGGCGTTGATCGCCGTCGGCGCGTTATTGACCTGGTCTGGTTTCCGCACTTGGCGTGTGAAAGACCGCATCATCAAGTGGGGGGGCACAGGCCTGTTGGCGCTGCTGTCCGCTGCGGTGTTATCGATCAGCGCGCTCACGTCGCTCGGAATGATCAAGCAGCACAGCCGCTCGGCGCCCGTTCCGGACATCAAGATTGCGGCAACCCCCGAACTCGTTGCGCGTGGCAGGGATATCTCCGACGGTCTGTGTGGCGCCTGCCATTCGCACACTGGCACGCTCACCGGCGGCTACGATCTCGCCGTAGAACTCCAGGTTCCAATTGGGTCCTTCGTGGCTGCCAATCTTACTCCAGCCGGACCGTTGAAGCACTGGTCCGATGGCGAGATCTTCCGCGCCATTCGCAACGGCGTTGACGCGGAGGGTCGGTGGCTGACAATGATGTCCTACGTCAATGCCGGCCGACTGAGCGACGACGACATCAAGGCCGTGATCGCGTATATTCGTAGTGTACCAGCGGCAGGGGATCCGACCCCGGATCCGCCCGATCAGCTCAATATGCTCGGGCTCGCCATGCTTGGCGCAGGCATGCTGTCAACCGGCAAGCCGATCGTCACCGAACACGTCTCAGGGCCATTGAAAGGGCCGACCTTTGAGTTTGGCGAATACATCCTGGCGTATCAGGACTGCCGTGAGTGCCACGGCAAGAACCTGAGCGGTGGCGTGCCTGGACAGTTGGCGCCGCTCGGACCAGACCTGAATCTGGTCAAGGACTGGACGCTGGCCGGCTTCATTGCAGCCATGCGCACCGGCATCGATCCCAACGGTCATCAGATCAGCGAACAAATGCCGTGGCGTTCTGTCGGAAAAATGGATGATGACGAGTTGGCCGCGATTTATCAGTATCTGACGCATATGCCTAACTCATAATGCCGCTTGTATTTGCGAGCATCAGCACACTGCAGCGCGCCGACGGAATCTCGGCCCGCGATCGCGCGGCCGGGCGCATTCATAAGCGCCGTTCTCGACCTGCAGCGCTCTGGATCGAAGCGCTTTCGCCAGCCGGATGCTGACTTGATGATCGTTGCGGGACGTGCAGATAAAGAGAATCGCGCCGCGGCGGCATGACAGAACACCCACCTGTCTTCTCCGAATCGCTCGATAAGGCTTCCCGCAGCTGCTACTCGTGGTTGGCGAGCCCTGTTAATCGTGCATAGCCGCCAACGATGTCAGCGAGCTCTGCGGACGTGATCACGTCTTCCAGGCGGTTGAAGCCGTTCGGTGCGCGCTCGGCCACCAGGTCCAGCACACGCTCGGGCCCGCCTCTACGATTATTGCGCACGACCTCGGCAGTCTTCGGTAGTCTCTCGGCCTCATAAGCGCTGAGCGCCACCTCAGGTGCCAGTTCGGACAGGAGCTTCGCCAGGCACCGCGCATCGAGAACGGCCTGGGCTGAGCCGTTCGAGCCGGTGGGATACATGGGATGCGCCGCATCGCCCAGCAGTGTCACGCGGCCTTGGGTCCACCAGGGAAGCGGATCGCGATCGCACTCCGGGTACTCAAAAAAACGCGGCGTAGCCCGGATCAGCGCCTCGACGTCGAGAAAGGGCAACCGCAGGCGCGTCGCGAAGGGCAGCACCTCCTCAAGCTTGCCGGGGCAAGACCAGTTTTCACGCTGGGGCGGCGGTGATGCGCCATTCGCCACCTTGCCGTTCATCACCCAGTTGGTCAGCCGCGTTCCCGCCGATCCGCCCTGGGCGATCGGATAGACGGTCAGCTTGGCCATCTGGTCGGCGGCGATCAGCATGACATTGCCGCCCTCGAAGACCGGCCAATCCACTACTCCCCGCCATAGCTGACTGCCTTGCCAGCAGATGCCGCCGTCCGCCGGATGCAGCAGAGCGCGTAACGCTGAGTGGATGCCATCAGCACCTACCAGCACGTCGCCCCGCTCCTCCGCTTCGGTGCCGTCGGCCAGCGTGAAGCGTGCCGTGACGCCGTCGTTATCTTGACTGAAATCCTGCAGGCGATGGCCGTTGCGCAAACTGCCGGTTGGCAAGCGGGCCTGCGCCGTTCCCCACAGAATGCGGTGCAACTTGCCACGATGAATAGAGAGCTGGGGCATATCGTGCCCGGCCCAGAGGCCACACGCGCTAGTCCATATCTGTTGTCCGAGATGATTCAGATACCGCAGTTCGCGGGTGCGGATGGCGATATCGTCGAGGTCTCCTAACAAGCCGAGCGACATGAGCACGCGGGCGCTGTGCGGAAGGATGTTGATGCCCACGCCGAGCTCCCCGACTTCCGTAGCCGCCTCGAAGATAGCGCAAGGAACGCCCAACTGATGCAGCGACAATGCCAGCGTCAGTCCGCCGATCCCTCCTCCCGCAATAAGAACGCGCCGGCTGAGAGATCCATCCCGGCACTTGTTTTGCAGGCTGCTGGTCGATGGCTCATGATTCTTGTTCATCGGCATCGTCTTTCACCACAGAATTTGCCGAGCTGTCGCAGCTCGGCCGCCGCCGGCGTATTGCGGATGCAGCAGTTCGATTGCCGACATTGACATCCGATTTAGTCGCGGCCGGCCTCTAGGATGGCCCTCGCTATCCGGTCCGGATGTGTGAAGCATATTTCATGAGACCCCGGAATCTGGATGAGGCGGAAGAGTCCAAGCTTCTCCGAAAGTCTCGGATGCCATGGATGGCTGTGCGACCCCGCAATATCCTCGGTACAGTTAATGTAGGACTTTCCAACGTCCATGTCGGCCGGATTGGTGGATAGACGGATCTTGTCCCTGAAGGTTTGCATCGGGTGCGGATTGAGCACGTTGTAGGCTTTTTGCGCTGTCTCAAGGTCACCATCATTGATGAAAGCTTCACGAAACACAGCGAACGGCAATAGGACCGAGCCATCATTCCGTTCTGCTGCGAGCGCCTCCATCGCGGCGACATGATGTGGTAAAGTCATATCGAGGACAGACTCTCCATCGTTGGGAACGTAGGCATTCCAATAGACCAGGCGCCGGATCCGGTGTAGGACGCGATCGGCCACTCCCGTGATCACCATCCCACCGTAGCTGTGCCCGACGAGTATTGTATCCTCACTGCCGGTCTCTTCCAGATATTCGACGATGGATTCTATGGCTTCTGACAAGCCGACCGCCTTCGAGTTACCCGGTCGATTGCCTTTTATTGTAGGGGTATGGACATCATGTCCCATGGCCTGAATCAGGGAAGCCACAGTTTGGAGGGTGGCACCTGAGTGCCAGGCGCCATGTATAAGCACGTAGTTCGCCATGCAGTTTGCCTTTTCACGATCAAATACTTTTGCACGCCACACCAGTTTGATCGCATTCCGAGGAGAACTATCAACCGTTCAAGGATCGATGGTTACGGTGGATCAGCATCGACCGGTGCTACCGATCACCAAATAGGGCGACGCCTGATCTGGAACAGAACCAAGATTAGCGAATCTCGATGTACCGTTGAGCGATGGTTGCTTTGTATCTACGTTCATTCGCATTGGAATGGCCCTTCTCGAGCTTTCCGCAGAAGCTCAACTGGTTGGACGACGCGGCCACTGATGCTCCGCGTGGCGTTGGCTTTCGAGATGCAATCACCAATCGTCCTGTGACGCCATTCAGCCGCGGAAAGATGGAAGCGGAACGCCTTTGCCGCAACACGTGAGCTCAGTTTCTCCAGGTTTCGTGATAAAAGGTAAAGCCGTAGCCGCGTTCGCGATGTTTGCGGCGATATCACAATCGTTTGCCAGTGATGTTGCCGGTCAAGCCAGCGTCATCGACGGCGAGACGCTATAAATTCACCGGACACGCATACGCTATGAGGAATCGATGCGCCCGAGTCCGATCGGCTTTGCCGGACCAAAAGGTCTGACATCTCTTCAAATCCTTCATTTGGATATCGGAGACCAGATCGCCGATGTGCCGCCCCAAATCGGTGCTGCCGTGGCAAATGTGACGACGCCCCCAGGCTGGCGACGCTCGCCAAGGCCGGTCAGGTCGGTACCGTGGCGGTGTGGCCGAGCGCGCCCAACCGAACCAGACGTCTGCCAAACGAACGCGCCATGCCAGGCGCCGTGAACGAGAAACGGCACGGTGTGCAGCATTCATCGTGATCTCTACCCCAATGGCGACGTGGTCAGTGGACATGCAAGCCTCGCGGCTTGTCGGCTCGCGGCTTCAGTTTTTGGTCTTATTTCTATCAGTGTGATGCGGCCGGGCTACACATCCGCTGTTTCGCGCGGTTGGGCCGACGCTCGGTGGATGATCCGGAGATGAGCCAACTCAGCCATAACAAGCGCAACGACTATTGACGCCGAACCGACCAGACTTAGATAGTGCACGTCGATAACGAGAATGGCGATGCCGCCCAGCAAGCCTGAGCAGGCAAGCCCTGCATATAGTGCGGTGTTGTTGAGGGCCAGCAACAGGGGCGCGACGTGCGGCGCAAGCGTTACCAGCCGGTGTTGCTGCGGAACGTTCAGCCCCCAGCCGGAGATGCCCCAGATCGCGACGCTGACTAGTGCCGTCCCCATATGCGCGGAGGTCCACGGCAGAGCCGCGAAGTTGATCGCAGCGACGATAAGCGCGCCGTTGATGATCTCACGACTACCAAAACGGTCGACAAGCCTGCCTGACAGAAGATTGCCCGCGGTTGCCGCAACGCCCCAAAGAAACAGCATTCCGGCCAGAACACGGATGTCGCCCTTGGTGACGTGATCGAGCGTTAGCCCAATATAGGTGTAGACCATCAACAATCCGCCATAAGCAAACAGAGTGGTCAGCAATGTCAGAGCAATGCGGCTATCATGGAGCGGACGGAGCCTTTCACGCAGGGTGATAGGCGGAGGCGTCGGGATGGCCCGAAGCATTAGTGAGACGCCGATCATCGCTATCAGGCCAAGCCCAGCGACGGACCAGAGTGTGCCACGCCACCCGCCCAGGCCTCCAATAAACGTGCCGATCGGCGCTCCCAGTGCGGTTGCACCGGCAAGTCCCGCTGTGACGATTGCAAGGGCGCGGCCTCTTTTTTCATGCGCAACAAGCGAGGTCGCTGCGCCGAGCGCTGTGGGGGCAAACATCGCCGCGCCGAGTCCGGCCAGCGCGCGGCTGATAAGGACGGTATTGAGGTCGGTCGCAACCGCGCTAAGCGCGTTGCCGACAACAAAGATTCCGAGCGCTGACAGTAGCAAGAATTTGCGTGACCATCCGCCCGCGACAGCGGCGACGACTGGGGCCAGAACTGCGAATGACAACGCGTAAATCGACACCATTTGTCCCGCAGCACTGGCGGAAGTGTTCAGTGAGGTCGAAATGCTTGGTAATATACCAGCGACAACAAAATTGTCCGTTCCTACAGCGAACATTCCAACGGCGAGAACAAGTAGTCGACGATCCATGGTTGGCCTTCTTAGTTTGTTAGCGCCTTGGCATCCCGGCGCAGCGCCGATGCTTCTAGACGCTGCACACGTGGCAAACGGTTATGCTCGTGAGGCAGTTCAGAGCTTTGGACGGATACTCAGTGTTTCCAGTGGGAGCCCATAAAACTGTGGCACAGGCTTGCGCGCCGAAAGTTCGGTTCATCCAAAGCAACAATATCATCGTAGAAGGTGCCAAACGTGCTGTCGGGTCTATGCTTCACGCCCTGATGGAATTCCTCGATGATCTCGCGCTTGAAGTCTTTGCTGGTTGGATAGGCGGCGGTCACTGCCTCGCGTTGCTCGCTCGGGAAATGGTCGGAGCCCCGGCCCACAACATCCATTTCATCTCCTTGCTGAAGCAGGGCGATCTCGGGATGCATGTATTCCGGGATGTCCAAAGTCGTGTGAAGGGCCACAGCTGTCCAAACTTTCTGGATATCTCTTTTGGAGATACTATAGTTCTGAAGAAATTCGCGCGCGGCATTCGCGCCGTCCACTTCAAAGGGAAGCTGGCTCTCCCGATAGCTCTCGGTAAGGCCGATGTCGTGGAACATAGCTGCTGTGTAGAGAAGTTCCGGATCAAACGTTAGGCGCTTCCGCCTCCCAATCAGTGCGCCCCAAAAATAAACCCGAGTGGAATGGTAAAACAGAAGGTCGCCCTCTGCGTTGCGAATGAGCTGCGTTACTTCGCGCGCCATTTTGCTGTCGGGAATCTTTACGCCGAAAATCTTTTTAGTCATCTGCGTTCTCCTCAGGAAGCATCGAGGCTCGGCCGAGCGGCGCCTTCCGCTTTGGACAATGCTGCCACGAGAGATTGAAGCTGCATCGGAGCGGCTCAGGCCGGAGGTCATGGCGAGGAGATGCGCACGGTCCGAGCCATAAAGCAGCACCATGATTTGCAATTCTGAGTGTACCATCGCGCGATCGCCGCGCTCCCCATCGACCGCGTTTTATGGCGCGGCCGCCGCGGCTCAGCGCCGGGAATGGTTGAACAGACCTACGCGGGCTGCCTCATGCCGCCGCAGGAACCATCAACTGCATTATGCGATCACTGCCCCAGGATCCTGAGACTCTCCGTGCGAGTGTCGATCCGCGCGAACGACTTGGGTCAATGAGCGATGCACCCGCATGATAGCTCTGTATATCGAGGACGCGCCTAACCGCATTTCGCGGCGCCTGCATCGTTCGCGCGCTCGTCTCACATTGATCCCGACCCGCGACCATACCAAACGCGCGTTTACGTCGGCCTTGTCTTCAGTCCCGCGGAGACCAGACATTGGACTTTCTATTCAGTAGAGAGACAATTCGGCGCACGGACCCGGATACGCGATCGGCGCTGCCGCAGCAGCACAGCACGGTGCAATCAGAATTGGCAATCTTGGTACTGTCAAACGATCTGACGGGCCACATCTCTCTCCTTGATGGCGCTTCTGCATCGCGGCGCGGCGTTGAGATGTTTCCGGCTCCCGCTCCTGCCGAGAACCAGATCGGCTCTTACTGTTAGAGTTCTCCAAACGAGAAACGTCATGCAGAGAGACATATGGACGGTCAATGGATCAAATCAGCAACCGCTCGGAGATTGGAAGGTCACTCGGCTCCTCGACCACGCAACGATGGTGGAAGTTCTTGAGCACAGGCGCGGCTCTTGTAGCCCTAGCGCTCGGATACTTCGCATCTTCTCGCTACAAAGATGATCACGCGGCGCCGCGGCAAGCGGGAGCACTTCCGGTAACAGTAAGCGAACCCTTGCGGCGAGACGTAGATTCCCGGCTCGGATTTCTTGGACAGTTCTCGGCCATCGACCGCGTGGAGTTGCGCGCTCAGGTTGGAGGTGTCCTCACCGAAATTCATTTCAAAGATGGGCAAATCGTACACAAGGGCGACCTGCTTTTCGTGATCGACCCGCGTCCATACGAAATCAGACTTGCGCAGGCGAATGCGCAGCTCCACACCGCAGTGGCGCGCCTCGCACTGGCGAACAATCAGCTCTCACGCTCACAATCGCTCCGGCGCGATGACTTTGCGACCCAGGAAACGGTCGACCAACGCACCAATGAGCAGCATGCCTCCGAGGCAGCGGTGGAAGACGCCAGAGCCCGCATTCGAGATGCTCAGCTCGACCTCGAATACTGCCGGGTCACGGCGCCTTTTACCGGACGAATCGGCGCCCGCCAGGTTTCAATCGGCGACCTGATCGCCGGCAGCCGAGCGGCCGTCAGCCCGACCACATTGCTCGCAACGCTGGTTTCGCTCGATCCGCTCTATCTCGATTTTGACATGAGTGAATCCGACTACCTGGCGTTTTCACGCGAACGTGCGCACATTGCCGGCCCACTCGCCGACACGATCGCGTTTGGCCTGAGCGACGAGACCAATTTAAAAAGGCACGGCACCCTCGATTTCGTCGACAACGCTCTTGATCGCTCGAGCGGAACGATCCACGCCCGAGCTACCGTGCCAAATCCGGATCTGTTTCTCGCGCCTGGCCAATTCGCGCGGCTTCGTGTGGCTGTTGCGGCGCCGACGCCGGCTCTCCTGCTGCCCGATTCGGCGCTGGTGCTCGATCAGTCGCAACATCTGGCCATGACGGTTTCTCCGGACGCGACCGTGGTACCGAAGATTGTGCAACCGGGAGATCTTAGAGGCGGCCTCCGGGTGATCCGATCGGGCCTTGAACCGAACGACCGGGTCGTCATCGACGGACTGGTGCGGGCTAGGCCAGGCACGAAAGTCGTGCCGCAGCATGGTGCGATCCATTACGACCCAGCCGCCGATGGCCAAGACTGAGCAAAAGCTGCGACTGGAACGATCCCATGCGCCTCGCACACATTTTCATCGATAGGCCCATATTCGCGACCGTACTGAGCGTCTTCGTCAGTTTGATCGGGCTTGGCGCGCTCGCCATTTTGCCTGTCGCTCAATATCCGGAGATCGTGCCTCCCACGGTTCAGGTAACGACCACCTATCCGGGCGCTTCCGCGGAGACGGTCTCGCGGACCGTTGCGACGCCGCTTGAGCAACAAATCAACGGCGTCGAGAACATGCTCTACTTGACTAGCCAATCGACCGGTGACGGCAAACTCACCGTAACCGTGACGTTCCGGATTGGGACCGACCTCAACGTCGCGCAGATGCTGACGCAAAATCGCGTTCAGGACACCCTCCCTCGGTTGCCGGAAGACGTCCAACGACTTGGGGTGCAGGTGAGAAAGGCGACGCCCAACATTCTTTTGGCAGTTCACCTCTATTCGCCGGACAGTTCGCGTGACACCCTGTATTTGTCGAACTATGCGACGCTGCACGTAAAGGACGTGCTGGCGCGGCTATCCGGCGTGGGCGACGTGCAATTCCACGGCGCGCGCGAATACGCGATGCGCATTTGGCTCGATCCGGACAAGGTCGCAGTTCACAATTTGAGCGCGGGCGAAGTCCTTGCGGCTTTGCGAGCGCAGAACATTCAGGTCTCGGCCGGCATCCTCAACCAGCCGCCGGTCGCCTCAGACCAGGCGTATCAGCTCAACGTGCAGACGCTAGGGCGGCTCGCTACGCCGGAGCAATTCGGCGCCATTGTGCTCAAAGCTGATCATGAGGGGCGCGTTACCCGCATCCGCGACGTAGGCCGTGTTGAAGTCGGTGCGGCGGACTATGGCTCTACGGCCTTCTTGGACCGCGGACCGGGCCTGCCGCTGCTCATTTTCGCCCAGCCTGGCGCCAATTCTCTGACGGTGGAGCACGAGGTCCTATCGAGCATGGAGTCGCTTTCGAAGGAGTTTCCGCCCGGCGTCGCCTATAAAGTTATCTACGATCCGACCATATTTGTCGGCAAATCCGTCGACGAAGTCATCACCACCATCTTCGTTGCGATCCTCTTGGTTGTAGGCGTGGTCTTCCTCTTTCTCCAGAGCTGGCGAGCCGCGATTATTCCGGTGATTGCGATCCCGGTGTCTCTCGTCGGCACCTTCACGGTTCTCTACGCGGTTGGGATCTCCCTCAACAATCTTTCGCTGTTCGGGCTGGTGCTTGCGGTTGGCATCGTCGTCGACGACGCCATTGTTGTGGTCGAAAACGTTGAAAGGAATCTGGAACGCGGGATGACGCCTTCAAAGGCAGCCTATGTCACGATGGACGAGGTGGGCGGCGCGTTGATTTCAATTGCACTGACACTTTGCGCCGTGTTCGTGCCGTCAGCATTCCTGTCGGGCATTTCCGGCCTGTTCTTCCGCCAGTTTGCGGTGACGATCGCCGCGTCGACGTTGATCTCCTGCTTCGTCTCACTGACCTTGAGCCCAGCGCTCTGCGCGGTTCTGTTTAAGGCGCAGGAGCCGGGCCAAAAGGTTCGTCCGTCCGGCATTCGCCGCTTGGTGCGGGCAGGATTTGACATGTTCAATTTTGGATTCGAGTGGCTATCGACGAGGTATGGGCGCGTGACGGGTCGCCTCGTCCAAGTGACCGGCGTAGTACTGTTGGCTTATGCTGCGCTGATCGGTATCGCCGGCGTCCAATTTGCCCGTGCGCCGACGGGGTTCATTCCGGAGCAAGATCAAGGCTATCTGATTTCCGTCGTGCAACTACCGCCGGGTGCGACGCTGGATCGCACCGAAGCTGTCCTTAAGAAGGCGATCGACATCATCTTGACAACGCCAGGCATCGAACATGTCGCGCCTTTTGCCGGGCTGGACGCGACGACCTTCACCGTTGCCTCAAATGCCGGGACGATTTTTTCGGGGTTGCCGTCCCTATATAGCCATCATATCGATGGCGTCACTGCGAGGACCGTTCTGGACGACCTGCGCAAACGCCTTTCCGCGATACAGAATGCCCATGTACTGACCATCCCGCCGCCTCCGGTACAGGGCCTCGGCACTGCCGGCGGTTTCAAGATGATGCTTCAGGATCGCGCGGGGCTTGGTTCTGAGGCACTCGCCCGCGCAGCGCAGGCGCTCGTCGGGGCGGCCAACAAGGATCCGAGCTTCGCGGGGGTCTTTACCTTGTTCGGCACCGGTGCCCCATCGATCTACGCGGATATCGATCGCGAGAGAGCCGAGAAAGTCGGCCTGACCCCGACGGACGTGTTTTCGACGCTGCAGGTTTATCTCGGTTCTCAATACGTCAACGACTTCAATTATCTTGGCAGAACATATGAGGTGATTGCGCAGGCCGACGGAAGCTTTAGACGAGATCCGCAGGATATCGCACGGCTCAAAGCGCGGAACACGTCGGGCGAAATGGTACCCATTGGGACAGTGGCTAGATTCAAATACGAGAACGTTCCGTACCGAGTGCCGCGGTACAATCTTTTCCCCGCGGCCGAAATCATGGGAGTAGCCGGGCCGGGCGTGGCGACAGGCACGGCGCTGCAGAGGATGGAAGAGCTTGCGCGGCAGGTTCTGCCGCCCGGCATCGGGTTCGAGTGGACCGAACTGGCCTTCCAGCAACAGCAACCTGGAACGTCATCTCTGCTCATTTTCGGTGCGGCAGCCCTGTTTGTCTTTCTGGTGCTGGCGGCTCAATATGAGAACTGGAAATTGCCACTCGCAGTGGTCATGATCGTGCCAATGTGCCTGCTCGCATCAGTTACAGGCTTGGCAGCACGTGGCTTGCCCATCGACATCCTGGCGCAGATCGGTTTCGTTGTTTTGGTGGGCCTCGCGGCCAAGAACGCGATTCTGATCGTAGAATTTGCACGACAGGCAGAAGAGCACGGTGCCACCCCAGGTGACGCGGCGGTCAGCGCCGCGCGGACCAGGCTCCGGCCTATTCTTATGACATCGCTCGCATTTATTCTCGGCGTCGCTCCGCTCGTTGTTGCGACCGGCGCAGGCGCAGAGATGCGGCAGTCGCTAGGGACCGCCGTTTTCTCGGGCATGCTGGGCGTAACGGGGTTCGGTCTTCTGTTTACGCCGGCGTTCTACGCCGTGGTTCGCGGGTCTGCTCGAAAAGCAAGCCAACCGGCGGACGTCGTCCATGCGCCAAAGTGAACCGTGGTGTTTTTCGTCGCCTCGCTCCGTTCGGTAGCCGAAGTGTCACTTGCTTTCGCTCGGACGAGATCCGGCCACGGGAAGCGCACCCAAAGCGGGCGCGGTTCATCTGGCCGCGATTGAACCAGCACTCCGAAGAACGGGTTTTAACCCCATGCGTCTAGCTGTTTCCGCAGGGGCAATGATGGTGCGGAGCGCGATCAGTCTTATGAAATTATACCAGCGCGCGAGCCGACTGCGGCTGAGCAGAAGCGGCCCGGCCCAAGGTCGATTGTTTGAGCCGCTCAGATTGCGCAGTCGATCAGCTTCTTCAGCAATCGTTTAAGCTCGCTGACTGAACTAGTGCCGCATCTCTGCACGATCTGCGCTTCCTGACTCATCGCCAGCAAATCGAGTTGGTGACATAGGATCCTGCCGCGGTCGGAGCAGAACATCAGCACTTTTCGACGATCGTTGGGATCCGAGGCCCGACACACCAGAGTATCCGATACCATGCGGTCAATGATTTTCGTCAGCGTTGGATGATTGAGCAGCACAACTTCGGCAAGGTCGCTCATAGAGCGTCCGTTTCCGTCCGAAAGCACCTTCAGAATGCACCATTGCTCAACCAGCATGCCTTCGTTGGCAAGGCGTGATTTAAGCTGCCGGTTGATCGCCCGATTTGCCTGCGCGAGCCGATAGACGAGATATTCGGTGATGGGGGTTTCCTGACCGGACTGCTTGGCCATGGGGCGACAATTTTCAAGCCTTTAATTCGACCGGAACACGAGACTTGGCGCGCCATGGGAGGCCATGCATCATCCGATCACCACACCTTCCCGACTGACGCGCCCGTGGCGCTGCCGAGATAGATGGTCAACCGAACCAGCAGCCCTTTCATTCTCGATGTGCAGCGGGAGAATGGATGCTGTACTGGCGTCATTCACCGGGTCAATCGTTAAATGACTCAACTGCTCCACGGAGCATCATGGATGCGAGCGCATACGCTTGGCTTACGGAATGTAGGATCACGATGTTCGATAAATTCGAAATTGACGGTACCGAACGTCGTTTTAGGCTTCCTTAAGGCCGAGCAAGTCTGAACTTCAATAAACTCTCTCTTGAAATCGCCGCGAGGAAAGGCGGCTATCACCTGGTCCCGTTGCTCTGGCGTGTACTCGTCATATCCTCTGCCGACGACGTCCATGAGGACGCCCGCGTTGGTAAGAGCGATTTCTGGTCGCATGTACTCGGGGATGCCGGGTGTCGTATGCAGGGCGATCGCCTCCCACACCAGATCCGCCTTCGGTTTTGGGATGCCATGGCTTCGGAGAAATTCGCGCGCCGCATCGGCGCCGTCGACTTCAAAGCGCTTATCCTGGGTTTGGTAAGCATCGGCAAGACCCAAGTCATGAAACAGCGCGGCGATGTACAGCAGTTCAGAGTCGAACTTTAGGTTCTGGCGGATTCCCTTCATCGCACCGAACACAAACACGCGAACCGAGTGGTTGAACAGCATCTCGGTTTCATGTTGCCGCACGAGTTCGGCGGCTTCGCGCGCGATCTTGCTATCGGGGATCTTAACGTCAAAAGCAAAATCAGCCATTATCGAACTCCTATCTTCGTTGCTGCAATCTGCGCTGCCTGGGTTGACTTGGCTCCCACGGCGCTGATCCATCGGCATCGCTGCTAGTGGCGAATAGATGCGTTGCGCTTGTTTACTGAACAGTACCAAGTTTGCCGATTCGGACTGTACCATCCTGGGATGATTGCTTTTCCCGTGCACTTGGTGCGCTCGCGCGGACTCGCCTAAAGATTGATGCTGTCCCGTTTTTCGCGACGTTGCCGTTTCACAGTGAATTCCTCGGTCGCGAATTCCACGCGCTTTACGCGATGCACCTCGATACTTTCGGGGACGATGCGAAGACTAGCTTCGCGCCAATCGACGTCCCGCGGGTCAAGAGGCATTGCTTCCGCAATTGCAGTGAAGTCCAGGCGTTCCGGCTCTCGTTCGCTTTTTTGAGTCTCCTTATGCAACGGTGCAATTTTCTCAACCACCTCGTAATCTTCCACCCAGCCATCCTCTGCCCAATAGCCCGTGCTCGCGCTAATCTCTGTTCCCTCCGGAACACTCAGGGCCTCCACACGGGCTGCCTTGTGAAAAAGGACGACGTAAAGATCGTTTCCGACGGCCTGCACTGATGGAGAAATGATGCCGTCAATCGGCACCGAAGCTTCCGTCGCTAGAAAATCGGCTATAGCCTGCGTTGCGAGGCATTCAAACGGATCATCATCGGACATTACCGGCCGCACGATACGCCCACTCAGCAACCGCAGGAACACGGCGCCTTCCATCCTTCCAGCTAACCCGAAATCAGCAAGGCTTTCGGTGACCCGAACGTCACTGAGGGCGGTCAAATCGAGTAGTCGCAGCTTTCTGATGATCTCGAATTGGGCCACCGCGATTTGGCTACCAAGAGGTGGGCGCACCTCGGCAATAGCCGCTTTCTGATTGCTTGCGCCGTAGAAAACCGAGCTATTACGCGCGTTCATGCGACCGGCCGCCGCAAAGGGTGCTGGCGGCACGCCGAGGTGGAGGTCCGGCCTGCCGAGCGCAGCTTCGAGTCTCTCGTCTGATTGAAAGACCCGAGCGCGATAGAGGGTATGAAAATCCGTTCCCGGACCCGCATCCACCACGAGTGGACGGCCCTCGCGCGTTTGCAGCTCGCCCATGCCATGGAAGATTGATGCGAGATGATTTGCTGCCGTCCGATTGAAAAAGCGCGTCTCGGCTTTGGGTGAATTCCCGAAGTTGCGCCAATCCGTACCTTGAGTCACTTAGCGTTCTCCTTGTGAGGCACCAAGCCTCGGCTGAGAAGGCCTTCTTTGGACAACTCTGCCACAAAAGATTGAGTTGCATCGAAGCCGCTTAGGCCGTTGGTCATAGCGAATAGATCGGTTTGCCCCGATCATAAAACAGTACCAAGATCGCCAATTTTGACTGTACCATCGCGCCATGGCTGTCTTCCCCATCCAACTTGATCGTGCCAGAAGGACCCCGCTGGCTGCCCAGATCTATTGCGCGATCCGAGACGGCATCGAGAACGGGCGGCTCGCCTCGGGCGCGCGGTTGCCCTCGTGGCGCGATCTCGCCGCTCAGCTCGGCGTCTCCCGCGGCACCGTGCGTGTGGCCTACGAACGTCTCATCACGGAGCAATTCGCGATCGGTCTCGGGCCGGCAGGCACTCGTGTGGCCGAGCGCCCTTCCCGATCCTCAATGCCCGACGGGTCGCAGGAAGTCCCGCTTCTACCGGACCTGTTCTACGAGTTTGGAAGCGCACCGCGGGCATTTCAGATGGGCGTCCCCTCTCAGGACGCCTTCCCGTTCAAGCTGTGGTCGCGCATCCTGACTCGTCAGACCCGACTGGTTGCGGCAGCGCCGGTGACGTATCCGGATCCGCGTGGCGATCCGGAGCTGCGCAAGCAGGTCGCGGCTTACCTGGGGCTGGCCCGCGGCATTCGGTGCAGTGCCTCCCAGGTGCTCATAACGGGCGGATTCTCCGGCGCGCTCGGCCTGGCGATCCAAGGGCTTCAGCTTGGAAGGACGGGAGCTTGGATCGAGGATCCCGGTTTTCCGCTCACTCGCACTGCGCTGGTCCTGGCTGGCATGTCTGTAGCAGCTGTCCCGGTCGATGCGGAAGGACTGGATGTTGCCGCTGGTGTTCGGACTGCGCCGGGCGCGACACTGGCAGTCGTGACACCGGGCCAGCAGGCGCCGCTCGGAATGACGATGTCGCTGCAGCGGCGGCTCGCGCTGATCGCCTGGGCTCGGCAGAACGGCGCCTGGATCATCGAGGACGATTACCTGAGCGAACTGCAACTGAAAGGACGGGCCGCTCCGGCCCTTGCATCCCTCGATCATGCGGGACGGGTGCTGCACATCGGCAGTTTCAGCAAGACGATCAGTCCGGCGCTGCGCCTTGGTTTCATGGTCGTGCCGCAGGAACTGAGTGGTCCATTCGGTGAGCTCGCCGCTTGCTTGGCGCCCGCGCCGGCTGCGGCCGTGCAGCGCGCGGTGGCGGAATTCCTGCGGGAAGGGTGTTATCTTCGCCATCTGCGCCGCACGAAGCGACTTTACGCCGCCCGACGGGAGACCCTGCTTCGTTGCCTGGGAGAGATGGCGTCTGACCCGGTAGAGGTGCAAGCAACCGCCGGTCTGGCAGTGATTCTGTCACTTCCCGATCTTGCGTCAGACGTGGACATCGCTTCGCGCGCCCTACAGTTCGGCTTGGCGCCCGCACCGCTGTCCCCGTGGTACATGCAGCCTTCCCGACAGAAGGGATTATTGCTCGGCGTGACCAATCTCAATGAACGGCGGCTGCCGGCGGACTGTCGCCGGCTATTGGAGTTGGCGCGATAGCACTGCAACTGAACATCGATGCCAACTCTCTTGATGGTACATTGAGAGTTGCCAATCTTGGTACTGCTTCCGGTCAGGCTGCTCCCTATCTCCCGTGAGTAGCACCCACTTGACGCGGATCCACCGCCACCATCGATTCGGACAATGTCTCTTCTGCGCAATCGTTCCGCTTTCGACTGCCCAACCCGCTACCTGGACGGCTAAGGAAAGTCGAACCTGTTAGGGAGGACGTGATGCGAACTTTCTCGGCATTGGCACTATTCGGTGCAGCACTCGTGTTAGCAGCGGTCGAAGTGTCGGCTGCAGGTGCGCAGGAGGACGAAACCGTAAAGCCGGTCTTTCAGCATGCGATTCCAAATATCCCCGGCAAGAATTTGGTCGCCGTTGTCGTGAGCTACCCACCGGGCGGAAAATCCGTGCCGCATCGCCACGCGAAGTCGGCCTTCATCTACGCTTATGTGCTCACCGGCGCCATTCGAAGCGTGGTGGGGAACGAGCCCGCTAAGGTCTACCAGGCGGGCGAGAGCTTCCACGAGGAACCCGGAGCGCATCATAGGGTCAGCGAGAATGCCAGCGCGACTGAACCTGCCACCCTTTTGGCCGTGTTCATCGTCGATGCCGCGGACGAGCCATTGACGATACCGGACTAGAGTTCAGAGTCGCGACAAAGCCTGCGAAGCCGATCATCCTCGTAGGATGTGCGTGGCTTGCGGGAAACGGTCAAGCGCAGGCGCAGTGTTTGAACTCGGCGAGGACCAGAAACTGACTCATGTCCTAGCAAGGAGCCCAGCATGGCAAATACTCCTGTTGGCAATGCGACCCAAGGCCTAGCTCCCCCCTCCATGTTGGCGTGGCGAGTACACGAATTCGGACCGCCGGAAGCGATGATTCTGGAGAAGGTGCCCAGGCCGGTTCCTGGCCCGGGTAAAGTCCTGATCGAAGTTCACGCTGCGGGAGTTGGTCCCTGGGACGGCTGGATCAGGGGCGGCAAAAGTGCGTTGCCGCAGCCTCTTCCGCTTACGCTGGGCTCTGATCTGTCCGGAACAGTCGCGGCTCTGGGCTCGGGTGTTTCCGATATCGCTCTTGGAGAGCAGGTTTTCGGTGTGACCAATAGCCAGTTCGTTGGCGCCTACGCAGAGTACGCGGTGGCCTCTGCTGGGATGCTCGCGAAGAAGCCAAGCTCGCTGACCTACGCGGAAGCGGCTTCAGTTCCCGTTGTCGCAGTCACGGCGTGGCAGGCTTTATTCGATCATGCGCGCCTCCAAGCGGGTCAGACGGTCGTCATTCACGGAGCTGGGGGAAACGTCGGCGCCTACGCGGTTCAGCTCGCTCGTCGCGCTCGGCTGCGCTCCATTGCGACGGCGGGGACCAAAGACATCGAGTATGTACGGTCTCTCGGTGCGGACAAGATATTGGACTATCATGCCCAACGTTTCGAAGATGCGGTGAAGGATGCCGACGCGGTACTCGATCTGGTTGGGGGTGAGACGCAAGACCGTTCATTTCAGGTCCTTCGCCCGGGCGGCAAGCTGATTTCTGCGGTATCCCAGCCTGACCAAGCCCGCGCAAAACACCACGGTGTCAGCGCAGCGTTTTTTCTCGTAGAAGTGACCACCGAGCGGCTGCGTGGCATTGCCGACCTTATCGATCGCGGTGAACTGAAGACCCATGTCGGTATGGTTCTTCCTTTTGCCGGTGCGCGAGACGCTCACATGATGTTGGAAGGTCAGCTGCGGCCGCCAAAAGGGAAGATCATCCTCAACGTAGAAGCGGCAGGCGACGTCCCCGCGTCCGCTTGAATTTGGCTTAACATGAGCTTGGCCGGCAAGCAGGCGTGAAGGCCGCCGGGGGGCCCCACGCAGGTCGGGAATACATGTCCCAAGGAGCGCGGATCCGAACGTCACGCACTTCGTCTGTCAGGATCAAAGCATCGCCTCGGATAGATTGGCGCGACGACTGCGTTCGGCAGTAGTCCAAGCAAGCCATAAGCGAGATGCGGTTTAATATCGGCTTGGTGCCGCTTCTTTTTGAACGAAGCTAAGCTAACTCGCTGCGGTCTGGCAGTGATCGTTTCGCTTCCCGAGTTTTGCGTCGGACGTGGATCTCGCGTTCCGCGCCAGTGCCCCTGTTACCATGGCACATGCAGCCGCCCCGGCAACAGGGATTGCCGCTCGGCGTGAAATGCGCCGATATTTTCGTCCCTGCCTAATCATCGCCTTTCTGCAGCACAGAACGCAGACTTTGAGCTAGCTCGGATCGGCTGAACGGCTTTTGAATAATTGGAAACTCTTCGACCGCTGCGTGACGATCGAGCACATCTTCCGCGTAGCCCGAAGTAAGCAGTACCTTGATCTCGCTGCTCCGTCGCTTTGCTTCGCGGGCGAGCTCAACACCATTCGGCCCGTTCGGCATTACGATATCGCTGAAGAGTAGGTCAAATTCCTGGCCACTCTCGATAATCCGGATGGCTTCGGTGCTATTCCGGGCACAGAGAACCCGATAGCCGAAGGTGGTCAGCGTTGCTGATGTGACCTCCAATAGATCGTCATCGTCGTCGACCAAGAGAATTCGCTCGGAGCCTCCGCACACGCGTTGAGATTGATCGGTTTCCACCTCGGCATGATGCACTTGTGGGGCTTTCGGCAGGTACAGCGCGATCGTGGTGCCGACATTGGGCGCGCTTTCGACGGTAACATACCCGTTGGATTGCCGAACAAAGCCATAGACCATGCTAAGACCGAGGCCGGTGCCTTTGCCGACTTCCTTGGTCGTGAAGAAAGGCTCAAAAATCCGCTCCCGAATTTCGGGAGCCATCCCGTGGCCAGTGTCGGCGACCGCCAGCCTCACATATGGTCCGGGTGGGCACCCGGCTACGGCTCCCTCATCGAGGACAACGTTCCGCGTCTCGATCTCGAGCACGCCCCCATCCGGCATCGCATCGCGACCGTTTAGCGCGAGATTCAGGAGGGCTGTCTCCAGCAGGGACGGATCGACCTGGCACAGCCATAACTGTTTATCAGTCCGCATTCTGACCTCGCATCCTCCTCCGACCGCCTGACGGACGAGCCCCTGGAATTCAGAGATCAGTTCGTTCGCGTTTACCAGTTTGGGCTTGAGTTTTTGCCGGCGTGAGAAGGCGAGGAGCTGTGCGGTGAGCTTCGCTCCCCGATCACTGGCGCGCCGCGCGGTTGCGGCGAACCGACGGATATTGCCGTCATCCGCCGCGCCCTCGATGAGCTCGAGGCTTCCCGATACGACCGCAAGCAGGTTGTTGAAGTCGTGAGCAACTCCGCCCGTGAGTTGTCCGACGGACTCCATCTTCTGACTCTGATGCAGTTGCTCCTCAATGAGCTTGCGCGCTTCCACAGCATGCTTCTCCTCCGTGATATCTCGGAAGAAGATCGCGAGACCCTCGCCCGAAGGGAACGCGTTGACTGCATACCATAAGCCCCGCCGAGAGCAGAGTACTTCGAACGAAACCGGACAGCGGCCCGACATGGCGTCTCGAAACTGCCTGAGGATTTCGGTGTTGGAGGCATCCAAAAGGACCTCCTGTAACTTCATGCCGATGAGTTCCCGCCCTTCGGCGATCTGTGTCCAGGCCCTTTGGTTGAAGAAGCTGATGCGCCAGTCGCGATCGAGGATGACGACGCTGTCGCTCGTGCTTTCGAAGACCGCCGCGAGCCGGGCCGCGGCGTCTTCCGCTCTCTCCTTCGCGTCTGACAATTCCCGCTCACGATGTTCCAGTGCGTCGGCCATGGTATTAAAAGCTTTGGCGACCCGCGAGATTTCGGACTTGTCGCGGATGTTCACGCGCCGGGCGTAGTCGCCGAGCCGCCATTGGTTCGCGGCGTCGACCAATAATCCAAGCGGGCGATGAATGAACTGCCGGGCCCCAAGCAGGGTCAGAACTAACACCATCACCGCACTTAAGGTGATGAGCAGGATATCGTGTCGCGTGCGACGCTGGATCTCGGCAAACGCCTTCATCTTGTCGAGCCCAAAGCTGACGCGCAGTCCTTCGGTGTCGGGCCCGAGAGCGGAGAAACCAACAATCCGCTCGACGCCGTCGACGTCAATCAAATCCGCGGTGGGACCGTGGCCCAGCATCGGTTCTTTCTTGCCAACAAAGCTTCCGTTATCGGGATAACGGGCAAGGTATGTGCCGTTGCGATCGGTGACGGCCAGCGCATCTCCCGCTGGAACATCCATCTGTGCAATGTAGTCTGCCAGCCAATCAAGGCCGAGCGGTGCGATAACAACGCCACCTATTCGACCGTCATCTCCATAGAAGGGCAGCGCAAAATGAATGAGCTTCCGGTGAATTGAAAGACCGGTGGAGAATTCTCCGACAGTAAACGCACCGGTTTTCAACGCGTCCGCGAAGTAGGACCGCCCGGAGACATTGACCGGCTCGCGATCACGGTCTGTATCGCAGAACGGTTGGCCATTCTGGTCGGTAACCAGGAAAGTGAGGAACGCCGGAAACCGCGATTTCATCCCTCCCAGCGCCGCATTGCATGCTTTGCTGTCCTTCGCCTTGATCGCGGGAAGTTCGGACAACGCAATTAACACTTGCCGAATGCCCTGAACGATCTGCAGCTGCTCCTTGGCGGCGAGCCGTGCCAAGTTGAGCGCCTGGTTCTGTACTTCGAGCTGTCGCGCGCGGCGCAGCTCAACTTCGTTGTACGCCTGGATCGCGATCGCGGGCAACAATGCGACCGCAACAAGCGTCAATAGGCGCGAAAAGATTGTCATTCGAGGACATCCCGATGAAAGCCAGGATGCGGACGCATTGGCCATCCTGCGAATTGGTCGGTGCAACTCAACCGCGCGAAACACTCACCAGCGAGAAGTTCAGGACTGCGTACTCCCGGCTCAGTGGCACCGGCACCTGGCTTCGATGCCGGGCATGCGGGTTGCTATGAGGGCGGCGAACACTGCGGCGAAACCGGATGAAACGGTTGCCGGCAAGTTGATGTGGACGTCGAACAGTCCTGCGGTAGCTGGACGCGCCCGCTTTGACAACGAAGTGCGTGTGGTTCATCGCCTCCGCCCACACGCGCGATGCGATCGGGGCTGAACCGATGCGATTTGGCTTGCCGGAGAGCCGAAGCCGGGAATCGAAGGCCTGGCATTGTGGACTGCGTCCTCCACACATCCGCCATCGCCTGCGGCGTCACGGTTTCGCCGACGCCGTGGACAGCGGCGGGATTTGTAATGGTAACGGCACAGGTGCAACGGCTTCACCCATCATAGATCGCATTTTCATGACAGCGTTCTCCTTGCTGCGTCCCCTGGCCCGGATAAATGCCCTCGCTGTGGTTCGAAAAGCACCAAGAACATACAAACGTCGTGTACCGTCGAGGCCGCCAGATTCAAATCCACTAGCGCTTCTCAGCTTGCACCGCGGGAATTGCTTTGGTCGAGCGCCGTCGCAGCCAATCCGCCCGCAGCCGATAGCCCTCCAAGGGCCGTGCTGCGAGGATAGGTTCGACATGATAGGTGGTCCGCTCGTTCGGACTTATCACCGGCTACAAAAATGGATCTCGGGCCTAAGCGCGAACTACGGCGCGGACGTCCTCGAATTCGACGGGGTATCCCAGCGACAACACGGATTCCGTCAACGCGCGGGATATGCTCTGGATGCACCTCCTCCAGGCGGGGCTGGTTGTGTAAAGCTGCCAATCAAGATTGAGGAAGGCGATTATTGGCCGGGAGAAGTCCGACCGAGCTCGCACGTCAGGCGAGCGCGCGAACCATAATCGTCGGAACTTCCCGCCAACTTCGGGCTGTAGATTGGCCGCGAAGTGCTCGCCTCGTGGGATTTGTCAGCATCTCGCCGTGTGAAACTCCGAGCCCTCTTCGAACTGAAACCGCTCCGTGTTGGAGTACCGACCGCTGACGGGGCCCTTCGGCAATTCTCCAGTAGCTCAGCGCGACTTCCGCATCAGGTCGCTGAAGTTCCTACGACGGAAACTAGGGTCCTTGTAGGCCATCACATCAGCCAAACCGGTGCCTTGGGTGGTCTCAGGACGGTGCTTGAGGCTGTCGTAAAGGGCTTGGAGGAAACCTTCCGCGAATTGTGGTGGACGCGGATAGGCTGCCTCGACAGCGCTCCGCTGCGCTGCGGTGAAGTCCTCATAGCCGGCGCCGACAAGATCCATGTTGGCTCCTTCGGTAAGAAGTAAAGCGATTGGGTACAGATGCGGAGAAATTCCATTTGTGGTATGCAGTGCGATCGCAAGCCAGACTCTCTGGTCATCAGCTTCCGGAACGCCGTGACTCCGCAAAAAATCGCGCGCGGCGTTCGCGCCATCGACTTCATAGCGCAGGTGACCTGCCCCATAACCTGCCGTCAAGCCATAATCATGGAACATTATCATGGAACATGGCCGCTACGTAGAGAAGTTCCGGGTCAAAGGTCAGACCCTTGCGTTTTCCTGCCAGGGCAGCCGAATAGTAAACGCGCATGGAATGCTGAAACAGCAAGTCGCCTTCGGTATGGCAAACGACCTGAGCTGCGTTGCGCGCCAATTTGCTCTCGGGAACTCTTATCCCGAATCCTCATCGATCGCGTTTGGAATCGCTTCATCGACTTTAGGCGTGACCCGTTTCGGTGCCTGACCATTTTGTGCCAAGGCGGATCCGTCGACCACTAATGCGAGCGCCGCCCAGGTAAGAGTGGTCTGAATCTTCATGGCGTTCTCCCTCTCTAGCCGGAGATGGTGCTTATTGGGCCGGATGTGGCCGAAGCCCCTCTCGTTATGGAGAAGCACTGCAGCTGTCTCCTCGAACAGCTGATGCAGCCTGTTCAACTAGCCCCACAACGGCGTCGGCGTGCGACATCATGACTGCGTGTGAGGCACCTTCAATCGTGACAGTCTTCTTCGATCCGGCGCGTTCGGCCATAAATACCAGCAGGTTAGCGGGAATGCTGTTGTCGAGCGTTCCAAAGATGAACCAAGAGGGGATCGCTTTCCAGGCGGCGCCATGGGACACCTCCGTCATGGCGCGTTCCGCCATCGGGCGCTGTGTCAGGGCCAGCAGCCTCGCTTCAGTTTCGGAGAGGTCAGCCGCATATTGTGCTCTGAACTTGTCAGGTTGAAAGTACAGGTCCCGGGTACCGTCCGGCAGCAGAATAGGGTCCGCCGTGTTCGCCTCGACGGTGCTGCCGGGAAAGCGGCGCAACAGCGTGGCCACGCTCTCTCCTGTATCCGGCGCAAAGGCCGCCACATACACGAGCGCTTTCACCCGTTGGTTGCCGTTGGCCGCGTTGGTGATGACCGCGCCGCCGTAGGAATGACCGACGAGAATGATAGGGCCGTCAATCGTATTGAGAAAGGAAGATACGTAGGCGGCATCGTTGCTCACCCCGCGCAATGGGTTCGGGGCTGCGACCACNTTGTATCCCTTGGCGAGCAGCAATTCGAGGACAGATTTCCAGTTGGACAGCGACTCAGCGAATGCGCCATGCACGAGAACTATGGTCGTCATCCGCTGTTCGGCCATGGATTGGGCTCCGTCGACCGGTTGACGTCCGCCTCCGACTACACGATGCACCGGGCGTAGATCGCCGCAGTATCAGTTTTGCTGTGGGAGTTTTTTAACCCCACGGAATATCGCACGGATTCCGCGCCTTAACGCCACCGCCCTTTGCTCGTTCCAAAGACGCGCATTATTTTTGTAAGGGCCGCATCCCTGTGTGTACCGAAAACCTTGTCCGAGTTGATGATGTGACGGATTCGGCCAAGTTGGCGGGATAATCGGGCTCCTTTGTTTCGTGCGGGCCGTCGTACCTCGCCGTTCAAGTCGAGGTTGCAGCTTTAAGCTGAGAACGCGGCGCTTCGACATCAGTTGATGGTCTTGCGGCGGAGGCTGCAGGGTCGCGTCCGGCTCACGAACCATGATCGCTGGTTCTTTGTCCAGCTGTATCGCTGGTTTCCATCAATCTCGTCCGTTCTCTCCATCGTCCGGCCCGAGACCCTCGTGCGTTGGCACAGGACTGGTTTTCGCTGCTACTGGCGTTGGAAATCACGATCTTCGGGAGGCCGACCGCAGATCGACACCGAGCTGCGCGTGTTGATCCGGCGGAGCAGCATCGAAAATCCGCTTTGGGGCGCGCCGCGCATCCACGGCGAACCGCTAAAGCTCGGGTTTGAGGTCGCGCAGTCGAGCGTCGCTAAGTACATGATCAGGCGACGCCGGCCGCCCAGCCAGGGATGGCGGACGTTCTTGCGCAGCCACGCGCCGGACATTGCCGCCATGGACTTGTACGTCGTTCCAACGATCGGTTTCGAGCTGCTCTATGCTCTCGTCATCGTCCGGCTCGATCGCAGAACCCTCGTTTGGATCAACGTCACAGCACATCCGACGGCCGAATGGGTTGCACGTCAAATCACGAAGGCATTTCCCTGGGATGAGGCTCCGCGCTACCTCATCCGGGATCACGACCGGATCTATGGCAGCGTCGTCACGCGCCGAATGCGCGCCATGGGCATCCGCGACAGGCCTACTGCACCGGCCCCGCCGTGACAGAATGGAGTTGCCGAACGGTTGATCGGATCGATCCGCCGCGAGTGTTTGGACCACGTCATTTTTTTGGGCGAGGCGCATCTGCGTCGGGTTCTGCAATCCTACGTCGACTATTACAATAACGTCAGAACGCATCGATCCTTCAACAAGGACGCGCCGATTTCTCGCCCGGTTCGGCGAACCGGTGCGATCAGTTCACGCCCCATCCTGGGCGGACCTCATCACCACTACGCCAGAGCTTAAGTTTTCGGTACACACAGCCCGACTGAACCATATAGCGCCTCAAAGCCGTCCCGAGATCCGCCCATGAGGCCCCGAGGCAGCGCTGGACCAGTTCGGCCGGATAGACCGGCGGTCGCTTTAATACGTCTGCGAAAGATACTCGACGATCTTGCCGACGTCCGCTTCGTCGATCGGTGCGCCGTACACCTTGATCATCTTCATGACCTCGGCCTGCCAGAAATCCTTCTTGAACTTTGGGCCCTGTGGCTGAGTTTTGATGTAGTCGGCCGAATGACACGCGGTGCAATTGCCTTGCACCACCTCAAGGTTTGGCCCCGGCTTGAACGCGGCGGTTTCCGGAGGGAGCTCGTAAGAGACCGGTTTNGCCCGAACTGCGACGCNGATGCCAGCGATCGCAGCAACACTCGCCATCATCGATACTGCTCTCAACGCANTCCNGTGCAAGGTCATGACCAGGCTCCTCAGGCTGCTGTAACAGACGTTGTTTCAATCACGTTGCGCATGTAGCCGGGNGGATTCCATGTTGCGGTTTCGGGCTGTGTCTGCCCGGCCTGGTTGGTGGCNCGAACCTTGAGGTCATGCGCGCCGGGCGGCAACCGGACCGAGAGCTGCCATTCACGGAACGAATACTTGCCAAGGTCCTTGCCGAGCTTGGCCGCCTGCCAGGTCTTGCCGCCNTCGGGCGACAGGCTGACGTCCTTGATACCAGTTCCGCCATCGAAGGCGATGCCTTTGACAATTGTCGGGCCGCCGGCCTTCACCTTGGCGCCGTTGGTCAGGTTGGTGATGAAAGAACG
>NZ_AXAP01000032.1 GCF_000472865.1 Bradyrhizobium elkanii WSM2783 | reverse complement strand
AACCGTCGGGCCGCACTAAATTACCGCCATTGGTTCAAAAATGGAGTGCCGGCGTGGCAACGGGTATTGTGAAGTGGTTCAATGCAACCAAAGGTTATGGATTTATTCAACCTGACAAGGGCGGCAAGGATGTCTTCGTCCACATCTCGGCCGTGGAAAAAGCGGGNCTGAGCGGCCTCAATGAGGGGACCAAGGTCAGCTACGAAGAGATGACCAACAGGGGCAAGACGTCCGCTGAAAATCTAAGGGTCGGATGAATTCAAAACCGCCAGTTCACGCTGGCGGGCTCCTTTCAGAGTGTGTTGGCGAACCTCAGCCGGCGCTAGTTGCAGGGCGTATTTATCCACGCGCCATCGTATCGCCTGTATCCACACCCAGGCGGACCGGGAAGCCGCCCAGAAGGGCATTAGGGCGCGGACCGCGCGGAGGCGGAAGCTTGGTCGTTGCGCATGGAAGGCCACGGCGGGACCAGCCATCCCTGACGCCCGTCGGCTCCTAGCTGTTGGCTTGCGCTCGGCTGCGCCAGCTCTCATGACCCAGCAACGAGATTCACGATTAAGGCGATCGTCAGCAATGCCGCCAACGCAATTAGACCGACCGAGATAGGAAGGTCGTCCGCGGAGTTCATCGGGTTTCTTGTCCTTGTGGAGCTCGGGGCGGAGGTGGCGGTAGAACCCGCTCGGTGAAGTGCGTGGGTTACCTCGATTTGGCATGTTTGTTAATTAGATGTGGCCCGGATCGCATTTCCGAATGCGAGGTTGAGCTTCCCAGAGGCCGCGCCGGTTCTTCCATCCGCATGTATTCGCTGCGTTCGGATATCAAAATCGCGCCCGAGGCGACTCCAGGGCTTGTGGATTGACGTGGAAAGGCGCGGCGAGAGCGTCGCCACCCTCTCCGAAATTCATACCGACGGCACCCCCGCCGTTATGGCGAACGTATCAATGCACCCGGAATGATGGTCGTGCCGACCACTCTCGCGAGGCGCACATTGCTCCATGCCAGAACGTTGAGCACTCCAGTTCTGACGGCGGCTATATGGAAGCCAGGGGCTCCACCCGGAGTGGCGAAATAGCAATTGGTGAACGCGACATTGGTCGTCGTGCCAGGACTTGCGAAGATGAAAACAGTGCGATCGCCGTTCCAGAAAATGCAGTTGTTGTAAGTTACAGTTCCCGAGAAATTATCAGCCCACTGCATACAATCTGAACTGACAAAGCCAGGTTGAGGCTCATTATCATTGTAGCACTTGAAGCTACAATTGGTGAAGTTGACCGTCGCGTTGTCTCCCAGGTACGGGTACGCTTGGAACGCGTCAGAGTGATCGCCGACCTTGGCGACACAATTAAAGAAGCACTGGTCCATATTCGTGATACCGCCGCCGTTCTGGCGGGGACCTTCACGCCAATCGATTCGGCACTGGACAAAGTTGCTTACAAGAGAGCCGCTCGATTGGATCGCAAAGCACGCATCGCCATTCTTGTAATTGGGACTGTCGATCCAATCTTTGTTGGCTTGCGTACCAGACGAGAATGGACCGCCGGGTCCTGGAACATTGCCGGCGAACCTCGCGTCGCTGAGTGACATCGGGATCGTGATTTCAGACGGTGGCGGCGCGGCCGCCGCTGATGGACGAATAACGCAGGGACCCGCAATAATCAGTCCCGAGGCTCTCTTTATAAATTTCCTGCGATCCATGTTTGGTCTTGCTTCCGGCTTGTACGTCATGACGCAGCACGCCCCATCGCCATTTGCGCCCCGCAATCGTACTTCCTCCGACCGAGAGATGGTAGCCGAGCCGCTCGAAGAGTGATTAGCCCTCGCATGGGCGCCGGCATACGCGCTGAGCGGCCTCGGGAGGCCGCTCAGAGGGCCGTCTCGGGGTGGGCGGACGTGCGGAGGGCCGATGCCTCGTCCGTGCCTAGGAGGGCTACGGCGGCCCCGCCCAGTCGTCCCCGACCATCGGCCGGTGCATCAACGGCGGGCTCGGCTGGCTGGAGGTCGAGTGCAAGACCAGGGCAGCCCTACCGCTGGACGCCATCCGGCGGCCGCGGGACACGCCGCTTTGGAAGCTCGCGGCCTCGCTCAAGTGCCTGTCCTGCCGGAAGGGCCGCTATCGTTTGAGCGCGTGTCGTGGGATGGACACAGACCTGTGCGCGCAAAACACATCATTCCGAACGCAGGAAACTCTCCAATATCGTCAAGGGGCGAACGGAGAGGGAAAGTTCAGAAATCTCTTTGATAATATTGAGATATTCAGCGGATTTTGATTCCGCCATTCGGAGGTTCGATCCCTCCCGCCCCAGCCAGGTCAAAAAACATCAGTAAAATAAATGGCTTACCGGTTCGGAATATCCGAAGATCGATTCCGTTGACGAAGTCGAACCTCAGAAACTCGAAAAGCGCTCGCCCTCGCTGTTTAAGTCGGCTGAAACCTCAATCACTGCGTACCCCTTCAGTGCGCGGTTTCACGTCGGACCATTGCTCGATGTAGCGCGCGATCTCGCTTCTCATCACCACCACCGAGTGGCCGTGTTTTCCTTGCTCTGAGATCGCCGCGTGCGATCACGCGGTCGAGTTTCGCAAGCGTAAGGATGCGATCGGCTAATCAAATTAGAAGCAGGGCCTTCTCGTTCGTGGCACCACCAGTTTTGATTCCTCAGCCGATAGGAAACTGGACCCAAAAAAGGGGCGGTCGTCCGACCGGTGTCGCGCGAGGGACGCGCGGAAATTGCCTTGGCGGTAGAGCGCTTCATCCCTAAAATCTTGCCACCGCCGCCAGGTGGTTCGGTAATTGAGCTCAGTCACTGCGGAGTAGAAGCTATGTCCAAGCCGGAAAGCTTCCCAATCGACAAGATTTACATTCCCGTGAAGAGGAAGAAAGCACTCAAGCCTGAGCTCGTTCAAGAAATCGCGGAAAGTATTTTAGAAATCGGACAACAAGTCCCCATTCTCGTTCGGCCCGACGAAGGCCGGTTCGTTCTGGTCGAGGGACTGCATCGGTTCGAAGCCTGCAAGGCTCTTGGCGAAGGAACTGTGATCGGGGTCCTGGTCTCGGCTGAGATCGTGCACCAAAAGACGCTTTTGTCGGACAGCGCCGAAGCAGAAGCAGAGCGCGACAAGATGGCGCGATTGAAAAAAATGCGCCTCGAAAAGGAGGCTGCCGCGCGATTAGCCGCTGCTTCAGAGGCCGTCATGGAGACGCAGTCTGCAGAGCTTTTGCGAAAACCTTCGGACAAGGGTATCCGGAACGTTCCCAAGGCATCACGAAGCCAATTCGATCGCAAGACTTCAGGATCGACACCGAGAACGTTGTCGGAATGGCTCACGCAACAAAAGAGCAATGGCGGTCGTTATTGATCGCCGGCTCCGCCGCGGCCCGCCGGCCTCAAGCGGGCTTGGGCTAATGGCCATCTACGCAATCGTCTTGAGGTAAAGGCTCGGGTCGAAATATTTGTTGGCCGGGGTGAAATCCTTGATGCCGGCGTTCGCCATGAAGAAATCGGTGGATTGCTGCAGCCAGTTCGTAGTCGTGTTGTCGGAGTATCGGTACAGCCGATCTCGAAGCATCCAAGCTTCTTGAAATTCTGCTTGGTTCTCCGGTCGCGGAGGCGCGGCGGGTCTTCAACACCGCTAGCGATCGCGTCATTTACCTCGGCGAAGTGACCTATCGCGGCGACTTCATTCGCATCGATATGGATCGATCGAGCAAACGCAAAGCCAATCGTCGCGTCGGCAGGCTTAGGCGATGACTTTGCCAGGATTCATGAGATTGTGGGGATCGAAGGCTTGCTTCAGGAGCCTCAGCGCGCTCAGCTCTGCTGGTGATTTGTAGCGCAGCATCTCCGATCGACGGAGTTGGCCCACGCCGTGTTCTGCGCTGATCGAACCGCCGAGATCGGCGACGATGTCGTGCACAATCCGGTTGATTTCGCTCCGACGTTCATTGAACTGACTGGAGCTAATGCCCTCCGGCGGCATCGGATTATAATGAATATTGCCGTCGCCGAGATGGCCGAACGCAAAGGGACGGATGCCCGGGATTGCGTCCGCCAGCGCAGCGTCGGCACGCGCGATGAACTCAGGCACCTGCGACACCGGGACCGAGACGTCGTGCTTGATGCCGGCGCCACCCGCTTTCTGTGCTTCGGCCTGGCCTTCGCGAAGGGCCCAGAGACGGCGGCGCTGCGCCTCCGAATCCGCAAGCACGCCGTCGATCACCAGGCCTTTTTCCAGCGCCTCGGACAGCATTTGCTCGATCGGATCACGCAGCGAACCCGGCTCGCCCCGGCCGGCAGCCTCGATGAGCACATACCATGGATGCTCCTCGGCAAAGGGTGAGGTTTGTCCCGGCAATGCCACCAAGACCCACTTCATGCATTCGCGCCGCATCAGCTCAAACGCGCTCAGGCTCTCGCCGACGTGGCTGCGGGCGAGGTGGAGGAGATCAAGTGCCGCCGCCGGCGTCGGGACAGCAACGAAAGCCGTGACGATGTCTCGCGGTCTCGGAAACAGCCGCAGCGTGGCGGCCGTGATGATGCCGAGCGTGCCCTCGGCTCCGATAAAGAGCTGTTTGAGATCGTAGCCGGTCGAGTCCTTGCGCAAGCCACGCAGCCCGCTCCACATGCTGCCGTCGGGAAGTACGACTTCGAGCCCGAGCGTCAGAGCGCGCATGTTGCCGTAGCGCAGGACCTGCGTTCCTCCCGCGTTGGTCGAAAGGTTGCCGCCGATCTGGCAGGATCCTTCGGAGGCGAGGCTGAGCGGAAACAGCCGGTCGACATCGGCTGCATGTCTCTGCACCTCTGCGAGCGTCATCCCTGCCTCGACGGTAATGGTGTCGTTCTGCGCGTCGACCGCGCGCAGGGCGCGCATCCGCTCCAGCGAAATGATCACGCTGCGGGGATCGATTGGCTGAGCACCGCCCGCCAGGCCGGTGTTGCCGCCCTGAGGCACCATCGAAATGCCTGCCTTTCGGCATGCGGTCACGACGGCAGAAACTTGGGCGGTGGAGGAGGGGCGCGCGATATATTGCGCGGGTCCCCGGAACGCGCCGTCGAAAGAAACACAATAGCGCTCGAACTCAGCATTCGGCTCGGCCAGGCCTTGGGGCCCAAGAATTGCGCGCAGTCGGTCGCCAAGGTCGTTCGTCAGCATGTCTCCCGTCGCGATGATGTGCACAACGCCGTCTCCCCTTCAGTCAGGTAAAGTCAAAGGCGCCGCGGTGGCGGCGAGTGAGTTGCGCGAGCGCGTCGAGCGATGGTGCGCCGAGCTGTCCCATCGCGGTCTCCAGCTCTTCCTTCAAGAGTCCGGCGACATAGGCTGTGCCTCTTTCCCCGAGTCCGCCGAGCCCGAGCAGGAATGCGCGCCCCGCAAATGTACCGCTGGCGCCGAGCGCGATGGCGCGCGCGACGTCAAGGCCCGATCGTATGCCGCTATCGAACAGGATGGTGGCTCTGGTCCCGACCCTTGCAGCGATAGCGGGCAGGACGTCGATCGCAGCAGGCGCAGCATCGAACTGGCGACCCCCATGATTGGAGACCAGGATGCCATCCACTCCCGCTGCAAGCGCCTGTTCGGCATCCTCGGGATGCATGACACCTTTCACGATCAGCGCGCCTGACCAGGCATCCCGCATCCGCTTGATGACATCCCAGGAAAACGTGCCCTTGATCTGGCTCTGTACAAAGCCGGCGGTGTTCGCCAGCGTTGCCGGCTTTTCGACGTAACGCTCCATGTTGCGAAAGGAGGGCGTGCCCGCCGTGGCGAGCGCAAGCAGCCACGGCGGCGACAGAGCCACGTCCAGGATGGTTCTTGGCGTGGGACGGAATGGGACCACCAGGCCGTTGCGCAGATCACGAGGACGCTTGGAGCGAACCGGCGCATCCAGCGTCGCCGCCAGCACCCGCACGCCGGCCGCGCCCGCCCGCTTGATCAGATCGAAGGTGACGGCGTGGTCGTCGGCGGGCAGTCCGTAGAGCTGAAACCAGGCATAGGGACCGGCAAGCTCGGCGACATCCTCGATCGTGGCGGTGGCGAGCGTGCCGGCAATGTAGGGAATCCTTGCCTTGCCGGCTGCGCCTGCGAACATCCGCGTGGCGCCGGGCCAGATGATGCCGTCGACTCCCACAGGAGAGATGCCGATCGGCGCCGCGCAACGGACGCCGAACAGCTCAACCTCAGTGCTCACGGGACCAGGCTTGCCGTAGCGGGGGACCAGCTCCACCGCATCGAGCGCCAGTCGATTGCGCCGGGTGTTCAGATCGTCACCCGTTCCGCCCTCGAGAAAATCGAAGGCAAAGCGCGGGATGCGGCGACGGGCGCGGCGCTCGATGTCATCCAGCGTGGGCAAACGCTGACGCAAGCGAGCCTCGGGGCTTGTTCCGCTGCCGGCACCCCAGGCTTGCGCGCGCGGTGAGGAGCGGCGAAGATCGCCGGTCATGAGAAAGCGTCCTTGGTTGCGTGACCCCCGCTTCTCATAGGATGCGTATCGTCATCACCGCAAATAATTAGAGATGATGACCGCGATAGCTTCTGATGATTGCCGGCAGGATGGCTACCGCGACTTGGCGCGCCGTACAGCCCGGCGCCTTGCCGTATCTCCCGAAGCCGGCTGCACATAGTTGCTTGCCGATGTCGCGGCCTCGAGCAGGTCGTGGCGAATGATGTCCAGCACGGCTCTGGCGGCGGCGGACACCATTCGGCGCGGATGATGAACCCAGGCGATCGATCGGACGATGCGCGGTTCGGCGAAGCGGTGCGCTCTCACCCTGCCGTCCGCAAGCGACTGTTGAAGTGCAATCGTGGGCAGCACGGTCACGAGATTGGTGGTGGCGATCACGTCGCACACCGCGGGTAGCGTGTCGAGCTCCAGCCTCGGCTTCAATTCGATGCCGGCCGTGGTGGCGTGCTCCTCGAGGATCATGCGCAGGCCGTGCCGTTTCGATGGCATGACCAGGTCGAACTCGGCGAGATGCCCGAAACGCAGGTTCGTCGGTGGCTTGATCGGCGCATCCTTTCGGCAGGCGAACACCATCTCTTCGTCCATTACGTGGTGCGTGGCGAGCGAAACCCGCCGGCGCGGCACGTTGATCAGCGCAAAGTCGAGTTGCCCGGAATTCACCCAGTCGGTCAAGGTTTCCGTGTATCCCTCGCAGGCCGAGAGCGTGATTTCCGGATAGAGATGCGCAACGGTTGCGGACGAACTCGCCATCGTGCTCTGCGCCACCGAGGTAATCAGTCCGACCGACACCCGGCCGGAAATACGGCCGTTGAGCCGCGCCATTTCCTGCTTGGCATATTCGACGTCGCGCACGATGGGAAACACGAGCCGGGAGAACGCTTCGCCGGCGACCGTCAGCGTCATTCCGTTGATGCTCCGCTCGAACAGCTTTTGGCCAAGCTCGGCCTCAAGTTTGGCGATCTGCATGCTGAGTGCCGGCTGTACGATGTTGAGCTGGCGGGCTGCGCGGGTCACGTTCCTCTCTTCCGCCAGGCAAAGGAAGTATTGCATCTGCCTGAGTTCCATTGGTTTTTTCCTTCCTGTCCTCGACGACGCGCCGGTGCTGTAGGCTGCCGCTAGGCATCATTTTGGATGATTGAGTTTATCATCAATCATTATTTGTACTGATCTTAGCTTGCCTCTACTGTCCGTTCAAACAGCTTGACGCGCCTGCAGCCCGAAATCGGGGCACCGCACCGCCCAGGCAAACAACATTCATTTCGATGGCCGCGACGCCTGGCGTCACTTGCGTCGCGGCAGCAGGGAGCAGAAGCGAAACGTCATGCAGGATCGGACGCCCTCACGGCTGATTATCGGCATCTCCGGAGCCTCCGGCGTCGTCTACGGCGTGCGCTTGCTGCAATTGCTCCGCAACGCCGGTGTCGAAACGCACCTGGTGATGTCGAAGACGGCGGAGCAGACCTTCGCCTATGAAACCGACCTGAAGATCGCCGAGGTGAAGGTGCTGGCCGATTTCAGCCACGCCATCGACGACATGGCGGCTTCGATCTCCAGTGGCTCGTTCCGCACGGCGGGCATGATCATCGCGCCCTGTTCGATGCGATCAATGTCGGAGATCGCGTCCGGCGTCACCACCACGCTCCTGACCAGGGCCGCCGACGTTGTGCTCAAGGAGCGTCGCCGGCTGGTGTTGATGGTGCGCGAGACGCCGCTGCACACCGGCCACCTGCGTACCATGACCGCGCTTTCAGAGATGGGAGCGATCATCGCGCCGCCGGTGCCGGCGTTCTATGCCAAGCCCGACAGCCTGGACGACATGGTCGAGCATACGGTCGGGCGCGTGCTCGACCTGTTCGACATCGACATCGGCGTGGTGCGCCGCTGGGGCGAGGACGAGGCGTTGAAGCGTCGTTCGCCGCGAAAAATTGCTCCCTATGCTTGAAGAAGACCACGGAAAGGATCGCCATATGCGGACCGAGAACCTGGCCAGAGCCGCTGCGGCGGAGGCGCCGAAAGACTTGCGATCATGGCTCGCTCACCTCGCCGAGCGCGGCAAACTCGCGGTTGCTCGCGAGGGAGTAGGGCTTGCCGATGAGCTCGCTGCCGTTTCGAAAGGGCTGGAGCGTGACCGCGCGGTGTTGTTTCCAAAGCCCGGCGGGCACGACATTCCGGTGGTCTCAAATCTGTTCGCGGCTCGCGACTGGGTCGCCGATTCCATCGGCGTCAGCGAGGAGCAATTGCTGACGCGTTTCCTCGCGGCGGCGCGCAATCCGCTGCCGAGCCGTGAAGTGGCAAGCGGGCCGGTGCAGGAGGTTGTCCACAACGAGGTCGATCTCCTCCGGCAGCTGCCGATCCCGAAACATAACGAGCGCGACAGCGGCCCCTACATCACGGCGGGGCTGTTGATAGCGCGCAATCCGCGCAACGGCATTCAGAACGTCTCGATCCACCGCTGCCAGATCAGCGGTCCGAACCGGATCGGCGTTCTGTTGTTGCCACGGCACACGCTGTCCTATTTCCGCATGGCTGAGGAAGCTGGTGAGGCACTCGAAATCGCCATCGTCATTGGGGTTCATCCGGCCCTGCTCCTGGCGTCGCAGGCGATTGCTGCGCTGGACGAGGACGAGATGGCGATTGCCGGCGCGCTGCTCGGTCACCCCGTCGATGTCGTGAAATGCAAGACCAACTCGGTCCGCGTTCCCGCCCATGCGGAGATCGTGATCGAGGGACGAATTCTTCCCCGCGTGCGGGAGCCAGAGGGGCCGTTCGGCGAATTTCCCCAGTACTACGGGCCGCGTGCGGATCGCGAGGTGATCGAGGTCGACATGGTCACTCACCGCGCTCAGCCAATCTACCATACCATCGTCGGCGGTGGTTACGAGCATCTCATTCTCGGCGGCGTACCGCGCGAGGCGACGCTGGTGCAGCATCTGCGGCGCAGTTTCCCGAACGTGCTCGATGTACGTCTCACCCGGGGTGGCACCTGTCGGTACCATCTTGCCGTCAAGATCGACAAGATTGCCGACGGCGAGCCGAAGAACATCATCATGGCTGCCTTCGGCGCTCACTATGACATCAAGCAGGTCATAGTCGTCGACAAGGATGTCGACATTGGTGATTCCGAGGAGATCGAATGGGCGGTCGCCACCCGCTTCCAGGCCGACCGCGATCTCCTGGTCGTGTCCGGCGCGCTCGGCTCCAAGCTCGATCCGACAACCGACAAAGGGATCAGCGCCAAGATGGGGCTCGACGCGACCGTGCCGGTCGATGCGCCCGAACTCGATTTCAAGCGCATCCATGTCAAGGGCGAAGAAGAGGTCGACCTTGCGACGGCCTTGCAAAAAGATCCGGATGCCGCCTTCTCCCGCGTTCTTGCACGAGCGCGATAGGCAAGGGGCTGATCCGAACACGTTAACAACGCAGCGCGCCCGCAAGAGAGCGGTCGCAGGTAACATTGGGAGGTGATTGATGCTCTCTAGGATGATCCGTGCGAGTTTGGTTTTCAGTGCTGTGGCGGCATCGAGCTTGGTGCCCACGTGGGCGAAAGCGGCCGATGACGTCAAGGTCGCCATCAACAACGTGGTCAGCGATGTTGTCTTTCACCTTGCCGCCGAACGCGGGTTCTTTGCCGAACAGAATCTCAACGTCACCCTGGTCAGCTTCGATTCCGGACCGAAGATGATCGCGCCGCTCGGTGCGGGCCAGATCGACGTTGGCGCAGGCGCATCTTCCGCAGGGCTCTACAATGCGGTGGCGCGCGGCATCAATGTGAAGGTGGTAGCCGATAAGGGCTCGACGCCACGCTCTTACGATTACATGCCGCTGCTCGTCCGCAAGGCGCTGGTCGACAACGGCACCGTCAAGACCGTTGCAGACCTGAAAGGAATGAAATTCGGCGAGGTTGGTCCGGGAGCCGCGACCAATGCAAAGCTCAGCCACATCCTTGGTGGTGCAGGGCTGACCTACAAGGACGTTACGCACAACTATATCAACTATCCCCAGCAGATCGCAGCCTTCACCACCGGTGCAATCGACGCGGCGATCACGACGGAGCCGTCGGTCACGCAGGCGATCAATAGCGGCGTCGCCGTGAAGTTCGTGGCGGATGGCTATCCGGATCAGCAGGTTGCCGTGCTGCTCTATGGCGGTGACTTCATCGCCAAGCGTCCGGCCGTCGCCGAGCGGTTCATGGTCGCCTACCTCAAGGCGGCGCGCATCTACAACGATGCCACCGCTGGCGGAAAATTCACGGGCAAGGGCGTCGACCAGGTGATTCAGACCATCATGAAAAGCACCGGCCTGAAGGATCCGGAGCTGTTTAAGAAGATGGTGCCGAACGGGATTGATCCGGATGGCAAGGTTAACGTGAAGAGCATGGCGGACGATCTGAAGTTCTTTGCCGACAATGGCTATCTGGAGCGGCCGGGCAAAGTCGAGGACGTTGTCGACGCCTCGTTTGCTGACAAGGCGGTGCAGAAGCTCGGCTCCTACAAGCCTGCCGAAAACTGACGGCAAAGAAGGATACGTCATGGCTATTGCGAACGTGTTGAATAAGCAAGGGCGGCCGGAACTGGTGCCGTCGACGCCGCAACTGTCCCTTTCGGGTGTCAGCAAATATTTCGGATCGTCGGGTTTCGTAGCCCTCGACGGCATCACCATCGATATTCCGCAAGGGCAGTTTTTCGTGATCGTCGGCCCGAGCGGCTGTGGCAAGACCACACTGCTGCGCATCCTTGCCGGGCTCGATACTCAGAGTTCAGGCACCGTCGCCGTCAACAGGACCGATGAGAAACGCCCGGTCAATTCCATGATCTTCCAGGGCGACTCGCTGTTCCCCTGGATGACGGTGTTCGATAATGCCGCCTACGGCCTGCGTATGCGGCGTGTCCCTGAGGCGCAGGTGTCCGACACGGTCCGCACGTGGCTCGAACGGATCGGCCTGTGGCGGTTTCGCGACCGCTATCCCAACCAGCTATCGGGTGGCATGCGTCAGCGTGTGTCGATCGTGCGAGCCTTCGCGAATGATCCGGAAATCCTGTTCATGGACGAACCGTTCTCGGCGCTGGACGAGCAGAACAAGCTGCTGCTTCATGAGGAATTGCTGCGGATCTGGGAAGCGACCAAGAAGACGGTCGTGTTCATCACCCACAGCGTGGACGAAGCAGTCACGCTCGGTGACCGCATCATGATCATGACCGCCAATCCCGGGCGCGCCAAGGCCGTGCTCGATGTGCCGTTTCCGCGTCCGCGGAATGTGCTGGAACTCCGGCAAAAACCTTCCTATGGCGATCTCGTGTTCCATATCTGGGAGCAATTGCGCGAGGAGGTACAGCGCGCGCGTCAAAACGCGGAAGGAGAGAAGGCATGAGCGCCGAGGTCAAAGGCCGTGACAGGGTAGTCGGTGTCCTCACGCCCATCGTGCTGTTGGGCCTCTGGGAGCTCGCGGCGCGATTTGGGCTTCTCGATGCGCGCTTCTTTCCGCCGCCATCGGCCATCGTTCATCAGTTTGCCGCGTTGGTCGCTTCCGGCGAGCTTGGCGCCAATGTCCTCGCAAGTCTCAAACGCCTCGCGCTCGGCATGCTGCTCGGCGGCGTGCCCGCGTTGTTCCTTGGTCTTGCCATGGGCATATCGCGGCCGCTGCGTGCGGCGATCGATCCCTTGATCTCGGCCACCTATCCGATCCCGAAGAGCGCCATCCTCCCGCTGGTGCTCTTGATCTTCGGTCTCGGCGAAATGTCGAAGGTGGTCATGGTCGCGCTGGGCGCGTTCTACCCGATCATCATCAATACGGTGGTCGGTGTCGCCAACATCGACAAGATCTATCTCGATGTCGGGCATAATTACCGGGCCAACCGGTGGCAGGTGTTTCGGACCATCGCCCTGCCCGGAGCGTTGCCCTCGATCATGGCCGGTGTCAAACTGGCGGTCGGCATGGGGCTGATCCTGATCGCGATTTCCGAGATGGTCGCCGCCAATGACGGCGTCGGCTACATGATTTGGAATGCCTGGCAGGTGCTGACGGTCGATACGATGTATGTCGGGCTTCTCGTGATCGCGGTGCTCGGATTCCTGTTCTCGATCGTGCTCGATGAGATCGAACATCGTCTCATTCCCTGGAAACGAAGGGCATGATCGATGGCCAGCTCTCTGTCATCAAGCAATCGTCGGGTGAGCAACGATCGATGTTGACGACCTCAGGCCCGCGCAGCGGTGGCGAAATCCTCATCGATACGCTGAAGATCCACGGCGTCGACACGGTATTCTGCCTGCCGGGGGAAAGCTTTCTGGCCGCAATCGATGCGCTGGCCGGTGACGGCAACGCGATCCGGACCGTCGTGACGCGTCATGAGGCTGGCGCGGCTCACATGGCCGAGGCCTATGGAAAGCTGACCGGGCAGCCCGGTATCTGCTTCGTGACACGAGGGCCCGGCGCAAGCCACGCCGCGATCGGCGTGCATACGGCTTCGCAGGATTCGACGCCGATGATCCTGTTCATCGGGCAGGTTGCCCGCGGCATGCTGGGACGCGAAGCGTGGCAGGAAGTCGATTTCCGCCAGATGTTCGGCGGCATGGCGAAGTGGGTCGTGGAGATCGATCGCGCCGAACGCATTCCGGAATTGGTCAGCCGCGCTTTTCATGTCGCGGTCTCGGGACGCCCGGGTCCGGTCGTGGTCTCGCTGCCGGAGGATATGCTGGCCGAGGAGGTCGTGGCTGCGGATGCAAGGCCGTATCGGCGGGCTGCGGCGCATCCGAGTGCTGATCAGCTCTCGCGGCTCGTCGAGATGGTAGCGGATGCGGAGCGGCCGCTTGTTATTGTCGGCGGCGGCGGGTGGAACGCGCGAGCCTGCGAGGACCTCAAGACCTTCATCGAGCTGTTCGATCTGCCCGTTGTCGCGGGCTTCCGGCGGCAGGATATTTTGGATAACCGCCATCCAAACTACATCGGCCACGCCGGGCTTGGACCGAGTGCAGCATTGGTCCGGCGCATTCGCAGCGCTGATCTCATCATCGCGATCGGCGGACGGCTCGGCGAGACGACGACGTCCGGATACACCTTGTTCGAAGTGCCCCGGCCGTCGCAGCGCTTCGTTCACGTGCATGCCGATCCGAACGAGCTCGGCCGTGTCTATCAAGCCGATCTCCTGGTCAACGCTGGCATGCCGGAGTTTGCCGCGGCCGTCGCGCGACTGCAGCCGTCCGACGGATCGCAGGCAACCAGGAGCCTGCAACGGAAGGCCTGGGTTGCGGCAGGCCGTGCCGAATTCGTCTCCGACCAGACGCCGGGATCAATGCCGGGCCCGGTTGATCTCGGCGCAGTGATGCTGCATTTGCGCGAGGTGCTCCCCGCGGACGCGATCATCTCGAATGGTGCCGGCAACTATGCCATCTGGGTGCACAAATTTCACCGTTATGGCGGCTTCAGGACCCAGCTTGCGCCGACCTCCGGATCGATGGGTTATGGCCTGCCGGCGGCAATCGCCGCCAAGCTGGCGCATCCCGAGCGCACTGCTGTCTGCTTTGCGGGCGACGGCTGCTTTCTGATGAGCGCGAACGAGCTCGCCACGGCGGCGCGACATGGGCTCGGCGTCATCGCGATCATCATCAACAACAGCATGTACGGCTCGATCCGCATGCACCAGGAGAAGGAATATCCCGGACGGGTACATGCGACGGCGCTGGACAATCCGGATTTCGCAGCGCTCGCGCGGGCCTTTGGCGGCCATGGTGAACTTGTGCTGGAAACCGATGCCTTTCCTGCGGCATTTGCGCGGGCCCGGGCCTTCGCCGATGAAAAAAGCAAACCCGCCATACTGGAGCTCAGGATCGATCCGGAAGCGATTACGCCCACTGCAACGCTGACGCAATTACGCGAGCGTGCGCTCGCTGCGCGCGATGTTGCTCCGCAACGATGATGGCGTGCCGTGGCTGCCTCTCGGATTGACAGATCATTCGACTTGTGCTGACGGGAAAGGAAGCAACAACGACGTCTGAAGGGAGGCCTTGATGTCGACAGCTCTGCGCATCGCTCATGGCGCCTTCGGCAGGGTCGCGCTGCTGGATATGGATCGTTCGCTGGTGCGCCATGCGCATCCGCATTGCCATGTCCTGCTGAAGGTCGAAGGCGCCGATACACAGTTCCTGGTGGGAGATCGGGTCTATCCGCTGACCGACACATGCGCCGTGCTCGTCGACGGCTGGAAGCCGCACGCCTATGTTCACGATCCCGCGCGGCCGCGGACCCTCATTCTGGCGCTTTATATTGAACCTGAATGGTTGAAGGAGTTCCGGCCCGGATGGGCCGCGAGCGGCGCGCCGGGTTTCTTCGATCAGCCGTCCGGGGAGGTCTCGCCGCGGATCCGGCAACTCACGATGCATCTTGCCACCGACATGATGTCGCATCCGGACTGCGTCCGTGCCCATGAGCAGACCCTCTCGGACCTGATGATCGCGGTGATCGAGCGCTTCACACCGTGGCGGAGCTTTCCCAATTCCATCCGCGGCATGAACGCGATGTCCTGCGACTGGCGGATCCGGCGCGCGACGGAAGTGATTCGCGCGCAGGAGGGAGCCCACGCCAATGTCGATCAGTTCGCGAAGGGCGCAGGGCTGTCGCGGGCGCAGTTCTTCCGTCTGTTTGAATCCTCGCTCGGGGTTTCGCCCAAGATCTATCTGAATGTGGTGCGCATGGAGCGGGCGCTTGATGCCGTGATCCACCAGGATACGTCGGTCACTGATCTCAGTGAGCGCTTCGGCTTTCCGGAGCCGGCGCATTTCACCCGCTTCTTCCGCGATCACGCCGGAGTCGGCCCGCGCGAATTTCGCAACGTCTCGCGGCTTGCAAGTTGATATTGCGGCGCACACTCCGAAATGAGACGATTTGGTAGGTCGTGAGATCGGGCGGTATGGCCCGCATGGCTGACATTCTGACAACTGCTCCACGTCGCGTCAGAGAGCGCGATGGAGAGGAGCGTCGGAATGGCGGAGGCCGCGGTTCAGTCCGCATCATCGGTCGATCAGAATACGGCTGAAGACCGGCCTTGGGTCGGCCGTTCGATCGAACGCGTCGAGGATGCCGCGCTGCTCACCGGGCGCGGGCGCTTCATCGACGATCTCGGCACTCCACCGGGGACGCTGCATGCAGCCATCCTGCGCTCCCCACATGCCCATGCCGATATTGTCTCTGTTGACGCTGAGGCGGCGCGGCGTGCGCCGGGCGTCGCCGCTGTCCTCACCGGCGAGCAGGTCAAGGCGCTGACGTCGAGCCTCGTCGTTGGCGTGAAGGCGCCGGTGGAATGCTGGCCGATTGCGACCGAGCGGGTTCGCTATGTCGGCGAGCCCGTCGCCGTGGTCGTCGCGAGCGATCGCGCCCGGGCGGAAGATGCGATCGAACTGATCAACGTCGAGTACCGGCCGCGCGCTGCGGTGGTCGATCCGTTGGCGGCGCTCGCTGCCGATGCGCCTGTCCTGCACGATGGTTTTCCCGGCAATCTCGCCAGCGACCGCAGTTTTTCCTATGGCAATCCCGAGCAGGCGTTTGCCGAAGCAACGCATCGCTTTTCAATCGACATCCGCTATCCGCGCAATTCCTGCACGCCGATCGAAACCTATGGCGTCGTCGCCACCTACGATGCGGCTGAGAATGCCTATGACATCCTCGCCAATTTCCAGGGTCCTTTCAGCATTCATACCGTGATCTCGCGTGCGCTGAAGGTGCCGGGCAATCGGGTGCGGCTGCGCACGCCACCGGATTCCGGCGGCAGCTTTGGCGTCAAGCAGGGCGTCTTTCCCTATATCGTTTTGATCAGCGCGGCTTCTCGCGCCGTCGGGCGCCCCGTGAAGTGGATCGAAGACCGCCTTGAGCACCTGACAGCCTCGGTCTCGGCGACCAACCGCGCCACGACGCTTTCAGCCGCGATCACCGCGGACGGCAAGATCCTCGCGCTCGATTGGGACCAGGTCGAGGATTGCGGCGCCCACCTGCGCGCACCCGAACCCGCAACGCTCTACCGCATGCATGGCAACCTCACTGGCGCCTACGACATCCGCCATGTGAAAGTGCGCAACCGCGTCGTCGTCACCAACAAGACGCCGACCGGCCTCAACCGCGGCTTTGGCGGACCGCAAGTCTACTTCGCGCTCGAGCGCCTGGTGCAGCGGATTGCGATCGGGCTGCGCCTTGATCCGCTCGACGTGATCCGGCGCAATCTCGTTCCGGCGAACGCCTTTCCTTATCGCACGGCGACCGGTGCGCTGCTGGACTCCGGAAACTATCAGGAGGCGATCGCCAGAGCTGTCGAGCAGGGCCAACTCGCGGAACTCAAGGCGCGACGCGATGAGGCGCGCGCGCAAGGCCGCCTTTATGGCATCGGCTTTACGGCTGTTGTTGAGCCCAGCGTCTCCAACATGGGCTATATCACGACGGTGCTTACGGCAGCGGAACGTCGCAAGGCCGGACCGAAGAATGGCGCGCAGGCAACCGCAACGGTTGCGCTTGATCCCGTGGGGGGTGTCGCGGTCCATGTCGCATCCGTGCCGCAAGGGCAGGGTCATCGCACGGTTCTGTCGCAGGTGGTGGCCGATGTGTTCGGTCTCAAGCCGCAGGACGTGCGCGTCAATACAGAGATCGATACCGCCAAGGATGCCTGGTCGATCGCCTCCGGAAACTATGCGAGCCGGTTTGCGGCCGCCGTAGCCGGGACCGCGAAGTTGGCGGCTGAGCGGATCGCGGTCCGTCTTGCGCGCATCGCTGCGAGCCAGCTGAATGTTGAGCCGGCAGATATCATGTTCGCCGGCGGCTTCGTCGCGTCGAAGCGCAATCCGGAGAACCGCATCGCTTTTTCCAGAGTCGCGGCGCTCTGTCATTGGTCGCCGGGCTCATTGCCTGATGATGCCGGCCAGACCATCCGCGAAACCGTGTTCTGGACGCCGCCGGAGCTGACCCCGCCGGACGATCAGGATCGCATCAATTCCTCGCTCTGCCACGGCTTCATCTTCGATTTTTGCGGCGTCGAGATCGACCGCACGACGTTTGAGACCCGTATCGATCGCTACGTGACCATGCACGATTGCGGCACCATCCTGCATCCGGGCATGGTGAACGGGCAGATCCGCGGCGGCTTTACGCAAGCGCTCGGGGCGGCGCTCTATGAAGAATATGCTTATGCGGCGGACGGCAGCTTTCTGACCGGAACGTTTGCGGACTATTTGCTGCCGACGACGACCGAAGTCCCCGAGCCGCAGATCATCCATATCGAGACACCGTCGCCCTTCACCCCGCTCGGGGCAAAGGGCGTCGGCGAAGGCAACTGCATGTCGACGCCGGCGTGCATCGCCAATGCCGTTGCCGACGCGCTGGGCCTTGCCGACGTCACGCTGCCGCTGGTGCCGGCGAAGCTCGCCGATTTGGTGCGTGGTCCGGAGCCCGAACCGCCGACGGGACAATCGAAGGCGGCGCCTACACGCGAGGGAGACCGCCGGCTGCGCGGCGAGGGCCGTGCGTCCGTCAACGGGGCGCCGGAGCAGGTGTGGACGATGCTGCTCGATCCCCAGACGCTGCAGGCTGTGATCCCCGGATGCGAGCAGGTCCACAAGGTTTCGGACACGCATTTCCGCGCCGACGTGACGCTCGGCATCGGTCCTGTCAGCGGACGTTATCGTGCTGACGTCCAATTGTTCGATCTCGACCCGCCCCGCGCAGTCACGCTGCGCGGAAAAGCGGAGGGGGCACTCGGTTTCGGAACCGCCGAAGGTCGCATCACGCTCGAGCCCGACGGCAAAGGCGGCACACAGCTCAGCTACAGCTATGACGCAGCGATCGGCGGCAAGGTCGCGAGCATAGGCGGCCGCCTGCTCGACGGCGCCACGCGCGTGATCATCGGACAGTTCTTTGCGGCACTTGCGCGCCAGGCCGGCGGTGGGGCGCCTGCAAGTGGCATCTCGATGTTTGCGCTGCTCGCCAAGCTTGCGAGCCTGTTTGGAGGGCGACGATGAAACCAGCCGCCTTCGACTATGTCCGCGCCGAATCCGTCAACGAAGTCCTTGAGGGACTTTCGAAAGAGGGCGGCAATGCCCGCGTGCTCGCCGGCGGCCAATCGCTGATGGCGATGCTCAATATGCGCCTCGCCAAGCCGAGACTCCTGATCGACATCATGCGGCTTAAGGAGCTCAATCGCATCGAAGAACAGGCTGGAGTGGTGACGATCGGCGCCGGCGTGCGCCAGGCCGCCTTGCTCGCATGGCCGGAGCTGGCGCGGACTCAGCCGCTTCTTGCGCGGGCGTTGCCCTGGGTCGGCCATGTCCAGACGCGCAGCCGCGGCACCATCTGCGGCTCGCTCGCACATGCCGACCCGAGCGCCGAGATGCCGCTCGCGCTGATCGCCCTCGGCGGCGAGGTGCATCTGCGCAATGCGCGACGGCGCCGACGGGTTGCAGCGACCGAGTTCTTTCTTGGCATGATGGCCACTGCGCGGGCGGAAGACGAACTCATTGAAGCCGTATCGTTTCCCGCTCGGGCCGGCGAGCGATGCGCGTTTCGCGAAGTCGCCCGCCGCCACGGTGATTTCGCCATCGTGGCCTGCGCGGCGGTTGCGACCTCGAAAGGTGTCCGCTTTGCCGTTGGCGGCGTCGCCGATGTTCCGCAGGCGCGGGACTGGCCGCGCCTGGACGGAAGTGCGCTCGACGATGCGCTGAACGGCTTTGCCTATGAGCTCGACGCGCGCGATGACGTGCACGCGACCGCGCGCTATCGCCGCGATCTGGTGCGGATCATCGGCCGCGATCTGGTGCGCGAGGTGCTGCAATGACCCGTCTCAGCGCCGATGGCCGTCATCCGGTTCGCTTCAAGCTGAACGGCAGGCCGGTTGAAGCCGAAGCCGAGCCGCGCACGCTGCTGTCCGACTTCCTGCGCCAGCAGATCGGCGCAACCGGAACCCATGTCGGCTGCGAGCATGGGGTTTGCGGTGCCTGCACGGTCATTATCGACGGCATGCTTACGCGTTCCTGCCTGACGCTGGCGGCACAGGCCGATGGTTGCGAGGTCCAAACCGTCGAAGGGCTTGCTCCGTCACCCGACCGGCTCGGCATCCTGCAACAAGCGTTCCGCCGCAACCACGCTTTGCAATGCGGCTTCTGTACCGCCGGCATCCTGATGTCGCTCGACCATTATCTGCGCCGGCATCCGGCGCCAAGCGAAGCCGATATCCGCGATCTCCTGAGCGGCCATCTCTGCCGCTGCACCGGCTACACCCCGATCGTAAAGGCGGCGCTGGAAGCGGCCGCCGAGCTCGCCACAACCACCCAAGAGAAGTCAGATGCTTGATCTCGGCAGCAGTTTCATTGCAAGCGTCGCGCGTGATCCGGATGCGCTTGCGATCGTCGACGGCGAGCTTCGCCTTACCTATCGGCAGTGGTACGGCAAGATCTCGGCGCTCGTAGCATCGTTCGATCGCATCGGGCTGAAGCCCGGCGATCACGTCGTCACCGTGCTGCAGAACCGCTGGGAGGCTGCGACCCTGCACTGGGCCTGCCAGTTTGCGGGGCTGGTCATCACGCCGATCAACTGGCGTGCCAAGGCCGACGAGCTCGATTTCTGCATCGAGAATGCGGAGGCCTGCGCGGTCTTCTATCAGGATGTCTCCGCCGACGCCGTGAGAAATTCTACGCGCGCGGCCGGCTTGCAACGCATTGCGGTCGGTATGAATGTCGACGGAGACCTGGCTTTCGCGGACATGGTGGAAGGCGGCGCTCCTGATGCCCAGCCTCGGGTCGGCGCCGATGCATGGTCGATCATGCTCTACACGTCGGGCACGACATCGCGACCAAAGGGCGTGCCGCGCCATCATCGTGCCGAGCGCGCGGCGGCAATCGCGCATGTCGCGCAAAACCTCTATGGCCGCAACGAGCGTACGCTCGGCGTGATGCCGCTCTATCACACCATGGGTGTGCGCTCCTTGCTCGCGATGTCGCTGATCGGCGGCACCTTCATTTGCCTGCCGCGCTATGACAGCCGCCAGGCGCTGGCCCTTATCGAGAGCGAAAAGATCAGCAATCTTTATCTGGTGCCAACGCTCTACCACGATCTCGTTCACCACGAGGCGTTCTCGGCGACCGACGTATCGAGCGTGCGAAAACTCGGCTTTGCCGGCGCCTCGATGACGGATGGATTGCTCAAGAAGTTGAGCGAAGTGTTCAAGCCGGACCTGTTCGTCAATCATTACGGCAGCTCCGAGATCTACACCTTCACGATCGATCAGAACGCGCCGGCCAAGCCCGGCTCGGCCGGCAAGGCCGGCATCAACCAGCACATCAGGGTGGTACGGATCAACGCTCGTTCGATTGCCGAACTTGCCGCACCGGGCGAAGAGGGCGAGATCATCGCCTCGCTCGCCGGCGACGAAGCATTCGAAGGCTACTGGCGGCGGCCCGAGGCCGATGCCAAGGCGCTGCGCGAGGGCTGGTATTTTACCGGAGATACCGGGTTCATCGATTCCGACGGCGACCTGTTCGTGACCGGCCGCGTCGATGACATGATCATCACCGGCGGCGAGAATGTGTCGCCGGTAGAAATCGAAAGCTGCCTGTCGCTGCATCCCGCTGTCTCTGAAGTGGCAGTCGTCGGTCTCGCCGACGAGAAATGGGGCAAGATCGTCGCCGCCTTCGTCAAGCGCAACCGATCGGTCTCCGAGGCGGAGCTCGAGCAGTTCTGCCGCACCTCCGGTCTTGCCAATTTCAAGCGCCCGCGACGCTACGTCTTTGTCGATGCCATTCCAAAATCGCCGGTCGGTAAACTTCTCCGGCGTCTGCTCGTCGCAGGAGAATACGAAGCCGAGCGCCTGCCGCCCTCGGATGCGGCCTGATCACACGACACCAACGAAAGGAAAACCACATGCCATCCCCGTACACCTTTGCCGATCCCCGTCTCGCCAAGCTCGACGGGTTCAAGGTCGAGATCGACGAGGCGCATGAGCGCGCCGACATCATACTCGGCCGGCCGCCCTATAACGTCGTCTCGATGCCGCAGCGCGATCAGCTACGGCTGACCTTCGAGACGCTCGACGAAGATCCGCGTGTTCGCGTCATCGTGTTGCGGGGCGAGGGCGACCATTTCTCCAGTGGCGGCAATATCGGCGGCTTCATGGAAGCGAGCCCGGAGCACGTATCAAAACTGGCCTGGAATATCGCCGCGCCCGCACGTTGCGCCAAGCCGGTGATTGTCGCCAATCGCGGCTATTGCTTCGGCGTCGGATTCGAGCTGTCGCTCGCCTGCGACTTCCGCATCGCTTCCGAAACCACGCAATACGCCTTGCCGGAGCAGAAGCTCGGACAGATCCCGGGGTCGGGAGGATCGGCACGTCTGCAGAAAATGGTCGGTATCACCCGCACCAAGGACATCGTGATGCGCTCCAAGCGGATCTCGGCGAAGCAGGCGCTGGAGTGGGGGATTGCGACCGAATGCGTGCCGGACGCCGAGCTTGAGAAGGCAACGGACCGGCTGGTCGACGAGCTGCGCACCTTCTCGCCTTTGGCGCAGCGTACCGCGAAGAAGCTCCTGAACGACACCGAAGACTCGACGCTCACGATCGCGATCGAGCTCGAGGGCCATTGCTACAGCCGGCTGCGTCAGTCCGAGGACTTCAAGGAAGGCGTCGAAGCCTTCAACGCCAAGCGTCCGCCCAAGTTCGTCGGGCGCTGACGACAAGGAAGACGACTAACAACGCCGCGGACGGCGGTCAGCCGCCGCGGCAATCTTCAAAGGGGAGGGAAATATGGCTGAGATGGACGTGTCCGTCGCGAATGTGCGGACGTCGGCAGACAATCGACAGATGGTCAACGCGATCATTGCCTCGGTGCTCGGCTGGGCGCTCGATCTTTTTGATTTGTTCATTCTGCTCTATGTCGCGCCGGTCGTCGGCGCATTGTTCTTTCCATCGAGCAATACGGCGCTGTCGCTGGCCGCGGTGTATGGATCGTTCGCCGTCACGCTGCTGATGCGGCCGCTCGGCTCGGCCGTCTTCGGCCATTATGCCGACGTGCACGGACGCAAGCGCGCCATGCTGGTCGCAATTTTCGGTGTCGGCATCAGCACGGCTGCGTTCGGCTTGCTGCCGACGATCGCCCAGGTCGGCGTGATCGCGCCAATCATCTTTCTGATCCTGCGCCTGGTGCAGGGCGTCTTCGTCGGCGGAGTGGTGGCGTCGACCCATACCATCGGCACGGAATCTGTGCCGGCAAATTGGCGCGGGGCGATGTCCGGCCTGGTGGGTGGCGGCGGCGCCGGGATCGGCGCGTTGCTGGCGTCGTTCGTGTTCCTGATCACCTCCTCGATCTTTCCCGGTGAAGCCTTCGCGGAGTGGGGCTGGCGCGTGATGTTCTTCTCCGGCCTGCTGAGCTCTTTGCTCGGCTGGTTCATCTTCAAGAACCTCGAGGAATCGCCTTACTTCAAGGAGCTGAAGCGGCAGCAGAAGACACGTAAGGCGGAGGCGTCCAAGGCTCCGGTCAAGGAGATTTTTTCAGGAGAGTACCGCAGGATCCTGCTGCTCAATATCCTGATCACGTTCGGCGGCGGAGCGGGCTATTATCTGACCTCCGGATATCTTCCGAGCTTCTTGAAGATCATCAACGCGGTCCCGAACCAGACCTCGTCGCTGATTCTGATGGGCGCCAGTGTCTCGTCGTTCTTCTCGGCGGTTCTGATCGGATCGCTGAGCGACAAGATCGGGCGGAAGAAGACCTTTCTCCTGGTCGGGGCAGCTGCCATCGTGCTGCTTCCGCTGTGCTATCTGGGCCTTGCCGCGACGAAGGACATCACGCAGATCACGCTCTATGCGTTGGCGATCGCCTTCATCGGCAATGCCGGCTATGCACCGGTGCTGATCTTCCTGAACGAGCGCTTCCCGACGGCTGTGCGCGCGAGCGGTACAGGGCTGTCGTGGAACATTGGCTTTGCGCTCGGCGGCATGATGCCGACCTTCGTGTCGCTGGTGAGTGCCGGCGCCGCGCAGATTCCGACATCGCTCGCCATCTTCTCGGTTGCGGTCTTCGCGATCTACCTGATCGGGGCAAGCGTGATCCCGGAGACCAAGGGCGACTTCAAGTGAGGACTAGTGGCGGCGCGGTCGGACCGCGCCGCCACGATCGAAAGTTAGGTTCGGATAATATGTCTCTTCATGCTCTCAATCTGATCGACGGCGTCTGGCAACCGGCATCCTCCGGTGAAACGGTGCCGAGCATTGATCCTTCCAATCAGGCGGTGGTCGGCCGCGTCGAGGCCGGCGGAAAGAAAGATGCGGAAGCGGCGGTATCGGCCGCACGCGGCGCTTTCGAGCGCGCGGGCTGGTCGCAGAATCCGCGGCTTCGCCAGCTGGTCATGCTGAGATGGGCGGACCGGATGGAGCAGCGCGGCGCGGAACTGGCGCGCCTTCTCACGCTGGAGAACGGAAAGCCGCTTGCGCAGTCGCGCGGCGAGATCGAGGGCAGCGTCTCGGAGATACGTTACTACGCGGGATTGACGCGTCATATCCCCGGACACGTTCTCGAGGTCGAACCGGGTACGTTCTCCACGATGCTGAAAGAGCCGGCAGGCGTTGCCGGTCTGATCATCCCGTGGAACGCACCCGCGGTGTTGCTTATCCGCGCATTGACGCCGGCCCTTGCCGCCGGGTGCACGGCGGTGATCAAGCCCGCGCCGCAGACGGCATTGGTTACTGCCGAGATCATCAAGTGCCTTAGCGACGTCGAGCAGCTTCCTGCCGGCGTCGTCAATCTCGTCAACGAGCAGGGGCACGAGGTGGCGGAATATCTCGTCACTTCGCCCGAAGTCGACGTGCTCAGCTTTACCGGCTCGAACGCGACCGGGCAACGCATCATGGCTGCGGCTGCGCCGACCATGAAGAAACTGTCGCTTGAGCTCGGCGGGAAGTCGGCCTGTCTCGTCTTTGAAGATGCAGATATCGCGACCGTGGCACCAAAGCTCGCAGCCGCTGCGACCATCATCTCCGGACAGCAATGTACGGCGGCGCGGCGTGTTCTGGTACATGCGTCGCGTTATGAGGAGATGAAGGCAGCGCTGCGGTCCTCTCTCACAAACCTGAAAATCGGCTCCGGCCTCTCGGCAGAGACGAACATGGGTCCGTTGATCGATGCGGCGTCGCTTGCCGCAGTCTCGCACAGGATCGACGATGCGATGGCTGCAGCGGACGAGGTTGTCCTGCGTGGCGGACGGCCGAACGGAGATCTGGCCAAGGGATTCTTTCTGACGCCGACGCTGGTTGCGCATCGCGATACTTCGGGATTCTTCGTGCAGGAGGAGATCTTTGGCCCGTTTGTCGTTCTGGAGGGGTTCGAGGACGAGCAGGAGGCGGTTGTCCGCGCCAATCACAGCGAATACGGCCTCTCTGCCAGCGTCTGGACCCATGATGGCGCGCGCGCGATGCGCGTCGCACGCGCTTTGCGCAATGGCACCGTGTGGATTAACGACCATAACAGGCTGTTTGCCGAAGCGGAAACCGGTGGATACCGCCGCAGCGGACTAGGCCGTCTGCACGGTTACGATGGGCTGATCGACTTCCTTGAGATCAAGCACATCTATCAGAGCTGCGGCACTGTCTAGCTAGCGGCCGCTACTGACGCCTATCGGTGACCGGCAGGCAGCGCGTCACGCGCTGGTCGAAGCCGTACAGCGCCGTGGCGTGCGCGTGACAGTTGTATCCACCGTCAAGAGCCATCCGTCCATGGTCGCTGACGAGCTGCGTCGTCAGGCTGACGTTTTTCAGGACCTTGATGCGATGCGAGCATTGATCGGCCGCGACTAGTACGAGCGCCCCGCTCAACGGGAGCCCGCGGAGCGACCGGCCCAGTCCGATCGATTCCGATCAACCGAGAGAGTCAGTTTACACGGCGCTCGCGGTTGTCCCAGAACGGCTTGCGCAGCTCGCGCTTCAGCACCTTGCCGGCGCCGGAAAGCGGCAGAGGCGCCTCGGTGATCTCGATGCTTCGCGGGCATTTGTAGCCCGCGATCAGCGTCTTGGTGAACTCGATCAGCTCGCCGGCGGAGACTTCGACGCCGCTGCGCTTGACCACGACCGCATGGACCTGCTCGCCCCACTGTTCGCTCGGGATGCCGATGACCGCGCATTGCAGCACCGAGGGATGCTGCGCCAGCGCATTCTCGACCTCGATCGAATAGACGTTCTCGCCGCCGGAGATGATCATGTCCTTCACGCGGTCGACCACATAGATGAAGCCATCCTCGTCCACATAGCCGCCGTCGCCGGTGTGCATCCAGCCGTCGACGATGGCTCGCGCGGTCTCCTCGGGCCGTTCCCAATAGCCCATCATCACGTTGTCGCCGCGCACGACGATCTCGCCGACATTGCCCGAGGGCACCGGCCGCTCGTTCTCGTCGACGATACGCACTTCGCAGCCAAGGGTGGCGCGGCCCGCGCCGCGGTGGCGACCCTTCTTGCGTCCCTCGCCGATATGCTCCTTCCAGTGCAGAAGCGTCGCGATCGGCGACAGTTCGGTCATGCCGTAGGCCTGCGTGAACTGAACATGCGGCAGCGCCCGCGCGGCGCGGTCAAGCACCGCCTCGCTGATCGGCGATGCGCCATAGACGATGTTCTTGAGCGAGGACAGGTCATAGCTGCCGATCGCCGGGTGATCGACCAGCATCTGGATCATGGTCGGCACCAGCAGCACATCGGTGACACAATGGCTCTGGATCGCGGCCGCAACGGCGTCGGGCGTAAAGCCCTGTATGATCACATTGGAGCCGCCGGAGAGGAGCAGCGAATACATCGCCGCTCCGTTGGCGAGATGGAACATCGGTGCGGCAGGCAGATAGACCGAGCTTGCCGGAAACAGCCCTTCACCGAGCGCATTGAGGGCATTCGCCATCAGATTATGGTGGCTGAGCATCACGCCCTTGGAGCGCCCCGTGGTGCCGCCGGTGTAGAAGATGCCGGCGAGATCCTTGCTCTCGCGCATGCTGTCGGCGACCGGCTCGCTCCTCGCGATGACGGCCTCATAGCTCTCGGTGCCCGATGGCGCATCGCCATCGTCGGCAAAGATCAGCTTTAGTCCTGGGATCGCCTTCGCGAGCTGCGCGCCGGTTGGCGCAAACGCCTTGTCGACGAACAGGACGCTGGCGCGGCAGTCGCGCAGCGCATCCTCATTCTCCAGCGCGCTCCAGCGGATGTTGAGCGGCACGATCACCGCGCCGGCCCAGCCGACCGTGAGATAGAGCTCGAGATAGCGGTCGGAATTGAGCGACAGCACCGCGACGCGATCGTCATCGGCGAGGCCGCGCGCCCGCAAGCCTCCGGCGAGTCGCGCGACCCGTTCTCCCACGACGCGCCAGGTGCGTCGTCGCTCGCGGCATACAGTGGCCAGTCCATTCGGGTTGATCTGCAGCGCGCGCCACAATCCGTGGGTGATGTTCATTAAGACGCTCCTCCTGTGCGTTTCTTCCCTGGTGCCTTGCGCCTTGTTTCGCGCCGCAAGGGCGCGCTCGGCGTCTTTTGTTTTGAGTTGTGATTGGGAATTGCGACCGCAGCCAAGCCTTCGGTCAGCCGGGCCGTGAATTCGTCGGCGATGTCGGTCGGCGACGATGTGCCGTCGCGCCGGTACCAGTGCCCGATCCAGTTCAGCGCGCCCGCGATCGCGAAAGCAGCAAGCTTCGGATCGCAGCGCTTGATCGAGCCGTCGGCGATGCCGCTCGAAATATACTTGCGGAATGTCGCATCGATCCGTTTCTTGGCGGCGCGCGCGACGCCGGCATCCTTCTCGGCAAGATCGCGCAGGTCGAAGCGCACCAGGCTCGCGCCGAAATCGGTCGCCATCAATTCCGCATAGGAATGCACCAGCTTGCGCAGCTTGATGAGGCCCGAACCGCCGCCGGCATTGATCTCGGTGATGACGCTGTCGACGAGATCTGCGCCCATCGACCAGCACTCGAACAGGATCTCGTGCTTGCTGCGGAAGTAATTGTAGAGCGCGGGCTTGGTGATGTTCAGCCGCTCGGCGACGTCATTCAATGTCGCGCGGTGATAGCCCTGCTCCAGGAAAAGCTGCACCGCCGTGCGTAGCACCGCCTCGCGCTTCTCGTCGCGGGCGCGGCGCCGGCTTTCGAATGGCAGCCAGGGGGAAGACGGCAGGGTGGGGGATCCTGAATCCATGCTGGGCGCGTTGACTCCAGGTGACGGCAGGCTGTAATCTTACCCATAGGTAAGAAAAAGTCCAACGGGTAATTTATTCGGAGGAAAGCGATGTCCGAGGTAATCGTCGCCGGTGTCGGCATGATCCCCTTCGCCAAACCTGGCGCCAGCGCGCCCTATCATGCGATGGGTGCGGAGGCGACGAAGCTGGCGCTGGCTGATGCGGGCCTCGACTACAGCGCGATCCAGCAGGCCTATGTCGGCTACGTCTATGGTGATTCCACCTGCGGGCAGCGCGCGCTCTATCAGGTCGGAATGACCGGCATTCCGATCTTCAACATCAACAACAACTGCTCGACTGGCTCGACCGCGCTGTTCATGGCGCGGCAGATGATCGAAAGCGGCGCGGCGGATTGCGTGCTGGCGGTTGGTTTCGAGCAGATGAAGCCCGGCGCGCTCGGCAGCGTCTACACCGACCGCCCGAGCGCGTTCGAGGAATTCGACGCGGCGGCGGACCGGCTGATCGACGCGCCCGGCATTCCGCTCGCGCTGCGCTATTTCGGCGGGGCGGGCCTTGCCCACATGCAGAAATACGGCACGCCGCTCGACGCTTTTGCCAAGGTGCGCGCGAAAGCGAGCCGCCATGCGGCGAACAACCCGCTGGCGATCTTCCGCAAGGAGGTCACCGCTGATGCCGTGATGAACGATCAGGTGATCTGGCCTGGGGTGATGACGCGCTTGATGGCCTGCCCCCCGACCTGCGGTGGCGCGGCGGCGGTGCTGGTGTCGGATCGGTTCGCCGACAAGCACGGCATTGCCAGGACGGTGCGGATCGCCGCACAGGCCATGACAACCGACACGCCCTCGACCTTCGGCGCCGGCGATATGATGCGCCTGGTCGGCTACGACATGGCGTGCGCGGCAGCAAAGCGCGTCTACGAGAGCGCGGGCATCGGGCCTGAAGATCTCGACGTGGTCGAACTGCACGACTGCTTTGCCCATAATGAGCTGATCACCTATGAGGCGTTAGGGCTCTGCGGCGAGGGCGAGGCGGCGAAGTTCATCGACGACGGCGACAACACCTATGGCGGCCGGATCGTGACCAATCCCTCCGGCGGGCTGTTGTCCAAGGGCCATCCACTCGGCGCTACGGGTCTTGCACAGTGCTACGAACTGACGCGGCAGCTACGCGGCATGGCCGGCCCGACGCAAGTCGAGGGCGCAAAGCTAGCGCTGCAGCATAATCTCGGCCTCGGCGGCGCCTGCGTCGTCACGCTCTATCAGCGTCATTGATGCCGGCCATGGTCGACCAATCCGCCGTGGGCCGGCACTTCACGCCCGTCACCGCGCGCATGGAGCCGGGTCGGCTGCGCTACTTCCTCAACACGCTTGGCGAGACCAACCCGGTCTACCGCGATGAGGCGGCTGCGCGCGCGGCGGGGTTCGCAGCAACGCCGGTGCCGCCGACTTACCTGTTCTGCCTGGAAATGATGGATGCCGCAGAGCCGTTCGAGATGCTGACGGCGCTCGGCATTGATCTCGCCCGCGTGCTGCATGGCGAGCAGAGCTTCGTCTACCACGCGCCGGTCGTGATCGGCGACCTCCTGACCTTCCGCCCACGGGTTACAGCCGTCACCGAGAAGAAGGGTGGCGCGCTGACACTGGTCGTCATCCAATGCGAGGTGACCAACCAGGATGGCGTGCATGTCGCCGACACCGCGCGCACCGTCGTGGTGCGCAACCAGGTGGCGCCATGACGGAAATCGGCGAGATCAGAATCGGCGACCGCCTCGTCCACAAGACGTTCCCGCCGATCACCCGGCATACGCTTGCGCTTTATTGCGGCGCTTCAGGCGATCACAATCCGATCCATGTCGATATCGATTTCGCCAGGAGCGCCGGATTCCCTGACGTGTTCGCCCACGGCATGCTGGTCATGGCCTGTCTTGGCCAGGCGGTGACGGATGCGGTGCCACCGGCGCGGCTGCGCGCGTTCGCGACGCGGTTTGTGGCCATCACCCAACTCGGTGCGCGGCTGACATGCGAGGGCACCGTGGCCGAGTTGTTCGAGGAGAACGGCGAGCGCAGAGTCAGGCTCGCACTTACCACCAAAGACGAGCGCGGCGAGGTCAAGCTCGAAGGCAGCGCCGTCATCGCGGTCTAAGGAAGGACATGCACATGGCAAGGCTGCAAGGCAAGATCGCGCTCGTCACCGGCTCCGGCCGCGGCATCGGGCGCTCGATCGCGCTCAAGCTTGCGCGCGAGGGCGCGAAAGTCGTGGTCAACGATCTCGACGCCGAGCCTGGCGATGCCGTGGTGGCGGAGATCGAGGGGCTTGGCGGCGATGCGGTCGCAGTGAACGGCAGCGTCGCGGAGGCAGGCTTTGCCGACCGCTTTGTTGGCGCTGCGCTGGAAAGGTTCGGCGGCCTCGACATCATCGTCAACAATGCCGGTTACACCTGGGACTCCACGATCCAGAAGATGACGGATGAGCAGTTCCAGGCGATGCTCGACGTGCACCTCGTGGCGCCGTTCCGCATCCTGCGTGCCGCCGCCGAACCGATCCGGGTGTTTGCCAAGCAGGAGGCGGAGCAGGGGCGCGAGGTGTTCCGCAAAATCGTGAACATCTCCTCCATCGCCGGCCTCTATGGCAATGCCGGGCAGGCGAGCTATTCCTCGGCCAAGGCCTCGCTGGTCGGCCTGACACGAACGCTGTGCAAGGAATGGGGGCGCTACAAGGTCAACGTCAATTGCGTCGCCTTCGGCCTGATCAACACCCGTCTGACGCAGCCGATCGAGGCGCAACAAAAGACGATTGACGTCGCCGGCCATGAGATCAAGGTCGGCGTACAGCCGCCGATGCTGGAGATGATGGCACGAATGATTCCGCTCGGTCGCGGCGGTACACCTGAAGAGGCAGCGGATGCTGTCTATCTGTTCTGCAGTCCGGAATCCAATTATATCAGCGGCCAGGTCGTCGTTGCCGGCGGCGGCCTCATCGTCTGAGAGCAGGGGGTTTCATGGAATACCGATCGTCCTGGATGACCGAGGAACTGGATACGTTCCGTGACCAATTCCGGAAATTCCTGGCCAAGGATCTGGCGCCGCACGCTGAGAAATGGCGCCACCAGAAAATGGTCGACCGCTTCGCCTGGCGCGCGCTCGGCGAGATGGGGGCGCTCTTGCCCAGCGTGCCGGAGGCCTATGGCGGGTTAGGGGCTACCTTCGCCTATGATGCCGCGGTGCTCGAGGACCTCGAGAGCACAGTGCCGGAAGTCACGACCGGCGTCTCCGTGCACAGCGCCATCGTCGCCCACTACATTCTGAACTACGGCTCCGAGGAGCAGAAGAAACGCTGGCTGCCGAAAATGGCGACCGGCGAGATGGTCGGCGCGATCGCCATGACGGAGCCGGGCACCGGCTCAGACCTGCAGAACGTCAGGACCACAGCGAAAAAGCAGGGCAATTCCTATGTCATCAATGGTCAGAAGACATTCATCACCAACGGCCAGGCCGCCGATCTCGTCATTGTCGTCGCGCGCACCGGCGAAGTCGGCGCCAAGGGCATTTCGCTGATCGTGGTCGAGACCGCGGGTGCGGCTGGCTACCGGCGCGGACGCAACCTCGACAAGATCGGGCTACACGCCTCCGATACGTCGGAACTGTTCTTCGACAATGTCACCGTGCCGCCGGAAAACCTCCTCGGGCCCGAGGAAGGTCAAGGCTTTGTGCAACTGATGCAGCAATTGCCGCAGGAGCGGCTGGCGCTGGCAGTCGGAGCCGTCGCCTCGATGGAGCGTGCGGTCAAGCTGACCTCGGAATATACCAAGCAGCGGACCGCGTTCGGCAAGCCGCTCCTGGACTTCCAGAACACCGCCTTCAAGCTCGCCGAGCGCAAGACGGAGGCGATGATCGCGCGCATTTTCGTCGACTGGTGTATCGAGCGCCTGATCACCAAGGACCTCGATACCGTCACCGCTTCGATGGCCAAGTGGTGGTGCTCGCAAAAGCAGGTCGAAACCGCCGACGAATGTCTGCAACTGCACGGCGGCTACGGCTACATGCAGGAATACCCGATCTCCCGCATGTTCGTAGATTCGCGGATCCAGAAGATCTACGGCGGCACCAACGAGATCATGAAGCTCTTGATCGCGCGGTCGTTGTAGCGAGCCGCTCCTCGATAGGGGGCCGCCCAAGCCGGGTAGGCGGCCTTCGCTGCGGCTACGGCCGCGTCGAGCTGCTGCTTGGAGGCCCTGCGGGCACTGTGCCAGCACTTCCTCCGTCGCGATCCAGCGCCTGTCCGGCGATCAGGGCGTGACGTACATTGCCTTCCCTTGCGCCAGATACTGGAAGAGCTTGTAGCTCATCCAGATATAGCCGCCGCTGCCGTTCCACTGGTGGCCCCAATCCGGGCCGAAGCTGTTCTGGATCAAGATGGCTTGCTGGTCGTCGTCGTAGCCGATGATGAGCATGCAGTGGCCGACGAGCTTGCCGTCCGGACTCTTGTCCTTGTTGAAGGGGCCGGTCATCGGACTCGGCGAGGTGCTGCTGTAGCTCCCGAAGCCCTCGTTCAGCGCGGTGCCGTAGCAGAGCGCGCCGCCATCGGCGATCACCGCCTTGATGGAATCGAGATCGGACGTGTCTACCATCGCCCAGCCGGGAATCTGGAAGCTCGCGTCGACCGTCGCGTTCGCATCATAGCTCGACCAGAGCTCGGGGCAGCTCGGATAATATGGCGCCGTTGCCCAGTTTGGCGTTCCTGCCTGGGTCAGAAGGTTGAGATAGGAGTCGAGCCGCGAGCCATTGCAGGTGCTGACGCCGTAGCTCTTCATGACTTGGATATAAATGTGGGCCGGGCTCGCCTGCAGCGGCGAGGTCGACGGCGATTGCTTCGACGCGGCAGCGGCGGTGAAGGTGGCAAGACCATAGGTCGAGGCCCACGCAGCGCAGCTGCCGGGACTGCCCTGGTGCTGCGCCGTGCCCTGCGCCTGCGGTGGCGGCAGATAGTCGGGATTGACGGTTGCAGATGTGGGGAGCGCTCCGGTGAACGCTGGCCGGATCGAGCGCCCGGTCTCGGCGGTTGTCGTACCCTGGATTGAAGACAGCGTTGAGAGCAGCTTCCTGCGTCGACATGAAAACCTCCATTGTGTGATGTGGAATGATCGGGACGAGACCGGGCGGTCATGCCGTCCGGCGGGGTCTTGCGGCCGGCGAATCCGTCATAATGATACGGCTTCCGCCGTCTTGCGCTGGGCCCGGCTTTGGCTCGTCGCCGCGCCGATCCCGAGCGCCGCGGCGAGGCTGGAGCCAAGCGGCGAGCCGAGCCCGCAGCAGGCGTTCCAGGGCTTACCGGCCGAAAATGAGATGTTCGAATCGGGCGGTCCGTTGTCGCCCTCGGTAATCGGCTTGCAACACTCGCTGCCGCCGAGCTGCAGCTCATAGAGCCGTGGGTTGAGATAGCCGATTGGCATTCCCCCATTTCCCTCCACGAGCAGCGCCATCAGGGCCGCCCACATCGGCGCCGCCGCGCTCGTGCCGTAGCCGACATCATAGCTGCTGTTCGCAGCCGCATTGCTGGCCACGTCCGGCATGCCGCGGCCGGATGTCTGCCCCTCATTGAACGGCGCCGGCAGAGTGAGCGTCTGCTGGAAGTCAGGGACCGGAAACAGCATGCTGATGCCGCCTCCGGTCGCGCGCTTCTGTCCGATCTCGGCCATCTCGTTCCACACCACCTCGCCGTTCAGGATGCGCTGGTCGCCCTGCTGCGAAAGCACGAGCTCGGTCCCGCCGCAGGCGAGGCAGAACGGCGAGGATGCCGGAAACGCGAAGTTTTGCTTGTAGGTGCCGCCACGATTCACATTACCAGGTGCGCCAAAGTCGCCGGAAGCGACGCACACGGTGACGCCGAGCAGGCCCGCGATGGCGAACAGAAAATCCACGCATAGCGCTGTCTGTGTGGACCAGGCCGATTCCGGCTTGCCAAGGCTGATCGACATGACGTCGCAGGGGTGCTTCTCGTTCTCGAGTGCCGCGATCAGGGTGTCGACCCACGGGTCGGACGAGTAGCCGTAGTCTTGGACGATGCTGTAACCCACGAGCGTCGCGCCAGGCGCGACCGCGCCGGTGAGCTTGAGATCCATCATTGCTTCACCGTTGAGTTTTGACGGCTCGGGGTCCTCCGGCGTGTTGGGCGGCCCCCATTCCGGCACCAGGACGATGGTCACGGGGCCGACGCCAAGCTTGGTGTAGTAGGCTTGGATCTTGGCGAGGTCGACCTTGAGATTCTGCTCGATGAAGGCGACGGTGGCGCCGCGGCCGATCAGATCCTGGGGATATTGATAGTAGTCGAACGCGACCGTGGTCGGCAGATTGCCCTTGAGTGAGGGCGGCTCGATGAAGTCCGCGGCGTTCGGCTGGGCGGCGATCCGGGAGAGATCGTCGAGGCCGAGCACGGCGCGCACATAAGGTGCGAGCGCGGCCGGCAAGCGCAAGGCGCCTTGATAGGCACGCAGGACGAGGTCGCCGTAGCGATAGCCGCCGATCGTGACGCCGAAGGCGCACGCGAGAGCGCCGGCCTTGCCCTCGATGGTGACGAACAGGCCGCCCAGCGCGGTTCGGCTCAAGGTGAAGCCGTGCTCGTGACAGAAGGCTTTCACCGCGTCGAGCGCCTCGGGGGCAGGCGTCACCTCGTCAGCCAGCGCGCCGCGCGCGAGAAACGTGCGGTCTGCGATTGGCTGCCGGCCGAGCGCGCTCGCTCGCGCCAGCAGAGCCTTGTCGCCGCAGCGCGGTACAAGCCGCAGCGTGGCGCGCAGCACCTGATCGGGATCGGCCGCAGCTTCGCGGGCCTGCAGCAGATGCTTCGGCAACCCGCTATCTTGAACAATCGATAGGTCTCGATGATCCGTCATGGTTGTCAGGCTCCATTTCGATGAAAAACCGTGTCGGGATCGCGATGGTGCGATCTTTGGCCTCACGGGCAGTGCGGGACTTTGTCCGGCGTCGGGAATGTCGACGGCATCGCCGCGATGCCGCGCAGCTCGCCGAGCAGGATACGCCCGCTGGTCGTGATCGCGTCGCCCGCGCCGCCGCTGGTGTTGCCGAACACGAACACGCCGACCTTGTGCGTGGCATCGAAGGCCATGTAGGTCTCGTAGCCCTCGAAGCCGCCGTTCTTGTCGAAGTAGTCGTTGGACAGTTGCCAGCCGAGCCCCATGGACAGCACGTTGGACGGCGGGTGGACCTTCTGGGTCTGTCTCATCGCCAGGCCAAGATGTCCCTCCGGCGGACTGATTTCGGCCTCCAGGAACGTCAGCATGTCGGCGAGCGTCGACGACAGCGCGCCGGCGCCGAGCCCCGCCGAAGTCAGCACCCAGTCCGGCGGCTCGACCGCCTTGTAGGACGGCGGCAGGCTCGTGGGCGGGACATAATTGTAGCCTTGCGCGACCTTCGCCTTCACGGCGCTGTATTTGACCTGCGTCGACGTCATGCCGAGCGGCGCCGTCACGCGGCCGACCACAAGCGCCGGCCAGTTCTGGTACGTCGCGTCCCAGTTGAACGCGCTAATGCCGCCAGCATAGGCATGCGACAGCAGCACGCCGAGAAGCGCGAAGCCCGGATTGCTGTAGACCCAGTGTCTGCCGGGCGCATAAGGCGGCGTGAAGTCGTTCAGGAATGCGCCCAGCGACGAGAGAGGATAGTCGCCGAACGCAGGCCGCTGCCCGCATACTGGGGTCGGGAATCCGGCGCTGTGGGTGGCGAGGTGCCAGAGCAGGATGTCGCCGTGGGGCTGTTTCAGGATGATGTCGGACGGCAGCAGATCGGTGACGCGGGTGTCCTGCGCCGCCGAGGTTTGCGACGCCGCGAGCGCCAGAAGTGTCGCCGTGAAGACCTTGGTGTTCGAGCCGATGAAGACCACGGTGTCGTCAATCGAACCGGTGCCGCCCTCATGCAGGTCGACCTGTCCGAACCGGAAATAATAACGCTGGCCGGCGACCGTCACGCCGACCAGAATTCCGACGGACTTCTTCGGCTCGGGGATCCCGAGAGGTGCGACAAGAGGTGAAAAGATGCGATCGACTATTGTGCTGATTCCATTCGTGTTCTGCATCGCAGTTCTCCAGTCGCGTGCCAGCCTCAGACGCTGAGGCGACGTATCTGTTGCAGTTTAAGAAAACGCCGTCGCCGCGAGTGTCTCCGACGCCGCGGCGCCACTTGCGAGAAACCGGAAGGTCATCGGCACAATCCTTCTGTTCGGCGACTTGCGTCGCCGGGAGCCGGAGAACTTTGTAAGGTCGTTGCGCTTGAGTGCTTCGGTTGGCGCTATTCAGCGAACAACTTTAGATCATCGCCGATGATATACCACTACCCTTTAGGGTGGTCGCGCGGACAATCGGGTTGCACAACTTATGGATGGTAACGTAGGGAGATGGGATTCAAAGAAAATATATACCGAATGCTTTCGTAGTGGCACGCTATAGGGTCTGTTGCCTCGCTAGCTGCCGGTCGATGGAATCACCTCCCCCTTCATTTGGTGTATCCGCAATGAAGGTCGCGTTTTCATCTTTTCTGGTTCAAGCCCGCAGTTCAGCTTGTGCCCTACCTGATCTGCGATTGAAATTGGCGGTGCTTGACCGCCGTCAGCCCGACGACGATCGCACAGCACAGCGCGTTGAAGCCGTTGGTCAAGCCGAGCGTCATGTCCCCGAGATTGGAAAACGAGTAGACGGCCGTTGATCCGTTCGCGGCAGTCCACAGAAACCAGGTCGAATAGGAAATGGCCGAGGCGCCATTGGTATCATGCGCGATCCTGTAGATCTGCGGCAGATAGGAAATGACCCGCAGAGCGTTGAAGACCGTAAACAGGTAGTACGTTACATCCGAAAACATCATTCGTGCACCCGGCTCTTGTTCGATCTCAACGAGAGCTCTTCATGAACGCTCGGCCCCGCTTTGCGGTGCGCCGCTCGTCGATCGCTGTACTTTCGAAATTTTAGCCAACTCTGCTACCGGATCATGACGTGCTGCAGACTGAGCGGCTACATCGGTAACCGAGACGCACCGCCGCTTAAGGTGCGCGATACATCCTGCGCGCAGCGGCGTCGCGCTAGCCGTCTTCAAGCCGCAGATGCCGGGGTGGAATGCGCTTGACATAACAAAACTATGCCGTATCATTTTTGGGAATCTGGGATGATGAGCGGAGCTTCCCGCCCAATCGGCTTGGCGCTCCTTGCTAAGCTCACGCGGTCTTTACCCATAACCAGTGGATAGTTGAAGCCGAGTTCAGCCAGCACATGGTCAACTGCGATATTGAGCTGGTTCGTACAGTCACGTCAGTGACCAGGTCACGAGAACCGGTGAATGATTACCTGCATTCTCCTCAACAATAGCCGCCGCGCATGAGACTCAGCATTCCATTGCCGTTTTCGGTGCTGCTCCTTGTTTTGCTTTCTCTCCAAGAGGCCACGGCGCACGCCATCGTGATCAAGTCGTCGCCCGCAGCTGACGCAGTCATGCCTGCCGGCAATGTGCCGATCCATCTGCAGTTCAATAGTCGGATTGATCGCGATCGTTCGAAAGTGATGCTGATCGGCGCTGGCGGGACAGAGCAGCGGCTCGCACCGGCGGCCGACTCGCCACCCGACGCGCTGGATGCGGAGGCAAAAGGTCTCAGCCCTGGTGCTTGGCGTCTGCGCTGGCAGGTGCTGAGCGTCGACGGGCACATCACGCGCGGCGATATTCGGTTCACCGTGCGATAGCCGTGTCGCTCTTTCTCGACATATTCGGCTACCTGTCCGTCGTTCTGCGGGGTCTGATTCTCACGAGCCAGACTTTCACGCTCGGCACGCTTGCCTTCCTGCTTGTGCTGCTGCAACCGCTCCAGCCCTGGCTTTCCGTCGAGAGCGCCAAGATTGGCAGCCACTGCCGGACTTTTCTTGTTATCAGCTCCTTGCTCCTGGGCATCTTCACGCTTTGCTCGCTCGTACTTAACGCGCTCGCGCTTGTCGGCACGCTCGAGCTGTCGTGGGCGGAGGCGGCCGGGGCCGGTTTCGTACGAGCGGACCTCGTGATCGCCGCTTGCGCCTTCCTCATTGCTCTCCTCGCAAGGAGGTCGTGGACAACGTCACGACTTCTCTTTCTTGTCGGCCTCGCCGCCGTGATCTTGATCGCGCAGCTTTCGGTCACTCACGCGGCGAGTCGTCTCGAACTGCGATGGCCCTACCTCGTCGCGGGCGGGCTGCACATGCTCGGTGCCGCGGTCTGGATCGGAGGCCTGCCTTGCTTCCTGATTGCGCTCAACCTCTGTCAAGATCCGGTTGACTGGAAGCTGATCGGGCGGCGCTATTCGGTGATGTCGATGGCATCAGTGGGCGCCATCCTCGTCGGCGGCACCGTGATGTCGATCGGCTATATCGGCTCCTTCGAGGCGATCTACGGCACCGCCTATGGCGTCATGACAAGCGCGAAGGTCTGTCTGCTGCTGATGCTGCTCGCCCTGGGCGCCTTCAACTTCTTCACCGTCGACCGGCTGCGCCGCGATGCGTCAACGCCGATCCTCCGACTGAAGCGGTTCGCCGAAGTGGAAATCGGCATCGGTGCGGCTGTGCTCTTTGCCGCCGCCTCCCTGACGTCGCTGCCGCCGGGCATCGATCTGGCGCAGGACCGGGTGAGCTGGTCCGAGATCGTCGAGCGGTTCACGCCGCAATTCCCGATCCGCCTGTCAAGCCCTGATTACGACAAGCTCACCGTCGCGGAATTGCAGGCAAAGATTGCTGCGGCCGATGCGCAGCGGACAACGGCACCGCTGGCCTATGTCCCAGGCGAAGGCACGATCCTGCCCCGCAATGCCGCGGATGTCGCCTGGTCGGAATTCAACCACCATTGGGCGGGGATATTCGTCGTCCTCATCGGCTTTCTCGCCCTGATCCAGCATTTTCGTTGGGGCCGGTGGGCAAGGCACTGGCCGCTGCTTTTTCTGGCGATGGCAACGTTTCTGTTCTTCCGTGCCGACGAGGCGGCGTGGCCGCTCGGACAGTTCGGCTTTTTCGAATCGCTGCGTGATCCCGAGATCGCACAGCATCGCATCTTCGTGTTGCTGATCGTCGTGTTTGGTCTGTTCGAGTGGCGCGTGCAGGTCGGCGGGCTCAGGAACAGCAAGGCGGCGCTGGTGTTTCCTCTGACCACCGCGATCGGCGGCGCACTGCTGCTCACCCATTCCCATGCCATCGCTAACATCAAGGACCAGCTCCTGATCGAGATGAGCCACACGCCGCTGGCGCTATGCGGAATCCTCGCCGGATGGGCGCGCTGGCTGGAGCTCCGTCTCGACGGCAAGGCAAGCCGCATCGCCTCCTGGATCTGGCCCGTGGCATTCATCCTGGTCGGGCTGATCCTGCTCGATTATCGGGAGGCTTGACCCAAACGTCGGTTAACGTTTCGCGGCCATCGGTTGCTTGGCAAGGCGCCGTGTTCGAATAGACTAGACCTAACTGAGATGACTTGACGGCGCAGCATCGGCCGGGGAGTTGTCTTGCAAACTGGGTCTCGCGGGACGGAGCCGAGCCATATGAGTTTCCATTCGATCTACCGCCACGGCTTTGTCCGGGCCGCTGCCTGCGTCACGGTGTCCCGTGTCGCCGATCCGGCCGCCAACGCGACCGCGATCATCGAGGCGGCCCGCGCCTGCCACAAGCAGTCGGTGGCAGCAGCGGTCTTTCCCGAACTGTGTCTCTGCGGCTATGCGATCGAAGATCTGGTCATGCAGGATCCGCTCCTGGATGCGGTGGAGCGAGGGCTGGCGAGCGTCCGGGCGGCATCGGCCGAGCTGATGACCGTGCTGATCGTCGGCGCACCGCTGCGTCATGGGGCGCGGATCTACAATTGCGCTGTTGTCATTCACCGTGGTCGCATTCTCGGCGTCGTTCCCAAGACGTACCTGCCGACCTATCGGGAGTTTTACGAAACCCGTCACTTTGCCTCCGGCGCGGGATTGACCGGGTTGGAGATCACAATTGGCGATGTTCGCGCTCCCTTCGGCGTCGACCTGCTCTTTGAGGCCGACGATGTTCCGGGACTGACCATAGGCGTCGAGATCTGCGAGGATATGTGGATCCCGGTGACGCCGGGATCGGAACTTGCCTTGGCCGGAGCGACCGTGCTCGCCAATCTCTCCGGCAGTCCGATCACGATCGGCCGGGCGCTGTCGCGTGATCTCTTATCGCGATCCTGCTCCGCACGCTGCCTCGCCGCCTATGTCTATGCCGCGGCGGGAATCGGGGAATCGACCACCGATCTGGCCTGGGATGGCCAGACCTCCATTTTCGAAAATGGCGTGCTGCTGGCGGAGGGTGAGCGTTTCCGGCAGGACGGACAGATCACGATCGCCGACATCGATCTGGATCTGCTGCGTCAGGAGCGCTCGCTGATGAGCACCTTCGACGACAATCGAAGGCAGAAGAGTGCCGGCTCCTATCGGAGGATCGGTTACGCGCTGCGGCCTCCGATGACGGACATCGGATTTGCGAGGAAGGTCGAGCGCTTCCCGTTCGTGCCCAGCGATCAGAGCCGCCTCAATCAGGATTGCTACGAGGCCTACAATATCCAGGTTGCGGGCCTGGTGCAGCGGCTGCGGGCCATCGGCACCAAGCGCGTCGTGATCGGCGTGTCCGGCGGGCTCGATTCCACGCACGCCCTGATCGTTGCCGCCAAGGCGATCGATCTTCTCGGATTGCCGAGATCGAACATTCTTGCCTACACGCTGCCGGGCTTTGCGACCGGCAGCGAAAGCAAGGCCAATGCTCTGGCCTTGATGCAGGCGCTGCAGGTGAGCGCCGGCGAGCTCGATATCCGCCCAGCCGCCACGCAGATGCTCCGCGACATCGATCATCCCGCAGGGCGGGGCGAGCCGGTCTATGACATCACCTTCGAGAATGTGCAGGCGGGGCTGCGCACCGACTATCTCTTCCGCCTCGCCAATTATCGCGGAGGGATCGTGATCGGCACCGGCGATCTCTCCGAGCTGGCGCTCGGATGGTGCACCTATGGTGTCGGCGACCAGATGGCGCATTATAACGTCAACGCCGGCGTGCCGAAGACGTTGATCCAGCACTTGATCCGCTGGGTCATCGCGACCGAACAGTTCGACGATGAAGTCGCAAAAACGTTGCGCGCCATTCTCGCCTCGGAGATCTCGCCCGAGCTGGTACCTGTTCAGGCCGGCGAGACCCCGCAGAGCACGGAAGCGGCCGTGGGGCCGTATGAGCTGCAGGACTTCAATCTGTTCTATACGCTTCGGTTCGGCTTCCGGCCGTCGAAGATCGCATTCCTCGCCTGGCATGCCTGGAACGACGTTGCCAAGGGCGAATGGCCAGCCGCGTTTCCCACTGACCGGCGCAAAGCCTATCCGCTTGCCGATATCAGGCGCTGGCTGGAGGTCTTCCTGCGGCGATTTTTCGCGTTCAGCCAGTTCAAGCGTTCCGCGATGCCAAACGGCCCCAAGGTTTCGGCCGGAGGGTCACTTTCGCCCCGCGGCGATTGGCGCGCGCCCTCGGACGCCAGCGCTGCGGCTTGGCTGGAGGATTTGGAACGAAACGTTCCGCCCGCCTGACAAGGACAGATCGATAGGCACCGCCGGAACTGATTTGCGTTGTTATTGACCAAGCTCAACGTCCCGATAGTGGAAATGCGCTGAATGAAGGTTTCCGCTCGTAGACGTGGGCATGTTCTCGAGAAGGTCGACCAATGCCCAGGAACAAGCAACGCGGTTCCTCACGGAAAGCCGGTTTCTCGGCTCGAATCGGGCCGGTAACGACGCCGGTCGCCAACAATGTCGCAGGTTCGGGTCGAAAGTCCGTCAAGCCATCGCTCACCAAGCCTTTTCATGTTGCCGTCGATCGGCAACTGAAGTCCGAGCACGAAAGCTACGAGGCCGCCGAGAAGGCCGCGATCGAAATCAAGAAGCGACATCCGAAGCTTCATGTGACGGTGTTCGACGCCAAGGCGCAGCGGCACACGCCCATCGAGTTGCCGAACGGCCGGCATGGCTCCAATCACAACCGACACGGCAATGCAACCCCGCGCAAGGCTGCCGCGACTGGACATCAGTGACGGGCAGCGCATCCAATGCGGTCGCGCCCTTCGGTGCCTGAGGCATCTCTCCGGACCTTGCTAGAGGGTTTTCGAGCGAAGCATGCCCTCGGACTTGATCCGAGGGTGGACACCGGTTCGCGTGAAGAAAACGCATCAAAACAAGAATCTAGAGCTTCAGTTCTGATGCTATCAGAACCGAAAATGCTCTAGAGCGGCTGCTCAAACTCCTCCGCGGAATGCCCGAATTGCGATAGGGCCTCTTCCAGATAGTCACCGAGTAACGGCATTCCCAAGAGATATTCCGCCGTGCGCTTGTTGTGCGCGTGCGCGGCCTCCGCGCGAAGGTCGTCCCACTCTTCGAGTTCGCCGTCGCCGCGGCCGAGCCATGTAAGCGTCACCAGGTCGACCTGTTCGTCCTCGTTCAGGCCGCGGATGATCGCCGTCAGTTCGCCGCTGACGGGATCGTCGCGATGATCCTCAAGGACCGAAAGCATAGCATCGTCACTCGCGTTGGAGGCGGGCTCCGGGTCGGTCACCGCATCCTTGACGTCGAACTGCCGTGCCTTCGCGAGGATCGCTGCGACCTTCGCGGAGGAAATGGTAATTTGGGGAATTTCGTTCATGGCAGACTCCTCGCTGAGACCGCCAAGCTAACGGTTCTGTGATGGTACACCATTGATGCGGGTCAAACTCGGCGACGAACCGTGGGCGCGCCAGGGGCCATCAGTGTGTCGTCGCTCCGATGCCTGTCGCAAGGCGATTGCGAGAAATCGTGGAAACGCTGAAGGTTGAATTGGCAGGTGCGGTGCGTCTATCCTTTTGCACCGGACCTGCCGTGCGCCGGCGCAGGATATTCAGATGGACCTTTGGCCAATCCTGCAATCGCTCGTGCTCTTGACCTTCGCGAACGGCACGCCGGTTATCGCCAAGAAGATATTCGGCTCCCGTTTGGCGTTTCCTTTGGATGCGGAGGTGCATTTCGTGGATGGCCGCCCGTTGCTGGGTCAGTCAAAGACGATCAGAGGTGTCGTCCTTTCCGTGGCCGCCACTGCGGCGGCCGCGCCAGTGCTTGGCGTAAGCGTCGCCACAGGCGCTCTGGTGGCATGCCTTGCCATGCTCGGCGATATCATCTCCAGCTTCATCAAGCGTCGTCTCAATTTGTCGTCCAGCGCCCAGGCGGTTGGGCTGGACCAGATTCCGGAATCGCTTCTGCCGCTGGTGGTTTGTCAGAATGCGCTAGCGCTGACATGGGTCGACATCATCATCTGTGTCGGCATTTTTCTGGTAGGGGAGCTGATGATCTCCCGCGTGTTATACATGCTGCACATCCGCGATCAGCCTTATTGAGGCGCGAGGTCGCTAGATGCCGTCCCTGCCAATGACCTTGCGGCGCAATTGTTCGCAGAACTCCTCCAGCAACCGCTGGATTTCTTCCATTGTCGCAAGCAGGCGGGTTGCCTGCGATCGATTGGCCGGATCGGATCGTGGGTCGTTCAGTTTGCTTCTGAGATGCTCGAGACGTTTGCGGCCGGCCAGTGCTCGATCCTCCGCGAACCGAAGCTGCTCCAGGTCATGGCTCAGCTTGTTCTGCTCCTCGATCAGCAATTTGGTAATGGTGGAGCGTTTTTCAGGCGTCAGGTTGCCGTCCCACAGGGCCTTCAGGAAGTGATCGATATTGGCGCGAACGACGAACCTGTCGGTTGGTGTCTCGTAAGCGCGATGCGCTTCGGAAATCCGTCGCTCGATGAATTCCCGCTCGGCATCGCTCAACTGGGTCTTCAGGAGCCGGCGGTATCGTTCGATATTTTGCGCATAGGTCAGGCGGGGATCACTTGAATCCGACGACATCGACCGCTTTCCCCATTCCGCCATCACCGCCAAAGTTATCGCGTACCGACTGAAAAAAGGCAGCCTCCTTGGTGGGCGAAAGTTTGATCAGGATCAAATTTGTGCAGCGCGCATGTTGGCGGCCAGTTCCGGTCGCGCCAACGCCGGCAAACGTAGGTACTCTTTGACGGCGATCAAAAAGGAAGCGCGGCAGATCGGCTACTCATCGGCGATGGCAAGAGGTGGACAACATATGCCGACGAACGCAACCCGCATGGCGGGACCCGCGATTCATGCGACCGATCCCTGGACGCCTGGTCATCCGAAAAAGCGTGTCCGGCATCAATTGTTGAGCAACGACGAGCGCGCACAGCTTGCAAAGATCGCTGCAATCGTTCGCTTCGAGAAAGGCGAGCGGATCTACAATCAGGGCGACCGCGCCGATGCGGTGTTCAACATCATAAGCGGGGTCGTCACCGCGTATCGGATGCTTGCCGACGGTCCGCCCGTCATGTCCTTTCTCTATCCCGGCGATCTCTTCGGTTTGACCGAGGAGGCGCGGTACACCAACACGGCGAGGGCCACGACACCCGTCATCGCCTACAAGATGCCGCTGCAGTCGGTGCAGCGGATTCTGAGCAGCAGCGCCAATCTCGACGTGCAGATCATTGTGAAGCTCTGCGACGAATTGCGTCAGGCGCAGCATCATGCGGTTCTCCTTGTCCAGAAAAGAGCGGTCAAGAGGCTCGCCATGTTCCTTGAGCTCCAGGAGCACCTGCAGATTGCGCGGAACGAGCCGATCTCGGAAATATATCTGCCGATGGATCGTTCGAGCATCGCCGATTATCTCGGCATTACCCTTCCGGCGCTCAGCCGCGCATTCCGGGCGCTCGTCGTGAAGAAGATCATAACCACGCGAGGCCGACACCACGTCAAGGTTCTTGACCGTGAGGCCTTCAAGAAGATGGCCGATGCGTGAGCCGTCGAGGCTTTGATGAGCCAGACTGCGCCGGGCACCAGAAGGCATGCCCGCCGATGTCGCTGATGTGACCGATCGTGATGCCGCCATACCTTGGTACGATGGCGGCTCCAGCGCACTTCATGGGACGAGAGCGGGCGACAAGTTCATCGGAGTAAACGCGATGCGTACTTTCTTGGCCTTAGGCCTGTTGATCACCCTGTCTGCATCTGCCAGTGCGGCCTCCCTCCATCACTTCAGGCCGGAGCATGTCATCATTCCACCCGGACCGGTCTACGCGGTTCCGCGCTGGGAGTTCGCAGCACCTCGGCCGCTGATGCACTACGACGACACGCCGAGCTACAACGATCCGTCCAAGTTTGGCGGCGGCACGGCGCTATAACTGCCGCGTCTAGAGTCTGATAAGATGAGGTCGAATCGTGTCCGCGATGGGCGCTGCGTCTCTTCACCTCTCCCTACGGGAGAGGTGAACTTGCGGCGAAGCGGCGTTTCAACCGAAAGACATTGCGCTCTAGTTGCTCTTCTGGAGCGCGGCCGTCTGCTTGGCGAGCTGCTTGTCGAAATCCTGTTCGAGGCCTGCCGCGTAGGCTGCGAGCTCGCCGGGCTTGACGAACGGGTTGGGGGTGCCGTCCTTCATTTGCGCGCGCTTCTGTTGCATGCCGTACACTTCCGGATGCGGGCCGAGCAGCACGTCGATCTTCATCGCCTTGGCCTTGCCGAATGTCGATCGATAGTCGTCGGCGATGCCGGGATAGGTCGGGTTGCCGACCAGCCTGTTGAGCGCGACTGTTCCGCTGCAGAAGAACAGCACATCGCGATCCTGACCGCCCTCCTTGACGGTCATCTCCCAGCTCGTGCAGCCGGGTGAGTGGCCGGGCGTCGCATGCGCCGTCAGCGTGGTGTCGCCGAGCGTGACCTTGTCGCCTTCCTTGACGGCGCGGTCCACCTTCACGGGCGGGAAGCCGAGATCGGCGTTCTTCTCATCGCCGGGATAATATCCGCCTTCCAGCAGGGGCTTGTCACGTTCGCCTGCGACGAGCTGCGCGCCGGTTTCCTGCTTGATTTCGGCAAAGCCGCCGGTGTGATCGAAATGCGCATGCGTGTTCAGGATGTATTTGATGTCGCCGAGCTTGAAGCCGAGTTTGGCGATGTTGTCCTTGATCATGCTGGTGGACTGCGGAAGCGCGGTGTCCATGAGGATCAGGCCCTCAGACGTCTTGATCACGTAGACGGCGATGCCGTCGGTGCCGACGTAGTAGATGTTGCCGATCAGTTGAAACGGCTCGAACGGCGTGGTCCATTTCTTGGTGACCTGCGCCAGGAAATCCTTGACGGTTTGCGCCTGCGCGCCGGTTGCGAACAGCGCCAAGGCGCACAGCACGGCTGTGAGCGTCCTCATGATTGCCTCCCTTTTGTTTTTTATGGTGCGCAATAAGGGCATTGATGCGCGATTTGAGCCGCCAGCTCAAGCATCATTCGCGTGCGTTAGCGGCGAGCGCCGAAGGCAAACGGAGAAGCGCCCGGTAGCAAGGACGAATTGATGTCGCTGTCGATGCGCCCCGACTGTTGGGTGTAGCCGACGCCAAATGACAGGCTGAGATTCGACGCCGGCTGGATTTCGATGCCCGCATGCGCGCTATAGCCGGGCAGGGTGCCGGACACGGAGTCGAAGGGAGCGAAGGGGCCACCGATGCCTGTATTATATTTCAAGGTGTCGAAACCGGCATAGACCGTGAGCGGCAGCCCGCCCGCGTTCTTGAAGCTGTAGCCGAACTGCACGCCCTCAGTATAGAGCGAGCCGAAATTGCCAAAGGCTGCATACTGGTTGATGCCGCTCAAGCTCATGGCACCGCGTTCGCTGCCGACGAACCAGCCGTTCGGGAAATTGTAGCGCGTATAGGAAAAGCGGCCGCCGCGAGCGTCACTGGCGTCAAAGCCCGGAAAGTTGCCGTATGTGTTCGAACTCTGGTCGACCGTCACATTGTCAAAGCCGATGGGCCAGCCTGGAGTCCAATATGTCATGGGAACAACTTGGCCGTGGGCCGTTTGCCCGCCGAGACAGAGCGCTGCTAAAGTGACCGCGAGACTTAATCTGCCTGAGAAAACTGACATTCCGCACTACCGCCAAGTCTCCCGCAACTATACGCTCCGGATATCAAGAACACCAGTGCGACGCCGCTTGCCGTCGCATCATCAGATTTCGCCGCGATACGTCCGGTTTGGCACTGCGCATTTGTGTCGTTGCCAGTGCGAAAATCACGGCCTCACCACGTGGAAAACGGTCCCGCGAACGGCCGGCCCCAGAAAAGCTGACGGTCGCGTGCGCGGGCATAGGGATACTCGCTTGCCGGTGCGCGCCGTCGCATCTTGATTCCTCCCTGCGGCTCGCCGCTCATGAGGACCACGAATTCCGTTCCTTTGCTGGTTTCAGAGCTCAACCCCTCGTCGGTGATGATCAACGACGAGCGCGGCGTTATCCCGGCGATGCGATCCATCACGTCCTGCGGAATGACGATCCGGTCGAGCGCAGCCATTGCGCTGGCCGGCTCCGTCTTCTTTGGCTCGACCTCGCGAGCTCTGTGGCCGCGCGCCGGATCGTGAGGTTCTGCCGCGCCGCCGTGCGGATGGCTGCTTTCCAGTGAAACAACGCTCCATCGAATGCCGTTTCCGCCATCGGTCGGCTCCATGGCGGTGAAGACATGTGTGCCGATCGGGCGATCGGGGTCCTGGATGGTGACCGGGCTGTCCAGGATAGGCTCAAATGCCCGCCGGACATACAGCCGCTGGGTTTTGCGGCTGATCAGCACTGATACCGGCTCGAGCTCGCGCGCCGCCTGGCGTGCGGCGTCGACGGCCGCAATCCGCGCATTCTCGGCGGCGAGCGCGGCCTCACGCGCGGCGGCGACGGCATCGAGCTTCGGTTGCAGCTCCGCCTTTGCCGCCGTCCATTGTTCCTGCAACTCGGCTACTCGGGTGACCGCCTGCGCTTTGGTGCGCTCGGCCTGTTCTTTTGCCTCGGGCGAGGCGGCGGAGCCAAGCGCGGCCTCGGCGGCGGCCAGTTGCGTCTCGGCCCTGCGCTTCAGATTGTCCGCAACGCGCACCGGCATCGATGCCTGTGTGGATTCCCGGTAAGCCTTCGCGGCGGCGCGCCTTGCCTGATCCGCCTTTGCGGCCGCCTCATCGGCTTCTGCCCGCCGGGCAGCGGCCGAAGCGATGGCGCCCGGCTTCGGCTGTAGCAGAGCCGGATGGGCAATCTCGATCGGCGCCACATCGGTTGGTGCCACGATCACCCGCAAGCCGATCCGCGTGTCCTCGAACAGGCGCGCCGCGAAATCGAAAGGCATCCGCACGCAGCCATGGGATGCGGCATAGCCGGGCAGGGGGCCGCCATGGAGTGCGATGCCCGACCAAGTGATGCGCTGCATGTGGGGCATGTACGCATCGTCATACAGGTTCGAGTAGTGCTCGGCTTCCTTCTGGATAATGCTGAAGATCCCGGCTGGCGTTTCGCGTCCTCTCTGGCCGCTCGACACCGGCGCGCGCAGGATCCAGCCATTGGCGTCGTAAACGGTGATCCGCTGGTCCTGGAGCGAAACGACGGCCATCATCGGTTCGCCGGCGATGCGCGACTGGACGGATTCGACCGAGCGCTCGCTCCGAGCCCCCCTGGCGTCCGCAGGGTCTCCAGCCGCGATAAGTGCGGCGAAAGCGGCGATGATAAGGTATGCTGGCTGCCGCCGCGTCTGTTTGCGCTGCCGTCTCACAAACCGCGAAATCATGCGCACACCATCTGCGGCGCCAGTCGCCCCGATCCAAACTCGTATGGTTCTTGGGACATTCGCGCGGCGCAATTAAGGAATTTAGCAGAGCTTGCTCGCGTCGTTGGAGCGCATGCTTGAAATACGGTTAGATCGTTCTCCCCTTCGACGCTCTTGCGTTTTTTGTGCGTTTCGCCGCGCCGCGATCGGCGCGCATAACCAGTTTGGTGTGCTTTTTCGTGTTCGCCTCCGCGTGGCGAACCTTCGTTCCGCCGTGGTGGGAGGCATATTCTCTGCCGTCGATCGGTGCCACATGCGGCGGATCTCGATCGAGATACGGTCGCCCGATGCCGAACTCCTTCCCGTGTGCATCGACCCATTTCCAGAGGGCTTCACTGGCAATCCACCGCTGCCCCCGTGTCGTGCCTTTCACGCTCACGATGTCGGCCGCGAGCCCGTGGCCATAGCCGCCGCGCAAGCTTCCGCCATGATATGACCTGTTGCTTGCCGCCTTCAGGCCGCTTGCGATTGCTTGACGGTAGTCATCGCGGAACGCGCTGGTGATGCCCGGCGACAGTCCGGCTTGCTCCGCCGCGTGAAGCGCATGAAACAGCTTCAGCTTGAAGCCCCGATCCATGCCTCCGATCACGTAGTCCATCATCGGCATGCCGGCTCTTTCCGCTGCCTTCGGATCCTTCCAGGTAAAGTCGGCATCGACGAGCCTTGTAAAGGTTCTGGTGACGGTCCTCGTCTTGCCTCTCTTCCTGATTGTCACTTTCCTCTGCTCGGACACCCTGTTGGTGTCTTCCTTGGGCGTGCGTTGGTAGAGCGCCCACAGGTATCGGTCGACGCAGATGTCCACCACCAGGCATTCGTCGAGAATTTCGATGCGGTTTGCCGCCTCCGTGCCGTCGTCGTTCAGCACCGGGTCAGGCGTGTTCGCTGTCGCCACCTGCATGGGTGGTGTTTCGGCCGGCAGCGTCGGCGACGAATCCGGCAGCGCGGCTTCGACGATCGGTTCCGCCTCAACCGAGGCCGCCGGCGCATCGGCAACGATCCCCTTCACCGACTCGACGGCGGCTGCCACATCGGCGGACGCGACGATAGTGGCGCTTCCCGCCGCGGCTGCCTGTGGTGCATCCGCGGGCTCGGCGTTGGTGGAAAGAGAGGGTGCGGGGTGGTCTTCGATCGGCAGCGCGCCGGAGTGCTCGATGCTGGCGGAACCTAAGCCGCCGAGCGATGCAACGACCCAACCTGCGAGAACGATCGTTCCGCACAGCGCCGGCGCCACCGTCGCAAATTGCCGCGGGTTCATGTCCCGTAGCCTCCAAAGGGCTCCACTTGAGCCGAGTTACACAGCCAAGCATGCGACAGCGTTGATCTTTCGGATCGAGTTGTGGACGCACAATGGCAAAAAGTGCCGGTTGACATTTTTTCCTGAGACTGTTGCCCGGGTGCAACGCGCTGCTGACGCGGCAGGCGATTTCGTCTGGTTGGCAGGCAGAACGCCGCGCTTTCAGACAAATACAAATTGAATTGTAGCCAATCGAAGCAGGGGAAGGGCAGCAACGCACTCGCCTGTTATGGGGCAACGGCCCGCGCTTCCGCAAGGAATGGCTGGAGCGCCGGATTGAGATTGCTTGGCCGCCAGGCGACCACGTGCTCGATGGTCGGCGCTTTTTCAAGCTTACGGTGGACCAAATTCGCAATGCCGAGCTGCCCCATGGATTGCGGCACCAGGGCAATGCCAAGGTTCTCCGCCACGAGATTCACGATTGTCTGCTGAAGTGCGACCTCCAACCTGAATGTCGGCTCGAACCCGCCCGAACGACAGTAGCCGACAATGGCCTCGCGCAGCTTCGGTGCGACATCGGTGGGGACAGCGATCAGGGGCTCGCCATTGAGCTGCTTGGCGCGGATCACCTCATGGCCGGCGAGAGGATGGCTGGCGTGCACGGCCAGGCACAGCCGCTCGCGATAGATCGTTTGCGTCTCGAGGCCTCGAATGGGGCCGGGGTTGAACATGATGGCGGCATCGAACTGCCCGGCCAGCACAGCATCAGCCAAAGTGGCGGGAACGATCTCCCGCAATTCGACGCGTACCCCGGGATGATTGGCCATGTAACGCCGCGCCAGCCCCGGCAGGACGGTGTAGGCCGCGTGCATCATGAAGCCGATGGAAAGCTCGCCCAGCTCGCCGCGCTCGGCCAGACGCGCGTTGCGACAGGCCTGATCGAAGCTGATCAGGACCGCGCGTGCATCTTCCAGGAAGCGCCGACCGGCATGGGTCAGCGTCGCACGCCTTGAGTGACGCTCGAACAGGCGGACGCCGAGCTCCTTTTCCAGGGCTGCGATCTGCCGGCTCAGCGGCGGTTGGCTGATGTGAAGGCGCTCGGCCGCGCGCCCGAAGTGGAGCGTCTCGGCCAAGGCCACGAAATAGCGCATCTGCCTGATGTCGATCATGATACCGAAAAGGTATGGATAGGGGCGTGAATTGGTATTGGATGATATCAGAACGGCTGGATAGAGCTAACCGGCAATTTCAAAGTCAGGCTCTCCAATGCTCTCGACCCTCACCACCGTCCTCCCCATTTTCGCACTGATCTTCGCGGGCTGGCTCGCTCGCCGGCTCGGCGTCCTCGGCCCCCACGCGTCTACCGAGTTGAACCGCTTCGTCGTGCACCTCGCGCTCCCGGCCCTGCTTTTCGACGTCATCGCGCACGCCCAATGGGCCGATGTCTGGCAGCCGGGCTTTATCGCGGCATTCGGCATCGGCGCGGCGCTGGTCTTCTGCCTGACGATTGCCGTTCGTCTACGCCACCCGCGGCACCTGGCCGACGCCGCCATCGACGGCCTGAATGCGGGCTACGCGAATGTTGGCTTTGTCGGTTTTCCGCTGGCGCTGGTGGCGCTTGGCCGCGACGCGTTGGCCCCGACCCTCATTGCCACGATCATCACGGTCTGCATCCTCTTTGCCATTGCCATCGTGCTGATCGAAACTGGCCTGCAAACCGAAAAGCGACGTAAGCACCTTCTCATCAAGGTGGGCGGCTCGCTGCTTCGCAATCCCTTGCTGGTCGCACCTGCTCTCGGCGCGATCGTTCCGCTCGCCGGTCTCAGTGTCCCTGCGGCGGCCGAAAGCTTCCTGAAACTATTGGGTGGCGCGGCTTCGCCCTGCGCGCTTGTTGCGCTCGGACTGTTCCTGGCAGCCAAGCGCGAGACCTCAGAGCAGGATATCGGATCGGCAGCTCTCCTCGTGAGCTTCAAGCTTGTCCTGCAGCCGGCCGTCACATGGATCATGGCGACCGCCGTGTTCGGCCTGTCACCGTTGCTCACTCACGTTGCGGTTCTGTTGGCCGCTCTTCCGACCGGGACGGGCCCGTTCATGCTGGCGGAGTTCTACCAGCGCGAGGCTGATATCACGTCCAACGTCATCCTTGCTTCCACTGCGGCATCGGTTCTGACCGTGAGCGGGTATCTCGCTTTGGCCGCTTAGTGTGTACTCGTGATCTCTGGAAAGCAGTAGTTCTTGTATCACTACCACCTCACGATCCATCTGAAGTTTGGTTGTTAACCAAGGCGGTCGATTTAATTCTCGCATGCGCGCAAGCTAAGCTAGCCTACTAGTGCGACGGGGGGGCGCGGCCCAGAGGGTAGAGTGAAAGCGAGCGCAGCGCCGTCATGGCGCTATCTCACAGCGTGGTACGCCACGTCTGTCGGTCTGCTATTGCTTTTAGCAGCGTGGAGATTCGGCTTGCCAGTATGGCAATTGCCGCGTTCTCTGTGGCTGCCCTTCGCGTGTCTTGCGACTGCGTTTGTCGCTAGCGCCAGCATTGCCGCGCTGCTCCTGTCCGCCGGACGTTGGCAGACACTGTGGTTGATAGTCGTATCGACGGTCGCCATTTTCGGCGTGGTCTTCCTAGGTTTCATTGTCACCAAGAGTAATTTTCCGCGTACCATCACGGTTGCCACGTTCTTATCCGCCGTGGTGCTTGTTCCGGCGCCGTATCTAGTCGGAACCTCGCTGCTGCACCGGGCTATCGCGCTAGGCGCGCTGCTCGCCACGATCGTGGTTTGCCTGGTCGCACCGAGTCTGACAGCGCAGGTCTCGCTGCGGCAAACTGCAGCCGTGATCAGGACCGAGTACTATAATCTCAACGTCGAAACTTATTCGGGAGTTTTTCCGAAATCCGTGGTGCGCGGCGGAGGGCTGGCGCGCATCGGCGATCGTTACCTGCAGTTGAGTGGGGATGGTCATCTCTACGTCTTCGGCTGGGAGGCGGAGACAGACCGTCTGAAGATCATCCCACTGCCCTATCGCGTTCCCATCAACGGCGATGAGTTTGCCGCGGCAGCCGGGCGCCCCTGGGCCGCTCCCCGAGACGAATGGCTGCCGCAGGAAGGCCAGCGGGTCGAGGCCGCAGGCGAGGTTCTCAATACCGAATGGTTTCGGACTTATGCTCTGCTGGTGCAGGAGACCGGCCCCGACGTGCGAGTGTTCGTCTCACATCCGTACTGGAAGGCTGCTCAGCAGTGCTGGGTCGAGCGGGTCTCGATGCTGCACTCAGATCGTACCACCATTCTACGCGGCGCGGCGGGTCCGGAATGGAAGATGCTTTACGAGACTACGCCGTGTCTGCCGGTCCGCGGAGAGGGCCGACGTCACGGCATCGCGTTTGTCGGCTATTTCGGGGGCGGCCGGATGGCGCTGGTCGATACACAGACGCTGCTGCTTGCCGTCGGCGATTTCGGGTTCGACGGTGTCGCCTCGGTTGAAGCACAGGCGCAGAATTCTGCGACCTCGTACGGTAAGACCATCGCCATCAACATTGCCGACGGCCGCGCAGCGGTCTTCACGCTCGGTCACCGGAATCCGGAGGGCCTCTTCGTTGATCGGTCGGGAACCATATGGTCCACCGAGCACGGCCCGCAAGGCGGCGACGAACTCAACCGATTGGAGCGCGGCAAAAACTACGGCTGGCCGTACACGACCGACGGGACGGATTATGGTTCATTCTCCTGGCCTCTGAACAAGCCTGACGCGCAGCAGCGCTATCAGACGCCGGTATTTGCCTGGGTCCCTTCGATCGCGACTTCAAACCTGTTGGCTGTCGAGGGCGGGCTGTTTCCGCAATGGCGCGGCGATCTGTTGATCGGCTCGCTCAAGGCCGGTACGCTATTTCGCGCGCGGGTCCGCGACGGCCATGTCGCTTATCTCGAGTCGATCGTCATCGGCAGTGGAATCCGCGACCTCATCGAGGGGCATGACGGTCGCGTCATCCTGTGGACAGACGCCGCAACCTTGGTCTCGGTGCGCCCGAAAGAAGGTAGCATCGGAGAAACACTGTTTGCGGAGAAGTGCAGCGGTTGCCACCAGTCGGCGCCAATCAGCGGCAATCGGATCGGCCCGAATTTGTTCGGCGTGGTTGGTCGGCGGGTCGCCTCGATCAGGAACTACCCGGATTACTCGCCCGCCTTGCGCCAACTGGGGGGAGTATGGACTGAAGCGCGACTGGACGAGTTCCTCAAGCGGCCCCGCGAGGCCTGCCCGGGGACCTCGATGGATTACACGGGCGTCAATGATGCCGAACGCGCTGCAATCATCGGTTATCTCGGAAGGCTACAATAAACATCGACCGCATGTTATCTGCATTTGCATGCGTGGGACGCCCGTTGGAGGCACGACGTCGAGCGGGAGTGGCTCGAAAGTGCCCTGATTCGTAGCTTCCCGATTTATGATGGGGGGACGCCCCGCCCGACGGCATCGATGTGCCAAAGTGGAGGTGTTGAGCACCACTTAAGGGAGGCATCCGTGTCAGAGGTTATCACAATCGGTCTGGATATCGCCAGCTCCGTCGCTGCATCGGAGGCTGGATGCGGGGCGTCCACAAATGAGTGCAGGCCCTGGTCGTAAGCATCGGGCAGCGCGTCGTCGCTTGGCGGCGTCAAAACGACCCGAACATGGTGCCGATCGCGATCACCGCGGCAAGAGCGATGACGGAGTTCACGATCCCGACCATCACAATGTCAAAGTAGCTTTCACGATGCGTCAGGCCGCAGATCGCGAGCAGGCTCACGACGGCGCCATTGTGAGGCAGAATGTCCAGGGTCCCCGCGCCGATCACTGCCACGCGATGCAAGATGCCGGGATCAATCCCGGCCTGCGCGGCAATTTCCATGTAGGTCTGACCCAGCGCATCGAGCGCGATCGTCAAGCCGCCGGAAGCCGACCCTGTCAACGCCGCAAGCAGATTTGTGGCGACGGCAAGCGACACCAGCGGACCGCCCTCGATGCCGAGCACCCAGTCCCGCACCATGTCGAAGGCGGGGAGGGAGGCAACTACAGCGCCGAAGCCGACGAGACTGGCGACACTCAAGGCGGGCAGGACGGACGCATTGGCCCCGGCATCCATGGTTTGCCGCAGTGCAGGCAGTCGCGTCCAGTTGCAGAGGATGACTGCCGCGATTGCTGCCGCCAAGGCGACGATGACCGACCAGACACCGGCAACGGCTGATAGCGACGTGTTCCCCCAGCGCTGCTCGGCCAGGAATGAGAAGTCGAGCCGCGGCAGGACGACGAGCGACATCACGAGATTGATAACGACAACAACGATCAAGGGAAGAATGGCGTTGAGAACCGGGGCCGCCACTTCGCTGTGGTGTCCGTGGTGGATCTCCGCGGGATCGAATTCCCGCGCGGTTGCAGCCCGCCCGCGCAATCGTTCATCATCGGCCGCAGATTCGGGAGTTGACGATGGCGCGTCGCCATAGCCCTCATTCGCGCGTCGCGCCGTTTTCTCGGCGCGATGCAGCCACCACAGCCCGACGCCCAGCATGATCATCGACGCGATAAGGCCGAGGCCTGGCGCCGCGAAGGGTGTCGTACCGAAGAAGGGCATTGGGATGGCGTTCTGAATCGACGGTGTGCCAGGCATCGCCGACATGGTGAAAGTCGAGGTGCCGAGAATGACCGCCGCAGGCACGAGGCGATGCGGAATCGCCGCCTTGCGAAACAGCGACTGAGCCATCGGAACGATCACGAAGAACGCGACGAACAGGCTGACGCCGCCGTAAGTGACCAATGCACCTGCGAGCACCACGGCAAGGATCACCCGGCGCTCGCCCAGACTGCGGGTAATGAAGTTCGCGACCGCGACCACCGCACCGCTGTCGTCCATCAGCTTCCCGAAGACGGCGCCGAGCAGAAAGATCGGGAAGAATTGTGCGAGAAATTCCGCCGCGCTGCTCATGAACGTCTGCGTCCAGTTGGCGAGCAGCGGTTGACGATCGAAGGCTGCGGCGATCAGTGCGGCGATCGGCGCCAGCAGCAGGACACTCCAGCCGCGAAAAGCAAGCCAGATCAGCAGACCAAGCCCGACCAAAATGCCGAGAAGCCCCATGACCTCAGCACTCCGCCAGCAGGATATCGAGATCGGCGGTCGAACGCATGCCGAGATCGGCGCCGTGCATGTCGAGGAACTCGTTGGCGGCTCGCCGCCCTTCCTCGCGCAGCTTGGATACGAACGCCCATTCGGCGTTGAGCTTGGATGACGCGCCGAACGTCGCGAGCATGTCGCTCTTGATCCGGTGCGTCTTCATCCGCGCCCAACGGGCGCCCTCGCCAGTGCCGGGGTCGGCTACCTGGCGGAGCAGCGCGATCATCCGCAGTTCCTTCGCAAGCGGCGAATTGAATGAAATCTCGTTGAGGCGGTTGAGGATTTCGGCGGCAGTGCGTGGCTGCTCCGGCCGCTCGGTCGGGTTGATCTGCACAATGATGGTGTCGTGCGCATCGGTCTCGCGAACCAGCGGCGTGATCGTCGGGTTGCCCGCGTAACCGCCGTCCCAATAGGGCTCGCCATCGATCTCGATGGCGCGGAACATCGTTGGCAGGCAGGCCGACGCCAGCAGGACATCCGCGTTGATCTCCGCGTTGCGGAAGATCCGTCCGCGACCGGTCCGCACCCGCGTGGCGGTGACAAAGAGCTTGATCGGCGCGCGGGCAAGACGATCGAAATCGACGGCGCCGGCCAGTATCTCTCGCAATGGATTGAAGCCGAGCGGATTGAGGTCGTAGGGCGACAGCATCCGCGACATCAAATCGGTGAAGAGATAGGCGGGAGAGGTGTCGAGCGACCATCGTCCCATGAGATGGTCGAGCGGCGAGCGTTGCAGCGGGCTGAATGCAGCGGCGCGCGAGACGCTCCGCCAATATTTGTCCAGGGCCTCACGTGCCCCGGCAGCGCCGCCCTCCGTCCAGCCGTCCGCCAGCACGGCAGCGTTCATCGCCCCGGCAGATGTCCCGGATATGCCCGCAATCTGAAACCATGGCTCTTCAAGCAGCCGGTCGAGGACGCCCCAGGTGAATGCACCATGCGAGCCTCCGCCTTGGAGGGCCAAGTCTATGAGCACCGGGCTTCGGTTCATGAGCCTTGATCTCCGCAGCGTACGGGAGGCTCACTATGTCTGAGGTAGCGGGAACATGCGAGACAAACTTGTGGTCGATGTTCCCAGGCCGACTTCGCTCGGCTGCAGATCAGGCTGCGTCAGCACGCAACTTCGGTAGCGCAGGGCCAGTCCGCGTCGCCCTCATCGGGGGCTAGTTCGGCTCAATCCATTTGCGCCATTGGGTCGGATGAATGTCGGCGTGCATTCCGCCCGAACAATCGACCCAGTTGGTTCCGTCCCTGCGGCAAGGAAAGGGAAGCGCATGGACCATGCCATCATAATTCAATGTACAGATTTCCAGATCCTCGTCAGAGGGAGCTGTCGAAGCGGATTGCCATTCGGCTGAAACGGAATGCATGGTCAACCTCCAGCAATATTGCAAGCGAGCACGTCACCATTTTCGCTCGGTCACGATGGCCAGATGCAGCTTCGCCCCTTCAAGCAGCAGTCGCGCGGTCCTCCGTCCGGCTGCGATATGTGAACATAGCATGACAGAGCCGACGTTGAATGTGAACCGGTTCGCTATCATGCAGCCGAGCTTTCAGAAAAACCGTCGCAACTGATGCCTGGATCAGACCAGGGGAAGATTTATTCCGCCGGGCGAGGCAATGGATCGGCCGACCGCTGCGCCGAAGCCGCTCTGACCTGGCGCGGCGGTCCCATCAGGACCGGCTGGAACAGCACGGCAGCGGCCATTGTGCAGAGCAGCGCGAGCGCCATCATCTTGCCCATGCTCGACATGCCCGGATAGCTCGATGCCCACATGCTTCCGAACGCCACCCCGGTGGTCATGGCGCTGAAGATCACCGCGCGGGTCAGGCTGGATTGCAGCAAGCCCGTCTGCCCTTCGCGCCAGGCCATGATGTAGTAGATCTTGAACGCGACGCCGACGCCCAGCAGCAATGGCAGGGCGATGATGTTTGCAAAGTTCATCGCTGTGCCGGTCAGCGTGCATATCTCCAGCGTGACCGCGCCGGCCAGCAGCAAAGGTATCAGTGTCAACAGCATGTCCGTGACGCGGCGCAACGCGATCAGGAGCAGGATCGCGATGGCGCCAAGCGCGAGCGCACCCGCTTCGATGAAGGCGTCGATCACCGTTCGGCCCGATTGATAGAGGCTGATGGCGGGGCCGGTGGCCGACGGCTCCGCGGCGATGACCGCGGTCGCGAACCGCCGCGTGACGCTGCTATCCTGGGCGTTGCCCTTTGGCAGCGCCTCAACGCGGGCCCTGCCGTCCGGCAACAGCCAGTCGCGAACAAGATCGGCGGGAAGATTCTCGATGGTCACCGGTTGCGGATCGAGGCTGTTCCGTAACTGGTTGAGATCGTGGTTCAGCGGCTGAACGAAGGCAGCTTCGGCGCTTGCGCGCGTCGCGGCGTCGGCTTGCGCCAGGCGCGTCAGCAAATCGGAAACGCGTCGCGCGGCCTCAGCGCCCGGGCCGGTCGCGGTGCCCGCAACTTTGGTAAGATGCTGCGCGGTCGCGCGAATGGCATCCACGGTGTCCTTGTCCGTCGGCGCCGGATCGCGCGGCGGATTGAGCGCGCCATGGAGGCGCGGCGCAGCGGCCTTGATGACGGCGATCTTCTGGTCCTGGTCATCGGGAACAAAGCTGTTGAGCGTGAGTGTGCGCGAGACCTCGGGCAGGGCCGCCAGCCGCTTTGCGATGCTGCCGGCTTCGCTCAGCGATGATGCCAGCACTTCGGCATCGTCGCCGCTGGTCAGCGGATTGCCCTGCAATTCGCGATAGGTCACGACGGACGCGGCGTGCGGATTTTGCAGGTTGATCGGGTTGAAGTCGAACGGAAGGCGAGAGAGCAGCGGCGTTCCGGCGAGGACGACGAGGATGGTGCCGGCGATCACCGCGATGCGATGCCGCTGCAGGAAATTATCCAGTGGGGCGAGGCTGCTGAAACCGACCGGCGCCAGTTCGCCGGGCGGTTTCAGCAGCGTCAACATCGCCGGGACAAGGGTGATGCTGCAGAAGAAGGCAATCAACATGCCGCATCCGGCAATGAGCCCCAGTTCGAAAAGGCCCCGATAGCTGGTCGGCAGGAATGAGAAGAAGGCCACCGCGGTGGCGCCGGCAGCTAGCGAAAGCGGGGCTCCCACCTTGCGCGCGGCCCGTCGCAGCGCTTCCCGCAAATCGCTGCACTCATGCCGTTCGGAGCGGTAACGGACGCTGAACTGGATGCCGAAGTCAACGCCCAGCCCGATAAACAGAACGAAGAATGCAATCGAGATCAGGTTGAAGGCCCCGACCATGACGATGCCAAGGGCAGCGGTCACAGTGAGGCCGACGATCACGCTGAAAAACACCGCCGTGACGATCTTCCACGAACGCAGCGCCAGCCACAATATGATCAGCGTTCCGAACAAGGCCGTCAACGTGTCGCGCAGCGCGCTTTGCCGGATCACCGAGAACTGGTCGTCGTTCATGGGCACTGTGCCGGTGAGCTGTACGGTGGCGCCGAACGTCTCGCCCAATTTCAGATCGGTGGCGGCTCGACGGATGCCGTCCGTCGCGTTGCGGCCCGGCTGCAACGCGGAGAAATCCAGGACCGGCTCGACTTCTATGAAGTGGCGCAATTGGTCCGTCTGCGGCTGCGAGCCCTGCACCAGCGCCTGCCATGAAAATGTCGCCGGCTTGCCGGCAAGCACGTCATTCAGGGTCTTGTCGGCAAGCGAGAGCGGCCACACGAGCTGGTCGAGCTTGATGTCTCCGCCCTCGACACCATCGAGCGCATAGCCGAGCGCCTTCGCCACGCCGCGCAGGGTCGGATCGGCCGCCAGCGAGCCGATCAGAAAATCGGCGCTCGACAATCCCGTGATGGACTTCTTGACGCTGGGCAGCGGTTCGAACAGGAGGCCGTTGCGCTGGAAGAACTCGCCTCCGTCCGGCTGGACAACCGCGCGGAACAGATCTGGGTGTTTGGCGAGTTCCTGCGTCAGCGCGCTTGTCGCCGCTTCGGCATTTTCCGGCGTTGGTGCGGAGACCACGACCAGGATTCCCTTGTCCGGAAATGCCTCGGAAAACGCCGCCTGGCGCTGACGCCATGCAAGGTTGTTCGAGATCAGCTTGTCGGTGTCCGTCGTGATCGAGAAGCGCGTGACGTCATAGGCGAGCGCTGCGACCGCGAGCAGGATTCCGATAATGAGAACCCACCAGCGCCGCTGCGTACAGAAATCCACGACTCCAACGATTGCTGATTTCAACATGATGAATCGGCTTTCCCAACGCGCGTATCGCCCTCGGTCACGAACTACGCGTCAATGCTGGATTGATCTTTGGCAGAAACTCGTTCGCGGCATGGTGCGGCTTCGGGCGAAGCGTGCACCGAAGGTTGCGCGGCCAATTGAAATCCTGTCTTCCGAGGTTCGCATAAGCGTTTCAAATTCGCACGGTGCCTGCGGATGCGGCTCAAGCTCCCAGCTACAGACAAAACAGGGGAACGAGAATTCAAACCTAGGTATGATCATTCTTGCGAGCAGACACGATAAAAGTCGGCCCGGGAACGGGGTTTGATGAGGATGACATGGCGGCCAACACTGGTCCAAAGCAGGGTAGTTTCAAGGCGATCAGCCGCCGGAGAGGTCAATTCGCGTTCGCGGCGGCCATCGTTGCGTCGGCGCTGATTTTCCTGGCGGATGCGTTAAGCCCGATCGATGGCGCCGTCGCGGTCCTGTACACGGGCGTGGTGCTGACGCTGGCGCCGCTCGGCCGCAGGTTCGTGATCGGCAGCGGCTGTATCACGGCCGTCCTCACGACGATCGCGTTCCTGATCGGGCATGCGGACGATCCCCTGGGAGGCGCCCTGCTGCGCTACATCGTAAGTCTTGTCGCGATCGCGATCACAGTATTGCTGTCGCTCAGGGACAGGTCCGCAAGAACCACTCTCGCTGAGCAAGCGAGAATCCTCGAACTCTCGCACGACACCGTCGTCGTCCGCGACCGATCGGACATCATCCGCTACTGGAATGAAGGCGCCGAGAGGCTCTATGGCTGGACGCGCGGCGAGGCGCTGGGCAGGCGTTGCAGCGATCTGCTCGAATCGATCGTTTCGGCAGAGGAAATAAGCGCCTCTCTCGAGCAGAATGGAACCTGGTCGGGCGAAATCATCCGAACGCGGCGAGATGGCACGCGGCTCATTCTGGCGAGCCGCTGGCTCGAGCGACGAGATCCGGACGGCCGGCCTGTCGGCATCATCGAAACCAGTGCCGATCTGACCGAGAGCCGCCGTGCCCTGGCGGAAAGACGGAGCTCCGAGCAGCGCTACAGCACCATCTTCAACTCGGCGGGGTTTGCCGCCCTGGAATGCGACCTGAGCAAGGCCATGCGGCTGGTCCTGGACAGCAGAGGACCAAGCCAGGACTGCGAAGCATGGCTATTGTCGAATCCGCAGATCTTGCGCGCGGCCGCCAACGAGATCGGGATCTACAACGCCAACAGCGCCGCGCTTGCAATGTTCGAAGCCGATACGGTCGCCGATCTGACCGACGGCAATGCACTGCTCGGACAATTGCCGGATTCCGAACCGGCCCTGGCGCACATCTTTGCCTCGTTAGTGGCCGGTTCTTCGCTCGCGGAGATCGAGACGCGCTGCGCGACTTTGCATGGGCGCATCATCGATGCGGTGCTGCGGGTGTCCGTCCTGCCGGACGGACAGGATTGGTCAAGGGTGCTGCTCATGGCCGTCGATGTCACCGAGCGAAACGAGGCGCGGGCGAAGATCGAGCAGACCTCCCTCGAACTCGCTCACGCCGGGCGCGTGGCTCTGCTGGGCCAGCTTGCCGGTTCGATCGTGCATGAGGTCAACCAACCCCTCGCGGCCATCATCAACTACGGCAAATCGGGCAAGCGTTGGCTTACCCGGCCAGATCCCGACCTCACGGAGGTGGCCGACTGCCTGGAGAAGATCGTCTCGAACGGCAACCGGGCCGCAGAGGTGGTCGGAAGGGTGCGCGCGCTCGCCAAGAAGACCGCGCCGCAGGTCAGCTCCGTCGATATGGGCGCCCTGGTGCAGGATGCGGTTTCCCTGCTGGCGCGGGAAGCGCGCGCTGCGGCGGCGACTATCCGGGTTGAGGAAGCCAATATCCCAGGCCCGATTATCTGTGACCGGGTGCAGGTGCAGCAGGTGATCGTCAACCTGTTGATGAACGCGCTCCATGCGACCAGGGGAATCGCCGACCGCCCGCACGAGATCCGCGTCAGGATCGACGGCACCGCCGAGAATTTCATCAAAGTGGCTGTCGAGGACAGCGGCACCGGGATCGAGGGCAACCCCGAGCGCATCTTTGAGCCGTTTTTCACCACCAAATCCGATGGAATGGGCCTTGGGCTGTCGATTTGCAGGACGATCATCGAAGGGCAGGGAGGCCGCGTTTCGGCGTCCAACAATGACGGATGGGGGGCAACCGTGGGGTTCACGCTCCCATTGAACATCCCGGCGGAGGCGCGGTGGTCGAAACCTAATATCTTGATATGATGGGAAAATGGACAGAATCCGGCCATACCGACGGAAGCACCGGGCAAATTGCCCGGGAGGAGCTGTCTAGTGCCACAAGGATCCACCATCTGCATCGTTGACGATGACGAGGACGTGCGGGAAAGCATATCGAGCTTTTTTCGCTCGGTAGGCCTGCGCGTGGAGAGTTTTGGCGCGGCCGAGAACTTCCTGGCGTCGTCCTCCGTCGCGAATGTCGACTGCGTCATCACGGATTTGCACATGCCGGGGATGGATGGCCTCGGCCTGCACCGGGAACTGCGGCGCCGGGGAGTTGGCGTCCCCGTGATCGTCATGACGGCCTATTCGACGCCGGAAGCGCGCGCCGAGGCAAAAAGTCTTGGAGCCGCGGCTTTTGTTGACAAGCCCGTCGATCCCGAGATTCTGCTCCACGACGTGGAGGCAATCCTGGGCGACTCTTCGCAAGGACCTCCCCCGACACTCCAATGACCTGGTCCTGGACAGCATGAGTGCATCACAGAGCGCGATCAGCACCGCCCTCATCTGCATCGTCGACGACGACACCGACGTGCGCAATTCGCTCAGCAGCCTGCTGCGTGCCGTCGGCTACTCCGTCGAGACGTTCGCGGGGCCCGGCGAGTTCCTGGCATCCGATGCCATCAACTCCGCGTCCTGCCTGATCCTGGATATCCGGTTGGGGGAAGCCGACGGGCTCGAATTCCAGGAGGAGCTGGTTGAGAGCGACGCCTCGATTCCGGTGATCCTGATCAGCGGCTACGGGGACATACCGATGACCGTCCGCGCGATGAAGGCCGGCGCGGTCAATTTCCTTCCCAAGCCGTTCGAAGAGGAAGCACTTCTTGCGGCCGTCGAAGAGGCCGTCTCCCGCGATCAGCGGCGGCGCGCAGAAGCGCGGCGGGACGAAGACATCCGCCTGCGCTACGATTCGCTGACGCCCCGGGAACGGGAAGTCATGGGCCTTGTCACGGCAGGACTGATGAACAAGCAAGTTGCCTGGCGCCTGTCGCTGAGCGAGATCACGGTGAAGATTCACCGCGGCAACATGATGCGCAAGATGCAGGCCAAATCGCTCGCCGAGCTCGTGCGAATGGCCGATGTGCTTGGCGTTCGGCAGGCGTTGGCCAGTCAGCAGCCCGCCCGGGACAACTGAGGGCAGCGCAGCGTCAGCGGCCTTCGGTCCGCGGGCCGTCTTTCACGGCTCTACACAGTGATGCGGACCGGATTTGCGTCCAGTCTTACGATGCGATCGTATTGCCGTTGCAAGACCGCCTTCGAGCAGCACTCTCTATCCAGAGAAAGCGACATGCTTTGTTTTACCAGCGAATTCAGGGGAGCTTGGTGAACGTGGCGTAGCGCAGCGACGTCCCTGCTTTCGATTCCAAACGAATGAGACGACGCGGGCAGCCACGACACCAGGAGAACCGCGAGGCGTCTGAGAATGAAATTTTTCAGTCGACGGTTCATGGCTTCCACAATCCCGATCGCCGGGTCACTGCAATGCTTCGATGTTGTGTTTTACGAAGGGTGCGGGATATCGTCGATTATACTGGTTGGTTAAGTCGCGCAGTTCTCGTGGCGTGCGCGGTTAACACCAAGGTTTATGTCGAGGCGCCGGCTCGTCAGAGCGGCCGTGGTCCCTCGACGGTTCGCTCGTCAGCGCCAATTCGCCTGTATGACGGCTGCGGCGGCTCGGTCGGCCTGCCTTCCCTCCACTTCAAGGGCGTTTGTCCTACGATACGCTTGAAGACGGTGGTGAAGTGCGCTTGAGTGCTGAAGCCGACACTTAGTGCGATGTCGACGATCGATTTGTCGGTCGTTCGCAGCATGTCCTGCGCAGCGGAGACACGCTGCTTCAGCAGATATTGATGCGGCGTCAATCCGGTTGCGCGGAAGAACAGCGCGGCAAAATGCATCCGGCTCAGCCGGGCTGCTCCGGCCATGTCTGCCAACGTCACTTTCTCATCGAGATGCGTGGCCACGTACTCCACGACGCGCTTGAGGCGCCACTTTGATAGTCCGTCGTCCCGGTTGGCCTGCACAGGGGAGGCCGGTTTCGTATCGGCGCTGATCATCCTCGCCACCGTGACGAGCCTGATCGCGTCCGCGTAGATCCCTCCGAACTCCGACTGGTCTCGCTCCGCCGCAGCAAGCGCCTCGGAGAGCCGGCGCACCACCGGATCCTGGTCCATTCGCGCTTTCGGCATCTCCCGGATTGCCTTGCTCACGAGACTATCGAAGCTCAGTGACGCCTCGACATCCCTTCCCACGCCTGCGATTTGAAGGGCGCGCTCGGTCTCAGGCGCACCTGCATTCGGCACGACGCGTACAGAAACGCCGAGATGCTTGAGATCGATGCCAATGACCGGGGTATCCGGCCGTGCTGCGTGCTCTGGCGATTGCTGGACTGCAGAACGGTTATCCAAAAGTTCGGCAGCGGATATCGATACGGATCGCTCTCTAAGAAGCTGGGCGGGATGGCACGACATATCTGGCCTCCTGAAATCTCAAGCTCGACTGGCGTCGACTATCGGATGGCTAACAATATGGACCGCTTTTCCCGCTCATGGTGTCATACATTGGTATGGATCGTCAGAAGTAACGAGTACGTAATCGTCAGGGTCTTCACGAAGATCTGACGGAAGTCGTCGCCCCGGCCATCGATTGCAGTACGGCCATTCGAAAATTCGATCGACGATGTCATACGGAAGTATTTTAGCAAAACGCTCGACGACGAACGCCGCAATCGTCAGCGCACCGCTCGAGCTATCGCAAATGCCGCGATCGTCGCAGCATCGATCGCGACGGTGCACCCTGCGGCTTTGCGGTCTGGTGCCTGTTGGTCACCAACGCCACTCATTTTGGCATCTCCCGCATTTGTATCGGCGGTTGAATGATCGGGACCGATGGTGCCGGCCAGTTTGGCTCCGCCGGCGGCGTCGGAGAGAAAAATGCTGGATACAAGAACGACCGACGATTGGCAGGCGCTCGACGGGGCGCATCACGTCCATTCCTTCACCGATCCCGCGCTGATCGCCAGCGGCAAGACCCGCATCGTGGTGCGCGGCGAAGGCTGCCAGATCTGGGACAGCGACGGCCGCCGCTTCCTGGACGGCATGGCCGGTTTGTGGTGCGTGAATGTCGGCTACGGCCGGCAGGAACTGATCGATGCCGCAACCCGGCAGATGGCGGAGCTGCCATTCTACAGCAACCATTTCCAGAGCACGACGCCGACCATGACGGCGCTCGCGCATCGGCTGTCGACGCTGACCCCTCAAGGGCTCGACCATTTTCTCTTCACCAGCTCGGGCTCCGAAGCCAACGATACCGTCGTTCGCATGGTGCGCTATTTCTGGAAGCTGCAGGACGCACCCCGCAAGCGCATCTTCATCAGCCGGACGATGGCCTATCATGGCAGCACGTTGGCCGCCGCCAGCCTTTGCGGACTGCCGCATATGCATGCCCTGGACGGTGGCACGCTGCCGGATTTCGCGCATATCGTGCATCCGCACTGGTACGGCGTCGGCGGCACCCTGGGAAAGGACGAATTCGGTTTGCAGGCCGCGCAGGCCCTGGAGCAGCGCATCCTCGAGCTCGGTCCGGAGAATGTCGCCGCCTTCATCGGAGAGCCGGTGCAGGGTGCAGGTGGCGTGATCGATCCGCCATCGACCTACTGGCCGCAGATCCAGCGGATCTGCCGCAAATACGATGTGCTGCTGGTCGCCGATGAGGTGATCTGCGGCTTCGGGCGCACCGGCTCCTGGTTCGGAGCGCAGACCTTCGGCATCACGCCGGACGTGATGACGATGGCAAAGGGGCTGTCGTCGGGCTATCTGCCGATCGCTGCGGTCGCGATGAACCATCGCGTGTTTGCGACCATCAGCGGCGGCGGGCATCTCGCGCACGGCTACACCTATTCCGGCCATCCCGTCGCCAGCGCGGTGGCGCTCGCGAATATCGACATCATCGCCCGCGAAGGCCTGGTCGATCGGGTCCGCGAGGACATCGGCCCTTATCTTCACAACACCTTGGCGAAGCTGACCGACAGCCCGATCGTCGGCGAGAAACGCGGCATCGGCGCGCTGGCGGCCTTGCAACTGGTCAAGAACAAGGCAACACGGGAACCATTCACGGTCGAAGAAGGCGCCGGCATCTTTTGCCGGGAGGCTTGCTATGCCCGCGGCCTCATCCTTCGCGCCGTTGGCCAGTCCATCGTGCTGAGCCCATCGCTGGTCATTACCCATGCCGAAATCGACGAGCTCGCCGAGAAGCTGGCTGGCGCACTCGAGGAGACGGCGCGCCATTTCCGCCTATGATGATTGTTGCAAACTGATTTGGAGAACCGCATGAGGAAGAGAACTGCCCTTGCCGTGCTGCTTGCAGCCTTCGCTTTTGGCGGTGCGGCCGCTGCGGAGGAACCGATCCGCGGCGGCACCATGCGCGTTGTCCTGACGGCCGATATCCGCAGCCTCGACGCCAGCCGCAGCGACAACATCACGGATCTGGTCCTGAACCACATCTATGAGCAACTGGTCGCGCACAAGGACGACATGACGATCGGACCTGCGGCTGCCGAAAGCTGGCAGGTGTCGCCGGACGGCAGGTCCTACACGTTCAAGCTGAAGGAAGGCGCGACCTATCACAACGGTGACGAGGTGTTGGCCTCCGACGTCAAATGGCTGTGGGAACGCCGCATGGGCGCGGCCAAGACCGGCGCGCCATGGCTCTGCAATGCCAGTTTCGACGGTTCGCGCGGGCTGAAGGTGGAGTCGGTCGAGGCGCCGGATGACCGCACCGTGGTGTTCAATCTTGACAAGCCGAACACGCTGTTCCTGATCCGTCTCGCCGATATCGTCTGCAACTTCTGGATCGCGAGCCCGAAGAATGTCGATGCCGACGGCAACTGGATCTCCGGTTCGGCGATCGGCAGCGGCCCGTTCCAGCTCAAGGAGTGGCGCAAGGAGCAGTATGTCTCGCTCGAACGCTTCGCCAATTACGTGCCGCTCAGGGCAAAGCGTGACGGCTATAGCGGCGACCGCACCACCTACCTCGATGAGGTGCGCTTCGTGGTCATCCCGGACAAGACGGCTGCCGAAACCGCGCTGATCGCGGGGCAGGTCGATGTTGTGACCTATCTGCCGGTCTCGCACATGGAGGACATGAAGAAGCGCGGCGCGGTCGTCAAGACAGCGCCCGGACTTTCGCTCTCGGCCATCCTGGTCCAGACCAGCGATCCGCTGCTCTCCAATGTGAAGATCCGGCGCGCTCTGGCCCACGCGATCGATTTCAAGGAGATGGCCGAGACCAAGCTCGCAGGTCTCACTGAGTTCAATCCTTCCGGCGTGCCGGAGTCGAGCGCCTATTTCGACAAGTCCTTCCAGTCCTGGCCCACCCACGATCCCGCCAAGGCCAAGAAGCTGCTGGCCGAGGCCGGCTATAAGGGCGAGCCGATCAAGCTGCAGGCCAACAAGCGCTATATCGGCATGTATGACAACGCCGTCATGGTGCAGGCGATGCTGGTGGCCGGGGGCTTCAACGTGCAGCTCGACGTCATCGACTGGGCGGCCCAGCTCGACAATTACATGAGCGGCAAGTTCCAGTTGCAGTCGTTCGGCTATTCCTCGCGTGCCGACCCGATGATTATCTATGGCTCGCTGATCGGCAGGAAATCGGTCGCCGCCACGTCGCAATGGGACAGTCCGGACGCACAGGCGCTTTACTTCAAGGCGTTGGCGACGGCAGACTTCGATGAGCGCAAGAGCCTGTTGAAGCAACTCCATGGCAAGATGGCGGAGGACGTGCCGATTCTCGGACTCTACTACTACCCCGTGATCGAGGCCGTCTCGCCCAAGCTCGTCAACTACGCGTCCTGGCCGCTCGAGAAGCCGCGCGCCTGGGGCGTGTGGAAGAAGCCGTAACGTCTCCCCGATACGGCGGACCGGAAGCCCGGTGCCCTGAAACGGCGGCGCCGGGCTTTTTCTTTTGCATGGGGCGTCGATCAGACGGCCGTTGCCGCAGCCACGCCGTCGAACCTGCGGTCCAGCAGCATGGCCGCATTGAGCAGGCGCTTGGTGTAGTCGTGCTGAGGGCGATCGAAGATGTCGTCCCGGCTGCCGACTTCGACGATCTTGCCGTTCTGCATCACCGCGACGCGATCCGCGACCTGCTCGACTGCGCCAAGATCGTGCGAGACAAACAGGCAGGCGAAGCCATAGCGGCCCTGAAGATTGCGGATGAGCGTCAGGATTTGCTTCTGCACAGTCATGTCGAGCGCGGACACCGGCTCGTCGGCGACGACGAAGGCGGGACGTCTGGCGATGGCGCGGGCGATGGCAACGCGTTGACGCTGGCCGCCCGAGAGCTGGTGCGGCAGGCGCCGCAGGAAGTCTGCGGACAGGCCGACCTCGTCGAGCACGTCGCGCACCCTGATGTCGCGGGCCTTGCGCTCCATCGTGGTGTCGAGCCGCAGCGGTTCGGCCACGATATCGCCGACACGCTGCCGCGGATCGAGCGAGGAATACGGATCCTGGAAGATGATCTGCATCTCCTCGCGCTGCAGCCGCGCGGCGCGTCCGCGCCAGGTCACGATCTGGCCGCCGCGGAACGAGATGCTGCCGGCCGACGGGTCGATCAGGCCAACGGTGGCGCGGCCGAGCGTGGTCTTGCCGGAGCCGGAACCGCCGACCAGTGCCAGCGTCTCGCCATGTCCAATTGTGAGACTGACGCCGTCAACTGCGCGCTTGGCCTCGCTGCGGCCGAACAGTCGCGCGCGGCCGGGATAGTCGATCACCACGTCGCGCAGCTCCACCAACGGTTTGGCGTCGCGTGCGAGGCGGATGCCGCCAGCGCTCCGCCGCGGCAGCGCGTCGACCAGTCGCTGCGTATATTCATGCTTCGGCGTGGACAGCACGTCCGCGCTGCGGCCCTGTTCGACAATCCTGCCCTTGAGCATGACAGCCACGTCGCGCACGTAATGCGAGACCATGCCGAGATCATGGCTGATCAGAAGCACCGCGGTGCCGTTCTCCTGCGTCAGCTCCACCATGAGGTCGAGCACGTCGCGCTGAACCAGCGTATCCAGGGCGGTCGTTGGCTCGTCGGCGATCAAAAGATCCGGCTTCAGCAGCATCACCGACGCCAGCATGATGCGCTGGCGCATGCCGCCGGAGAATTCGTGCGGATAGGCGCTGAGGCAATGCACCGGATTCGGGATGCTGACGCGTTTCAGCATCTCCAGGCAGCGCTCGCGAATCTCGTTGCGGCCGAGGCGACGGTGGTGCAGTGCGAGCCCTTCGGCCATCTGCCGCCCGATCGTCATCGACGGATTGAGCGAAACCATCGGTTCCTGAAACACCATGCCGATATGTTCGCCGCGGATCTTGCGCAATGCAGGAGGCGAAATGCCGACCAGCTCGGTGTGACGGAACCTGATGCTGCTGCCGGGGGCTGCGATCAGCGGTGTCGGCAATAGCCCGAGCACGGCGCGCGCGGCCATGGTCTTGCCGGACCCGGATTCGCCGACCAACGCCAGCATGCTGCCCGGCATGATCGCAAAGCTCGCATCGTCGACGATCCTGGTGCCGCCGGGCCCGACGGTGACCGTCAGATGGTCGGCAGCCACGACGGCTTGCCCTGGATTCGATTGCGACGCCATCGACTTCAAGCCTGCATCTTCGGATCGAGCCAGTCGCGCAGCGCATCACCCAGCATGTTGATGCCGAGCAGCGTCAGCGAGATGCACAGGCCCGGCAGCACGATCAGGTACGGCGCCTGCGTGATGAACGGACGGCCGGAGGCCAGCATGTTGCCCCAGCTCGGCGCCGGCGGCGGGACACCGAGGCCGAGGAAGCTGAGCGCGCTCTCCGACAGGATCACCCAGCCGAACATCGTGGTGGCGAGCACAGTGATCGGCGCCATGCAGCTCGGCAGCACGTGACGGACCATCGTCACCAATTCCGAGTTGCCCATCACCCGCGACGCCTCGATATATTCGCGCTCGCGCACCGACAGCACGGTGCCGCGGGCAACACGCACCACGGCGGGCATATAGGCGATGCTCAGCGCGGCGATCAGCGCCTCGCGGCTCGCGCCGGCAATCGCCATGATGAACAGCGCCAGCAGCAGGCTGGGGAAGGCCAGCAGCGCGTCGTTGAGAACCATGAGAACGCGATCGATCCAGCCGCGCAGGAAGCCGGCGATGATGCCGAACAACAGCCCGAAGAAGATCGCGAGCGCGACCGTCGCCAGCGCGATCCAGCCCGTGGTGCGGGCGCCGTACATCAGCCGGCTCAGCACGTCGCGGCCGAATTCGTCGGCGCCGAGCAGATGCGCAGCTGATGGCGCCTTCAGCACCGAGCGCAGATGCAGCTTGAGCGGATCGTAAGGCGCAAGCGACGGACCGAGCACCGCCAGCAACATCAGAACAGCAACGATGCCGCCGCCGATCAGCAAGTTGGCGCGTCCGCGCGCGAGCCGGGGGAGGAACCGTGTCACTGCGCGATCCTGGGATCGAAGAGCGGGTACAGCATGTCGACGATCAGATTGACCACGACATAGATCACGCTGATGAACAGGATGCAGCCCTGCACGATAGGATAGTCGCGCGCATAGATCGCCTCGACCAGCAGCCGGCCGAGGCCGGGAATGGTGAAGACCGTCTCGGTGACGGCGATGCCGCCGAGCAGGCCGCCGAGGATCAGGCCGATCAGCGTCCAGGTCGGCGCGAAAGCATTGCGGAACGCGTGGCGCCACATGACCTCCGCCTCCGACAGCCCCTTGGCGCGGGCGTGGGTGATGTATTCCAGCCGCGAAACCTCGATGGTGCTGGCGCGCGCCATGCGAACGATCGGTCCGATCTCCACCAGGATCAGTGTGAGCGCCGGCATGAAGATGAACATCAGGCCTTGGCGGAAGTCGTCATGCAGCGACACGTAGCCGATCACCGGAAACCATTCGAGCCACATGCCGAACACCAGGAGGATCATCAGGCCGAGCCAGAAGCTCGGGATCGACAGCAATAGCGTCGATGTCGCCACGAGGCCGTAGTCGGCGAGGCTGCCTTGCCGCCAGGCAGCGAACATCCCGGCCGGCACCGCGATCAACGTGGCGAGCAGCACTGCGGTGACGACGATGGTGGCAGAGACCGCGAAGCGGTCGAGCATCAGCGGAAGCACGGGATCGCCCGAGGTGATCGACTTCCCGAAGTCGCCGGCCAGGATATGGCTGAGCCAGGTGACGTATTGTGTCGGCAGCGAACCCGACAGGCCCATCTCGCGCCGCAGCGCCTCGACCTGCTCGGGTGTCGCGAGATCGCCCAGCATCACCGCGGCAGGATCGCCGGGGATCAGGCGCATCAGGAAGAAGATGGCGACTGAGACGATGATCATGGTCGGCACCGCCTGCAGCAGTCGTCCGAGCAGGAAGCGAATCATGAAAGGGCCCCTCGGCCGATCTGCGGCGCCTGTGTCACGTCTGGCTTACCCGCAAAGCGCACCGCGAATCGCATGCGCGGCGGCGATCGCCTCACGGGCGCGCGGCACGCTGGTGACTTCGGGCCAGGTCGACAGTTTGACGAAGGCGTATTCGGATTCCGGATCGATGTAAATCAACTGTCCGAAGATGCCGCGTGCAAGCATTGCCCGTCCCTTCGGATCCTCGATCCACCACTTGTTGTGATAGGCGCCGACCGGAAGCGTCTCGCGGAAGAAGCCCTGGAACAGCTCGGTATTGCCGTTGTTGCGGGTCTCTTCGATCCAGGAGGACGGGATCACCTGACGAGCGCCATGGCGCCCGCCATTGATGACGAGCTGCGCGAAGCGGCCATAGTCGCGCAAGCTAGCGCAGAAGCCACCGTCGGCAAGCGCAAAGCCGCCGTGATCGACCGTGAAGTAGCCGTCTTCCTGCGCGCCCATCGGGCCCCACAATTCGCGGCTCACCAGTTCCGACAGCGATGTCTCCGTGACGCGCTCGAGGATGAAGCCGAGCACATCGGTCTCGATCGAGCGATACTGAAACAGGGAGCCATGCGGACGCGCCTGCTCGGTCAGCGTGAGGATCAGCTCCCATATGGTGCGCGGCCAGTCGGGATTGTCATTCACGCGCCAGCCGCAGGCATAGCCGAGCTTCACCATGTGCGAGCCGGGTGTTGTGTAGGATTCGTCGAACACGACGCCGGTGGTCATGTCGAGCACTTGCTGCAGGGTGGCGCCGCTATAGGCCGTGCGGGCGAGTTCCGGGAGATATCGCGTAACCGGCGCGGCCGGATCGAGCACACCCCTTTCGACGAGGATGCCGGCCACCATCCCGACCATCGATTTCGCCATCGACATCGAGAGGTGCTGGCTGTGCGGCTTCATATCGTTGAAATAATGCTCATAGACGATTGCGCCGCGATGCAGCACGAGCATGCCGTCGGTCGCGTTGTCAGCGAGGAAGCTGTCGAAGCTCAGCGCACGTCCGTCGAAGGTGAACGCGACAGACCCGAGTTCCTGCCTGTTTTCGCTCAGGGGCATCACCGGGCCCGGCCCGCGCCACACCTGCGCGGTCGGGGTCATCTCGCGGATGTGCTGGAAGGTCCAGCGATGCATCGGCGGCCGGCTCCAGCCGCTGCGCGGCAGTAGCAGCGCTCCGGGATTGAGCGGGTCGCGGTATTTCGGCCGTTGGAACAGATCGGGCAGGGGCATGATCCTCGCAAGGCGGCGACATGCTTCCCGCCGCGCAGGCCGCGGGCGCTGTGCCATCGTAAGACAGGGCCGAGCCTACCGTGATCGGGAGGTGCTGGAAGATGCCAATGAGGGGCATGGTGGTGCGCAGCGCGCACCGTGATAGGCTGTCAACTTGCCGCAGTCGCGCGACCCTGCAGCTCGTGCAACTGCGGCATGGGTCTTGCTTCGCGAAACGTTTCTTTTCCTATGCCGTCAGGTCCGCTCGGCGGGAGATCACTTAACCGAATGCAGATAATAGATGACTAATCCGATCTTCATGGATGACGACAAGGGATCGGCGCCCGCACCGGCGCTCAATCCGCCCTCCCGCAAATCGATCCCGCCGTTCGAAGCGCTGCGCGCCTTCGATGCGGTGGCGCGATTGCGGGGCGTTCGGCGCGCGGCACAGAGCCTCGGGCGCGATCATGCCGTGATCAGCCGTCACTTGCGCACGCTCGAAGCCTGGACCGGGATCAAGCTGATTGATCGAACGTCGTCGAGCATTTCGCTCACCGAGGAGGGCGTCCGCTATCACAAGCAGATCGCCGCAGCGATGGATGCCATCGCCAACGCCACTATCGACGTGATGCGCCGTGCCGATAACCGCCGGCTCCTGATCTGGTGCGCGCCGGGATTTGCGCTGCACTGGATGTCGAGCAAGATCGGGCTGTTCGAGAAGGCAAATCGCGACGTCGAGGTCGAATTGCGCCCGACCGATCGCCGGCCCGATTTCGCGTCGCACGAGACCGATATCGATATCCGCTTCGAGTCGGTCTATGGCAATCCGCTGCAGCTTGCGCCCGGGTTGCGCTGCACCGAGCTCGCGCGCGTGCCGATCGTGGCGGTCGCAAGTCCGGCCTATCTCACCTCGATGCCGCCGATCGAGACGCCGCGCGATCTGTTGGGCCAGCGCCTGCTGCACGAGGAGGATTTCGACGGCTGGGCGCATTGGCTCGCCGCTCACGGCATCTATGACGAACTCGATCTTGGGGGGCCGCGGCTCTGGCAGGGCCATATGACGCTTGACGCCGCGATCCACGGCCGTGGCGTGGCGCTCTCCAATCACATGGTCGTTGCCCATGAACTGGCGTCGGGCCGCCTTGTGGAGATCGGCAAAGGCGATACGAGCTTCCAGCCCTATTCCGATGGCATCTATTATTTCATCACCCGCGCCGACCGCTGGGATTCGCCGCTGATCCGCCGCTATCGGAATTGGCTGATCAATGCCGTTGCGACCGACTGGCCGGAACTCGGCGTCGCGGCACAGAAGCAGCGGAGCAGGGTGGGCTAGGAAGGTGCTTCGACGCGCGGCGAACATAGCGTTTTCGAGCGAAGTGGACGCCGGTTTGCGTGAAGAAAACGCGTCAAAACAAAAGGCAAAAGCGCGCTTCTGATCCAATCGGAATCGATCAGGCTCTAGCGCAGGGCCTGGACCATCGCATTCCAGAAATCGTTGTCGAGCACGGTGGCGGAGCCAGTTGGTTTGGGTCGCGCGCTCAGCACCACGCAGATGATGCGGTGCTTCGGATTGATGTAGATGAACTGGCCGAAGATGCCGCGCGCACTGAACGCGCCGTCTGCGAGCGAGCCATCGATCGCCGGCGTCGGCCACCACATGTATCCGTAGTCCACGCGCTGGCCGCCGATCTGCCGTGATGCACCGGCTTCGCGCACCCAGCCTTCCGGCAGCACGCGCACGCCGTCGATGACGCCGTCGTCGAGGATGAAGCGGCCGAAGCGCGCATAGTCGCGCATGGTCGCGAACAGGCCGCTGCCGGCGATTTCGAGGCCATCCGGCGATTCCAGCCACCACGCGCCGTCGGCTTCCATGCCGAGTTTCGACCAGATCTTTTCGGACAGATAGTCGCTGAGCCACTTGCCGGTGGCGGCACGCACCAACGCGCCGACCACATGGGTGTCGCCGGTGCTGTAGGTCCAGACCGTGCCGGGCGCGGCGACGCGCGGGCGCTCCGCCATATAGCGCATGATCGCGCCGGATTGCTGGGCGATCTGCAGTTCGAGCATATGACGCCGCTCGGAGGCTGGATTGGTCTGGGTATCGTCCCAGCGCAGGCCCGAAGTCATCTGCATCAGCGTCCTGATCGTCACGCCCTCATAGGCGCAGCCGGCGAGCTCGGGTAGATATTTGGTGACGGGATCGTCGACGCCGGCGATGTAGCCGTCCTGGATCGCGGTGCCGACCAGCGTGGTGCTGACGGATTTCGCGACCGACATCGACAGCCATTTGGTGCCTGCACCGATGCCGAGATCGTAATGCTCGAGCAGCACCTCATCGTTCTGCATCACCAGTAGGCCGGCGATGCGGTTGCGCGCGACATAGTCGTAGATGTCGTAGGTCGCGCCGCCCGAGATGATGGGGAATTCCGGCAGCGTCCGACGGGCGTGGATCAACGACCGCACCGGCGCGCCGGCGCGAATGATGCGGGTGTCGAAGGTGGTGCCGAAGTTCTGGAAGGTCTGCAGGTGATCGCGCGGCATCAGCCTTCCGCTGTACGTACCGATCAGGGCCTCGACGTCGCTGCCGGTTTTGGTATCGATCGCACCGTTTGCGCTGCCGGTACGTCTCAGCATCCCCGTCAAACTCAATGTCCCCTATGCCTGTCACATGCGGTCGAAGCGCCGACGTCGCATTATGGCAGTGGAGGCTGGCCGCTGAGAGGTGCGAAGGCGGAAGCGCCCGGTGCACGGCGATCACCATGGTCAGTAGGAAGTCTCGGCGAATACAAGCCATCGGGGCTTTCTCATGAAGAGAGCCGGACCATGATCTAGGGAGACGAATGGATTCAAACGGCAAGCCGTGTGGTGCTCACGAATGCTCGATTGCCGGCGAGGTTTTGACGGGACCTGAGGGGTGCCCGCACGCAACAGTCAATTATACAGTCATTGGAAAATTCGAGCAGTGATTTCGTGCGGAAGCATTTTGGCAAAAGCGTTCGTCGACGAGTGCCGCAATCACCCGCGCATCGTTCGAGTTATCGGACAGCGGAAAGCTGAGCTTCAGAGAAACATGCTTCGCTCAATCGGAGCAAACCAAGCCCAGCGGGGCTTGGCTGATTTGAACGATTCTAAGAATGTAAGATAGAACAGCCGAAGAGCGTCGTTTCGTTGAGTGCCCACTCACTCGCGCGAATCATGCTCTGGTTCAGCGCGGCCACAGCATTGTGAAGGACCGACGTCGATACCGACGGGTTCAACGATAATTGATGCCGGATGCGCTCGCTGAAATGTGTGCTGTAGCGTGCAATCCTGTGCTTTATACCCCGCCGCCAGGGGGCGTCGGGAGTGACGCAAATGAATTTGAATGCCGCAATTGCCGCGGCTAACCGTAATGGTCGGCCCGAACGTAGTGAAGCAAACGGAGCCGGTGGAAACGGATCCGATCCGAACGTGCGGTCCGATCAGAACCCGAGTGCGGAGCGCGGCCAGCCGACCTGCCTCGTGGTCGAGGACGATCGCACCATGCGGCACCTCGTGATGAACTATCTCGAGGAGCACGACATTCGTGCGCTGTCCGCGTCGGGGCGGGACGAGGTCACGGGCCTTTTGGTTACGCGCGAACCTAATCTCGTCATCCTCGACCTGCGGCTTGGCCAGGAAGATGGTCTCGATCTATTGCGCGAAATCCGTTCACACTCCGACGTGCCCGTGATCATCACGACCGGCCATCGCCGCGACGAGATCGATCGCGTGGTCGGCCTGGAGCTCGGCGCCGACGACTACATCACCAAGCCGTTTGGCCTGAGGGAGCTGCTGGCGCGGATCCGCGCGGTGCTGCGCCGGCGCGAGACCGGACAGACTGCGCCGCGCGATCCGGAGAAAGGCCGTTATCGATTCGGCGGCTGGCAACTCGATCGGCGCAGCCGGCGTCTTTCCGATCCGAGCGGCACGCAGGTCGCGCTGACGAAGGGCGAATACGCGCTGCTGGTTGCCTTCCTCGACGCGCCGCAACGGCCGCTCTCGCGCGAACAGCTCTTGCAGGCCACCCGCGTGCACGAGGATGTCTTCGACCGCAGTATCGACGTGCAGGTCTTGCGTCTGCGCCGAAAGCTGGAAGGCGATCCGAGCACGCCGAAGGTCATCCTGACCGAACGTGGCGTCGGCTATGTGTTCGCGCTTTCGGTCGAGCGGCTCTGACGATGGCCAATCGCGCCGTGCGGCGGATGGTCGCAAGTTCTGCTTCGACGCATCTCACAGTCGGGGCCGCGGGCGCAGCGGGTTCCATTACAATGGTAGCCCTTAATTCCGGGGCTGGAATGCTGTCGCAACATGCAAACGGCAATCTCTCGAGGGTGAAAAAACCTCGGGAGATGTCAATGAAGTTGGACAGGAAGAAACTGCCCGCCAGCCGATGGCGGACCGACCGTCGCACGAGCGTCGTGCGCCGGTACCCGATGCGAGCGGTGACGACGCACGCAAGTCTCGCCAGCGAGCGGCCGTCCGTGAATGGTGCCTTGTGGTGGCCCTCAAGGCTGATGCTGAAAGCGGTCGGGACGTTCGCCGTCTGCAGCGACGTTGCATTCCACAGCGTCATTCTCTCGCTGATGTCCTGGACGGTCGCCCAGGTGTTGGAGGGGTGCGCCGCTTACGCGCAAGGCATGTATCCTTACGCGCTGGATCCCGACGAGCTGCGCGGCCACCATCCGCCTGCCATCATCGAATTGCGAAGCCTCGAAAGCCGCGGCGATGCCGAGAATAGCAACATCGCATACCTGGAAAGCCGCGGGAATCGTCGGCAATGATGCGGTTATGGTCGCTGGTCGGATATCGGCGAAGCCGAACGAATCTTGCGGCTGCGCAGGCCTCCGCTCTGCCGGAAATGCTGCGTGCGCGCCGCTGGCCGCCATGGGCTTGCGCAGCGCTCCTCTTGATCGCCACCGGTGCAGCTACGCAAACCATCCCGACCGCTCCCGCTTCGCGCCCGATTCCCATCGCCGATCAGGAGCCGATCACACCCATTCCAGAGCCTACCGCGACCGATCCGCTCAAGCTTGCCCTCGGAGAGCGGTTGTTTACGGACACCCGCCTGTCGAATGATGGGAAGCTGGCGTGCTCCTCTTGTCATGACATCACTACCAATGGCGCCAGCCGCGATTCCGCGATGGTGAGACATGACGGTTCAGATGCTCCATTTGATACATTGACGATCTTCAACGCGGCGCTCAGCTTCCGCCTGAACTGGGAAGGCAATTACCGCACGCTCGAATCGCAGGCCGAATCGTCCCTGGAGAATCCGGCCAATATGGCGACCAGCATGGAGGACATCGTCGCCAGGCTGAATGCCGATCCCGAAATGGTGCGGCAATTTCGTGCCGCCTACGGCCGCGCGCCGGACCGCGCGTGTGTCCTTGACGCATTGGCAACCTTTGAGAAATCGCTGATTACGCCAGGAAGCCGCTTTGATCGTTGGCTGGCTGGCGATACGACCGCATTGTCAGCCGCGGAGCTTGGCGGTTACGAAATATTCAAGTCGTTTGGCTGCATCTCCTGCCACCAGGGAGTGAATATCGGCGGCAATCTGTTCCAGCGCCAGGGGATATTCCGTCCGCTGGTCCACGCGAAGCCTGATGTGGTCCGCGTGCCGAGCCTGCGCAATGTGGCGACGACGGCGCCCTATTTTCATGACGGCAGTGCGGCCACGCTCGAGGAGGCGGTGCGCAAGATGGCGGCGGCGCAGCTCGACCGCACCTTGACCGATGACCAGGTCACCGCGCTCGTCGCGTTCCTGCAGACGCTGACCGGAAACTATCGTGGCATACCCGTCAAGGGATCGCCGCCATGACGCCGCTTCGCGCCCTCGCGATCGTATTCGCGCTCGTCCTGCTGCTGACCTGGCTGTCGCTGCGCGCGATCAATCCGGAGGCCGAGCAGTTCGATCGCGCGCTCGCCGAACTTGAGCGTTTTGCAATGCTGGACAGCTCGCTCTATCGCGACGTTTTCACCGCGCGCGCCGGCACCCTGCGCAACTACGATCCGCTGGTCCGTGAGACCAATGCGATGCACAAATCGCTCGACCGCTTGCGACAGTCGGCGGCGATCGACGCCGAAACGAGCGAAGCGGTGGGCCACCTTGAGGCGTCGCTCGCGCGACAGGAGGAGCTCGTCGACCGATTCAAGAGCGACAATGCGCTCCTGCACAATTCGCTGACGTTCTTCGAGCGCTTCAGCCTCCACGCGACGACGGGCGATCTCGGGCCTTCGATCAGCGCCGCCGCGGCGGCGATGCTGCAGCTCACCCTCGACACGTCGGACAGCGCGGTACGCGAGGTCAAGGATCGGCTGGACAGCCTCGCCGATCGGGCGCGCCCGTTCGATGGCGATGTCATCGGACCGTTGCTGGCGCATGGACGGCTGCTCCAGGGCCTGCTGCCCGCCGTCGATGGCGTGCTGAAGGAGATGCGGGCGATCCAGCCGAGGCTCGAGCAGGAACAGCTCCGCAGCCTGCTCCTCGTGCGGCAAAACGAGTCGAGAGCCACAGCACGGGAATTTCGTTGGCTGCTCTACGTGACATCGCTGGTCCTTGTCGCGTTCCTGGTGCACCTCGGTCTTCGCGTGCGTTCGCATGCGAGGGCGCTTGAACGCCGCGCGACGTTTGAGCATGTGATTGCGGGCATTTCGATGCGCTTCATCGACGTGCTGCCCGAGAACCTGGATGGCGAGATCGAACGCGCCCTTGCCGACTTGATGCTGTGCACCGGCTGCGACCGTACCTATGTTGTGTGGTCCGGGACTACCCCTCGGCTGTACGGCTGGTCGAGGGCGGGCAGGGACTTTCCTCCCGGCTGGCCGGAAGGCGCGCCGGCACTTGCGGCTCGATTCGCGCCCACCGTGGACGGCGTGGTCCACGTCCCGAACGTCAATTCGTTGCCGGTCGGCGCAGACAGAAGGGCGTTGATGGATGTTGGCCTCGGTGCGTGGGCCTGCGTGACCGGCGTCGACCAGGAGGGCACCAGCGTTGCGCTGGGTTTTGACACGATTGGCCGCCCCTGCCGGGTGACGGATACCGTCGAACTCAGTCTTTTGCGCATGGCGCTCGATATCATCATGTACGCCGTTGGGCGGCACGCGATGGAACGGGAACGATGGCGCCTCGAGGAGCGCCTGCAGCAGGCGCGCCGCATGGAGCGGATCGGCACGTTCACAAGCGGCATCGCCCATAACTTCAACAATATCCTCGGCGGGATCCTCGGCCACTCCGAAGTGATCGAGGAGCAGCTCGGCCAGAACAACCGCTTCGCGCAGAATCTCCGTGCGATCCGCCGCGGGGCAGAGCGGGCGCGCGACCTGGTCGAGCAGATCCTCCTGTTCGGACGGCACCGCGACGCGCGGCGCAGGCCGCTCAGTGCGCATAGCCTCGTGACGGAAGCGGTTTCGCTGCTGAACGTTTCGCTGCCCGGTAACGTCGATCTCGCGATCCGCGAGCCGCTGGCGACCGCGATCGTGTCGGGCGAGCCTGCGCAGTTGCAGCAGGTGATCCTCAATCTCTGCAACAATGCCGCGCAGGCGATCGGCGATCACGGCCGTGTCGAAATAGCGATGGACATCCGCGAAATCACCGAAATCCGTTCGCTCAGTCACGACACGCTTCAGCCGGGCCGCTATGTCTGTATCGTGGTCACCGATACCGGCCGCGGCATGGACGATGCGACACTGGCGCGGATCTTCGAGCCGTTCTTCACCACCCGTTCTTCCGGAAACGGATTGGGACTGGCGACGGTGCGCGAGATCGTACATGAGCATGGCGGGGCGATGAACGTGCAGAGCGTTCCCGGCAAGGGCAGCCGCTTCGAGGTTTGGCTGCCTTGCGTGGCGATGGCAGCGCCGATCTCGGACATCAAGCCGGCGATGCTGCCGGTGGGAAAAGGCGAGACCGTGATGATGGTCACCAGCGATCAGGCGCGATTGCTGCGGGACGAGGAAACGCTGGCGGCGATCGGCTACGAGCCGGTTGGATTCGGCACGGCTGCTGCGGCGTGTGCCGCATGCAGCGCCAAGCCCGACCGGTTCGATGCGGCGATCGTCGGCTATTTCGGATCGACGGCGGCGTCGCTGGAAGCGGCGGCGGCGCTGCATGCAGCGGCGCCACAGCTTGCGATCGTGTTGGCCGCGAGATCGACCGAGGAGATCGGCGCCGACACTTTGGTGGCCGCCGGCATCAGCGACGTCGTGCATTGGCCGCTTGTCACGTCGGAAGTCGCGGCTGCGCTCAGCAATTGCGCAGCACGCAGGGAGCCGGAAGCAAAACCGCAAGTCCGCTCATTGCGTGCGTCGCGTCCCGAACCGGCCGACGCGGGCACGGGCTCGCCATCGTTGTCGTCGCGGCTACGGCGTCCGATCGGCCCGCGGCGGCAGCCTTATGCCAAGTCTTAGCTGCCAAGTCTTAGCGCTTCGGTTCTGACGGAATCCGAACCGAAGCGTAGATTCTTGTTTGACGCGTTTTCTTCACGCGAACCGGTGTCCACTTCGCTCGAAAACGCTCTGGCCCCTACGCCACCATATCGCGGACCAGCGGCACGACCTTGCGACCGTAGAGCTCGATGCTGCGCATCAGCTTTTCGTGCGGCAACGGGCCGGCCGAGTATTTGAGCTGGAAGCGCGCGATGCCGAGCGCCTTGACGGTGGCCGCAATCTTTCGTGCGACCGTCTCGGGCGAGCCGACATAGAGCGATCCGTGGTCGGCCTCGCGCACGAACTCGTCGCGGCCCATCGGCGGCCAGCCGCGCTCCCTGCCGATGCGGTCGCGCATGGCCTTGTAGTCGGCGAACAGCTCTTCGCGCGCTTGCTCATCGCTGTCGGCCACATACCCCGGCGAATGCACCCCGATCGGCTTGACCGGGCGGCCGAGTTGCTTGAACGCGCGGTGGTAGAGTTCGACATAGGGCGCGAAACGCTTGGGGTCGCCGCCGATGATCGCGAGCATCAGCGGCAGGTCATATCGCGCGGCGCGCACCACGGACTCCGGGCTGCCGCCGACGCCGATCCAGGTTTTCAGCCGGCCGTGCTCGACCTGTGGAAATACGAGCTGGTTGTTCAGCGGGGCGCGCAGCTTGCCCTGCCAGGTCACCGGCTCCTGCTTCAACAATTCGACGAACAGGTCGAGCTTCTCCTCGAACAGCGCCTCGTACTGGTTGAGGTCGAAGCCGAACAGGGGAAAGGATTCGGTGAACGAGCCGCGGCCGAGGATCACCTCGGCGCGGCCGTTCGAGGCCGCATCGACGGTCGAAAAGCGCTGGAAGACGCGGATCGGATCATCCGAGCTCAGCACCGTCACGGCGGAGCCGAGCCGGATTCGCCTGGTGCGTGCTGCGATCGCCGCCAGCACCACTTCGGGCGCGGAGATCGCGAAATCAGCGCGATGGTGCTCGCCAAGGCCGATGAAATCGATCCCGATCTCGTCGGCAAGAACAGCTTCGTCAACGACATTGCGGATCACCTGCGCATGCGGCAGCGGTGCGCCGGCGGCATCACGGGTGACGTCGCCAAAGGTATCGAGCCCAAATTCCAGCGATGTGGTCATTGTCATATTCCGGTTTGGCACGGCTTGGCACGGCGCGCCGCGAGCTTCCAATCTTTAGAAAAGGGGAGGGCCGGCCCGGACGGGCAGGCGTTGGTAGACTTGACCGCGACATAATGACTGGCCAGCGACTGGCAAGGCCAGGCCGCGAAACGCTTGGTTTCCGCATTATGCCCGACCATCGGCGCTCGCCACCCCAATGGGTCATCACCCGGGCAGGAACCTGACTTCCGCTGAGGCGTTTCAACCGAGCGGTGGGAGCAGATGAACGTTCGGATAGAGAAGGTGCAATCGGCCGAGACAATATTGCTGCCCCGCAGCTCATCCGTGCTCGTTCCGGGCGACACCATCTGGAGAAAATGCGACGCCGGTCGCGTCGCCGTCCTGAACGACGCCGCGGAATATTTTGGTGTCTTGCGGGAGGCGCTGCTGCTCGCCGAGAGGCAGGTCTTCATCATCGGGTGGGACATCCACTCCGAGACTCCGCTTGTCGGGCCATCCGGCGTGGCCGACGACGGCTTGCCAGATACGCTTGGTCCGTTCCTCAAGGCCCTGGTCGAGCAGAAGGACAATCTCGACATCAACATCCTGGTCTGGGATTTCGCGGCACTCTATGCGCGGGAGCGGGAGCGCCATTCGGCCAGGAAATTGGCCAGCCCCACCAACCGCGTCCACATCTGCCTGGATTCCAGCCTGCCGCTCGGCTCGGCGCAGCACCAGAAATTCGTCGTGATCGACAATTCGCTCGCCTTCGTCGGCGGGCTCGACCTCACGATCCGGCGCTGGGACACATCCGAACATGCGCTACATCATTCCTTCCGCAAGGATCCGGCCGGTATTGCCTATCCGCCGTTCCACGACGTGCAGTGCATGGTGGATGGCGCCGCGGCGAGAGCGCTTGGCGAACTCGCGATCCGGCGCTGGAACGCGGCGGGCTGCGACACGATGCCGATCGCGATCTACCATGCAGAGCGATGGCCAGACTCGGTCGCTTCGCAAGCCGAAAACATTCCGCTCGGCATCGCGCGAACGGAACTCGGAACGCGCTTTGAGCCCCCGGTGCACGAGGTCGAGCGGCTGTTTTACGCGTCGATCGCCACGGCAAAAAAGCTGATCTACATCGAGAACCAGTTCACCAGCTCAGCCGAGATCGCCGAGGCGCTCGCAAGGCGGATGCGCGAGGTACCGGAGCTGCGCGTCCTGATCGTCACCCCGAAGCGGCACGCATCATGGCTGGAGTCGCGGACCATGCAAAGCGGTCGCGGCGACTTTGTCGGTCCATTCCATCGCGCCGAGGTCGCCTCGCGCATTCGCATGCTCTATCCGCTGACAAGAGACGGCGACGATGCTGTTCCCGTCATGGTCCACAGCAAGCTCATGACGATCGACGATGAATTCCTGCGGATCGGCTCGTCCAATATCAACAACCGCTCGATGGGGGCTGATACCGAATGCGATCTGTGCTTCGAGGCCACCGATGACGGACATCGCCGGTTCATCCGCAATGTCCGCCATCGGCTGCTCGCGCATCACTGCGGGTTAAGCGAAAGCGCGATCGCGGCCAATGAGGAATGCCTGCTTGAATTCCTTGACGCGCATGCCGCATCGCGCGCCGAGAAGGTGCTGCTTCCCGTGGATCTGGAGGATGCCCGGTTTGGTCCGTTCACCGAGATCCTGCAGCCGATCGCCGATCCGAAGGAGCCGCTCGATCTGCAGCGCGCGGCGGATCGGACGTGGACGGCAAGGACGATGGCGGTCGTCCTGGGAATCATCGCGTCGCTCGTGCTGCTGACGCTGGCCTGGCGTCACTCGTTCCTGAGCAGCTATACGGATGTCGGTTACGTGGCGGGCTTGATCGGAAAATATGCGCAATCACCGCTAGGTCCGCCGGCTGCCGTTCTTGCGTTCCTCGTCGGCGGCCTCGTGATCTTCCCTGTCGTCGTCCTGATCGCCGCGACCGCCGCCGCGCTTGGGCCCGTCAAAGGGTTTGTCGCGGCTGCCATCGGCGTGCTGTCGAGCGCCACATTGCTGTTCTTCATCGGGCGCGTTCTTGGCCAGGAGCGCCTGCAATCGATGCTCGGACGTCGCGCCCTGCGGGTCCAGGAACGCATCATCGGCAAAGGCGTGCTCGCGATCGCGATGATTCGCATGGTGCCGGTGGCGCCATTTTCCGTGGTCAATGTGCTGGCCGGCGCCAGCCGTCTCAGGCTGACCGATTTCCTGATCGGAACCGCGTTCGGCATGGCGCCCGGGATCATCGCGATGGCCGCGCTTGGTGCGCAGATTGCGGACTTTGCGAGGCACGCCTCCTGGTGGGGCGCGCTGCAGCTTGGATTGATCATCGCAATCTGGCTGCCGCTCTGCCTGGCAGCGCAGTTCGTCGTGACATGGTTGGCCGGGCGGCGCAGATGACCGACGTGATCCGGGTGATGACGTGGAACGTGCACGGCACGTTCAACCTGAACAGCAGGTTCGACCTCGATGGCGTCTGTTCTATCTTACGAAAATGGTCGCCCGATATCGTGGCGCTGCAGGAGATCGATTCGCGTGGTGCGACGGAGGATCCGTTCCTGCGGCTCGTCGGCGTCATCGGCGTGCATCGCGTGGAAGCGCGCTCGATCGTCACCGAGGATGGCGATTATGGTCAGGTCCTCCTGAGCCGCTATCCTTTCATTGGCTCTCCCATCATCACCGACGTATCCTATCAGGAACGCGAGCCGCGCCGCGCGATCTCCGCAACGGTCGATACACCCCTCGGTCACGTGTCGGTCGTTGCGACGCATCTTGGATTGAGCATCCATGAGAGGCATGCCCAGGCGCTGGCGCTGGCCGATCTCGCCAAGGCGCCGCGGACCATCGTGCTCGGCGATTTCAACGATTGGTTCTGGGTGAAATCGGTGCGGCGCGTGCTGGTCCGATCTTGTCCGGTGCGGACACGGCTGCGGACCTTTCCCTCCCGCTTGCCGCTTCTTCGTCTCGACCGCATCTATGTCGATCGTGACGGCGACATCCTCAAAGCCTGGACCGATCGCGAAGCGAGGCGCTACTCGGATCATCTCCCCGTCGTGGCGGATATCGTGTTCGCTGGATAGGCGCGGGATCATTCCGTCCATTTTTGATGATCGGCGTAGAAGGCGCCTCCCGCCGTGCTTCAAAAATTTGGATAGCCATTTCATTGACCAAAACGGGCTTTCCCGGGATATTCGATGCAGTAGATTGTGCTGCTTCGGGGTTACCGCATGAGAGCAAGAGACCGGAAAGTGGTGGGCGATATGCGCAAGCGCATGACCCGTCGCTGTGTCTCGGCGGCGACCGGAGCCTGTTGCTGATTCCCGCCTAGTTACCGACCTCAACCATGAATCAGACGGGAGCGCCGCAGCAGCGGCGAACGAGCACACATGTCCAAAGCCTATGTCATCGAAGTTTCCAACCAGACCGCCGGCATCGTCGTGGGTGACGAGCGCGGCTTCCGCTTCTTCTCTTCCGAACGCGCGTTCGACAGTCTCGAGGGCGGCCATTTAGGCTCGGCCCGCGCCGCGGAGCGCGCAGCACGGGCGCTGATCGAGCGGCGTCGACGCCCCGACAATCGAACGGCATTCTGACCGCACATGAAAGGACGGATCATGACCGCAAGACAAGGCCGCCGGGTTCGTAGCATGTGTGGCGAGCCACTGCTGCCGGTCGAGAACCAACTGATCGGCTGGAGCCTTTGCATCGGCGTGGTGGCGCTGATGATCCTGGTCGCGATCAATCACTTCGTGCCGATCGCGGTGTAGGCCGCGAGGTCATCTCTCCCGCTCGCGGGAGAGGGAGTACGGCAATCTTCAATGCGCGCCGCCGGCGGCGCCGCCGCCCTTCGGCTTGCCGGTCAAGAGGATCGCGATGGCGGCGAGCACGAGCACGAAGCCCAGCACGGCGAATGTATCGCTGTATCCCATCACCAGCGCCTGGCGTTTCACGGCGTTGCCGAGTGCGATGATCGCCTGGTGCCTTGCGGCTGCCGGATCGGCCATGCCGTGGGCCATGAAGTAGTTCGTCATCTCGGCGAGGCGCTGACGCACCTCCTCGCGCGCGAGGTCAACCGACTGACCGATGATGTTGGAATGGAACTGCTCGCGCTTGGTAGCGATGGTCGCAAGCAGTGCGGTGCCGATCGCGCCGCCGAGGTTGCGCATCATGTTGGAGATGCCGGAAGCGGCCGCTGCATCCTGCGGCGCGACGCTGCCGAGGCTCACGGCGCTGAGCGGGGCCAGCATCAGGGCCTGGCCGATGGCGCGGATGATATTGGGAACGAACAGTTGGTCGCCGGCATAGTTGAGCGACATCTGCGTGTTCATGAAGCAGCTTGCCGCGAACAGCGCCATCCCGACGGCCGCGATGTAGCGGGCATCGAAGCGCTGCATCAGTTTCGGCACCAGCGGGATCAGGATGAGCTGCGGCAGGCCGGTCCACGCCAGCACCTGGCCGATCTGCTCGGCGTTGTAGAGCTGCACCTGGCCGAGATAGGCCGGCAAGAGATAGACCGAGCCGAACAGTGCAAAGCCGACGAACACGGCCGAAATCGTGCCGAAGCCGAAACTGCGCTGGGCGAGCAGCCGCAGCCGGATCAGCGGCTTCTCCACGACGAGTTCGATGATCACGAACAGCGACAGGCTGACCGCGGCGACAATGGCAAGCTTCACGATGAAGGGCGAGCCGAACCAATCGTCCTTGTTGCCTTCCTCCAGCACGGTCTGCAGCGCCGAGAGGCCGATCGCCATGGTCGCGATCCCGAGCCAGTCGCCCTCGCGCAACAGGCCGAGCTGCATCGGCTGCCGCTCCAGCGTCAAATAGAGCATGGTCACCATGACCGCGGTCGGCACCACGTTGACGAAGAAGATGGTCTGCCAGCCGTAGTTCTCGGTGAGATAGCCGCCGATGGTCGGGCCGATTGCCGGCGCAAAGGTCACGGCGATCGAGAACATCGCAAGGCCGATCGGCTGCTGCGCCTTGGGCAGCTTGGTGAACACCAGCGTGAACGCCATCGGGATCAGGACGCCGCCGAAAAAGCCTTGCAGCGCGCGCATCGCGATCATCGATGGCAGGTCATGGGTGAAGGCGCAGGCGACGGAGAAGATGGCAAACAGCGTGGCGTGGCCGATCATGATGTTGCGGAACGAGAACACGCGGCTGAGATAGTCGGTGAGCGGGATCACCACGATCTCGCCGATCAGGTATGATGTCGAGATCCAGGAACCGTTGTCGACGCCGGTGCCGATGCCGCCCTCGATGTTGAGGAGCGAGGCGTTGGTGATCTGGATGTTGAGGATCGCCATGAAGGCGCCGATCATCGCCGCGAGTATGGAGATCCACACCGTGGCGCTGGCCCGGTTCGGGTCGACAGCCGCACGCGGCAGGGGGGCTATGGCCGATAATGTGAGGTCCGACATGACGTCACCTCTGGGCAATCGAAGTCGTTGGCTTCGGCGTTGCGACTGGCTGCTGCAAGGCGTCGCTGTGCGACTGTGTATCGATCGTCGGGATCACCGACATGCCGGGGCGCAATTCGACGGGCGTGGAGTCGAGCAGGATTTTCACGGGGATGCGCTGCACCACCTTGGTGAAATTGCCGGTGGCGTTGTCCGGCGGCAGTAATGCGAACTCCTGGCCGCTGGCCGGCGCGAGTGAATCGACGTGGCCGTGCACGACCTGGCCCGGGAACATGTCGACGGAAATGTCCGCCTTCTGTCCCTTGCGGACGTCGGTGAGCTGGGTCTCCTTGAAGTTCGCCACCACATAGGCGCCGGTCGCCGGCACCAGCGACATCAATTGCGTGCCGGCCTGCACGAACTGACCGACGCGCAGCGTGCGGTTGCCGACCACGCCGTCGATCGGCGCTGTGATCGTGGTGTAGCCGAGGTTCAGCTCGGCCTGTTGTTCGATGGCCCCGGCGCGCGCGGTCGCCGCCACCGCCTGCGTGATCTCCGCCTTCAGCAGTTCGACCTGCTTTCGCGCCGAAGCGAGGTTGGCGATGTCGCGCTGGACGGCGGCTTGCGCGCTGGCGTGGCGCGATTGCGCCTGTTGCGCGTTCTGCACGCTGCCATAGCCTGTGGTGGCGAGGTCGGTGTAGCGCTTGTTCTCCTGCGCGGCGAAGGTCTGCGTCGCGGTGTCGACGTCGAGCGTCGCCTTCGCGGCCTCGATCACCGCCTGCTGGACGTCGAGCTGCGCATGCTTGCTGGCAACGGCGGCCCGGGCGGCTTCGACATCGGCTTTGGCCTGGTTCAGCGCCACCTTGAAATCACGCTCGTCGATCCGCGCCAGCACCTGGCCGGCCTTCACGCGCTCATTGTCGCCGACCAGCACCGCGCTGAGATAGCCCGACACCTTCGGCGCGATCGTGGTGTTGTCGGCTTTGACATAGGCGTCATCGGTGGAGACGAGGAAGCGGCCGATGGTCCAGTAGTCCCAGCCGTACCAGGCGGCGCCCGACAGCGCGGCGACGGCGATGCCCGCGAAAGCGATCCGCCGCAGCCTGCCCTTGATCGATGCCGAGGCAACCGGGGCGGGGACGACCGGCTCCGGCGTCGGCGCGAGCCGCTGCACTTCGGCGACCGAGAGCGGGCGTTCGACCTCTAGCGTCGGGGAATGCTGGTTCATGACGGCCCTCCTGACTTTCTATCCCCTTGCCAAGACTGGATAATTTCCAGGTCACGGGCGTGGGACAATTAGGAAACTTGATGTTTTCCAAAATAGGCGCCATATTGGGTCTGTCAATGGAATGACAGGCGTCATCTTAAAGCATGGCTCAATGCATGACGGTCACGACAAGACAGGGCAGAGCGGACAAAGGCGGCGCGGCACCCGAGCGTCGCAGCCGGGGCAGGCCGCCGCTGCGTTCCGATGACGAGACGCGGATGGTGATCTTTGATGCCGCGCGGCGGGAATTCGCCGCCAGCGGCTTCGCGGCGACCAGCATGGATGACGTGGCGCGCCGCGCCGGCGTTTCGACGAAGACGCTCTACCGGCTCGTTTCCGGCAAGCAGGCCCTGTTCGAGGGGATGGTCGCGGACCGGATGGACCGGTTCATTTCGGGCGTGCGGCTGCGCGCCTGCGACGGCAGCAACATCAAAGGTGCGTTACGCGAGGCCTGTCTTGCCTGTGCCGAACTGATCCTGGACGGCGAGGTGATCGCGCTGCAGCGCCTGGTCCTCGCCGACAGCGACAAATTCCCCGATATAGCGGAGAGCTTCTACAAGAGTGCGATGCGGCGAACGGTGACTACGCTGGCAAACTGGTTGCGGACGCAACAGGAGCGCGGCCTGATCGCGCTTCGGGAGATCGATCCGGAGGCCGCGGCCGGCATGCTGCTTGGCATGGTCGTCTTCGCGCCGCAGCGTGCTGTATTGTTCGGCCGTGAAGCACCGCCCGACCGTGCCGAACTCGAGCGCCGCGCTGAGGCCTGCGCGACTCTGTTCCTCGAAGGCTGTGCCGTCCAGCGCTGACACGCCTGTCCTGTGGAGAGCTGTCCCAATCGGGTCCATAAATGGAACTTTGTGCCGAGTTCCCGGTTTGTCAAAGTTGGGGACGGGCATCTTGTCACGGCACGGACATGGCTCGCAAAAATTTGGTTCGGACGTCAATCCTGACAATTCTGCTCGTCGTTCCAGCGGGAGCCTCGATGGCCCGCGATGACGGGCGCTATTCCAACTCGCCACTCAAACCCTGGTTCGATAGCCTGAAGAGCAAACTCGGCCCTTGCTGCTCGGACGCCGACGGCGTCGCGGTGGCCGATCCGGATTGGGAGTCCAAGGATGGGCATTACCGGGTCCGTCTGGAGGGACAATGGATCATGGTGCCGGATGAGGCCGTGATCACCGAGCCGAACCGCGCTGGCCGGACCATGGTCTGGCCGATGAAGGGCACCACGGGAATCACGATCCGCTGCTTCATGCCGGGAAGCATGACGTAGAGGTCTTGTGCGGCCGTAGCCCGGGTGGAGCGAACGCGTAACCCGGGACGCCTGCATAGGCATCGTAGAGTTACACACCGCTAAAACGACTCCGCCCAGGGGCGGAGGTCGAGCTCAAGGGTCCAGGCGCTGCGGTGCTGATGGTGCAGCACCCAATAGGCCTCGGCGATGGCGGCGATGTTGAGCAGGCCGTCCGGCCCGCGCTCCTCCTTCAATTGCGGCCGCAGGCTCATGAGCCGATCGCCCTCAATGCCGCCGTCGATCACGACATGGCCGACATGGATGCCCTGGGGTCCGAATTCCCGCGCGATGCTCTGCGCCATCGCGCGCAGCGCAGCCTTGGCGGCGGCAAACGGCGCGAAATGGGCCTTGCCGCGCAGCGAGCCGCTCGCTCCCGTGAACACCAGCGTCCCGCCGCCGCGCGACAGCAGCGCGGGGATTGCCGCCTGCGCCAGATGAAAGCCGCCGAGCGCATGCTCGCGCCAATGTGACTCGAACTGCTCCTCGCTCACCTTCAGGAAGGGCGCCCACCGGTTCGAGCCGGCATTGTGCACCGCCATTGCGAGCGGCGCGAGCTGTTGCGCCGCCGCCACGAAGCGGGCGACATCGCCGGGCTTGGAGACATCGCCGACGACATGGGCAACCTTGGCGCCGGCGGCCACAAGCTCCGCCGCGGTCGCCGCGAGCTTCTCGGCATTGCGGCCTGCGATTGCGACCGGGTATCCGCCCGCGGCGAACCGGCGAGCGATCGCCGCGCCCACCCCCTGGGACGCGCCGACGCCCGCGATCAGCACGCTGCCCTGCGGCGCCGTCGGTTCGAGAATGGATGGGCTGGCCATGATATGTTCCCCTGGCTTTGAATGACGGGCATAATACAAGAGGGGTTGATGTAGGCGGACGTCCGGTCGATGCGAAGTCCCACCGCCGATCATCTTTTTGGCATGCGCTTGGGCTGATTGCCCGTCATTGCGACGAGCGAAGCGACCAAGCAGTCCATGCCGCAACAGCGGAGAGGTCGATTGCTTCGTTCGCTCGCAATGACGGGGAGTTCGGAACCGCGCTCTACGCGTCCTCCGGCTTCTGCGGATTTCCGAGCCGCGCGAAGACGACGGCGAGGATGCATCCAGCGACGATGCCGAAGGTGAGATCCTTGAAGATCGTCAGTGCGAAGGTCGGCACCAGCACCACGCCGCTGCGCCAGTCCTTCACCAGGCGGACGAACTCCTCCTTCTCCGCCATGTACCAGCACACCACGACCAGCACGCCGGCAAGGGCCGCGAGCGGGATGTAGCGCGCCAGGGGCGCGGCAACGAGCATGAACAGCAGCAGATAAACGGAATGCAGCATCCCGGAGAGCGGGCTGCGGCCGCCGGCGCGGATATTGGTTGCCGTGCGCGCGATGGTGCCGGTGACGCTGATGCCGCCGAACAAGGCGGAGGCGATGTTGGCAATGCCTTGTGCGACCAGCTCCATGTTGGAACGGTGCCTGCGACCGGTCATGCTGTCGGCGACTTTTGCCGACAGCAGGCTCTCGACGCCGCCGAGCAACGTGAACGAGAACGCCGCCGGCAAGACCTTCAGCAGAAGGTCGTAGGAGATATCAGGCACCTGCGGCGCCGGCAGGCTGTGGGGGATTTCACCGAAACGGGTGCCGATGGTCTCGACCGGCAGTTGCAGCACCAGCGCCACGACCGAGGCGATCGCAATGGCGATCAGCATTCCCGGCCAGGTCGGCCGCCACTGCCGCACCGCGAAGATGATCGCCGCCGTCCCGGCACCAACGCCGAGTGCGGCCCAATTCAGGGTCGGAAGCGCACGGCCAAGCACAATCAGCTTTGCGAGCAGGGGCCCCGGCTCGGGACCGGCGAGCGTCAGTCCGAACAGGTCCGTGATCTGGCTCGCAAAAATGGTCACCGCGATTCCGCAGGTGAAGCCGACGGTCACGGGATGCGGCATGTAACGGATCAGCGAGCCGAGACCGGTCGCGCCGACCAGGGTCAGCATCACGCCGGACACCAGCACGGTAAGCAACAGGCCGTTGACGCCCAGCTGAGCGACGGTCGCCGCCACCAGCACGATGAAAGCGCCTGCCGGTCCGCCGATCTGAAACCGGCTTCCGCCGAGCGCCGAAACCAGAAAACCGCCGACGATGGCGGTGAAAAGCCCCCGTTCCGGGGTCACGCCGGAGGCCACCGCGATCGCCATCGAGAGCGGCAGCGCGACTACGGCCACGGTGAGGCCCGCAACGGCATCCTGGCGGAGTTTGTCGAGGCTGTAGCCCTCGCCCAGGGCGGTCATGAGCTTGGGGCGATAGAGATGGGCCGTCGAAGAACCGTCGGGCATGGTGTCAACCAGGAGAAATGCGAGTTTCTTGAATGCAAATTAGCCGAATCGAGCAGGGCAAGAAAATGCGCTCGATCAACAATCCTGCCCGGACAAATACGGGGTTGACCGCAGAATCCCGTCCAGAGCGTTTTCGAGCGACGTAGATACCGGTTCGCGTGAAGAAAACGCGTCAAAACTAGAATCTAGAGCTTCGGTTTTGATTCAATCAGAACCGAAACTTCAGGTTGCAATCCTCCGATATGCGACCGCAGCGCGCCGCAGCAGCCGCTGTTTTTCCTTCTTGTCCAGCAGCTCGAGCGGTTTCCGCTGGTGGCCCGCAGGGCGCGTCCCGACGCGCTGTTGCAGGCCTGCCACGAGCGCCCGCGCAGCCTCGGCGTCGTGCAGTTCGCCGAGAATCTGCTGCGCCTTGCGTAGCTGCTTCACGATCGCGCGCCATGGGGCGAAGTTCTTCTTTGCCAGCACGTCTTCGGAGAACTCGATCGCATAGCGCAGCCGTTTGCTGGCCAGGCGAACGCGGTGCTGCTTGCGCCCGCCAATTTCCTGCAGGCCGCGGCTCTTTTTGACGAGCTTTTCATGCCAGCCGGCGAGCCGGCGCGCGTGGTACTCGGAGGCCCGCGATGCGCGGAGCCGCACCAGGCGGTGCTCGCTCATATGAGACCATGGGCCATGGTTGACCCAATCGACCATATCCTTGAACCAGCGGCGATAGCGATCTGATGCCAGCGCCCGTCTCAACTGGCGCTGGCTCTCGGCCCGGGCTGTCCTGAACAGCCGTTCGCGGGGAGCGTTCCCGATCGCGACATCAAGGTCGCGCGTGGCGCCAAGATATCCGTTAAGCCATTTCAATTCGGACTTCAGGCGCGGCCATTCGGAATCCTGCACCATGGGCTCAAAGAAAGCGATCGCCGCGCGAAAACGGGTCAGCGCCACACGCGTCTGATGCACGGCGACGGTATCGCCGTTGCGGGCGCCGCGATGGTGAGCCTTGACATCTTGGAGGCAGGCGGAACCCACGAGATGAAACACGGTCGCGCAGGGCATCTCTCCGCTCAGCCGTGCACGGGTCCTCTTGGGGCGGAAAATACGCTCCTTCGCGGACCTTTCCAATCGCTTCATAAGTGGCTCACGTCCCGGATGAGGACCCGCGAATCCTCGTCAGGCGGTTCCTGCCTCGATCAAATGGTTTTTGACGGCAGGCTGTCAAATAGACATTGCGCCAGATCAAGCAGCAATGCGTCGCACCTGCGAACAGTGTCGCGCGGTGCGTTAGCCGCCTGCATCACATTGGCGCGAGACGACACAAACATCCGGAACGACGACGTGTCTTTGGGTATCTTCAAACTTCAGGATGTCTTTCCGCAAAGTTCTGAGATGGCTCACGGTCCGAAGAAGTACCTCGAAACTTCAACAAGGCTCGAAGTATGACAGTCTCACTGTCAGTTTTTTCGCCGGATTTCTGAAGCGCAGAAGCATATGATGGCGGTCCTGCAAGTAGTCTGCTGTTGCCGTACCAACATGCAGAGATTTACGCCGATGCCGGCTCATCCCGTCGAGTACAACCTTTTCCAGTTGAACTTTCATTGCTTCAACTCTGTGCGGGCAATCTCTCTGACCCGCCCAATGCGTGCCAACCACAAGACGTCGAAAAAATGGGGCAGAAAAAATGGAGGAAGCAATATGACGCAGACCACTGTGACAAAAGTTGCCATTGCGATCCCGGCCTTCGCCTGTGCGGCGCTGCTTTCATTCAACTGGTCTGAACAGCGCGGCGTGACGCTGTCGGTTGAGAGCGCCCAGGCACGGGTCGGCCGCCCGTTGACGCCCGTGAGCGCTGCGGGTGTTGCGCGTCGGCAAACGCGCCGGGCCGCATACGGTGCTGGTATGGCAGGCGCCGCGGCGGTCGGAACGGCTGCGGCAGTCGGAACGGCTGCGGCGGTCGGTGCCACCTCACCCTCCTGGGGATGGGGAGGCGGCCCTTACTACACAGGGGCAGGCTACTATGGAGGTGGCCCCTACTATTCAGGCGCTTACGGTGCCCCGTACTCTGTGCGTCCGATGTACCGGAACGCATTTGCGGGTCCGTATCCGGTCGGCTGGCAGGGCGGCATGAGCAGCCAAGACCGCGACCTGTATTTCCGAAATCTACGCGACTCCGGATATGATAAGAAGAAGGACTTCAACGCGACCGGTAACATCGTGAATCAATAGCATCTGGTCTCTCGTCGTCCATCTTCGTCTTGCCTTCACCTCAGGCTGGGATGACAGCCCCTTGGGGTGAGGCAAGGGTGGTTGAGGGTGTGGCGGCCGCCGTGCGCGTTGAGCGCTGTTTATAGACGCAGCGAGAGAGGCGGTTATTTGGAGCCGCCTCTCTGTGGACCAACCGCCGTGGAATCTTTCATCCGAGATCGACCAGCGCTGCCGAGGCTGAGACAACACTCGAACCGCTCTTTCACACTTACCGGGCAGGCCCCGAGTCAACGGCGTATGCGTGGCAAGGACCACCATCCGTCAAACCCGCCGAGCGGTTCGCAGGTGTGTGCGATAGCAGGGTGGTGTTTAGTCATCGCCGCGTTTGCGCTGCTCGTGTCGGTTATGATTCTCGAAGGCTGCCAACTCACCATTGGAATATGGCGGCGCCGACCGCGATGGGGCCGAACAGCGGAAATCCGGCAGGCGATGATTTGCAGGCGTTCATCGTACCTGTAATCTCCACATATCCTATCAAGCATCTATCTCTTTGTCGCGCGCTCAAGAAATTGCACCAGTGCGGCGCGGTCCTGTGCCGAGCCAATGCGCTGCTCGGGCATCTTGGTGCCCGGGGTGTAGGCCGAAGGTCCGATCTCGAACAATCTGGAAACCGTCTCCGGCGTCCAGACAATATCGAGGCGCTTGAGTGCTTCGGAAAAATTATAGCCCGGCACGGTTGCGATCCGTCGGCCGAAGATGCCGGACAGGGTTGGGCCCGCTTTGTTGGCTTGCTCGGCGCCAAGGGTATGGCAGGCCACACAGGCACGAAACACCTCCGCACCATGGTCGCCGGCATAGGCGGCCAGCGGATCTCCCGTCGTCTCCAGGAGAAGTGGATCGATGGGATCTCCCGTCACCACGTTCCAGCGGCGGATGATGTTGTCGGCGCCACCGGTGAGCAGGGTGCGGCTGTCCGGCATAAACGCGACCGACCAGACCGGCAGCTCGGGACCGGCCAGTTTGCGCGCCAGAGTGCGCGCCCTGCGATCGATCACTGCGACCGCTCCGCCAACGCTCGCGGCAGCCACCAGCGCGCCGTCCGGCGAGATCGCAATCGAGATCACTGGTCTCGGGCCGGCTGCGATCTCACCCGCAGCCGCGCCGGCTCCCGTCAGAAAATATAGCTTACCATCAGCGCCGCCGGTCGCGATTTCGCCATTGCTGCCGATTGCCACAGCGTTGAGCGGGCTCGGCATTGCAACAACGGTCGGCGTGTCGCCGGCGAACGGCCAGATGCGCACGCTCTGATCGTAGCTCACGCTGACCACTGTGCGACCGTCCGGAGCGAATGCAACGCCATTGACGTTCTGAGTTTGCCCTTCGAGCACACGCGCCGCACCGCCCGCGAGCGGCCACAACCGAACCGTATGATCCCACGACGCGGAAGCCAGTGTTGTGCTGTCGGGCGACAGCGCGAGGGCGGCGATCGGCGCCGTATGGCCTTCCAAGACGGAATCGGGGTCCGCCTTGCCGGGACTCCAGATTGCAATGCGCCCGTCGGCGCCTGCGGTCGCGGTGCGCCCGTCCCCCAGCAGCACGACTGCATTGACGGCGTCGGCATGGAACCGCAGCACCTGTTCGGCCGCGTTGCGAGTCAGCGACCAGCGGATTGCGGTTGAATCAAAGCTTCCTGAGATCGCGGTTTGTCCGTCAGACGAAATCGCCAATGCCCGCACCGGCCCGCCATGGCCGCGCAACTGCGCCCAAGCGGTAGTCATCCCCGGAGGCAGAATCACCAACAAGGCACCACACGTCAAAAACGCAGGGGCGCATTTCGCGAGGTGGAGCATTCGCAGCAATCGTTTCCTCCATTCGCATCGCCCTTGGTGCGCGCCCGTCGGTCACGCGCCAGACCCTTTGACGACCGCAGGCGTCAAAAACTCACACCGTCGCATACCCGCTTCCAAGTAAAGGCACTTTAGCCCCTCGATTGGAGCTTCGGGAAGAGGCCGAGGGGCATGAACATACGCCATTCACTTGCGCCCGCTGTCCGGTCCGGGTGTGCGCCGTGTAAAGGCGGCGCTTTCCAGTGGGTGCAAGCCCCACCCGGCAAACGCTCCAGCCGGAAGCAATCGGAGCAGTCATGGAGGTAACGAAGTGGCTGAAGCCTTCGATTAGCGTGTCACGAATTGGTGACAGCGCGAGTGTGCAGGCCGTAACGCGAGTGAACGTCGAGCAAGCCTCGAAAAGGACGATGCGCAGGCCGACCCGA
>NZ_AXAP01000031.1 GCF_000472865.1 Bradyrhizobium elkanii WSM2783 | reverse complement strand
GCCAAGCATTTGGAGCTTGCGGCTGAGATGATGCGCGCCGACGCAAGCCTCCATCCCGATCAAGCACGGCGGCAGGTTGGCGAGCCGCGTTTCCACCTGGCCGCGTGACCACTTCTGTCGCAGCACGATGGCACCGCGGTGATCATGACCCACGAGGTGGAACGAGTTCTTGCCGATATCGATGCCGATCACGGCGATCGCTGCGTTGAGCTTCTGAGACATGGTGTGCTCCTTGTCTTGAGCGCCCCTTGCCAGCTTCTCGCACTGGCAGGGCCGGAGCACGGCCGGACCATTCCATTAGCCGACCATCGGATATCCCGTCGACGGTCTTGAAGCAAAACCGATTAGACTTGAACCTTCGGCGCGCCTGCCTCGACCTACGTCTGGGATAAATAGACCGTGCCCGATAACGAAGAGGCGTCCTTCGGGATGCAATGCCGTCGTATCGTTTGGGGATGGCATGGAGACGATAACGATCCCGCGTCGCTTTCGTGGTCCGCCCAATTCGGGCAACGGCGGCTATGTCTGTGGGATGCTTGCGCGCCAAATTGCCGGTGCTGCGGAAGTAACACTGCGCGCTCCACCGCCCCTGGAGACGGAGCTGGATCTCGTCGAGGTCGGGACGGGGATATGGGAGTTACGCCAGGGCACGGCAACAATAGCAGTCGGCCGGGCCGTCACGCTTGACCTGAGCCGGCTTGAGAGGGCGACCTACGCCGAGGCGGTGGAGGCTGAGAAGCGCACTCCCGTCAAGCCGCACGAACATCTACTGCCGATGTGCTTCGTTTGCGGGCCTGACCGGGCGCCAGGCGACGGGCTACGGCTTTTCGCCGGACCACTGGTCAGACAACACGGCAGTGGGGCCTTTGCTGTACTTTGGACGCCCGACGCCTCTCTCGCCACTGCTGATGGCCTGGTTGCACCTGAGTTCGCATGGTCCGCGCTGGATTGTCCGACCGGCTACGTATCCCAGTACGACCCCGAAACTGGGAACTTCAACGTTTTGCCGATCTTGCTCGGGCGCCTTTCCGTGCGCATCGACGGGCCACCGCGTCCGGGCGAGCGATGCGTGGTGACGTCCTGGAAAACCGGCAGCGAAGGTCGGAGTCTCATCGCCGAGGCGGCGCTGTTTGGTGAAGAGGAGAACCTGCTCGCAGTCGGCCGTGCCGTCTGGATTATCGTCGATCGCCAGGTTCAGCTCGGAAAGACGTAGAGAGCTGCGGCCGCCGGAAGGCCGGACCACGGAAGGCGATGTGTCCGCCCCAAGATGATCCTTCGCGTTATGGCCCGTAGCGGCCCGGACGACGGCTCCAGCATCGCCCGCTCCGACGTCTACGCGATCGGCAATTTGCACTATGAGTTCCTCAACGGCACCAGGATCGATGTCGTTGGACGCTGAAGCGGCGACCGAAGTGTGGACCTCGCGATTGATGACGCCATACCGCGCGCTCGCGATGGCGGTGCGCAACGAGGAGCGAGCCTTCGCCTTCTGCTCATATCTCGCGGCCTACTCAGAGACCCGGAAATCAAAAAGGAATTCGAGGCGATGGTCAAGGAGGAGCTCGGCCACGTCGCTACGCTGCGGAAGGAACGGCGTCGCGCCTATCACCGCGAGCATGACCGGAAGAAGGCCGACGGAGCGCCGGCGCAGGTCGAAGCGGGAAGGCTCGAACGACCGCGCAGCTTGCCGATCTCGAGCGGCGCCTCACCGGACCGGCCGCCGCCCGCACTCGCGAGCTTCTCGAAGAGACGATCGGATGGCCGACGAGGCCGTCGGTTTCGCAAGCTCCCGGGTGCCCTCGAACGGAAGGTTTCGCTGGAGATCGAAGAGATCCTCGTCGACGGGTACCTCGATGGGCGGAGCGCTCCGATGACGCGACCCGCGTCGAGACCCTGCAGCGGCTCGCGGAGAAGGCGATTTCCAGACGGGCATGGTTGCGTTCCCTTGCCTCGGGCTAACATCCGCAGCCGCAACTGAAGTGGCGTTTTAGAGACGTCGGTTGAGGTGACGCCGTCGATGGTTCCATCCCGAGGACTCACAAGCAGCAGGTTCTTGTCGTCGAGCATCACCTATTCGTAGCTCCGCACCGGTTGGCCACGTCTCCAGGCTCGCAGGCACCTCGGCCGACTTTAGCCCGTCGGGCAGCTTCGCGCCATCGCGGGCCGGAACCTTGGCGCAGCTGCTTCTCCGCGACGCCGCCGATGCTCCACGCGATCACCTGCCTCTGCGTCGCGATCAGACCGATCGGATCCCTCCGCTCGTTCGATCTGCTCATCCCAGTAATCGTCATGGAGCGCGCCCGGAGTGCCTAGGAATCCGGGCTCCGGTTCATCGGCATCCAGGCAGCGAACAACTTGGCACGGATCGACCGGCGCAAGGTCCGGGCGCGGTTCGAACAGTGGTTCACGTCAAACCGGATGGCGCGGGTGCCCACCGCCAACGGCTTCTCGTCGACAGGCACGCCTCGGTCGCGTTTCCGGTCAGCTCGCGCCAGGGTCTCCGCTCGTCCCCTGAGTTTGTAGTCGGGATTCTCTGGTAGGGCTGAAGCACGGGGCGCCGACCCAAGCAGCGACATCGCGCTTTGCGGGCAGCGCCTTTCCAGCGTGAGCTATGTACGATTCCTACGCTGTTCTCCTTTCTATCCAGGAACATCGATCGCGCCATCATGTTGGATTCCGGGGCGTTGTAACGGGACAATGCGACCGCCGGCGAGGGCCGCGGCGCACGAGGGAATTTTTGACCATGCAAGACACGATCACACAGACGGAACAAAAAACAGAACAGGCAGCAGAGCGGCAAAAGCAGGCCGGCGTGAACCAGCTCGATCAAGTGGCCCACGCCGTACATGGTGCCGCCGATGAACTTCAGCAACAAATGCCCAAGGCCGCCGAATTCGTGCATGCGGCCGCTTCCCGCCTCGAAGAGGGGGCGGGCGCGCTGCGCAACAGAAGTCTGCAAGACCTCATGGGCACCTTCAACGATCTCGGTCGCAAGGAGCCATTGGCGGTCTTCGGAGGCGCGGTGCTGGCCGGATTTGCGGTTTCGCGATTTCTCAAGAGCTCCGCAGAGAACAAGCGCGGAGGAAACACGTCATGACACAGCTACGCTCGGTCCCCGAGATCATCAGCGATCTGTTCTCCCAGCTCACGGTGCTGCTCCGCAAGGAGGCGCAGCTTGCGCGCGCTGAGGTCTCCGAGAACATGGCCAGCATCGGCAGAGGTCTCGGATTGATCGTCGGCGGCGCGGTGCTGCTGATACCCGCCCTCGTCATCCTGCTCCAGGCCGGCGTTGCAGCGCTTGCCGAGCGCTACGGCATGGCTTCCCACTGGTCGGCCCTGCTGGTCGGCGGGATCGCGCTGATAGTCGGAATTATCCTCCTTCTGGTCGGCGTCAGCCGCCTCAAGGTCGAAAACATCATGCCCAGCAAAACCGTCCACCAGCTCCAACGGGACGCCTCGGTGGCGAAGGAACAAGTGAGTCAGGATCATGAGCCACGCCGAGCAGCTTGAACGAGAGGCCGAACAGACACGTGCGCAGATTGCGAGCACGCTAGGCGAATTGCGCGCCTGCATGACGCCCGGGCACGTCCTTGATCAACTGGCAGATAGGGTAAGCGACGGCGCCGGCCTGGCATTCGCCCGCAATCTGAGAGACCAGGCCGTCCGCAATCCGATGCCGCTCGCCCTGATGGGAGCAAGCCTGGCTTGGCTGATGCTGGGCGGCGGCAGGTTGACAGACGGGGTCATGCGCCGCGGGGGCGAGCGTCTTCGCGACGCCGCCATCGATACCGCCGAGAGCGTGCGTGATGCAGCCGATCGGGCCGGCAAGTCTGCGGCGGATAAAGGCACCGAATGGAGCGATAAGGCCTCCAGGGTCGGAAGCGACACCACCGAAAGCGTGAGGTCGACCGCCGAGGACGCCAAGCGGGCGGCTTCACAGACCGGAGACCGGCTGCGTGACATGGCGGGTTCGATGTCCGCTTCTGCTCAGCAGACCGCTTCCGAGGCAGCCGAGGCAGTGCGGGACAGGGCCCGGTCCGCGAAGGATTCCGTACAGCAAAGCGCCGCGGCCGGCTACGACGCGGTCGCGGACACAGCTCGGCGGACGGCATCTTCGATGACGGAATCAACCAAAGCCGCAGGACAACGAACGCTGCAGACGGGCAGCACCTTCCTCGATTTCTGCCGCGAACAGCCGATGCTCCTGACTGGGCTTGGGATCGCCGTCGGCGCGCTGGTCGGCGCCTTACTGCCGGCGACCGAAGCCGAAAATCGCCTCATGGGAGAGACGAGCGACAGCATCAAGGACCGCGCGCAGGATTTGGCATCGGAGCAGATCGAGGGCGCCGAGAAGATCGGCAAGCGCGCGCTCGACGCGGCGGCAGTCAACGAGGCGTCCCAACAGGCGGAAGGCGCAGCTCAGAAAGCAGAGGGCGGCGAGGCCACACCGGTGCGTCGCTCAGAGACGTCCGAGCGTGAGACGCGAGGGCAGCCCTGGTCGCCCCAAAATGCGCCGCTCTGAGCGCAGGAGCAGCCACGGCAACCGGCCTTTGTGGGCCGCCGCCGTCACGCTGACACTGCTCGCCCTTGGCTTTCGGCCGCGACGACTCTCGGCGACACTGGCCGAAAACAAGAGCGGACATCCGCGAACCGACGAAGGCCGCGGACGTCTAGCGAGTACGCCTTCAGAGATCCCGGCGCGGGGCTGGAAGGACATTCTGCTCCGGGTGTATCAGAACATCTCGGAGCACCGCGTCGTCGCTCTGGCGGCCGGAATCACCTTTTACACCCTGCTGGCGATCTTCCCGGCGATTGCCGCTCTCGTCGCCGTCTACGGATTGTTCGCGGATCCCGGCGCGCTGACGGTGCAGCTGGGGCAATTGTCGGGTCTGCTGCCGGGAGGCGCCATCGACATCATCCGTGATCAGTTGACGCGGGTCGCTTCCCAGCGCGGCAGCACGCTCGGCCTTACGTTCATCGTCGGCCTGGCGGTTTCGCTGTGGAGCGCCAACGCAGCCATCAAATCGATCTTCGACACCCTCAACATCGTGTACTCCGAACGCGAGAAGCGCAGCTTCGTCAAGCTCAATGCCATTTCGCTCGCCTTCACGGCCGCAGGCATCGCGTTCGTGCTGATCGCGATCGGCGCGATGCTCGCGCTCCCGCCGGCGTTCAAGTATCTGGGCCTGTTGGATCGGACCGAATTGCTTCTGCGCGTCTGCAGGTGGCCCGCTTTGTTCATCGTGGTCACGCTGGGACTGGCGTTTGTCTATCGATACGGGGCCTCCCGCGAGAAGCCGAAGTGGCGCTGGATCACCTGGGGAAGCGCATTCGCGGCCCTCGGTTGGCTCGTCGCTTCGATTCTCTTCTCTTGGTACGCGGAGAATTTCGGGAGCTTCAACAAGACTTATGGATCGCTCGGCGCCGTGATCGGCTTCATGATGTGGATCTGGCTATCGGCCATCGTGATCCTGGTCGGTGCCGAACTCGACGCCGAGATGGAGCATCAGACAGCGCGAGACACAACGAGGGGCCGGCCCAGGCCTCTTGGAACTCGGCAAGCGACGATGGCTGACACCATCGGGCCTGCCCGAGATTGATCCCGCAATTACCGGAGCGGGCGCGATGATTGAAATGGATACCCTGCTGGTGAAATGCCCCAACTGCGGCGCATGGCCGATGGCCGCGGGCCTGCCGACAGCGCCCTATGCGCAACACGACGTGCGGCTGAGATGCGCCAGATGCGGACATGGTGAAGAAGGACGGCTGTGCCGGTCCGGAACGGTGGAGCGGCTCCCGCAGCAGCCGCGCGCAGAGCCCGCGTACCGATGAAGATCCGCGCGCACGCGGAGAGCCATATCGTGGAGCTAGAGGACGGCTCGCGGTGGCAAATCTTTCCCGGCGATCTCGATCTCACGCTGGACTGGAAGCCCGAGACGGACCTGACAGTCGTCGAAACAGGGGAAGAGGTCGCCTCTCATGCGCTGCTCGGCGGCGGCGTGAAGGTGCGCGCGATGCCCGTCGGCGAGAGCTGGCCCGCGAGGGAGGTCAAGGACGCGCTGAAGGGCGGTTGAGCGGCGTTGTGGCTGCGCGCGGCTCTCGTCGTAACCGGCCAAAGGAGCGGTTTGAGTTGCCATGGAAGACGAGAAAACCCGACTGCTGACGGAGGCCCAAAGATGCCGCCGCCTAGCGGGCTCGATCAACGATCCGGACGGCGCCGCCGCGCGACTCAACGCGTTGGCGGAGGAATACGAACGACGTGCCAACGACTCGCAAGCCGCCAAGGACGGGAAGGGATGAGCTCCCTCAGGCCTCGCCCGATCCGGGTAGCGCCGTCCGGGACGATGCGCAGCGGCCGCATCGGATGCTCGGTGGAGCGGGCCAACGGTGAAGACTTGCTGCCCTTGGCGTCGTATCGCCGGCCAGCGCCAGCAATCGGCGTCTAGTAAACGGGTCGCCTCTTCCGGCGAGTTCGCGTACGCGATGGGCCAGCGCCCGATAGAATTCTTGCTCCAGCTCCATGACGCGGTACGGCTAGCCGAACGTGCACGGCACAACCTACAGCCAGGTCGTGGTGCACACTGGGTCCAGCATCGGCCGCGAACTGCCTAAGGCCGACGCCGTATACGTCTGCGCGGCGGCCACCACTCCGAGCTGGGCTTGGATCGATGCCCTGCTTCCCAGCGGCCGACTGATGTTTCCCTTGGCACCGGAGTTCGGACTGGGCGGTATGCTGCGCGTGACGCGGCCTCAGGCTGGTGACCGGTGGCCCGCAACGTTCGTATCCCGCGCGAGATTCATCGGCTGCACGGGACTTCAAGGCGATCCGGAAGAAAATGAGCGCCTCATCAGGTCCTTCGCCGAAGGGTGGGATCGCGTGCGATCGTTACGGTTCGATGATCGAATGGATGAGACTTGCTGGTTTGCCGGAACCGGGCAGAATATCGATTACGTCGCGATTGAGGCTCCTATCGGCGACTTCAACGAAGCGGTGGACAAGTTTCGGCGCGAAGGCGGCTTAGGCCTCAACATCGCCGAGCCGTTCAAGCTGGATGCGTTCGCGTATTGCACCGATCTTAAGGAGCGCGCCCGGCTCGGTGGTGCGGTAAACGCGATGAAGTTCGAGGTGGATCGGGTGACTGGAGAAAACTTCGACGGCGTCGGTCTTACCAACGATATCACACGCAATCTCGGCCGCTCGATGAAGGGGCGCCGGGTGGCGCTGCTCGGCGCGGGTGGCGCAGCACGCGGCGTTGTGCTGCCGTTCCTCGAGCAGGGGCCGGCGGAGCTGGTCATAGTAAACCGCACCGCAACTAAGGCGGAAGAGCTTGGGTGTCAGTTTAGGCAATATGGGCCGATTACTGCGATCGGCTATTCGGACCTCGGCGACAAAAACACGTGGCCGGTTCGATCTAGTCGTGAACGCAACCTCTGCCAGCCTGCACGGCGAGCTTCCGCCGATAAGCCCAGAGGTCTTTGGCGACGATTGCCTTGCCTATGAGTTGCTATATGGAAAGGGTCTTACGCCATTCCTCCGGGTGGCGCGGAACGCCGGCGTGAAGCGGCTTGCAGACGGAGTCGGTATGCTGGTCGAGCAGGCGGCGGAGGCGTTTGTGTGGTGGCGTGGCTTCCGTCCTGACACCGGGACCACAATCAAAAAACTTACCGTGCCGCTCGAATAGTCCAATCACAGAAACTTCGGACCCGATGCAAAAATCGTCAGCCGATGTTGGCCGGCTGCGCCTCCCGCGCTCCGCATGACGCTTCTATCCGAGCGGCGAGGCAAAGCCCCCTTGGGTGAGCCGACGCGACGGATTGCAGAACCTGCGAGTCACGGACGCTATCGTCCAAGCGGCGAAAATCGGACTGACGGGCATAGGTTAATCAATTGTCGGCTCGTCATTGACGTCCCTTATTGGCCGTGCGCCCCGAAGGCGCGAACCATCAGTAGAGGAGGATTCTACCCGGAAAGTTGTCGATTGGTCCGGTAGCTAGCGAGCAGCTTGGTCGGGTAACCGGCTGGGTTGGAGCCTCGCGAAAAAGGTCGCCGTAGGGCGGCTGAGCGATCCGGCGGGCCGTAACGTGAGTAAAGCCTGAGCAGGCCTCGAAAGTGACAATGCGGATGCCGACCCTCCGGCCAATTGGGAAAGGCTGCATAAGCGGGGAAGCAATCGACATGTGCACCCGCCTAATCCGCCGGGGTAGTAGGCACGGCACGTCGGAAGGGTGGTTCGAGTAATCGGGGGAGACCCGTTGATGGCGAGGGTAGCGGCCTCAACGTCGCAACAGGCGGCGGTCACAGCGGGAGTCGGACAGGGTCGTAGGAGCGCTGATGCCGTGTAATGACGGCGGAGCAAAGGACCCTGACTTCTGGTGCGCTTTTGACGATGGTGAGGTGAAGGTGATTGGCGATGAGCCTGGCAACGCCTGAAAAGATCCGGATCCTTCAGAGAAAGCTCTATTGCAAGGCTAAGGTGGAGCCCGCCTTTCGCTTCTACGTGCTTTACGACAAGATCTGCCGAGAAGACATCTTGCGCCATGCCTATGTGCTGGCTCGCGGCAACGCGGGGCGCCGGGGGTGGACGGAGTGACCTTCGCGGCGATTGAAACGTCGGGCCTAGGTGTGGCTGGCGGGTTTGCGCGAGGAATTGATCTCGAAGACGTACCGGCCCAGTCCGGTGCGGCGGGTGATGATCCCGAAGCCGAATGGTGAAGGCGAGCGTCCGCTCGGCATTCCGACAATCCGCGACCGGGTGGTTCAAACCGCCGCCAAGCTGGTGTTGGAGCCGATCTTTGAGGCTGACTTCGAGGACAATGCCTACGGCTATTGTCCCGCGCGCGGGGCGGTGGACGCAGTCAAGGAAGTCCACCGGCTCATCTGTCGGGGTTACACCGACGTGGTCGACGCTGATTTGTCCCGCTACTTCGATACGATTCTGCATTCCGACCTTATGAAGTCGGTGGCGCGTCGGATCGTCGATCGGCACGTGCTGCGGCTGATCAAGCTGTGGCTCAAAGCGCCGATCGAAGAACGGGATGAAGGCAATGGGACCCGGCGCATCAGTGGAGGCAAGAGCAACACTCGCGGCACGCCGCAAGGTGGCGTTGCGAGCCCACTGCTTGCCAACATCTATATGAATCGGTTCCTGAAGCATTGGCGGCTGACGGGGTGTGGGAAGCGTTCCGTGCGGACGTTGTCGCGTACGCCGACGACTTCGTCATCCTCAGCTGCGGATACGCGACTGAGGCTCTGGCGTGGACGAAGGCGGTGATGACCAAACTCGGGCTCACGCTCAACGAGGCTAAAACCTCTGTGAGGAATGCTCGACAAGAACGCTTCGACTTCCTGGGCTACTCGTTTGGACCGCATCGCTTCAAGGCAAACGGTAAGCGGTATCTGAGCGCGAGCCCGTCCAAGAAGAGTATCCAACGGCTCAAGACGGAGGTCCGGCGACTGCTGGTGCCCAGCAACGTCGATCCGTGGGATGAAGTGCGCGACACACTGAACAGGTCACTGCTCGGTTGGTCAAACTACTTCAGCTTCGGAACGCGGAGTTCGGCCTACCGGGCTGTCGACCACTATGTCTATGAGCGCGTACGAGACTTCCTTGCCAGACGGCACAAGGTGGCAGGGCGTGGCACACGGCGGTTCTCTCTTGAAGTTGTCCACGGAGAATGCGGCCTGCTGCGCCTCGAACGCCTGCCCCGGATTGCCACGTCGAATGCCTCGCGATGAAACTGGTCGGAGAGCTGGATGCCGGAAATCGGCACGTCCAGTTCGATGAGCGGGGACGGGAAACGGAGTGTTGGCCATCGGCCCCAAGCCACCGCGCCCGTCCTCGACTCTACCTTCGCGTCATTTCGCTGCCGTGCGGTAACCGCGTCGCTTTAGGAACAGAGCGGACATCGCTTCTGTACGTCACGCGACCGGTTCTATGAGTACACTAACCGCGCGCCAGCTGGATAACCTTCGATGGCGCGCGAATGAAGTTAGCCCAGTCGCTCATGAGCGCCCGCCGTTTCTCGAGCTTAGCGCCGCGCTGGTACGCGGCGGTCGTCTCGCTTTTGTATTTGTGCGCCAGAGCCGCTTCGCGCACGCCGTCCGGGTAGTCTGTGCATTCCTCGGCCCAGGTCGCGAACGTCGCGCGGAAGCCGTGCACGGTGACGTGCCCGTAGCCCATGCGATCGAGGACCGCGAGCATCGCGTTCTCGGAAAACTCCTGGCCATCCGGATTGGTGAAGATCAGCTCGCTCTGCTGGCCTTTGCTGAGCTCGTCGAGCACATCGAGCGCCGGCTGAGAGAGCGGGACGCAGTGGTCCTGGTCCATCTTCATCCGCTCGCCGGGGATCCTCCAGACCGGACCGGTTGGAAAGGTCCGATCGATCTCAGACCATTTGGCGCCGACGATTTCGTTCGTGCGGCACACGGTGAAGATCAGAAAGCGCAGCGCCACCGCGGCGCGCGCCTCGGCCGTGCGGAGCTCGCTCATAAACTGCGCCGCATCGGCATAGGGCAGGGCCGGATGGTGACGAATGACGCGCTTGGGCCGCTTCGGAAGCTTTTCGCGGAGCTGCTTGGTCAGCTCGGCTGGATTGCGGAAATCGGGATCGTCGATGTTCGCGTTCTTGGCGATGATCGTCTCGATTCGGCCGCGCACCCGGTTGGCGGTCTCGCGCTTGGTCACCCAGATGGGCTCGAGCAATTCGTGGATGTGGCTCGGCTTGATCTCCGCGATCGTCAGCTTCCCGATAGTGGGGTAGGCGTAGCGCTTAAGCGAGGAGGGCCATTGGTCGCGGTGCTTCTCGCTCCAGGTCGACCATTGCGCGCGGATATAGACCTCGGCGCACTCCTCGAATGTCGGCGCCGCGTTCTGCGCTTCTGCCGCCTTCGCCTCTTGGCGGGCCTCACGGCGTTCCTGCACGATGTCTACACCAGCGGTGTTGCGATCCCCCTTCACGCGCAGGCGAGCTGCGTCGCGTGCGAGGCGAGCGTTTTTGAGGGATATGTCCTTGAAGGAACCCAGGCCGTGCCACCGCTCCTTGCCGTCCTTCCAATAACGATAGGACCAGCTCTTCGCCGCGGGGCCGGTGACGATCAGGTAGAGTCCGTCGCCGTCGGCATACTTGCCGGGCTTCGTTTCGCGTTCGACGTCGAGCGGCTTCAGCTTTCCAGCCATGTGTTCCTCCGATCAAAACCATCCTCCGAACCTACGGTCCCAAGCTACGGTTTGCGCTTTGATTGTGAGGAACGACGGCGAACTAAGGAATACAGCCTGCCGACGAAAGCGCTGATTTTACTGGGGATTCCGAACAGTGGAGAACAACGGAGAACACTGTACTGGCGGAAGGGGTGGGATTCGAACCCACGGTACCCTTGCGGGCACGCCGGTTTTCAAGACCGGTGCCTTAAACCACTCGGCCACCCTTCCAAGCCAATGTTTTCAAGTGCTTAGCGGGACGTTTCAATGGAACAAACCGCAAAATCGGCACCCGATTGGCAGCCTGGCGATTCAGCGCCGTGTTGATCGCCGCTGCCACCTGCCGTCGTCCTTTCTGAACAAATGGGCGTAGATGCGCAAGGTGATATCAGGCTTGGCGTGCCCGAGACGCTTGGAAATTGTGACCGCATCCACGCCGGCACGGAGCAACTGGCAGGTCGCTCCATGCCTTGGAGTAGCGCTTGGTGCCGCTTTCGGTTCGTCGATCAGACGCCCGCTGGCCCTTGCGAGACATCGATCACATGGCGCTCGCTGCCAACGGTGATGACGATGGTGTAGGTCTTCGCTCCGCCGCCCTGGTCGGTCGGCGGTGCCAAGTGTAGCTGGCCGCCGTACCATTCACCCGACATCAGAGTATTGTCCTTGATGACCGCTTGTTCCAGCGCAGCCATATTGCGCTGGCCGGTTTCGATCGTGGCTTCGATCATCGCCTCATTCTGTGCCGCAGCGTTTTCCCGGGCGATCGCTGCAGCGGTCGGACTGTAGAAAGTGCCGGTGCGACCGGAGGGCGTCCTGTAGTGACCATGGCCAGCCTGTGAGGCGCTATACGCATTACCGGCGGCCGCAAGACCGGTGAAGATAGCGGCCGCTACTTGGCGGTTCTTCTCCTCCTGGACCAGCATCTCGTAGGTGACGACCTGCATGCCGAAATCCTGTCCGCCAACATGCTGGACGGCCTCGACCTGGGCCACGCGGAAGTCGACGGGCTGACGTCCGAGATTGTTGATGCCGACCACAAACACAGGTCGCCCGTTGGCCTGAAGCTGCCGCGCCGCTGGACGGACCAGCACCAGCGAATTCTTCTGCCGCGACACCAGCGCGGGCTGGCCGTCGCGCATCAAGGCCTGCTGTTGCGGGTTCGACGTCTTGAATGAAACGGTTTCGCCGGCCGAGACACAACCCGCCAGCGTGGCGCACAACGCCACGATCGACAATTTACGCATTGGAATTCCCCCAAACCTGCCATACCCAAAGCCCAACCGGCGCGCGAGATCAAGAGAGCGGTGGTTTTTATGGCGTGGAGTAATGCGCGTAAGCCTCGCTAAGGAGCTTGCACAGTTCGTCTCAGGCTGGGAGGCGAAGATCAAGGACGGTCTGGCGACCGCCGCGCAGGGAAGGCGAGATCAAAAAAACTGTGCGAAAACTGCAAAGGCCGCGCACGTCGAAACGAGAGCGCAGCACGATCGGCCCGGAATGCCCCGGGGAGGCGTGGCCTTAGCCTAGCTCAGCGCGAAGGCCAGCAGGCTCGAGCACAGCAGCACGAAGCTTGCTGCTGTGAGCGTCAGGAATCCGTCGGAGACCAAGTCGTGTTTGCGCATGATGCACCTGCTACACTCCGATGCTCGTCCGAATCTATTAAAGCTTTACGAACTTACCTTTCGGGAAAGAGGTGATGCGTCTTTCCATTTCGCGTTGGGCTTTACGCCCGGGTGCGAAAACCCTCATAGGCATGGGCCAGAAAAATCCCCGCGCTCACCAGGCCCATCACCGCCGTAACCGTCTCGATCATTTCAGAACTTCCTTTGCGCCCCCTGCGCACGAGGGAGAGAACGACCGCGGCCTTGCACAGTCAAAAGAATCCTGCGGGCAAGGCTCCGATCGGCCGTGAAGTGATGATTTGCTGCAACAGATGTGTGAAAGCGGGACAGCTTTGCCCGTAGAATGCCGGGGAGGGCGCAACTGAGAATTTACCATGGTACGGCTCTCCCCATTTCCGCCGTGTTCCGGTTGCGATATCCTCACGTTCTGATGCGGAAGGTGGGCCGCATCGTGGGGATCAGTGACGCGAAGAGGCCTCGCAAGTGGGCGCGCGTCCGGTAGCGTGGTAGTTGGGGTCGATGGGGAAGCGGCAATATCCGATTCGAGCGATGGCGCGGGGAGTGGCTGCGGTCGCGACTTGCCTGGTGCTCGCCAACTGCGCCTCCTCGAACAAGTTCGCGAGCCGCGTCGATCCGAAATACGGTGTTTCCGCAAGCCCGCGCGTGGTCGCCTTCGGCGAACCAGTGCCGAAGGGTGGCGGCACCTATCGGGTCGGCAAGCCCTACATGGTGGCCGGGCGCATGTATGTGCCGGAGGAGGACGCCAACTACCGCGCGGAGGGGATGGCCTCCTGGTATGGCGATGATTTCCACGGTCGGCTGACCGCCAATGGCGAAGTGTTCGACATGGCCTCGCTGACCGCCGCTCATCCGACGCTGCCCATGCCCTCCTATGCGCGGGTGACGAATTTGCGGAACGGCAAGTCGCTGATCGTGCGCGTCAACGACCGCGGCCCCTATCACGGCAACCGCCTCATCGACGTCTCCAACAAAGCCGCCGAACTGCTTGAATTCAAAGGCCATGGCGTGGCCCGCGTCCGCGTTGAATATGTCGGACGGGCGCCGCTGGAGGGCTCCGACGACCGCCAGTTGATGGCGACGCTGCGCAGCGGCGTGCCGGCGCCGTCGCCGTCCACGGTCCGGATCGCCTCGGCCCGGCCGTTCGTGCCTGACATGTCGTCCTCGGCTGGCCACATCCGCGGCGAGGTTCCGCTGCCGGAGGGGCGGCCCTATTCGCTGGGCAATACGTCGGCCGATTACGCCTCGACCAATGCGACCTCGGAAATGTCCGCCTCCAGCCGTGGGCGCGGGCGGGGCACCGCGAATCTGCGGCAGGTGTCATATGACGCCAATGGCAGCTCTGCGAGCGATGCCGGCTCGGCCTATGTCCCGATTGATCCGCGCGGTCCGGCGGAAGTGCTGAGCGGTCGCGGGCTGTACTAAAATCAACAGCTTCACGCGCTTATCCTAAGAAACCTGATCAGCGCCGGCTGCAGCTTCGAGCCGTTCAGGCGTACGCGTTTCCGCCGTCTTTGCCGGATTTGCTTCAAGGAACCGACGCGGCTTACGCGATAGGATCATTTTCACTGCGGGAGTGCGCGCCGGCTCCGGCCTTGCGGCCAAAACCTCAGTTGTTTGCGGTACTTCCAACTGGTAGAAGGCCCCCGTTTCAGGACATCGCCGATGATCGCTGCTTCTCGATCCGCTTTCCCGGCGCGCCGGCCCTGGTGTTCACCTTGGCGCGCGCTGACGGCGGCTGCGGTCGCGCTTGCGATCGGCTTCGGCACCGCGGTCTATGCCGCCAACAACAGCGTGCAGGGCGCCAAGAAGGAGGAGGGCGGGTTTGACGGCGATGCGCCGACCGCGATCCTGATCGAGGCGTCCTCGGGCAGCGTGCTGTTCGAGAAGAACGCCGACGAGCTCCGCGCGCCCTCCAGCATGATGAAGCTGATGACGGCGGAAGTCGTCTTCAACGCCCTCAAGAACGGCGACATCAAGCTGACCGACGAATACAAGATAAGCGAATACGCTTGGCGACGGGGCGGGGCGCCCTCCGGCAGCTCGACGATGTTCGCCGCCATCCACAGCAAGGTCTCGGTCGACGACCTCCTGCACGGGGCGATCATCCAGAGCGGCAATGACTCCTGCATCGCGCTCGCCGAGGGCATCGCCGGCACCGAGCGCGAGTTTGCGGCCGACTTCATGACCAAGCGCGCCCGGGAGCTGGGGCTGACCAAATCGACCTTCGCCAATTCCAACGGCCTGCCTGACCCCGGCAACAAGATGACCGTCCGCGAGCTGGCGAAGCTCGCGCGCCATATCATCCTGACCTATCCCGACATGTACAAGCTGTTCGGCGAGAAGGAATTCACCTGGAACAAGATCCGTCAGCTCAACCGCAATCCGCTCTTGAACTCGCTGAGCGGCGCCGATGGCCTGAAGACCGGCTACACCAAGGAAGGCGGCTACGGCATGGTCGGCTCGGCCGTGCAGAACGACACGCGGCTGATCGTGGTGGTCAACGGGCTGGAGGACGCCGATGACCGCGCAAGCGAAGCCAAGAAGATGCTGGAATGGGGCTTCCGCAGCTTCGAGACCCGCACGCTGATCGCCGCCAACCAGACCATCGGCTACGCCCGGGTGTTCGGCGGGGAAAGCCGCTCGGTGAAGCTGACGAGCCCCGAACCGATCAAGGTGATGGTGTCGAAGAACGGCAATGAGAAGCTGCTCGCGCGCGTGGTCTATAACGGCCCGGTGCGGGCGCCGATCCAGGCCGGGCAACAGATCGGCGTCGTCAGGGTCTGGCGGAGCGGCAATCTCGCCGTGGAAACGCCGGTCTATGCGGCGGACGCGATCGGCACGGGATCGACCGTGCGCCGGGCGCTCGACGGCGCCCAGGAGCTGGTCATCGGCATGTTCCGCGCCGGCGTCGAGAAGCTCTGATATGGCAAAGGCGAGGGCCAAACGACCATCCTTGCGCGGGCGTTTCATCACGTTCGAAGGCGGCGAGGGGTCCGGAAAATCCACCCAGATCAAGCGGCTCGCCGAGCGGCTGAACGGGACCAAGCTGCGCACCATCGTCACCCGCGAGCCCGGCGGCTCGCCGGGCGCCGAGATCATCCGCCATCTGCTGCTGTCGGGCATGGGCAAGCTGCTCGGGCCCGACGCCGAGACGCTGCTGTTCGCGGCCGCGCGCGATGATCACGTCCGCACCGTGATCCGGCCAGCGCTGAATCAGGGCATCTGGGTGCTCTGCGACCGCTTTTTCGATTCGACGCGCGTCTATCAGGGCCGGCTCGGACAGGTGCCGCCCGGCCTCGTCAGCGCCATGCAGCGCGTCACCATCGGCGACCTCAAGCCGGATCTCACCTTCATCCTCGACGTGCCCGTGGAAGTCGGCCTGAAGCGGGCGGCGGCACGGCGCGGCAGCGCGGCGCCCGACCGCTTCGAGTCCGAGGACGTTCAGTTCCATCAGGATTTGCGCGAGGCGTACCGGCAGCTCGCGGTCGAAGACCCGCAGCGCTGCCTGCTGATCGATGCCGATGCCGACGCCGATGCGGTCGCCGAGCGCATCTGGCATGTGTTGCGCGAGCGCCTCCTCACAGCAATTCTGGCGGCGAGCCACGCATGAGCGCGCGCAAGGTCGAGCAGGAGATCGCGGTCCGGCATCCGCGCGAGATGCCCGATTTCTTCGGGCATCGCGAGGCGGAGACCGCGCTGCTCGCGGCCTATCGCTCGGGCCGCATTCCGCACGCCTGGCTGATCGGCGGCACGGCCGGCATCGGGAAGGCGACGCTGGCCTATCGCATGGCGCGCTTCGTGCTGGCGCACCGCGATCCGCTCGCGCCTTCCGTGCAGCAGGCGGAGACGCTGGCGGTCGATCCGCAGGATCCGGTGGCACGGCAGGTCGCGGCGGGTGCTCATGGCGGGCTGTTGGTGCTGGAGCGCGGGCTCAACGACCGCGGCGTGCTGCGGACGGTGATCACGGTCGACGAGACCCGCGAAACCATCTCGTTCTTCGGCTCGACGGCTGCGGTCGAGGGCTGGCGCGTTTGCATCGTTGATACCGTCGACGAGCTCAATCCGAATGCGGCCAATGCGCTCCTGAAGATTCTCGAGGAGCCGCCGCAGCAATCGCTGTTCCTTTTGGTCAGCCACGCGCCGTCGCGGGTGCTGCCGACGATCCTGTCCCGCTGCCGTAAATTGCTGCTCAGGCCGCTCGATACCGATGACGTGATCCACGCCGCTTCCGCGGCCGCCGAAATGGCACCCGACGATCCGGCGCTGATCGAGGCCGCCGCAGCGGCGGAGGGGAGCGTGGCGCGGGCGCTGAACCTTCTCGGCGGCGACGCGCTGAAGCTGCAGCAGAAGACCGCGGCGCTGCTTGCGACATTGCCGCAGGTCGATCCACGCGAACTGCATGCGCTCGCGGATTCGCTGGGCCTCAGCGATCGCGTGGCGCTCGCGGCCTTCATCGAGGGCGTCGAACGCTGGATCAGCGACAGACTGCGCACGGGCGATCCCAACGCCAATTTGCCGCGCCTTGCACGGCTGGCGGAGGTATGGGAAAAGATCGTCCTCGCCGCGCGCGACACCGAAGCATACAATCTGGAACGCAAACCGCTGGTGTTCTCGGTGTTTTCGATGCTCGCGGAAGCCGTGCGGTAATCCGCCGTTTCACCAATCCCGATCATTTTCGCTTGAACTGCACCTTGAGGAATTCGTTGTGGCTCGGAAAGCTTCGAAGAAGAAAAAGACGAAGAAGGCAGCACGTCGCGCCGCCGAGGCCGCGGTAAAAACGCGCGCGAAAAAGAAGACGGCGACTACGAAGAAGGCGAAAAAGACCGCCAAGACGGCCGTGAAGAAAGCTGCCAAGAAGAAAACCGCCGTCAAGAAAGCCGCGGGCAAGAAGGCAACTGCCAAGAAGGCAACGACCAAGAAGACGCCTGCCAAGACCAAGAAGCCCGCGAAAAAATCGGCAAAGAAAGCCACGAAGAAGACCGCGACAGAAAAGCCGGTTCCTGCTCCGGAGCAGGCCAGCACCCCCGCGCCCGCGCCGGTGGCGAAGAAGGCGCCGAAGCCAAAGCCAAAGCCAAAGCCAAAGCCAAAGCAACCCGATCCCGCCGCTAACCCCGCGCCTGCGACCGATCGCGGCAACCTGTTCTACATCACGACCGCGATCGCCTATCCCAATGGCCAGCCGCATATCGGCCACGCCTATGAGGCGATCGCGACCGATGCGCTGGCGCGCTTCCAGCGGCTCGACGGCAAGGACGTGTTCTTCCTGACCGGCACCGACGAGCACGGCCAGAAGATGATCCAGACCGCGCAAGGCGAGGGACTGACGCCGCACGAACTCGCGACCCGCAACGCCGCCCGCTTCAAGGAAATGGACGAGCGGCTGAACGTCTCGTTCGACCGTTTCATCCGCACCTCCGAACCGGCGCACCACCGCTCGGTGCAGGCGATCTGGGACCGCATGCTGGCGAATGGCGACATCTATCTCGACAGCTATTCCGGCTGGTACTCGGTGCGCGACGAGGCCTATTACGCCGAGGACGAGACCGTCGTCGGCGAGGACAATGTCCGCCGCGGACCGCAGGGCACGCCGGTCGAGTGGGTCGAGGAGAAGAGCTACTTCTTCAAGCTCTCCGCGTACCAGGACAGACTGCTTCATCTCTACGAGAGCCAGCCCGATTTCATCGGACCGGACTCACGCCGCAACGAAGTCATAAGCTTCGTCAGGAGCGGGCTGAGGGATCTCTCGATCTCGCGCACGACGTTCGACTGGGGCGTCAAGGTGCCCAATGACCCCGAGCATGTGATGTATGTCTGGGTCGATGCGCTCACCAACTACATCACCGGCGTCGGCTATCCCGACGAGAACGATGCAAACTGGCGCTATTGGCCGGCGGATGTGCACATCATCGGCAAGGACATCATCCGCTTCCACGCGGTGTATTGGCCCGCTTTCCTGATGTCGGCCGGCATCCCCGTGCAGAAGCGCGTCTATGCCCATGGCTTCCTGTTCAGCAGGGGCGAGAAGATGTCGAAGTCGGTCGGCAATGTCGTCGATCCCTTCAACCTCGCGGACCAATATGGCGTCGATCAGATGCGCTATTTCTTCCTGCGCGAGGTGCCATTCGGGCAGGACGGCAATTACAGCCACGAGGCCATCGTCGCGCGCATCAATGCCGACCTTGCTAACGATCTCGGCAATTTGGCGCAGCGCTCGCTGTCGATGATCGCCAAGCAGCTCGACGGCGTGCTGCCGGAGCCCGGCGAGTTCTCGGACAATGACAAGGCGATTCTGGCGCAGGCAGATAACATGCTGGAGGCGTCGCGAAATGCGATGGCGACCCAGCAGATCCACCAATGGCTGAACACGGTGTGGGCCGTGGTGGCCGAAGCCAACCGCTACTTCGCGGGCGAAGCGCCATGGGCGCTGGCCAAGACCGATCCTATCAGGCAGAAGACGGTGCTGTATGTGACCGCGGAGGTCGTGCGCCAGATCGCGATCCTGACGCAGCCGGTGATGCCGGAAGCCTCGGCCAAGCTGCTCGACAGTCTGGGCATTCCCAGGGACGATCATAAATCGCGCCAATTCGCAGCCTTTGGCGAGCGGCTCAAGCCGGGCGTCCAATTGCCGCCGCCGGTCGGCGTGTTCCCTCGCTACGTCGAACCAAAGACCGATTGAGCGGTTGGAAGGACATGCTGGTCGACAGCCATTGCCACCTGGATTTTCCTGACTTTGCCGAGGATCTCGACGCCATCGTCGCGCGGGCCGAGGGAGCGGGCGTGGGGCGCATGGTCACGATCTCGACCCGGGTGCGGCGGCTCGATGGGCTGCTTATGATCGCCGAGCGTTTTCCGAACGTCTATTGCTCGGTCGGCACGCATCCGCATGAGGCCGACGAGGAAGACGGCATTGCGCCGGCCGAACTGATCGAGCTGACCAGGCATCCGAAGGTCGTGGCGCTCGGCGAGGCCGGGCTCGACTACTTCTACCAGCACGGTTCGCGCGAGGCGCAGGAGCGCGGCTTCCGCGCGCATATTTCCGCTGCACGCGCCACCGGCCTGCCGCTCGTGATCCACACCCGCGAGGCGGACGAGGATTGCGGCCGCATTCTGGAAGACGAGGTGGCGAAGGGACCGTTCAAGGCGGTGCTGCATTGCTACACCGGCGGGCGTGAACTCGCGATGAAAGCGATTTCGCTTGGCCTGTCGATCTCGTTCACGGGCATCCTGACCTTCAAGAAATCGGAGGCGTTGCGGGCGCTCGCGGCCGAGCTGCCTGATGATCGCATCATGGTCGAGACCGACTCGCCGTATCTCGCGCCCGGCAAATTCCGCGGCAAGCGCAACGAGCCTTCCTACGTGGTCGAGGTCGCCAAGGTCCTTGCCGAGACGCGCGGCGTTTCGCTCGAGGAAATCTCGCGACAGACCACCGAAAACTTCTTCCGGCTGTTCTCCAAAGTGCCGGCTCCGAAAGAGGGGGCATGACGCTCACGTTGACGATTTTGGGCTGCGGCTCCTCCGCCGGCGTGCCGCGCCCGGCGCTCGGTTGGGGCGCCTGCGATCCGAACAATCCGAAGAACCGCCGCCGCCGCTGCTCGCTGCTGGTCGAGCGCAACGGCGCGCACGGCACCACGCGGATCGTGGTCGACACCTCGCCCGACCTGCGTGAGCAACTGATCGACGCCAACGTCGATCACATCGACGCGGTCTTCCTCACGCATGAGCACGCCGACCAGACCCATGGCATCGACGACCTGCGCTCGGTCGTGATGCATCAGCGCCGACGCATTCCGGTCTACTTCAACCAGTCGACCGCCAAGGACATCATGGCGCGGTTCTCCTATTGCTTCATCTCGCCCGAGGGCAGCGACTATCCGCCAATCCTGACGCGTCACGGTATCGAGGCGGGCGAGAGCCATACGACCGAGGGGAAGGGCGGTCCGGTCAAGCTTTCCGCCTTCCTGGTCCAGCACGGCAGGATTCCCGCGCTCGGCTTTCGCGTCGGCAATGCCGCCTACACGCCCGATCTGCATGACATTCCCAAGGAAAGCTGGCCGGCACTGGAGAACCTCGATCTCTGGATCGTCGACGGATTGCGCTATGTGACGCATTCCAGCCATTTCAGCGTGGCCGACGCGCTGTCATGGATCGACCGCTTCAAGCCGAAGCGTGCCGTCATCACCAACATGCACGCCGACCTCGACTACGAGGTGCTCCGCCAAAGCCTGCCCGCGGGCGTGGTGCCGGCCTATGACGGCATGCGGCTGGTGTTGGACAAAGCGGGATGAGCTGAGGTCATTCCGGGATGGTCCGAAGGACCAGACCTCAGGTGCGCAATTGCGCGTCGGGGAATCTCGAGATTCCGGGTTCGATGCTACGCATCGCCCCGGAATGACCGCCAGTTACGCCGTGATCGCCTTTGCCGATCCGACCTGGTTGCGCAGCATGAATTTCTGGATCTTGCCGGTCGAGGTCTTCGGAATCGGGCCGAACACGACCGCCTTCGGCGTCTTGAAGCCGGACATCTGCTCGCGGCAGAAGGCGATGATCTCTGCCTCCGTCGCCTGCGCACCTTCCTTGAGCTCGACGAAGGCGCAGGGCACTTCGCCCCATTTCGGGTCGGGCTTGGCGACCACTGCCGCAAACAGCACCGCGGGGTGCTTGTAGAGAATGTCCTCGACCTCGACCGAGGAGACGTTCTCGCCGCCGGAGATGATGATGTCCTTGGAGCGGTCTTTGATGATGACGTAGCCGTGCTGATCGAGCACGCCGAGATCGCCGGTGTGGAACCAGCCGCCGGCGAAGGCTTCCTGCGTCGCCTTCTCGTTCTTCAGATAGCCCTTCATCACGATGTTGCCGCGGAACATGACTTCGCCGATGGTCTCGCCGTCGTGCGGCACGGGCTGCATCGTGGCCGGATCGAGCACGGTGACGGCCTCCTCGAGCGGGTAGGGCACGCCCTGTCGCCGTTTCATCTGAGCGCGCTGCGGGGCGGGCAATTCGTCCCAGCCGGGCTGCTCGGCGCAGACGGAGGCGGGGCCATAGACCTCGGTCAGGCCATAGACATGGGTGAGCTTGATGCCGATCCGCTCGGCGCCTTCCAGCACGGCGACCGGCGGGGCGGCGCCTGCGATCAATCCAATCACGGGCTTTGCGCGCCCACCCTTCGGCGCGTCCGGCGCATTGATCAGCACGTTGTAGACGATCGGCGCGCCGCACATGTGGCTGACGCCGTGTTTGGCGATCAGTTCGAAGATCCTGGTGGGCTCGACCTTGCGCAGGCAGACATTGACGCCTGCGGCGGCTGCTATGGTCCAGGGAAAGCACCAGCCGTTGCAGTGGAACATGGGCAGCGTCCAGAGATAGACGGGATGCTGGCCGAGATTGCCGGCCAGAATGTTGCTGACGGCGTTGAGATAGGCGCCGCGGTGATGCGTCACCACGCCCTTGGGATTGCCCGTGGTCCCCGACGTATAGCTGAGCGCGATCGCTTCCCATTCGTCGTCAGGCCGACGCTCGACAAAGGCGGGATCGCCCAGCACGAGCGCCGCTTCATATTCGATCTCGCCGATGCGCTGGCCGCCATCGAACGATGCATCATCGACGTCGATCACGAAGGGTTTTGGCCCTTTCATCTGCTTGAGCGCATCGGCGATGACGCCGGCGAATTCGGGATCGACCAGGATGATCCTGGCGCCGCCATGATCGAGCTGGAATGCGATCGACGGCGCGTCGAGCCGGATGTTCAACGTGTTCAAGACCGCGCCGGTCATCGGCACCGCGAAATGCAGTTCGTTCATCGCAGGGATGTTCGGCAGCATCGCCGCAACGGTATCGCCGACCCCGATGCCGCGGCTGGCGAGATAGGACGCGAAGCGCCGGCAGCGATCGTAAGTCTCGGCCCAGGTGAAGCTACGGCCTTCATAGACGGTGCTGACATGGTCGGGATAGATGGCGGCCGAACGCGCCAGGAAGCTGAGCGGCGTCAGCGGCACGTAGTTGGCCGGCGTCTTGTCCAATCCGATATTGTACTGGTTCTGGGCTGCGCTCATGGGTCGATCCCATTAAAGATTAAAGTCTCACAAGAACCCGATGGAAATCCACGGGAAGACCGCGACGATGATCAGTCCAACCATCAGCGCCAGAAGATAGCCCCAGATCGGTCTGATGCCTTCCGCCGGATCGACGCGCCCGATGGCGCAGGCCGCATAATAGCCGACGCCGAAGGGCGGTGCGAACAATCCGATGCCCATCGCCAGGATGATGATCATGGCATAGTGCACCTCGTGGACGCCGACGGCGCGCGCAATCGGGAACAACAATGGCCCGAACAGCACGATCGCCGGTATCCCCTCGAGCACGCTGCCGAGGATCACGAATGCCAGGATCGACACCGCGATGAAGCTTGCCGAGCCGCCGGGGAGGCCGGTCATGGCCGCGGCGAGCGCCCGGGAGAAGCCGGACTGGGTGAGCCCCCAGGCCATCCCGGTTGCCGTGCCGATGATCAGGAGGATCGCACCCGACAGGCAAGCCGTCTCGACCAGCATTGGCACGAGTCGCCGCCAGTCGAAATTGCGGTAGATCAAAAGGCCATAGATGAAGAAGCCGACGATAAAGGCGTAGACGATGCCGATCGTAGAGACTTCCGTTGCGGTGGCGATGCCCTCGATGACGGCGTAGCGGATCACGAAAGGCAGGGCCAGCGCCGGCAGGGCGATGATGAGTGTCCGCCCAATCTCGGCGCCGCTCGCCCTCTTCACGTGCCGCAAGTCCTCCTTGCGGTAGCGCCACCAGACCAGCACCGACAGCGTGATCGCCAGCACCACGCCAGGCAGCAGGCCGCCGGTGAACAGTGCGGCGATCGAAACGCCGGTGACCGAGCCGATGGTGATCAGCACGAGGCTCGGCGGGATGGTTTCGGTCTGTGCGCCGGTCGCGGAGAGCAGGGCGACGAGATCGCCGGGACGGGCGCCGCGCGCCTTCATCTCCGGAAACAGCACCGGCGCGACGGCGGCCATGTCGGCGGCCTTGGAGCCGGAAATGCCGGAGACCAGATACATCGCGCCGACCAGCACGTAATGCAGTCCGCCACGGACATGACCGAGCAGGCTCGCCAGGAAGGCGACCATCGCCCGCGCCATGCCGGTCATCTCGATCAGAAGCCCCAGGAAGACGAACAGCGGCACCGACAACAGGATCAGGTGGCTCATGCCCTCGTCCATGCGGCCAACCAGCACCATCAGCGGCGTGCCAGTGGTCAGCGCCAGATAGCCGTAGGTCGCAAGCCCGAACGCGAACGCGATCGGCACGCCGGCGAAGACCGAAAAGCCGGTGACGCCGACAAAGAAGATGATGAGATTGAGGTTGCCGAGCGGTCGCAAGACGCCCTTGAGCAGCCAGAATACGGCAATCACCGCCGCTACCGATGCGATTGCGGCCAGCACCGTCCGCACATTGGCCGCGCGGGCGAGCCGCAGCAGCGCGAACAGCGCCATCAGGCCGATCCCGGTCGGCAGCGCCGCCGCCCGCCAGCTATTGAGGATCTGCAGCGCCGGCGTCGTGATGTAGCTTTCCTCGTAAGCGTATTCGTAGGCCGGCCAGGCGATCAGAAGCAGGAACGCCAGCGCCGCGGCGGTGGCGACGAGATCGAGATAGGACCGCAGCGCCGGACGCGCATTGGCGACGACGGCGGTCATCCGCATGTGCTCGGCGCGGCGGAACGCGACCGCAGCGCCCAGCATCGCCAGCCACAGGAACAGGATCGAGGCCAGTTCGTCCGACCAGATCAGCGGGCTGTGCAGCGCATAGCGAGCAACCACGCCGGCGAACAGGATCACGATCTCGGCTACGACCAATAGCGCCGCCGGGATCTCGACCAGCCGTCCGAGGGTGTGTTCGAGCGATTCCGTGAACGAACGGCGGCGAGGGGAGTGGTCCGCCTCGCCGGCCATGATCTCGCTCAGTTCGGCATGAGCCATCACGGCCCCCTGCACTAGAGATTATTGAGTTGGCGCGCTGGAGCTTACGACAGTTTGCCGACGGATTTCTCCAAAAGCTCCCAGGCCTGGTCGCCATACTTGCCCTTCCATTCGGCATAGAAGCCCGCGGCGCGCAGCTTGTCGCGGAACGGCGTGATGCCCGGCTGGTTGAAGATGAGACCCTTGCCGGCCAGTTCCTGCTGCAGATTGGCGTTCAGCTTGGCGACGTCGGCACGCTCGTTGACGGCCGCCGCATTGATGTTCTTGGCGACGATGGTCCTGACGTCCTCGGGGAGCTTCTCCCAGGCGCGGCGGTTGGCGAGGAACCAGAAGCCGTCCCACATGTGGTTGGTCAGCGAGCAGTACTTCTGCACCTCGTACAGCTTGGCGGTCGAGATGATCGCCAGCGGGTTCTCCTGACCCTCGACGATCTTGGTCTGCAGCGCCGAATAGACCTCGCTGAAATTGATCGAGGCGGGGGCGGCGTCGAACGCCTTGAACATCGAGGTCCACAAGGGCGAGATCGGCACGCGAATCTTGAAGCCTTTATAATCCTCCGGACCGTTGATCGGCTTGGTCGACGACGTGGTCTGGCGGAACCCGTTGTCCCAGATCTTTTCCATCACCTCGAGCCCGGCCTTCTTGATCTCGCCGCGGACATAGGCGCCCAGCCCGCCATCCATGGCCTTCCAGACCGTGTCATAGTCCGGGAACGCGAACCCGATGCCGTTGATGGATGCCGCCGGCACCAGCGTCGACAGAATCAGGCCGGACAGCGTGAAAAACTCGACGCCGCCGGAACGGATCTGGCTCAGCACGTCGGTATCGGAACCGAGCTGGTTGTTGGGGAAGACTTGCAGGTCGAAGCGGCCATTGGTCTCGGTCTTGATCGCCGCCGCCATCTCGCGGGCGCGGACGTTCATGGGATGGCTGTCCGGCAGATTGTTGGCGTATTTGTAGGTGAACTCGGCGGCTTGCGCGCGGGCCACCAATGGCGCGCCAAGGCCGCCCAAAACGGCCGAGGCAGCCGATGCCTTCAGTAGCGCGCGTCGTGAAAAGCTCATCTTGGTTTGCTCCCTTTATGAGGCTTGTTGTTGTCCGTGCCGCGGGTCGGCAAGCAATCTCGCTGGCGCTTATTGCAGCGTCTGGAGCCGGCGGCAATATAGGCTTTCACACAGGGCGGCGGACGGCTGGATGCTCACATGCGGACTGGCCAATGCGGTCGCTCCGGATTGCCTGACGGGAAGCTGGCGCTGAGGCGCCAGATTGGCGTTTCTATCAGGAAGTTCGCCTAAATCTTTGATCTGATTGTATATAAATATATTCCATAATATACCTTATGCGAATTCGATATAGACCATAGCCTCGAACTCTTGTTGTAGCGCTCTCCCGATTTTCTGCGGTCCGTTCACGCGAGTCCTGCACGCCCTCCCTGCTATTGCTCCCGCGCTGGCGATCGGCCCGGGAATTCCAGATCGTGCCGAGCTGCCCGATCACTGAGGCCGAGCATTGCGGCGTCTAGCCGACCGAGCGAGATTGTCTCTTCACAAATGGGAGGTCTCGCTATGCCGAGGAAAGAGATTCTCGACCAAATCCAGAAGTACACCCACCCGTTCCGCGTCGCTAACGGCAAGGGCTTTCAATTGAAGGATTTCGCCCCCGGCGATACGCGCGGCCTGAAGATGGACAAGGGTGAAGCCGCCAACCTCCTTCAACGCGGCACTCAGTGGCTCGCGGAAGAACAGGACATGCTGTATGCGCAGGATCGCTGGTCGCTGCTGCTCGTCTTCCAGGCCATGGATGCCGCTGGCAAGGACAGCACGATCAAACACGTCATGTCGGGGGTCAATCCGCAAGGCTGTCAGGTCTACTCGTTCAAGCAGCCTTCACAGGAAGAGCTCGACCACGACTTCATGTGGCGCTACGTCAAGCGTCTGCCTGAGCGCGGGCGGATCGGCATCTTCAATCGCTCCTATTACGAGGAAGTCCTCATTGTGCGCGTGCACGAGGATATCCTGGAGCGGCAGAAATTGCCTCCGCGGTTCATGAGCAAGCGGATCTGGGACGAACGGCTCGCCGACATCACGCATTTCGAGGACTATCTGACGCGGCAGGGCGTGGTCATTCTCAAGTTTTTCCTGAACGTTTCGCGCGAGGAGCAGAAAAAGCGCTTCATGAAGCGCCTCGACGAGCCGGAGAAGAATTGGAAGTTCTCCCCTTCGGACATCCACGAGCGCAAGTTCTGGAACGACTACATGCGCTCGTTTGAAGATGCAATCCGGGTCACGGCTTCGGAGCACGCGCCGTGGTATGTGGTACCAGCCGACAACAGGTGGTTCACCCGGCTTGTCGTCGCCGCGGCGATCGTGGAGGCGGTCGAGCAGCTTGACCTTGCATACCCGACGCTGAGCGCGGGCCAGAAGAAGGAGCTGGCGGCCGCGCGTGCGGAGCTTGCGCGCGAAGCCTGACGCCTTTGTCCAAGGCTCTGAGATCCAAGGCTCTGAGATCCAAGGCTCTGGGATCCAAGGCTCTGCGATCAGTCATGGGCCAGCTTCGGCAGCGACGACAACCTTCCGCAGCGAGCCCGACGAGCGAATGATCAGCTTCTCAGCCTCCACGACGAGGAAGAACACCAGACCGCCTGCCAGCAGCCAGGGCCAGACCCATAACGGGATAGATTCGTTGCCGAACGTCGCCTGGAACGGCGGCGTGTAAGTGAAGATCAGTTGCAGGATCACCACGGCAACGATCCCGAGCGGCAAGTACGGGTTGCCCATATGCGCCCTGACGTCGAGCGACGAGTCGAGCAGATAGCGGCTGTTCAAGAGATAGAAGACCTGGCCGATCGTGATGGCATTGACGGCGACCGTCCGCGCCAGTCCGTCCGAAGCGCCCTCGGCCTTCATCCAGAAGAATGCCAGCAAGGTGTAGGCAAGGAGCGCCAAGCCGACAAAGACGATCCGCCAAATCCCGAATCCTGTGACGATCGGGCGATCCACCGCGCGCGGCGGCCGCTGCATCACATCGATCTCGTGCGGCTCGAAGGAGATGACCAGGCCAAGCGCGACCGAAGTCACCATATTGACCCAGAGGACTTGCGGGGCGGTGATCGGCATGGTGAAGCCAAGGAAGATGGCCGACGCAATCACCATTGCCTGCGCGACGTTGGTCGGCAACAGAAAAAGCATGGCCTTCTCGATGTTGTTGTAGACCGTGCGCCCCTCCTTCACGGCTGCCGAGATCGAGGCGAAGTTGTCGTCGGCCAGAATCATCCCGGCGGCCTCCTTCGTCACCTCGGTGCCTTTGATACCCATGGCAACGCCGATGTCGGCTTTCTTGAGCGAAGGCGCGTCGTTTACGCCATCGCCTGTCATCGCCACGATTTGGTTATTGGCCTGAATAGCCTTCACAAGGCGCAGCTTGTGTTCAGGGCTGGCACGCGCGAAGACATCAACGGTGCGAACGCGTTCCTGCAACGTCGCGGTGTCCATACCCTCGATTTCGGTGCCCGTGATCGCCGTCTTCCCGTCGCCGAGACCGAGCATCTTGGCGATGGCCGCGGCGGTGATCTTGTGATCGCCCGTGATCATGGTGACCCGGATGCCACCGCCGTGGCACTCCCTCACAGCCTCGATGGCCTCTTTGCGCGGCGGATCCAGCAAGCCGATCAGGCCGAGCAAGACGAGCGTCCGTGGCAAGTCGGCCGCGGTGAGACCGCCGGCCTTCAGATTCGGATTCTCGAGCCACGCCAGCGCCAGCACACGTTCGCCTTGAGCCGCAAGCCCGTCTGATTGTTTCAAGAAGTGCTCGCGGTCGAGGGGCCTCGGCTGGCCGTCGGCGGTCTGCTGGCGATCGCAGTGATCGAGGATCACTTCCGGGGCGCCCTTGACCAGGAGCACCTGCTCGCCGCTCGCAGCCTCATGGAGCGTCGCCATGAACTTGTGCTCGGATTCGAAGGGAATGGCATCGATCCGCGGAGCTGCTGCCTGCTCTGCCTGCCGATCCATACCGAGCTTGGCCGCGAACGGATAGAGCGCCCCTTCCGTCGGATCGCCCTCCACTTTCCAGCGGCCTTCCTCCAGAAACAGCTCCGCATCGTTGCAGAGCAACGAGACCCGCCCCATGAGCGCGAGTACCGGCTCCCTGCCCGCGGCCTCTCCGTCCTTTCTGATCTCCCCCTTCGGCGAATAACCGTCGCCTGTAATTTGATATGCTGACTCAGCCGTAACGGCGGACACCACCATCATTTCCATAAGCGTCAGCGTGCCCGTCTTGTCCGAGCAGATCCGCGACACCGATCCAAGCGTTTCGACCGCGGGCAATCGCCGGATGATGGCGTTGCGCTGCGCCATGCGCTGCACGCCGATGGCCAGGGTAATCGTGATGAGCGCGGGTAGTCCCTCCGGAATAAGCGATACCGCGATGCCGACAACAGCCTGGAACAACTCCACAAAGTCCATACCCTTCACCCACTTCCCGTAGGCGAATATCAGGACGCTGATCACCCCGATCGCAGCGGTGATGGCGTAGCCGAATTTCTTGACCTGGCGCAGCAACGGAGTCTCGAGCGCACTGACATTGGCGAGCAGCTGGTTGATGCGGCCGAGCTCGGTCTCGCTGCCGGTCGAGACGACCACTCCGGTCGCGCGACCGGACGTGACCATGGTGCCGGAAAACGCCATGCTCTCGCGATCCCCGACCGTTGCGTTCGCAGGTACTGCATCGACCCTCTTTTCCGCCGGTACCGATTCGCCAGTGAGGGCGGCCTCTTCGGTCCGCAGGTTCTTTGTCTCGATGAGCCGCAGGTCTGCAGGAATCTTGTCACCCGACTCCAGGAGCACGACGTCGCCCCGAACAAGTTGTTCCGCAGCAATCATGCGGCTCTCGCCACCGCGCACCGTCCGCGCCTCCGCGGACAGCATGTTGCGGATGGAGTCCAGTGCCTTCTCGGCCCTGCCCTCCTGAATGAACCCGAGCAGCGCGTTGAGAATGACCACGGCAAAAATGATTGCCGCATCAACCCAAAGGTTCAGCATCAACTTGGTGAATCCCGCGGCAAGCAGCACGTAGACCAGGATGTTGTTGAACTGCGCGAGAAACCGGGCAAACGGTCCCTCCTTCCTGCCTTCCGGCAGACGGTTTGGCCCGTATTTCCGAAGGCGGACCGCGGCCTCAGCCGGATCGAGACCTTTCTCCCGGCTGGTGCCGAGTCGCTCCACGACCTCTTGTTGAGATATCGCGTGCCAGGCAACAATCTCGCTGACCGGGTTCGCATTCACTGCTGTGCTCATGGGTCTGCAAGGAAGAAAAGCTTGCGATCTGGAATTCCAGAAACCGATCGTCCAAGGCTGGCAGTCGGCACCAAATCCGGTACGATCGCATTCAAGTACGCGTCGGTGAGCGCGAGCATCATCGCACCGTCCCTCGCCAAATACAACTCAAGGAGCAATTGCCGCCCAGGCCGACGACCAGGGTCGATGCAGCCGACAGCACGCGAGCGGATACCGAGCGATATCGGGTGCAACGCGTCGACGAACTTCTCGTTCGTAAAGATCCGAACACCCCACGATGTAACGAACGCTCACCAAGGCAACGTATCTAGCCGTGTGGTGAGCTTTCTACCTCTCGCTTGCATCGCAGCTCGCCGAGATTCTTGGTCGATTGACACGCCTTGACACGTCAGCAACGCTGACCTAGCGCCAACGCGCTCGGTTCGCGTCGCCCTCGCCTTCCTCTCGTTGTGCTGCACGAGAGCGAGACAGTATTTCCGCAAGGCGCGCCGCTCGACCTATCTGCCGGTTCCATCATTTAGCTGGATGGTGATCACATCCGTCGGTCGCCAGTACGTATCAAAGCCATCTCTGTAGTCTTGGCGAACCGTGCCTATGTTGAGTTTGCACTGGCCCGTCTGCCGAAAGATCGGCCGCACAAGTCCATCTTCCACCCAGGCGCACACGTGCTTGCCAAGGCGGATTGCACCTAACGAACGATCGTAGAAAAGGCCAGCAACTCTAATCTTGTAGCTGTTGTATGGTTTGCATTCGGACGCTGCCCAATCTCCATTAACGTATTTATCGCATAAGGTCGCTGATACCCACGCGCGATTTAGATCAGGGTTGGAACGGAATTCCAGGAAGGCTGCGCCGTTTGGCGTGCGCCAGACACCAGGAACTTTCGCGACAAAAACGGATTTGGAATGCGCCGTCACAGGTACGGCCAGCAGGAAAATCGTCGACAGTAACACAATCACTGTCTTCATTCTTGCCTCCTTTTGCATGTGCTCAACGTCGAAATGTTCGCAGCAGTTTGCACCGGAGAAAAATAAATTCACCGTTTGTATTCGCCGATGTGTGTCGATTTTCGTTCGATCCGAAAATCCTTTCGTTGTCGGTCCCGACAATGAGAGTGTCGCGCGGAGAGAAGTCCGAACCGTATCCGAGATCAAGACTGTAGACAACGTAAGTTCACCGCGCGTAACAATCGCGCGACGGTGCAGTCTGACGTGTTCTCGATCGTCCCGTTGTTCGCTTATAGTTGGTGGTGACCGGCGCAACTTTGCGACCGCTATCGACCGTAAGGAGCAGCACCCTGACGGAGCTTTCTCGACGCGATTGGCTGCTGATCAGTGCGGCCGCAACCAGCAGTCTTTTGTATCCAGCCATGGCCAATGCATCGAAACAAGATCGAATTCGCCTCTCCTTGAATGAAAATCCGTTCGGTCCCTCGCCCCGGGCGGTGGAGGCGATCAAGGCCCACCTGACCGGTCTCAGCCGCTATACCGGCGACGAACTCACCGAGCTGACGCAGACGATTGCCGCGCACGAGAATGTTGCTGCCGAGCAGGTCGTACTCGGCGAGATTCTCGACGTGCTCGGCCTGTATCTGTCGGCCCGCGGCGGTACGGGCGGCGAGTTCATCTATTCCGAGCCCGGCTATACTGCGCTGGTCGATGCCGTCTCGCCCGCCGGCGGCATCGTAGTCGGCGTTCCCCTCAACGACCGACTCGAGAACGACCTCCCCGCCATCGCCGGCAAGGTCAATGGACGGACACGCGCAGTCTATCTCGTCAATCCGCACAATCCGAGCGGCACGGTGAGCGAGGCGGCGCAGTTCATCGAATTCGTGCACGATCTCTCCAAGCGCACGCTCGTCATCGTCGATGAGGCCTATCTCGAATTCACGCCGGATTTCGAGAAACGAACCGTCGCCGGCCTCGTTCGCAACGGCGATCAGGTCGCCGTCTTCAGGACATTCGCGAAAATCTACGGGCTCGCCAGCCTTGCCATCGGCTACACGCTGGCGCCCGCCGAGTTGGCCAAGTCGGTGAAGCAGCTCGGCATCGGCGCATTTTTCGGCCTCAATCGGCTCAGCCTGGTCGCTGCAAACGCCAGTCTGAAAGATACAGATTATGTGCCGTCAGTTCGCGCAAAGGTCACGGTCGAGCGCGATGCCTGGTACGAGCTGTTCCGGCAACGAAAGGTTCGCTTCACGGAATCGCAGGGCAATTTCGTGTTCTTCAACTCCGGCCGGCCGCAACAAGCCATTGCGTCCGCGCTCGCAGCACAAGGCATCGACATCGGTCGTAGTTATCCGCCGCTCGATACCTGGGTGCGCATTTCGATCGGCCTGCCGGAGGAAAACGCGATCGCCCGGCGAGCTGTCGCGGACCTGTTGCGCCCGACCTGAGCTGCGCCGTTAGGACGGATGCCTATGCTCACTCACATATTTGATGTTCTGAAAGGCCTGCAGTCCTTCGGCCCCGCCTTCCGAGCCGACGCCGCTGTCCTTGTAGCCCCCGAACGGCGTCTCCGGCAGCGATGCCTGCCAATGGTTCACGATGACGTTGCCCGCCTCGATGCCATCGATCATGGCGCCGGCATTGCGCATGTCGTTGGTCATCACATAAGACGCAAGTCCGAACGGGAGCCGATTGCAGAGACGGATGGCGTCTTCCGCCGAGTCGAACGCGGTTGTCGCGGCGATCGGGCCGAACGGCTCCACGTTCGAAACCAGGCAGTCCTCATCGACATTCGCGATCAAGGTCGGGCTGTAGAAGCATCCCTCGCCTCGGATCCGGTTGCCGCCGACCGGAACGGCGATCTGCCGCGAGCGGGCATCATCGAGGAAACGGTCCATCGCCTCCAACCGGCGCGCATTGGCCAGCGGGCCCATTCTCGTCGCCGGATCGAGGCCGTTTCCGACCTTGATGGCTCTTGCGAGCTCGGCGAAACGCGCGACAAAGCGATCGTGGATCGCGCGATGCACGTAGAACCGCGTCGGTGACGTGCACACTTGCCCCGCATTCCGGTATTTCGCCGTTACCGCGGAGAGTGCCACGGCCTCGGGATCGACATCTTCGAAAATCACCACGGGTGCGTGACCGCCGAGTTCCAGGGTCATTCGCTTCATGCCCTGCACCGCCAGCGATGCGAGCTGTTTCCCGACCGAGGTCGAGCCCGTGAAGGTGATGCCGCGAATGATCGGAGAGCCGATCAGCTTCGCCGATATCTCCGCGGGATTGCCGAACACGACGTTCAGCACCCCATCCGGCAGACCGCTCTCCTGCAGCAGTGCGGCAATGGCAAGTGCGGTCGCCGGCGTTTCTTCCGACGCCTTGATGATCACGGAGCAACCAGCGGCGAGCGCGCCGCTGATCTTCCGCGACGGCGTAATTGCCGGCGCATTCCAGGATGCGAAAGCGGCGATGGGACCGATCGGTTCGCGCAAAGCGAACTGCATGGCCCCTCGCGTTCGCGGCGGAATGACCCGCCCGTAGGCGCGTCGCCCCTCCTCTGCATTCCAGCTGAAGATTCCCGCGGCCTGCTCGACTTCGGCCTTTGCTTCGGCGATCGGTTTGCCGAGTTCCAGCGTGATCAGCGTCGCGATCTGGTCCCGCCGCTCGAGCATCAGGGCCGACGCGTGCTGCAGCACCCGCGCCCGCTCGACCGGAGACGTGCGCCGCCACCGCTCGAAACCTGCGGCCGCGGCAACCAAGGCTTCGTCCAGATCGGCCTCGGTCGCATGCGGGAGCTCGGCGAGGACACCTCCCGTCGCCGGATTGTAGACCGGCTCGCCCTTTCGCGCGTCAAGGCCGATCCATCGGCCGCCGACGAACAGCCTCAGTTCAGGATAGTCCACTGCCATACGGACGCTCTCGTGCTTGCGTGTTCACCGGGAGTGACCTCATTTCTCGGTGAGCAGCGGGCAGTTACCGTCCTTCAAGGAACGAAACGCCTTGTCGCCCGAAACGGTGGCGAGGACCTTGTAGTAGTCCCACGGATACTTCGAATCCGACGGTTGCTTCACCTGCAGAAGGTACATGTCGCGCAGCACACGGCCATCCTCGCGGATGGTGCCGTTCACCGTGTAGAAATCGTTGATGGGCGTCTTGCGCATCTGTTGTGCGACGACCGTTCCTTCATCGCTCTTGGTTGCCTCCACTGCCTTGAGGTAATGCGTCACGGCACCGTAGACGGCGGCCTGAAGGCTGCCGGGCGCCTTGCCATTGAAGCGCTCCATGAAGCGCTTGCTCCATGCGCGGGTCCTGTCGTTGAGGTCCCAATAGAAGCTGTCGGCAAACATCAGGCCCTTGGCGCTGTTGAGACCGAGGGCGTGAATGTCGGGAAGGTTCACGAGCAAGGCCGCGATATTCTGGCCGCCATCGGTCAGACCGAACTCATTGGCCTGCTTGAGCGAGTTCATCATGTCTGCTCCCGCATTTGCGAGGCCGACCACCTGGGCCTTCGATGCTTGCGCCTGCAGCAGGTACGAGGAGAAGTCGGACGTATTGAGCGGGGCTCGGGCCGACCCGAGCACCTGGCCCCCGTTCGCGGTGACCACCTTGGCCGCCTCCGCTTCCAAGGCATGCCCGAAACTGTAATCTGCGGTCAGGAAGTACCAGCTCTTCAGCCCCCTATGCACCAGCGGTGCGGTCGCGACATTGGCAAGCGCGTAGTTGTCATACGCCCAATGGATGCCGACCGGTGAGCAGGCCTTGCCCGTGAGGTCGGGCGTCCCGGGGCCGGTCGCCAGCAGGACCTTGTTCTTGTCGCGCGAGAGCTGCTGAACAGCGAGCGCGACCGCCGAGGACACGACCTCGGTAATGGTGTCGACTCCCTCGGTGTCGTACCAGCGCCGTGCAATGCCAAGGCCGATGTCCGCCTTGTTCTGATGATCGGCAGACAGGACCTCGATCGGAACGCCGGCGACCTTGCCGCCGAAATCCTCAACCGCCATTTTCGCGGCAAGCACCGCACCTGCGCCGACATTGTCGGCGTACGGACCCGACATGTCCGTGAGCACGCCGATTTTCACGACGCCGCCCGAAATCTCGGCCGCAGCCGGCGTGGCCGCCAGAGCAGCCGACACAGCCAGCACGATGGAACGAAGATTCATTTGCCCTTGTCCTCCCCTTTAATTGAAAATTGCAATTACCCTTTGCCGGCTGTCCGGCTGATCTCCTCGAGCACCGGCAGCAGGTAACCAATGAACGCCTGAGGGTCCTCGCTCATCGGAAAATGGCCGAGGCCTTTCATGATGGTGGCTTGGGCACCCTTCACGCTTGCAGCAACAGCCATCGTTTCCTCGGGCGTGCAGGAATAGTCGTACTCGCCGGAAAGCAGGAACAGCGGACAACGCGCTGTATCGATCTGCGCGACGCGCTGGCGGATATCGCCATCAATCTTGTAGAAATGCAGGTCGCCCTTGAAGACACCGGGACCACCCTGCATGTAGTGCCACAGCGTTTCCCAACGCTCCTTGACCGGCGCCTTCGGTCCGACCAGGCCTGAGACGATCGCCGCGCACACTTCGCCGCCATGCACATCGGGCCGGTGCAGGAAGTTGAGATCATAGTAGGGGTCGACGTGAGCGCCCGCCTGCAGACCGATAATCGCGCGGAAGCGATCGGGGTGCTCCAGCGCCAGATGCAGCGCGATGCGTCCGCCGATCGAGCATCCCATCACGATGGGCTTGTCCAGCTCGAGCGCCTGCATGATCTCGAGGATCATCGTGGTGTATTGCTGCGAAGTGAGCTGATATTCCTCGTCGTGCCAGCCCGCGGGCGGTGACGACTTCCCGTGCCAGGGCATATCGAAAGCGATCACCCGATGACGGGCGATGATGTCCCGGTGATTCATCAGCGCCCGATATTGCCGGCCATCCGAACCGGCCGTGTGCAGGCACAATAGCGGCACGCCCTGCCCGGCCTCCTCGACATAAAGGCGGTGCGGCCGGCCCAGCAGTTCAAGATTCATGTAGCGGCCGACGATCGGTTCAAAGCTCGCGCTCATGCTGCAACTCCCGCCCGCAGCTTGGCGAGGCTTTCCTTGAAGTAACGAAGGTTCGCCATGAAGATTTGGAGGTTTCCCTCGGCCTTCAGGACGCGGCGCTTGATCAGCGCCATCAGGTCATGCGAACCGGGCTGCGGGTCGGCCTGCCAGAACCTCGCCCACTCCTCCTGCGGCGCGCGCAGCACGAACGACCAGGAGGGCATCACGAAGGGGCCCCGCGCCACGGACGAGACTCGTCCCTCCACAATGTTTATCAGCCACTGCGTCGAGCCGACCTCGAGCAGGAAGTTGGTCGAGAGGAAACGGCCGCGGCGAACCAGGCCGGCGTCGGCGTTTACACGCTCTTTCAATTGCTCAATCATCACGATCTCCCTGTTGTGCGAGCTGCACCAGCGCGTCGATCGCGAGGACACCCTCTCCTTTTGGACGGACGATGAGGGGATTGATTTCTGCGTCGATCACGCCGCGCTCGCTATATTCGGCAAGTTTCGAGAATGCGACAATAGCGCGGGCCAGTGCCTCCAGATCACCGACCGGCCGGTTGCGAAAGCCCTGGAAGATGCGGGAGATGCTCAGCTCCTCGATCATCTCGCGCGCGCCAGCGAGGTCGACCGGCGCAAGGCGAATGCTGCGATCGCGATAGATCTCCGTGTAAATGCCGCCGGCTGCGAGCAGCACGATCGGCCCAGCGTCCGGGTCACGCCGATACCCGAGCAAGACCTCGCCGAGACCCGAGGTCATGGGCTGGACGAGGACATGGCGCAGCGCAATCCCTGGGCAGTTCGCGGCCACAGAGGCGGCGATGCGCAGGATCGCGGCCTTGAGCTCCTCCGCGTTGGTCACGTTGAGCGCGACGCCGCCGACATTCGTCTTGTGTGCGATCCCTGCGGAGAGCGCCTTGACCGCGACGGGATAGGAGAACGGCAGATCCAGCTTCGATCCGTCAGCCGGAAGCGACGCGCTCGGCGCATGGTCTATTCCGAGGCCTGCGAGCAGCACATAGGCTTCGAGTTCGTCGAGCTGTCGCGTGCCGGACGAGAGTGGAGCGGCCGGCGGCGCCGGGCGCGGCCTGCGCCTCTTGTAGGCTGCCGCGATCGCGTCGGCGCATGCTTCCGGAGTCCTGAAGTTCGGCACATCGGCTTGCCCAAGCAGACGTAATGCGTCCGGCGCATCCGGCACCAGGAATGCGGCAAGCGGCTTTCCGGATGCCGCGCTGTCGATCACGGGCCTTACCGCGAGCTCGGGCTGAAACCGCGCCGAAGATCCCGTCACCGCGACCACCATGTCGAATTCAGGTGCCGCCAGCATCGCCTCGAGCGAGGTCTTCATGACGTCATAACGCGTCCCGGCAAGCGTCAGATCGACGATCCGCTCATGCTGCACTGCGACGCCGGCAGCGCCAATGGCGGCGAAGGTCTCTTTCGAAGGTGTGACGACCTCAATTCCCCTGCCCGCCAGACCGTCCACCACCATCGCCGCGCCGCCACCGGTGGTGGTGAGGATGCCGACCCGAGGGCTTCGGCCCGAGGTCGCGCCGAGGGTAACGCGTTCAAGCAACGGCAACACTTCGAGCAGGGTCTCGAAGTTCTCGACCCGGGCGATGCCGCAATCGGCCAGGAAAGCGTCGGCGACGTCGTCTTCGCCGGCGAGCGCGCCAGTATGCGACAGCGCCAATTCCGCCGCCACCGGTGAACGCCCGAGCTTGTAGGCTGCGATCGGCTTGCCGCGCGCCGCCGCGCCGAGCGCGAATTCCCTGAGATCGTCGGCGTGCCGCAGGCTCTCGAGAAACAGCATGTAGCTGGTGATCTTGGGATCATCGAGCGTCGCCGCGCATATCTCGCCGAGACTGAGGTCGATTTCATTGCCAACCGACACCAGACCCGCAAAGCCTACGCCGCGTGCCTTGCCGCGCGATATCAATCCGCCAAGCATGCTGCCGCTGTGGGAGGCCACGAAGGTGCCGCCAACCGGAAGATCCGGCTCCGCAAACGCGGCGTTGGCCGTGAGGATCGTGCGGTGGTGCAGGTTGATGGCGCCAAGGCTCGACGGCCCCAGGATGCGCAGCCGCGAATCCCTGCACAGCGATTTGAGGCGCGCGACCCGCGCAGGTCCCGCATTGCGATCTTCGGAGAACCCTGTCGCCAGGATCGTCGCCACGGGCACACCCAGACGCGCGCATTCCTCGACCGCCTCCAGGGCCTGCTCCGTCGGCGTCAGGATGAAGGCGTGGTCCGGGACGGCGGGCAGCTCGGACAATGACGGCCATGCCTGCTCGCCCGCGATCTGCGCGCGGCGAGGATTGATAGGATAGATTGTGCCTTCGTATCCAGCCTGCCTCAGATAACGCAGCGGCCGCGACGACGTCTTGGTGCTGTCGTCGGAGGCGCCGACGAGTGCGATGCTTCTGGGCGCGAGCAGCGGTTGAACGAAGCCGGTGTCCGCCATCGCCCTACTCGGCCGCGCGAACCTGGACGCCGCGCTGATCGAAACGCCGCTCGAAGACGTCCTCGGCAATCCGGTTCTTGAGGATCTCGATCGAGCCGCCGGCGATCATCCAGCCGCGCGTGCGCCGCATGCAGTACTCCGCCAACCCTTCCGTGCTGTAGCCGAGACCGCCCATGATCTGCACCGCTTCGTTGGCGGCATCGAAACCCGCCTGATTGCAGGCCAGCTTCGCCATGGCGGTGTGGTACGCCGACGGCAAGCCTTCCTTGACGCTGGCAGCGCGGTAGAGCAGCAATTGCGCGGAATCGAGCTTGGTGGCCATGTCCGCAAACTTCCACTGCAGGCCCTGGAATTCGCACAACAGCCGTCCGAACTGGCGGCGCACCAGCGCGTGTTCCCGCGCCAGATTGAAGGCATAGCGGCCAAGCGCGAGCGAGCGCGACGAATTGCCGAGCCGTTCAACGTTGAAGCCCGATATCTGCTTCTTGAAGCCGCCGGGGCCGAGCAGAACGTTGCTCTTGTGAACCCGGCAGTTCTCGAAATACAGCGGGCTCCACTCTTCTCCGCTCATGAACGAGGACGCCTTGCCGACCGTGAAACCCGGCGTTCCACGCTCCACCAGCACTGAGCCGATGCCTCCGACGCCTGGCCCGAAGCGCAGGTAGACCAGGAACAGGTTGGCATCCGGGCTGTGGGTTCCGAACACCTTGCTACCGTCGATCACATAGTGATCGCCATCGGCTTTTGCGGCGGTCTTCATCTCGGTCGCGGCGGAACCTGCGTCCGGCTCGCTCATGCCGAGGCTGATAACGGCCCGGCCTCCCAGCAGGTCGGGCAGATAGCGGGCCTTCTGCTCGGCGCTGGCATATTCCACGAAGGTGCGGATCGGCCCGAAATTGCCGGCCTGTACCACATCGGCGCTGCGGGGACAGACCGAGGCAATCTGTTCGATCGCGATCACGGAATCCGAGAGCGTTCCGCCCTGACCGCCGTCTGCCGGGTCAAAGGCGATGCCGAGCAGCCCCTGATCCGCCAGCAGCCGCGCTACATCGAACGGAAACCGCGGGTCATGCGCGCGGGCAAGCGCGCCCTCGGCAAGATTGTCCTCGGCGAAACGGCGCACCGAGTCCGCGAACATCTGCTGCTCTTCTGAGAGATTGAAATCCATCTGCACCGGGGCCATGAAGAACGATAGACGCCTGTTTTCCAGCCAAAGCATTGCCCGGCAACTGAACATAGATTATAACGTCATGATATTTTGTTATGGCCACAAATGCTCCCGCCGCTCAATCCGCTGCACGTGTTTGAAGTAACGGCCCGCCTGCAAAGCTTCACCCGGGCGGCGGAAGATTTGCGCGTGTCGCAACCTGCCGTGAGCCGCCAGATCCAGACGCTGGAGAATTTTTTCGGCTTTCGGCTGTTTGAGCGCGACAAGCTCGGCATCAGGCTGACGCCGGAGGGCGAGGAGCTGCAGCGTCAGATTTCGCCGGCGTTTCGCGTTATCGAAACAGTCACGCAGCGGCTGGTCGCGAGCGGAAAATCGGAGCCGTTGCGACTGCGGGTCTACACGACCTTCGCGGCAAAATGGCTGATTGAGCGTTTGCCTTCATTCTACGCCGCCTATCCCGGCATTAGGCTCAGCATCAGCAATGCGGTAGCGCCCGTTGATTTCGAGAAGGAGAAGGTCGACCTCGCAATCCAGTTCGGCGGCGGCAAATGGCCGGGCGTTGAAAGCGAGCTGCTGTTCCGCGACCTTCTGCAACCGGTTTGCAGCCCCACCTTGCGGCGCAAGGCGAACCTGCATTCGATCGACGACCTGAAGCGGGTGCCGATGCTACATTCGCATTATCGGCGGACAGACTGGGCGGACTGGCTGATGGCCTGCAATCGTCTCGATCTCTTGAATGACGCAGGGATCTCGTTTCCGAGTTCGGTGCTGACCTATCAGGCCGCGACCGAAGGGGTCGGCGTGGCGATAGGACAGCTCCACCTCCTGCGCAACGAATTGCGCGACGGCTCGCTCGTGACGCTCTTCGAACAACCGCTCGAACGCCCGTTGGCGCACTATGCGGTCTGGCCGAAAAACCGCCCCCTGCCGAAAAAGGCGCGCAGCTTTCTCGCCTGGCTGAGAAGCCGCATGAGCGATTTTCAGCGGTAGCCCCGAGGTCTCTCAATGCGCGATCAACAATGGGACGGTCGCGTCCCGCAACAGGGCGCGGGTCACGCCGCCGAAGATCATCTGGCTCGCTCGCGCGTGGCTGTAAGCACCAACCACGATCAGGTCGCGGGTGTGGCGCCCGGCAAAACCAAGGATGGCATCGGCGACCGAAGCGCCATTGGAGTGGATCCGCTCGACGGTCACCTTTACGCCATGGCGAGACAAATACAGTCCGACATCGGCGCCGGGCTCTTCGCCATGCCGGGCATTCTTGTGCGAATCCACCAGGAGGACAGTCACCGACTGCGCGGCTGCAAGCAGCGGAAGAGCATCCTTGATGGCACGGCGTGCCTCACGGCTGGCGTTCCAGGCGACCACGATGTGCTCCGCCGCGGTCCCACTCCAATGCTCGGGCAACAGGAGGACGGGTACACCGGTGGCAAGCAGCAGGGATTCCGCCGACCACTCCTGCGGCAGGCCGCCTGACCGCGGACTGCCGACGATCACGAGATCGGAATGCAGCGCGTTCAGCGCCGCCCCCTCATTGGCTTCACCGGAACGGATGCAACGAAACTCGCAACTGATGTCTTCGCGGGTCGAAACAGTTGCAAAGCTTTGGCTCGCGGCTTTCGTCGCGGCCAGTTCGCTCGCCGTATGGCGTTCAATGAGATCGCGAACCGCGGCCTGCCCTCGGACGAAGGACTCGGACGGATTGCCGTCCCAGCCGAATGGCACCACGAAGATCCCGACCAGATGGGCGCGGTGACGGAATGCGAGTTTGACGGCATAGTCGGCACGCGCCTCGCCGGCAGGCGACGGATCGAAGAAGACGGCTATGGTTCTCAGCGGCACGGAAAACTCCCCAGCGAATTGTTGAAAACACGTAGCGCGCAGCAAGACGACAGCGATTGACGTGGATCAATCGCACCGGGTTGAACGCCGGGAGCAGCCGATCACCAATTCTAACTGACGTCACCCGCAACCGTCCCCGCTTCAATCTTGCGAGGGAGGCGTTCTCTCGTCACGCTCATGGAGGAGGTCCAGCGCTTCTCGAACTTCGTCGTCTTCCAGACAATCGAGGATCCTGCATGGGGCATTGGCGGCGGTGCGGGTTGAGCGAAATCAACTTTGTCGCGCGCATTGATGTGCCGGTCGCTCGGAACCTACTTGGAACACGGCTCACGGGACCGGCGTTCGCCAGAATTTGCGTTACGTCAATAGCCCGCGGATGCGGCGGTGCAAGATTGCAGACAAGCTCTGCAACCAAAGGCCCTGACCGATGCAAGATCAAATCGAAGAGATCAAAGGAGGCGCGCAAGCCGGCGATGCGTCTCATTCGCCCGCGCCTGCGCCCGCCTCGCATCTGCCTGTGCCGGTCCGCCCAAGCGGCAAACGGCGCGGTTTGCGGATCACGGTGGCGCTCCTCCTCGCTGCGCTCGGCGCCGGTGGCGGCGGCTATTACATCTGGAAGCAAATGCATCCGCCGCTGCCTGTCGGCATCAGCGTCGGCAACGGCCGTATCGAAGCCGATGAAATCGACATCAGCACCAAATATGCCGGACGCGTGCACGAGCTGCTCGCCGATATCGGCGACATGGTTGCGCCCGGACAGGTCGTGGCGCGGATGGATACCCGCGATCTCGAGCAATCGCTTTCTAAGTCGGTTGCGCAGGGCCGGCAGGCACAGCGCGCCATCGAGGAAGCCGAAGCCGTGCTGACCCAGCAGCAGGCGCAGAAGACCCTCGCCGAGCAGGAGAACCAGCGGACTGAATCGCTGTTCAAGAATGGCTGGGCCACCAAGGAATTGCTGGACCAGCGCAAGCAACAGCTCGACGCCGCCAATGGCGCGCTCGCTGCGGCACAAGCCAGGGTGCTCGAATCCCAACATGCGCTGGAGGCCGCCCAGCACGATGCCGGTCTCTACAGGGTGCAGATCGCCGACAACACGCTGGTGGCGCCGAAGGCGGGCCGGATCCAGTACCGCCTTACCAATATCGGCGAAGTCCTCGCGGCCGGCGGCAAGGTCTTCACGATGCTGGATCTGACCTATGTCTACATGGACCTCTATTTGCCGACGACGGAAGCCGGCAAGGTGAAGGTCGGCGCTGACGCACGCATCGTTCTCGACGCCTACCCCGATCATCCGATCCCCGCGAAGGTCTCGTTCGTCGCGAGCCAGGCGCAGTTCACGCCGAAGACGGTCGAGACCAAGACCGAGCGCGACAAGCTGATGTTCCGCATTCGGGTCCGCATCGACCCGGAACGCCTGCTTGCGCATGCGGACGCGGTCAGAAGTGGCCTTCCCGGTGTCGCCTATGTCCGCTGGGATTCCGCAGTTGCATGGCCGACGACGCTGCAGGCTGCGCCATGAATGGCAGCGACGATCAGGTCGCCGTCGTTCGCGCCCTCTCCCATCGCTACGGTTCGGTGACGGCGCTCGACTGCATATCGGCCGACATTCCCGCCGGACGCCTGGTTGGCTTGATCGGACCCGACGGCGTCGGCAAATCCTCCCTGCTCGCGATCCTCGCCGGCGCGCGGAAGATCCAGGAGGGTGCGGTCGCCGTGCTCGGCACCGACATCTCCAAGGCCGCCGAGCGCGCCCTGATCTGTCCGCGCATCGCCTACATGCCGCAAGGGCTGGGCAAGAATCTCTATCCCGACCTGAGCGTTAAGGAGAATGTCGAGTTCTTCGCGCGGCTGTTCGAGCAGTCGCGCAAGGAGCGCGAGTGGCGCATCAATGAGCTCCTGGAAAGCACCGGGCTTGCGCCGTTCGCCGACCGGCCGGCCAGCAAGCTGTCGGGCGGCATGCGGCAGAAGCTCGGGCTGTGCTGCTCGCTGATCCATGATCCCGATCTCCTGATCCTGGACGAGCCCACGACCGGCGTCGACCCGCTGTCGCGCCGCCAGTTCTGGGATCTCATCGACCGTATCAGGGATCGCACGGCGAAAATGAGCGTGCTCGTCGCCACCGCCTATATGGAAGAGGCCGAGCGTTTCGACTGGCTGATGGCGATGAATGAGGGAAAGATTCTCGCGACCGGCTCGCCGTCCGACCTCAAACAGCAAACCGGCACCGACTCGATCGAAGACGCGTTCGTTGCCCTGCTCCCGCATCGACAGCGTGCCGGCAACGAAAAGCCGATCGGTCCGCCGCTCGACGGTCACGCCGAGCCCGTCATTGTCGCCAAGGACCTGACCTGCCGGTTCGGCGACTTCACCGCCGTCGACCGTGTGAATTTCACGATCCGCCGCGGCGAGATCTTTGGCTTTGTCGGCTCGAACGGATCGGGCAAGACGACCACGATGAAGATGCTCACCGGGCTGCTGCCGCCGTCCGAGGGCGAGGCGCTGATCTTCGGCGAAGTGCTGCGCGCCGGCGACCTCGAAGCACGCCGCCGTGTCGGCTACATGTCGCAATCCTTCTCCCTCTACGGGGAACTCACGGTTCGCCAGAACCTTGTCCTGCACGCGCGGCTGTTTCACCTGTCTCTGGCGTTTGCGGAGGCACGCATCGCGGAGCTGATCGAGAAATGCGACCTCGCCGACTATCTCGATGACCTCGCCTCTTCGCTCCCGCTCGGAATCAGGCAGCGGTTGTCGCTTGCGGTCGCCGTCGTCCACAAGCCGGACCTCTTGATCCTGGACGAGCCGACCTCCGGCGTCGACCCGTTGGCGCGCGACCAGTTCTGGCAGCTTCTGATCGACCTGTCGCGCAATCAAGGGATGACCATTTTCGTCTCGACGCATTTCATGAACGAGGCGGCGCGCTGTGATCGGCTGTCGCTGATGCACGAAGGACGCGTGCTTGCCTCCGACACGCCGGCCGGATTGATCAAGGCGAGAAACGCCAAGAGCCTGGAGGATGCGTTCATCAGCTTCCTCGAACGGGAAACGCCGGGCACGGCATCCACCGTGACTCTCGACCAGCCGCAAGCCGAACCGGACAAGACCGCCGGCCGCGAAAGCAGACGCTCCTTTTTCAGCTTTCGGCGGCTGTTCGCCTATACCATCCGCGAGGGCCTCGAGCTGATGCGCGATCGTATCCGGCTGATGTTCGCCCTGTTCGGCACTGCGCTCCTGATGATCGTGTTCGGCTTTGGCATTTCGGCCGACGTCAACAATCTCAGCTTTGCCGTGCTCGATCGCGACCAAACGCCCGAAAGCCGTGCCTATCTGTCGGAGCTGAGAGGATCGCCCTATTTCCTCGAAAAGCCTCCGCTGACCGACTATGCCGATCTCGATCGTCGCCTGAAGAACGGCGACATCTCGGCCAGCATCGAGATTCCTCCAAACTTCGGCCTCGACATCAAGCGCGGGCGGCCCGCCTACGTATCCGCGTGGATCGACGGCGCCATGCCGTTCCGCGCCGCAACCATTCGGGGTTACCTGCAGGGGATGCACCAGCTCTATCTGAGCGATCCCGTGCTGAACACGACGCAGGCGGCAAGGCCCCTGCCCGCCAATATCGAGGTCCGGTTCAAGTACAACCAGGATTTTGACAGCATCTACGCCATGGTGCCTTCGACCCTCGCGATGATGCTCGCGCTGTTCCCGGCCATCCTGATGGCGCTTGCGGTCGTTCGCGAGAAAGAGCTCGGCTCGATCACCAACCTTTACGTTACGCCGGTGACGCGGCTGGAATTCCTCGTCGGCAAACAGCTTCCTTACGTCGCCGTCGCGCTGATCAATTTCATTATCATGTTCGCGATGGCGGTCTTCATATTCAACGTGCCGCTGAAGGGCAGCTTTGTGGCGCTGCTGGCCGGCACGGTCATCTACGTCTTCACGACGACCGGCTACGGCATGCTGATCTCGACCTTCTGCACGACCCAGATCGCCGCGCTGTTCGGCACCGCGATCCTCACCATCCTGCCAGCCCAGCAGTTCTCGGGCATGATGACGCCCGTCTCTTCGCTTTCCGGTTCGGCGCAGCTTATCGGCCTTTGCTTTCCGATGAGCTATTACCGCCCGATCAGCGTCGGCGCCTTCACCAAGGGCCTGGGCCTTGCCGATCTCGGTTCGAGCATCCTCATGCTGCTCGTCTTCGTCCCCGTGCTGACGGCGCTGAGCATGATGCTGCTCCCCAAGCAGGAGCGCTGAGACGATGCGCTCCCTCTCCAACATCGTCTGGCTCGGCACCAAGGAGCTGCGCAGCTTTTTCAGCGACTGGGTGCTGCTCGGGTTCGTGATCTACTCATTCTCGCTTGCCGTCATCAGTCAGGCGCAAAGCAATTCACAGGAAGTGTTTCATGCCTCGATCGGGCTGCTCGACGAAGACCATTCGGAATTGTCCCGCCGGATCACGCATGCGTTCCTGATGCCCTATTTCAAGGAGCCGGTGGCGATCGCGCAAGCCGATATCGAACATCTGATGGATACCGGCAAATACACTTTCGTCATCGATATTCCCCCAAACTTCCAACGCGACGTCTTGGCGGGCCGCCAGCCCGGACTGCAGATCAATGTCGACGCCACCGCGATGATCCAGGCCGGCCTGGGATCGGGCTACGCGCAACAGATCATCAATACCGAGATTGCTCAGTTCGTGTCGCAGGTGGAACGCGTGCCGGACTCGCCGGTCAACCTGGCGGCCAGGATCGCGTTCAATCCCAACGTGATGACGGCTTGGTTCTCCAGCGTCATGGGCATCATCTCGAGCGTCACCATGCTCGCGATCATCCTCGCCGGTGCAGCGTTGGTACGCGAGCGTGAGCATGGCACGATGGACCATCTCCTGGTGATGCCGCTGAGCCCGTTCGAGATCGCGATGTCGAAAATCTGGGCCAACGGGTTCGTCATTGCGGTCGCGGTCGGCCTATCGCTCTATCTGGTGGTCCGCTTGCTGCTGCAGATCCCGATTGCCGGCTCGATCCCGCTCTTCATGTTTGGAGCGATCCTCTATCTGTTCTTCGCGACCGCGATCGGGCTGTTCCTGGGCACTGTTGCGCGGTCGATGCCGCAGCTCGGCCTGCTCTACATGCTGGTCGCCGTTCCCATGAACGTCCTGTCCGGCGGCGCCACGCCGCTGGAGAGCATGCCGCCCTGGCTTGCGACAGTGATGCAGGCGTCGCCCTCGACCCACTTCGTGTCCTTCGCGCAGGCGATCCTCTATCGCGGCGCCGGGCTCGATGTGGTGTGGCCGCAATTCCTTGCCGTCGCCGGCATCGCCTCGCTGTTCCTGGTGCTGTCGCTGCTGCGTTTCCGGTCCACGCTCAGCTCGGCCTCGAACTAGTCATGACGATCACGTTCACGTGCTCGGCCGCCGGCTTGATCTTCGTCAACATCGAACGAGCTTGTCTAATGATGATTGATGTGACCGGAGGTCGAACATGCGCAAATTCATCATTTTTGCCGCGGTCGGCGCGGCCGCTTCAATTGCAGCATCACACGATGTGCGCGCGGCGGACGCGGTGCCGAAATTTGACATCGCCAAAATCTGCAAAGCAGAGACGGCTGAGACGGTAGGGATCGGAGAGACCCTGGCGTCCTGCACGAAGGCCGAAGAGCAGGCCCGGGCGCAAGTGGCTGGGCAGTGGAGCAAGTTCACGGCGAAGGACAAGGCGGCATGCATCAGCGAGTCCAGCATCGACGGCACGCCGAGCTATGTCGAGCTCCAGACCTGCCTCGAAATGGCCGCTGACGCGCATGCTACGACGGCAGCGCGAAAGTAGCCCGAAGCGCTATCGCCCCCTGAACCGCGGTTTCCGCCGTTCCAGGAATGCCGCCACGCCCTCTTTGTGATCCTCGGTCACGCTTGCCAGCGCGAACTGATCGACATCCATATGGCTAGCCAGATCATCGAGCGCGTGCGCGATGCGGTTGACCGTGAGCTTTGTCATGGCGACCGAGATCGGCGGCTGCGCCGCGATCTTTGTCGCAAGCGTCATGGCGGCCTCAAACGCCTTGCCGGGCTCGGCCACCTGCTCCACCAATCCCCATTCATAGGCCTCCGCGGCGGAGATGCGGTCGTCGGCGAGGATCACGGCCTGCTTGGTCCGTGCCGGTCCCATCAGATGCAGCATGCGCGGCACGCTCTGCCAGCTCATGTTCATGCCGAGCCCGATCTCGGGCACGCGCATATGGGAATCGCGCGCCATGACGCGGAAGTCGAGCGCAACCGCCAGCGCCACGCCACCGCCGATGCAAAAGCCCTCGATTGCGCCGATCGTGACCTGTTCCATGTCCTGCCAGGCCCGCGTCAGCCGCGGCCCAAGCTTCAGGTGGTGGCGCAGCGTGCCGATATCCATGGTGCGGCGCGAACGGCCTTCGGCGTCCTTGAGATCGAAGCCGGCGCTGAAGGATTTTGCGCCGCCGGTGAGCACGACGACGGACGTCGCGGCATCATCCTCGAAGCTGCGGGCCGCATCGGTGAGCTGGCGCAGCGCCTCCGGCGACAGCGCGTTGATGCCGTCCCCGCGGTCGAAGCGCACGACCGCGATGCGGCCCTCCGGGCCAAGGCCTTTTTCGATTTTTATGTATTCTGCCACGATTGCCTCCCTGTCATGACCGAAATGCTAGCAGACTCTATGCCTCGACATCCCCGGGATTCTTCGCCTATCTTCGCCACCATGAGCGATCACGACCATCATCATCACGACCACGACCATTCGGAACTGTCCGAGACCGAGCTGCGCGTGCGCGCGCTCGAAACCATCTTGACCGAGAAGGGCTATGTCGAGCCGGCCGCGCTCGACGCCATCATTCAGGCCTATGAGACCCGGATCGGCCCGCACAACGGTGCGCGGGTCGTCGCCAAGGCCTGGACAGATCCGTCGTTCAAGCAGGCGCTGCTGGAGGACGGCAGCAAGGCCGTCGGCACGCTCGGCCATGTCAGCCGCGTCGGCGACCATCTTGTCGTGGTCGAGAACACGCCGCAGCGCCACAACATGGTCGTGTGCACTTTGTGCTCCTGCTACCCCTGGGAAATGCTCGGCCTGCCGCCGGTCTGGTACAAGGCCGCGCCTTATCGCTCGCGCGCCGTGAAGGATCCGCGCGGCGTGCTCGCCGATTTCGGCGTGACGCTGCCGAAGGTGACCGAAATCCGGGTGTGGGACTCGACCGCCGAGACGCGCTTCCTGGTGCTGCCGATGCGGCCCGAAGGCACCGAGGGCTGGAGCGAGGCGCAGCTTGCGGACCTCGTGACACGCGATTCCATGATCGGCACCGGGTTCCCGAGGCGGCCGGGAGCGCCGTCATGAACGGCGTGCACGACATGGGCGGCATGGACGGGTTCGGCAAGGTCGAGCCCGAGCCGAACGAGCCGATGTTCCATGCCGCATGGGAAGCGCGGGTGATGGCGATGGTGCGCGCGATGGGCGCGGCCGGCGCCTTCAACATCGACACCTCGCGCTATTATCGCGAAGCCTTGCCGCCGCACATCTATCTCGCGAGCTGCTATTACACGAAGTGGCTGCTCGGGCTCGAGGACCTCTTGCTGGACAAGGGGTTCATCGCAAAAGACGAAGTCGCAACGGGCCACGCGGTGCAGCCGCCAAAGGCGCTCAAGCATGGCAAATTCGAGCTCGATGACGTCGAGCGCGTGATGGTGCGCGGCAAGTTCGGCCGCACGGCGCCGGCGCCCGCAAAGTTCAAGGCAGGCGACAGGGTGCGCGCGAAGAACATCCACCCCCTCACGCACACGCGGCTGCCCCGCTATGTGCGCGGCCATGTCGGCGTGGTCGAGCGCGACCATGGCTGTCACGTGTTTCCGGACTCCGCCGCAATGGAAGCCGGCGAGAACCCGCAGTGGCTCTACACCGTGGTGTTCGACGGGACCGAATTGTGGGGCCCGGAGTCCGATCCGACCGTCAAGATTTCGGTCGACGCCTTCGAGCCATATCTGGAGCGTGTGTGATGGACAGCGCCGCAGCCGCGCGCGCCACCGCCGCCGTGCCGAGCATCCCGCGCGACGATGACGGCCCGGTGTTCCGCGAGCCCTGGGAAGCGCAGGCCTTTGCAATGGCGCTAACGCTGCACGAGCGCGGGTTGTTCACCTGGAACGAATGGGCCGCAGCCCTCGCCGACCAGATCAAGCGCGCACAGGCGGAAGGCGATCCCGACACCGGCGAGACTTATTATCGCCACTGGCTCGCGACGCTGGAACATCTCGTCGCCGAAAAAGGCGTCGCCACCGCCGAGACCCTGCACCGCTACCGCGACGCCTGGGACCATGCCGCCGACCGCACCCCGCACGGCAAGCCGATCGAACTGCGGCCGGAGGATTTTGCGGGCTAGCGTTGGGCGGCCGCATACTCCCGCCATCCCCTCTCCCGCAGCGTACACGCCGGGCATTCGCCGCAGCCGTAGCCCCAGTCGTGCGGCGCGCCGCGGTCGCCGAGATAGCAGGTATGGGAGTGCTCGCGGATCAGGTCGACCAGGCCGGTGCCGCCGAGTTCATGAGCGAGCTTCCAGGTTTCGGCCTTGCTCAGCCACATCAGCGGCGTGTGCAGTTCGAAATCCTTGGCCATGCCGAGGCTGAGCGCCGACTGCAGTGCCTTGATGGTCTCGTTGCGGCAATCGGGATAACCGGAATAGTCAGTCTCGCACATGCCGCCGACGATGTGGCGGATGCCGCGCCGGTAGGCCAGCGCGGCCGCGAAGGTGAGGAATACGAGGTTGCGTCCGGGCACGAAAGTATTGGGCAAGCCGTCCGCGCCCATCGCGATCGCGACGTCACGTGTTAGCGCGGTGTCGGAAATTTCGGCGAGCGTCGGGATTTCCAGCGTGTGACTCTCGCCCAGCTTTGAAGCCCAGTCCGGCCGCAGTGCCGTGATGCCGGAAACCAGCCCCTCCCGGCATTCGAGCTCAATCGCGTGGCGCTGCCCATAGGCAAAGCCAAGCATTTCGACGCGCGCAAAATGCTTGAGCGCCCAGGCAAGGCAGGTGGTGGAATCCTGGCCGCCGGAGAACAGCACCAGCGCGGTTTCGGACGATAAATCTTCACTCATGGTGCGCGCTTTAGCACCGCCAGCAATTGCGGCCAACCGGTGGAAATCGGCATATTTCAGCGTGTTCCGCTGGGATCGGCCGGTCGCTTACGGCATAAAGCGGGACAAGCAGAATTCTGGTGGCCGCATGACCCCTTCCCGCGACATTTCACGCCTCATCGAGATCATGGCCGCCTTGCGCACGCCGGTGACCGGCTGCCCCTGGGACCTCGAGCAGAACTTTGCGACCATCGCCCCTTACACGATCGAGGAAGCCCATGAGGTGGTGGATGCCATCACCCGCGGCGATCTCGACGATCTCAGGGAAGAACTCGGCGATCTGCTGCTGCAGGTCGTGTTCCACGCCCGCATGGCGGAGGAGCAGAACGCCTTTGCGTTCGGCGACGTTGTGGAGGCGATCACCAGGAAGATGATCCGGCGGCATCCGCATGTGTTCGCCGACAAGGACGGCAATCTCGCCCCCTCCCACGTCAAGGAAGTCTGGGATCGCATCAAGGCCGAGGAGAAGGCCGAGCGTGCGGCGCGCCGGCCGCCGCAAGAGGCCGGGCACAAATCGTTGCTTGCCGGCGTCAAGGCCGGCCAGCCTGCCCTCACGCGCGCGATGGAGCTGCAGCGCAAGGCGTCGACCGTCGGCTTCGACTGGAACGATCCGCGCGCGGTGTTGAAGAAAATCCGCGAGGAGGCTGACGAGATCGAGGCCGCACTCGACGGGGCCGATGCCGATGAACTGGCGGAAGAAACCGGCGACCTCCTATTCGCGGTGGTCAATCTCGCGCGGCACGTCGGCGCCGATCCGGAAACCGCACTCCGCGGCACCAACGCCAAATTCGAGCGCCGCTTTGCCTATATCGAGCGCGCGTTAGAGGCGAAGGGGCGTTCGCCGCAAGACGCATCTCTCGAAGAGATGGATGCGCTGTGGAACGAAGCGAAAGGTGCCCGTAACCCGGATGGAGCGTAAGCGAAATCCGGGGTTCTTGGGTTTGGCTCGACCGGTCCCGGATTGCGCTGCGCTCCATCCGGGCTACGGGGCTTCCGCTCACATCACATGCGGCACGGCATCGAAGCGTGACACGACGATATCGCGCTTCGTCTCGTCGACGCGCACGGTCATATCAAAGCGGCCGTCATGCAGCTTCTTGTCGAGCACTTCGGAATTGCGGTGCAGCCAGCTAATGCCGGCGCCGTCGGAGGCATCGATCGACAGGTCCAGCGTCATGCGCTTTGCCGCCAGCCGATCCTCGATCGCGGCGAGCAGTTCGTTGACGCCCTCCCCGCTCCAGGCGGAGACCAGGAAGGCCGGCCGCTCCGGCGGACGGCGGGCGGCGATGTTGCGCAAATTCGCGCGCTCCTCGGGATCGAAGCAGTCGATCTTGTTCCAGACTTCGATGATGCGCTGGCCGCCGTCGGCATCGGGATCGATCCCGAGCTGGCGCAGCACCGCCTCGACGTCGCGCTCCTGGGCCTCGGCATCCTCATGCGAGATGTCGCGGACGTGGAGGATGAGATCGGCTTCCAGCACCTCTTCCAGCGTGGCGCGGAATGCCGCGACGAGCTGTGTCGGCAGGTTGGAGATGAAGCCGACGGTATCAGACAGCATCGCCTTGCCACCATGCGGCAGATGCAGCGCACGGAGCGTCGGATCGAGCGTCGCGAACAGCATATCGGCGGCCTGGACATCGGCACGGGTCAGCCGGTTGAACAGCGTCGACTTGCCCGCATTGGTGTAGCCAACCAGCGCCACCACGCGGTACGGCACACGCTGGCGGCCGGCGCGGTGCAATCGCCGCGTCGCCTGAACCTTCTTCAGCTCGCTTTCGAGCTTGGTGATGCGCTCGCTGATCAGCCGCCGGTCGGCCTCGATCTGGGTTTCGCCGGGGCCGCCCATGAAGCCGAAGCCGCCGCGCTGACGCTCCAGATGGGTCCATGACCGCACCAGCCGGCTGCGCTGGTAATTGAGATGCGCGAGCTCGACCTGCAGCGCGCCTTCCCTGGTCTTGGCGCGGCGGCCGAAGATCTCCAGGATCAGACCGGTGCGGTCGAGCACCTTGGTGTTCCAGGCCTTCTCGAGGTTGCGCTGCTGGATCGGCGACAGCGCGCAATCCATCACCACGAGCTCGATGTTGTGGCTGGCGACGAGGCCGGTGATCTCCTCGACCTTGCCCTTGCCGAGATAGGTCGCCGGCCTGATCTGGCTGACGGGGGCGATCACGCTGTCGATCACCGCAAGGTCGATGGCGCGCGCAAGCCCGGCCGCCTCCTCGATCCGCCCTTCGAAATCGCGGACAAAGGCCTCCGCTTGCGCCTCGGCCTCGCCGCGGCGCATGCGCATGTACGGGCCGACGACAATCACCCGGCCCGTCTCAATTCCCTCCGCCGACCGTGGCCGGTCGGCGGCCCCTTCACGATTACGGGGCTCCAATCAGTTCACTCTCAACCCTGTGTATCTTCACCACCTTCAAACAACTGGATCGGTGCGCCCGGCATGATGGTCGAGATCGCGTGCTTGTAGACAAGCTGCGAATGACCGTCGCGCCGGAGTAAAAGGCAGAAATTGTCAAACCAGGTGACAATACCCTGCAGTTTAACGCCATTCACCAGAAAGATCGTCAGTGGCGTCTTGGTCTTACGAACATGATTTAGGAAGGTGTCTTGTAGATTTTGAGCGCGGTCTGCCGCCATTTTTGTTGTCCCGCCGTCTTGTGGTTCTTCTTATTGGAATGTTGGAACCGGTTGGAGCCCTCTGATGGAGCCTTTCCCCGGTCGCCGGCCTGTCCTGAGTTCCCCCTCTGACAGGCTCGGCGGTAGGATTAGAGGGCAGGCCCGCCCATTAGGCAAGCCGGTTGACGCGCCACCCATGAACAAGAATCGGCAATTGCCGCAAAAGCATGGGGAAAAAAGCGATCATTCCCAGTCAATTGCATGGATCTGCGACCGGTTGGCTCAGCCGACCCCCAAGGCCTTGAGCTTGCGATGGAGCGCGGAGCGCTCCATCCCGACGAACTCCGCCGTGCGCGAGATATTGCCGGAAAACCGGCTGATCTGGGCGATCAGATAGTCGCGCTCGAATACCTCTCGCGCCTCGCGCAGCGGTAATCCCATGATGTGCTCGCCATTGCTGCTGGTCGGCATCGCCGGCACCATCGAGCCGACGTCCTGCGGCAGCATGTCCGCGGTGATGATCGCCTCGGGGCCGCCGCCGGCCAGAATCATCACCCGCTCGACATTGTTGCGGAGCTGGCGGACGTTGCCGGGCCAGACATGGGACTGCAGCACCGCCATCGCGTCCTGGCCGATCTGCCGTTTCGGCAGGCCGGTCGCCGCCGAGATCTGGTCCATGAAATAGTCGATCAGTTCGGGAATATCCTCGCGACGCTCCGACAGCGGCGGCACCCGGATCGGCACCACCGACAGGCGATGGTAGAGATCCTCGCGGAAGTGGCCGGCCGCGATCTCCTCCTCCAGGTTGCGCGCCGTGGAGGAGATGATGCGGACGTCGACATGGACCTTTGCGGTGCCACCGGAGCGCTGGAACGTCTGGTCGACCAGCACGCGCAAGATCTTGTTCTGGGTTTCGCGCGGCATATCAGCGATCTCGTCAATGAACAGCGTGCCGCCATGCGCCTCTTCCAGGGCGCCCGGCTTGCGCGGCTGCTCACCATTGGAAGCCTCGACGCCGAACAACTCGACCTCCATCCGCTCGGGCGTGATCGCAGCCGCGTTGATGACGACGAACGGGCCGTCGGCGCGGCTCGATGCCTGGTGCAGCGTTCGCGCCACCAGCTCCTTGCCGGAGCCTGCCGGCCCCACGATCAGGATGCGGCTGTTGGCCTTGGCGGCGCGCTCGATGGTCTGGCGTAACTGGTTCATGCAGGCGGAGCGGCCGGTCAAAATGCTTGCAGTTGGAGCCTGTTGCTTGAGTTCTTTCACTTCGCGCTTGAGGCGCGAATTCTCCAGCGCCCGGTTGGCGACCAGGATCAGCCGGTCCGACTTGAACGGCTTTTCGATGAAGTCATAGGCGCCGCGCTTGATCGCAGCGACCGCGGTCTCGATGTTGCCGTGGCCGGAGATCATCACCACCGGCAGGTCGGCATTGTCCTTCTTGATCTGCTCCAGGAGCTGCAGCCCGTCGAGCTTGGAGCCCTGCAGCCAGATGTCGAGGAAGACCAGATGCGGGCGACGGTTGGCGATCTCCGCCAGCGCCGAATCGCTGTCGCGCGCGGTGCGCGAGGAAAAGCCTTCGTCTTCGAGGATGCCGGCAACGAGGTCGCGAATGTCTGCTTCATCGTCGACAATCAGAATGTCACTTGCCATGGGTTACACCTGCCTGTCAGTCGCCTGTCGCTGCTTGGATTTTCGCTTGGATATTGGTCGTGGATGCCGGGTCGCTGGTCGCGGACGCCGGCGGATTTTTTTCTTCGTCCCGCGCGCTTGACTGCTGCGACTCGGAGCCGGCCGCCGGAGGCGGCTCCTTGGTCCCCGCGTTCGGCGGCTGGCCGGAGACGGCGAATCGAAGCCGCATCCAGGCACCGCGCTGGCCGGGACGGAAGTCGGAAGCATCCTTGAGCTCGATGCGGCCACCATGGTCTTCGAGCACGCGGCCGACGATCGCAAGCCCGAGCCCGGTGCCCTTCTGGCGCGTCGTGACATAGGGCTCGAGCAGACGCGCGCGCGCGACCTTCGGCAGACCGATGCCGTTGTCAATGACGTCTATGATGATCTCCTCGCCCTCGCGCTGCGCGATGACGTCGATCCGCCCCTTGCCCAGCTCTTCCGGCGGCACCTGCTCGATCGCTTCGGTCGCGTTCTTGATGATGTTGGTCAGCGCCTGCGAGATCAGCCGGCGATCGAACTGCGCCCGCATCGGGTCCTGCTTGATGTCGGCCACGATATCGAGCTCGGGGTGCGCGACCTTCATCAGGAACACCGCCTGCCGCACGGTGTCGGCGACATCCTCGCCTTCCATCACCGGTTTCGGCATGCGGGCGAAGCGCGAGAATTCGTCGACCATGCGCCTGATGTCGTCGACCTGGCGCACGATGGTGTCGGTGCATTGTTCGAAGATGGACTTGTCCTTCTCCTCGGTGATGGTCTTGCCGAATTTGCGGCGGATGCGTTCGGCCGAGAGCTGGATCGGGGTCAGCGGATTTTTGATCTCATGCGCGATACGGCGGGCGACATCGCCCCAGGCTGAGGTGCGCTGGGCCGAGACCAGTTCGGTGATGTCGTCGAGCGTGATGATGTAATTGTCCCAGGAGTGGCTGGTCTTTTCGGCGGAGATGCGGACCGACAAATTGCGCTCGTGGCCGTCGCGCGTGATGGTGATCTGGCCCTGGACCAGCCGCTGGGTGCCCTCCCGTGCCGTCTTCATCATCTCGTCAAGCTCGGGAAGCACGTCCGAGAGCGGATGACCCAAGGTCTCCGATTCGGCGTGGCCGATCAGCTTCTCCGCCGAGCGATTGAGGGTGCCGACGCTGCCGGACGGATCGACGCCGATGATGCCGGCGCTGGCCGATGACAGCACGGCCTCGATGAAGCGCCGGCGGCTGTCGATCAGTTCGCTGGCATTGACGAGTTCATCGCGCTGGGTCCGCAACTCCTGCGTCATCTTGTTGAAGGTTTGCCCGAGCTGGGCGAGATCGCCTTCCGATCTATGGACCGGAACCTGGATGTTGAGGTCGCCGGTTGACACCTGATTGGCGGCGCTCATCAGACTGCGGATTGGCGACACGAGCCAATTGGCGAAATTGAGCCCGATCAGTACCGACGCGACCAGAATGGTCAGCGCAATCACCGCAAACACCAGCGCGAAGGTCACCTGGATGCCGAGCCTCTGCGCTTCGATCGCGGCATATTCGGCAGCGCTGGCCTGGGTCTGCTTGAGCTGGGCAACGATGGTCGGATCAAGCAGACGCGCCACGTACAGGAACGTGTCGTCATAAGCCCGCAGCCGGACCACGGACGCGACATAGCTTTCGGGGAAAACCGAGATTTCCGGCTCGGTCTCGTTGATGTTCTTGAGAATTTCGAGCGGTGGCAGTGCGTAGTTCAGACGACTACCGGTATCCGCGCTGTCGAGGACGTTGCCGCCCTTGTCCAACAGCAGCGCAACCGGCAGATTACGCGCCGCCGCGCCCGCCGTCAGGAGCTGCATGAACGTCATGCGATCCTGGTCATACAGTGGCCTTGCATGGGCGAGGTCGTTTGCCATCCCCAGGACGTCGCCGCGGATGAGCTGCGCATGCTCCTGCATGTAGGCGCCGGCGATCGTCACCGAATTCTGGATCGCTACCCGCGTCGGTCCCGAAAACAGCCGGTCGAGGCCGCGATCGAGCATGACATTGGCGACGATCGCGACCACCACCGCAGGCAACACCGCAATGATGGAAAACAGGCTGACGATCTGGACGTGAAGCCTCGCCGCCGCACGGCCGCGGCGCCGGGCCTGAATTACCTGCCAGATTTCGCGGATGATGATCCCGAGGAGCAGCAGGATCGTGCCTGCGTTGATCAGCAGGAATGAATAGACGACGTGCTTGGTCGGCTCGATCGGGGTCAGCCCCGTCAGCACCACGAAGGTCAGGAACGCCGACAAAAGCGCAACCGCGATCGCAAAGGGCGCCAGCCACTTCGCAAGCGGCAGTCCCATTTTCTCGGTACGCGATGGATCGAACGGCTGGGCCGTGGTCTCTGGGCTGGTCATTCCGGCAAGGATGAACTGAAGGCCTCAACGTCCACTGATCGAGCGGACTGATGCAATCATATCACAATGTTGCCGAATTGCGACATTTCCGCGGCGCCTGCCCAGGAATGAACAGGGTTCCACAGCCCTTGTCGGGAAGTTTCGTCATTCCGGGTTCGCGTCGCCGTGTCCCGGAATGACGGATCGGGGCTAGCCCCCGCTCCGGTAGACCTGAATATCGAGGTCTCTGATCTTCTTGCGCAGCGTGTTGCGGTTGAGGCCGAGCAAGTCGGCGGCGCGGATCTGGTTGCCGCGGGTGGCCGCGAGCGCGGCCGTCAGCAGCGGCACCTCGATCTCCTTGAGAATGCGGTGGTAGAGCCCCGGCGGCGGCACGCCATTCGGGAAGCCGGAGAAGTGCGAGGACAAATAGGCCTCGACCGCGCCGCCGAGATTGTCCACCCCGTGCGGCGTGTTGCCGCCGGAGTTGACGGCCGGCGGGGCCAGTTCGCCATCGATGACGGACGCGGTGATCACATCCTGCGGATAAAGCGCCGCCAGCCGACGTGCGAGGTTTTCCAGCTCGCGGACGTTGCCGGGCCAGCGGTGCTGCTTCAGTCGCTCCAGCGCCTGGGCGTCGAGCTTCTTCGGCGGCAGACCGTCCTTCTCAGCGAGCGCAAAGAAGTGCCTGATCAGGTCGGGCAGATCCTCGATCCGCTCGCGCAGCGGCGGCAGCCGCAGCGGCACCACATTCAGGCGGAAGAACAGGTCTTCGCGGAACAGGCCCTGCTGGATCAGTATCCGCAAATCCTTGTTGCTGGCGGCGACGATGCGCACGTCGGTCTTGATCGGGGTGCGTCCGCCGACGGTGGTGTATTCCCCCTGCTGCAGCACGCGCAGCAGCCGGGTCTGCGCCTCCATCGGCATGTCGCCGATCTCATCGAGGAACAGGGTGCCGCCCTCCGCCTGCTCGAAGCGGCCCGAGGCGCGGGTATTGGCGCCGGTGAACGCGCCGCGCTCATGGCCGAACAATTCCGACTCGATCAGGTCGCGCGGGATCGCGGCCATGTTGACGGCGACGAAGGGGCCGTTCCGCCGCTTGCCGTAGTCGTGCAGCGCACGAGCGACCAGTTCCTTGCCGGTGCCGGACTCGCCCGAGATCATCACGGTGAGGTCGGTCTGCATCAGCCGCGCCAGCACGCGGTAGATTTCCTGCATCGCCGGCGAGCGGCCGACCAACGGGATCGAGTCGAATTCGGAGTCGTCGGCGGCGCTCGTCACCCTCTCCTTCGGCTCGGCGAGTGCTCGGCCGACGATGGTGATCAGCTCCTTCAGGTCGAACGGCTTCGGCAGATATTCGTAGGCGCCGCGCTCGGAAGCCCTGATCGCCGTCATGAAGGTGTTTTGCGCGCTCATGACGATGACGGGCAGGTTCGGCCGCATCTTCTTGATCCGCGGCAACAGGTCGAACGCGTTCTCGTCGGGCATCACCACGTCGGTGATGACGAGATCGCCCTCGCCCTGGCTGACCCAGCGCCACAGCGTCGCCGCGTTGCCGGTCAACCGCACCTCGTACCCGGCGCGTGACAGAGCCTGGTTGAGAACCGTGCGGATGGCGGTGTCGTCATCAGCAACGAGAATGCTACCTGCGGGCATTGTCTTTCCTCATCTTGCGTCCTGTGAGGCATGCGATGGCGTACCCGGAACGTCCTCGCGGCTGCTTTGGTCGATTTGTTTGGCGGGGTTGTACATCGGCATCAGCACGCGGAAGGTGGTCTTCCGCGGCTGGGATTCGCATTCGATGATGCCGCCGTGATCGCCGACGATTTTGGCGACGAGCGCAAGCCCGAGGCCACTGCCGGTCTGTTTTGTGGTGACGAAGGGATCGAACAGATTGGGCAACAGGTCTTCCGGCACGCCGGAGCCGTTGTCCTTGACGCAGAATTCCAGCGGCAGCGACACCCGCGATTTCTTGCCGGGCACCGAAAGCCGGACGCCTGGACGGAACGCGGTGGTGAGCTGAATTTCCGCATCTGTGCCGAGATCGGCCACCGCCTCGGCGGCGTTCTTCACCAGGTTGAGGAACACCTGGATGAGCTGATCCTGGTTGGCGAGAACCGGCGGCAGCGACGGGTCGTAGTCCTCGATGAAACGGACGTTGCGCGCGAAGCCGGACTGCGCCAGCCGTTTGACGTGGTCGAGCACCGAATGGATGTTGACCGGGCCGCGGGCGACCGGCCGATCGTCGCCGAACACTTCCATGCGGTCGACCAGGGTGACGATGCGGTCGGCCTCGTCGCAGATCAGCCGGGTCAGCATGCGGTCATCCGAGGAGGCCTGCTGCTCCAGGAGTTGCGCCGCGCCGCGGATGCCCGACAGCGGGTTCTTGATCTCATGCGCCAGCATCGCCGCCAGCGCGATCACGGAGCGCGCGGCGCTGCGATGGGTGAGCTGCCGGTCCATCTTGTCGGCGATGGTGCGCTCCTGCAGCATCACGACGATATGCCCCGGCCGTTCCGTGACCGGCGCCACATGCAGATCGACCTGGCGGTCGCCGCCGATCCGCGGCGTGCCGAGGTCGACCTTGTATTCGTTGACCGGCGAGCCCGAGGTACGCACCTGGTCGATCAGCGCCAGCAGCGGGCTGCCGAACGGCACCAGTTCCTTCAGCGACTGCCGCTGCAGGAATTGCGTGGAGATCTCGAAAAATGATTCGGCGGCGATATTGGCGTCGACGATACGGCCATCCGGCGCCACCAGCAGCACCGGGTTCGGCAGCGCGTTGAGGATGGCCTCGCCGTCGGAGGGCATGCGCCGGCGATTCTCTGCGGCTGATGTCATGCAGCAGCACTCCATGCAAAATCGTCATAAGCATCCTGAAGCGATTGATGCACACGCGAGGGCTCGTCCGAGGTCAGGATGCTTTGCCGCCAGCCCTTCAGCGCCGCGGCCGGAGCGCGGCTGCAGTGGGCGGCGATCTCCAGCGCCCAACCGAGATGTTTTCGCGCATGCTTGAGCCCGACACGGACCCCGTAATGGCTCAGGACAGCATCATAGAGCTCGCGCATATGGCTGAGCTGCTCGGCGAGCGGCGGCGCCTGCTCGGCGATGCCGGTCTCGAGCCGGCGCGCGATCTGCCCGGGTAGCCAGGGCTGCCCCTGCGCGCCGCGTCCGATCATGACCGCGTCCGCGCCGGACTCATCGAGCGCGGTCACCACCCTCTCGAAGGAGGTGATGTCGCCATTGACGACGAGCGGGATCGAGACGGCGTCCCTGACTTCGCGCACAGCGGTCCAATCCGCCTCGCCCTTGTAGAACTGGCAGCGGGTGCGGCCGTGCACCGTCACCATCTGCGCGCCGGCGGCCTGCGCGCGGCGCGCCAGTTCCGGAGCGTTGCGCGAGCGATCATCCCAGCCCAGCCGCATCTTCAGTGTCACCGGCACCTTGACCGCGGCGATCGTCGCCTCGATCAGGCTTGTCGCGTGATCGAGGTCGCGCATCAAAGCGGAGCCGGACTGGCCGCCGGTCACGTGGCGCGCCGGACAGCCCATATTGATATCGATGATGTCGGCGCCGGCGGCTTCCGCGATCCTCGCGCCCTCGGCCATCCAGCGGGTCTCGCACCCGGCGAGTTGGACCACATGCGGCCCGATCCCGGCCGCCTCGCAGCGCAAAAGCGAGATTGGTCTGCCCTGCGCAAGATCGTCGCTTGCGGTCATCTCCGAGACGACAAGCCCCGCGCCGAGACTCGCTGCGAGACGCCGAAACGGGGCATCGGTCACGCCGGACATGGGGGCGAGAAGCACCAGGTTGGCGACAGTAATGTCACCTATTTTCAAAGGGTTACGACGCGTTCTTGCGAGGCTGGTCACAGGCTTCTCGTGTTACTGGCGGCAGCCTCATCGCGCCGCTGTCCTCTATTTTGAGCACAATTCTTGTGCAGTCAAGCATTATGCCTATGGTTTAGACATTTCTATCATTTGCGCAAGTGCACCGCAACAAGAACCGCTTTTCCCACAGGGTATGGGAATAGCTCTGTCATTGCGCATCCAGCGTGGTAAGGGCTGTGCGCTGGCGGAAAGCTTGGCGCCCCTCTCCTCAACCCATCTCGTATACAGTTTCGACCAATGCCCAGACCTGAGCGTACCGCCGCCATCCTTGTCGCAGCCGGCCGCGGGCTTCGCGCCGGCGCAGGCGGGCCGAAGCAGTACCGGGTGATCGGCGGCCAGACGGTGATCTTCCGGGCGATCGAGCCGTTCAGCCGCCATCCCGATATTTTCGCCGTGCAGCCCGTCGTCAATCCCGATGATGCCGCCCTCTTCAACGAAGCGGTGGTCGGCCTTCGCCATCGGCCGCCGACAAACGGTGGCGCAACCAGACAGGCGTCGGTACGTGCGGGACTGGAGGCACTTGCAAGCGAGAAGCCCGACATCGTGCTGATCCACGATGCCGCGCGGCCTTTCGTGACGCAGGCGCTGATCTCGCGCGCGATCGACGCGGCTGGCCGTACCGGTGCCGCCATTCCCGTGGTCCCGGTCACCGACACCATCAAGCTGACCGGTGCGAGTGGCGATGTCGAAGCGACGCCCGATCGTGCGCGGCTGCGAATCGCGCAGACGCCACAGGTCTTTCGTTTCGACGTGATCTTGGATGCGCATCGCCGCGCCGCGCACGAGGGCTTGAGCGATTTCACCGACGATGCCGCGATTGCCGAATGGGCGGGATTGACGGTGGCGACCTTTGAGGGCGATCCTGCGAACATGAAACTCACCACACCTGAAGACTTCGTCCGCGAGGAAGCCCGCCTCGCCAGCCAGCTCGGCGACATCAGGACCGGCACCGGCTATGACGTGCATGCCTTCGGTGAAGGTGATCACGTGATGATCTGCGGCGTGCGCGTGCCGCACACCAAGGGGTTTCTCGCCCATTCCGATGGCGATGTCGGCCTGCATGCGCTGGTCGATGCCATCCTCGGCGCGCTCGCGGACGGCGACATCGGCTCGCATTTTCCGCCTGTAGATCCGCAGTGGAAGGGCGCCTCGTCCGACCGGTTCCTGAAATATGCCGTTGATCGCGTCGCCGCGCGCGGCGGCCGCATCGCCAATCTCGAGGTGACGCTGATCTGCGAGCGGCCGAAGATCGGCCCCTTGCGCGACACCATGCGGGCGAAGATCGCCGAGATCTCGGGCGTGAGCATCTCGCGCATCGCGGTGAAGGCGACCACCAGCGAGAGACTGGGCTTTACCGGCCGTGAGGAAGGCATCGCAGCCACCGCGAGCGCCACCATTCGCCTTCCTTGGAACGACAAAGGTTGGAGCGAGTAACCATGAGCGGCAGCGACGCGCGCGCCCTCTCCCGCTCGCTGCTCGATCTGTGCCGGATGCGGAAATTGACCATCGCGACGGCGGAGTCCTGCACCGGCGGGCTGGTCGCGGGCGCGCTCACCGATATCCCCGGCTCCTCCGACGTCATCGATCGCGGCTTCGTCACCTATTCCAACGAGGCCAAGCGGGCGATGCTCGGCGTCAACGCGCTGACGCTTTCGACTTTCGGCGCAGTCAGCAAGGAGACCGCAACCGCCATGGCGGTCGGTGCCCTGGAGCGCGCCGGCGTTGATCTTGCGGTCTCCATCACCGGCATCGCCGGCCCCGGCGGCGCCACCCCGGGCAAGCCGGTGGGCCTTGTGCATTTCGCGGTCGCCGCCCGCGATGGCCGGATCATGCATCGCGAGCACCGCTTCGGCGCGATCGGACGCAGCGCGGTGCGGCAACGCTCCGTGGTGGAAGCTCTGCGCATGCTGATGGAACTGGCGCGCGGCCCCCAGGCCGCAACCAAGCCGCGCCGCGAAGCTGCCAGCAGCCGCCTGCGTCCCCGTGTCGCGCGCTCCCCGCGCCGCAGCGCCGTCAAGCGCCGAAGACCGCCGCGGGCCTAACAGCTTCCTCTCCGTCATTGCGAGGAGCGAAGCAACGAAGCAATCCATGCCTCCGCAAGCGGCGCGATGGATTGCTTCGCTCGCAATGACGGTGAGAGCTTACGATGCGGTAGCCGGCTTGCCGTAGATCACGTTGGCGCGCTTTTCGAATGCGCCGGCGAAGCGTTGGAACGCTGCGTCGAACATCGATCCCATCAGCATTCCCAGCATCCGGCTTTTGAACTCGTATGAGATGAAAAAGCCGACATCGCATTCGGTGTCTGATTTCGGCTCGAAGGTCCAGCGGTTCTCGAGATTGCTGAAGGGGCCGCGCAGATATTCAACCATGATCTTCAGGTTCGGCCGGTCCAGCGTGACGCGGCTGGTGAAGCTCTCGCGCACCAGCTTGAACGACACCGTCATATCGGCAACGAGGACCTCGGTGCCGTCCTCCTTCGGCGTGCGCTGCCGGATCTTCAGCGCATGGCACAGCGGCACGAATTCCGGATAGCGCTCGACATCGGCGACCAGATCAAACATCTGCGATGCGGAGTGACGGACCCGCCGCTTGCTGGAAAACCTCGGCATCAGTGGATACTCGCCGCGTGAGTCATCAGCGAGATCTCCTTCAAATACAGGCCCGCCTGTGTCCGATCCGTGAAACAGACAAGTGATTGGTCCGGTCGCAGGCCCTCGAAATATCTGAGGAGCTTCGGCCGCTGTTTCTGCCGGTACGTCCAGACGTATCGAAAGAATTCAAGATCGATTCGTTCCGGGCAACCTTCGGCCATTTCGGCGCGAACTTGGCCATAGCTTCCGGCTACCCGTCTCGCGATGCCGAGCATGCAGCTTCGGCGCGGAAGATCAAACCAGATGACGGTATCGCAAACCTGGCGGCGCAGCTCGCCGGCCCCATGTGAAATGTAGTTTCCGTCCATGATCCATCGCGGTCGAAGCGCCACCTCAGTCACGCGTTCGTGGAACTCCGCGTTATCGGACGCGACCCAGCCTGGCTTCCAGTAGATCGCGTCGAGCGACACGAACGGAATGCCCGTAGTCGCCGAAAGCCGTTGCGCAAAAGTCGATTTGCCGGATCCCGAAGACCCCATCACAAGAATGCGTCGCATCGGTGCGATCCGGCGTTAGCGTGACCGCGCCACGCGCGCCGCTTGCAGTTTGGCGAAATCGTCGCCCGCGTGATGGGACGAGCGCGTCAGCGGGCTCGCCGATACCATCAGGAAACCCTTGGTATAGGCGACCTTCTCGTAGCCTGCGAACTCGTCCGGCGTGACGTAGCTCATCACAGCGTGATGCTTCCGGGTCGGCTGCAGATATTGCCCGATGGTGAGGAAATCGACATCCGCCGAGCGCAGGTCGTCCATCACCTGCAACACTTCGTGCCGCTGCTCGCCCAGGCCCACCATGATGCCGGACTTGGTGAAGATCGTCGGGTCGATCTCCTTCACCCGCTGCAGCAGGCGGATCGAGTGGAAATAGCGCGCGCCGGGCCGCACCGACAGATAGCGCGAGGGCACGGTTTCGAGATTGTGGTTGAACACGTCGGGCTTCGCCGCCACCACGACTTCAAGCGCGCCGTCCTTGCGCAGGAAATCGGGGGTGAGGAGCTCGATCGTGGTGTTCGGGCAGCGCGCGCGGATGGCGCGGACGGTCTGGGCAAAATGCTCGGCGCCGCCGTCGGCTAGATCGTCGCGGTCGACCGAGGTGATGACGACATGGGAGAGCCCAAGCTTGAAGGTCGCCTCCGCCACATGCTCCGGCTCCCCGGCGTCAAGCGCGCCGGGCATGCCGGTCTTGACGTTGCAGAACGCGCAGGCCCGGGTACAGGTGTCCCCCATGATCATGAAGGTGGCGTGCTTCTTGTCCCAGCACTCGCCGATATTTGGGCAGCCGGCCTCCTCGCAGACCGTGACGAGGCCATTCTCCTTCACGATGTTGCGGGTATCGGCATAGCCGCGTGTATTCGGCGCGCGCACCCGTATCCAGTCCGGCTTCGGCGGCGACTGCGCGTCGGGCCGGTTCACCTTTTCGGGGTGGCGCGGGCGCAACGGATTGGCTGAGATGGTGTCGATCAGGGTGACCATGGGAAATCTACGGATCTTTGGAACTGTTAGCTAATCCGTATTGCCCGAACCCGCAACCCGGCTCGCGCATGCTAGCAGAACGTGCAACATATGGGCAGCAATCCCCGCGTTTCCCTCTGATTCCCACCAAAATGGTTCAAAATCCCAGACTGCCGGGCGAAGCACCGATCCGCCTCGGCAAGACGCTCAAACGCTCATTCTTTGGCCGCAGCGTGCATGAGGTCGCGCCCGACCTGATCGGTGCGACCCTGCTCTTCAATGGCGTCGGCGGCCTCATCGTGGAGGTGGAGGCCTATCACCACACCGATCCGGCGGCCCATTCCTATCGTGGGCCGACGGCGCGCAACCAGGTGATGTTCGGCCCGCCCGGATTTGCCTATGTCTATCGCTCTTACGGCATCCACTGGTGCGTGAACTTGGTCTGCGAAGAAGCAGGCTCGGCGAGCGCCGTGCTGATCCGCGCGCTGGAGCCCACGCATGGGATCGCGACGATGCGGCGGCGGCGCCATCTCAAGGAAGTGCACGCGCTATGTTCCGGTCCGGGAAAGCTGACCGAAGCACTCGGCATAACGATTGAGCACAACGCCCTGCCGCTCGATCAGGCACCGTTCTCGCTGCACGCGCGCGTCGGCACTGTCGAAGTTGTCGCAGGCGTGCGAATCGGAATCACCAAGGCAATCGATCTTCCTTGGCGTTACGGCATGAAGGGCTCGAAATTCCTGAGCAAGCGGTTTCCAGTTTAAGTTGAACTTGAAGCGCCATTGTAACGAGATGCGCATCAACAATCGCAACATCGACGCAATCTTGTCACGACGCGCCCACGTTGCGTGTGCAGACTGAGCACGCGTGCGTCGCTGCACGCGTGTGAGTTGCTTATGAATTGTGCTCTGCTGAAAAGACGGAACACAACGCAGGTGAACAAGTCCTGCGCAGAATGCTGGCCACCGAAACAGCGAAATAGAAAACATAGAAGCTAAGGAGCTGGCCGATGGCGGGCGTTTTTACTGTCGAAGGATTCGGATTCCCATCCAACTACAATGGTGCATTCGTCACGAGCGCGGCGCACGATGCCATGCAGGCAATCGCGGACACCAATGCAAATTCGATCGAGCTTGCGCCTCGGCTCTTCACGAACACGAGGCATTCGGACGACGTGTTCGCCGATCCCGGCAAGACCGAGAGCGACGCCAACATCCTTAAGGCCATCGCGGATGCGCAGGCGCTCGGCCTTTCGGTTTCGCTCAAACCCATGGTCTCGGCCCTCGATGGCTCGCTTGCACATGTGCTGACACCAGACGATCCCGCCGCCTTTTTCGCGTCCTACAAGACCGAAATCGTTCACATGGCGGAACTCGCCCAGCAAGCCGGCGTCAGCATGTTGGTGATCGGCAATGAGCTCGCCAAGCTCTCCGGTCCCGAATATCGCGACCAATGGGTGGACATCATCAATGCCGTGCGCGCCGTGTATCACGGCGAAATCACCTACGCCGCCGCCACCGACGAAGCCATCAATGTCAGCTTCTGGGACAAGGTCGATGTCATCGGCGTCAACGCCTATCCGCCGCTGACGACCGACCGGGATCCGACGGTCCAGGAAATGGTCAACGCGTGGAACACCATGTCCTCCGATGACTATTGGGCGAAAGTGATGGATCACAAATCGCCGGTCGATTTCTTCCACTCGCTTGCCCTTCAGTACGGCAAGCAGGTGGTCTTCACCGAGACCGGCTATCGCAGCGTGGACGGCACCAATATCAGCCCGGGCGGCTGGGCCGGAAGCTCGACGCCGGATGTCCAGGAGCAATATGACGCGTTCAACGCCTTCTTTCAGGTCTGGGGATCGGAAGGCGGGAGCTGGTTCAGGGGCGCATCGATCTGGAACTGGGATGCGAACAATAAATATTCGGAACTCGGCTACTCGCCGCAGGGCAAGCCGGCGCAGGGGCTCATCACGGAATGGTATGGCGGCGAGCGTCAGCCGCCCGGCCAGACGCTGACCGGCTCTCCGGCGGCCGATCTGATGGACACCGGCGGCGGCAATGACGTTCTGTCGGGTGGCGCCGGCAACGATACGATCAAAGCCGGCGCCGGCAACGATACCATCAGGGGCGGCCCCGACACGATTCCGAAACTGACGGAAACCACCGTCACGGTGACGGGCTACAGCTCCGTCGTCGACGGCATCGGCGCCCAGATGCAGCTTCTGGTCAATGGCCAGCAGGTCGGCAACACGGTCGAGTTCCACAATGCGACCAATCCAGCCGGCTTCCAGACCTTCACTTTCACGTTCGCCAATCCCGCGGCAATCTCAAGTCTCGATCTCGCCTTCATCAATGACATCGCGGGCGGCAGTGGCGACCGCAACCTCTACATCAAGGACATCACGGTCAACGGCGAGCATCTGTCGGCCGCCGACGCGGTCAATCCGAGCTCGCCGGGAACCTGGAATCTCTATCAGAACAAGGCGATCCACTATGACATGAGCGGCCGCCAGGACTTGTTCTTCGGCGCGTCGACCGACAATGACGTCATCGACGGTGGTCCGGGCAAGGACGTGATCTACGGCGGCGCCGGTGCCGACGTGATCCATGGCGGCGCCGGTGACGACACGATCGATGGCGGACCCGGCATTGCGACCGCGACCGATCAACTCTACGGCGACGATGGCAACGACATCATCAAGGCCGGTAATGCCGATACCGGCGCCCTGCTCGACGGCGGCGCCGGCAACGATCAGCTCTATGGCGGATGGGCCACCAATGTCATCAAGGGCGGCGACGGTAATGATTACCTGTCCAGCGGCGGCGGCAACGACACCCTTTACGGCGGCGCCGGCAATGACTCAATGAAGGGCGGTCCGGCGGCGACCCAGATGTTCGGCGATGACGGCAACGACACGCTGATGGGCGGAACCGGCAACGAGCTCCTGTACGGCGGCAGCGGCGACGACCGGCTCAATGGCGGCGGCGGTAACGATACGTTGTCAGGCGGCGCGGGCAACGACACTTTCATGTTCGCCCCCGGCTTCGGCAAGGATGTCATTCTCGACTTCCAGAACACCGATGGCGCGCAGGATCTGATTCAGATCAACCGCACGGTCTTTGCCGATTTCAACGCCGTGCAGTCGCACATGGCACAAAACGGAACGAGCGTCGTGATCACCTTCGACGACAACAACTCGGTCGAGATCAGGAACACGACGCTCGATCAGCTCCACGCGAGCGACTTCACGTTCGTCTAAGCGAGTTTTCGCCACGGATTGCAGGGTGGGCAAAGCGCAGCGTGCCCTCCCTACAACTTCTCTCAAGACGCCTTCTTCAGCCGCTCGAGCGCCTCGAGGATCTTTGCCTTGCGCTCCAGCGCCGCCTCGCGCTTTTCCTTTTCCTCTTCGACGATCTCTTCCGGCGCGTTGGCGACGAACTTCTCGTTGGAAAGCTTGGCGTCGACGCGCTTGATGTCGGCGTCGGCCTTGGCGATTTCCTTCTCGAGCCGCGCGCGCTCGGCGCCAAGATCGATCACGCCCTTCAGCGGCAGCGCCGCGACCTCGCCGCGCACCAATAGCTGCACGGCGCCTTCCGGGGCAGCATCGGCAAAGGAGATGTCGGCCAGCCGCGCCAGCCGCTTGGCGACATCGTTCCAGCGCTGCCCCCGCGCCTTTGTCTCAGCGGAAGCGTCCACAAGCACCAACGGGGTCAACGTGGACGGTGGGATGTTCATCTCCGCGCGCACCGAACGGATCGCACTGACGAGATCGACCACCCAGCCGATCTCGGCCTCGGCTTCAGGGTCGCTGAATTCCTCGGGGTCATCTTCCAACGCGCCGATCACGGGCGGGATGAGCGCGTCGGTCGGCCCTGCCAGCGAAAGCGTGGCGATCTGCTCAGGCGTTAGCGCGCGCGCCTTGCGCGGCCATGGCGCCAGCGCCAGAACACCGTCGCGCTTCGCTGTGACGGCCCAGAGCTCCTCGGTGATGAACGGCATGAACGGGTGCAGCAGCTTCAGGATCTCGTCGCGCACCCATGCGATCATGGCGCGGGTCTCGGTCTTCGCGGGTCCGTCCTCGCCCATCAACAGCGGTTTGGTCAGCTCGACATACCAGTCGCAGAACACGTTCCAGACGAAGCGGTAGACCGCGCCTGCCGCGTCGTTGAAGCGGTACGCCTCGATCGCTTCGGTCACTTCGCGAGCCGCAAGCGTGGTCTCATGCATGATCCAGCGATTCAGCGTCTCCTTCACGCTGGTTGGATCAAATCCGGCCGTCAGGGCGGCGCCATTCATCTCGGCAAAACGGCAGGCGTTCCAGAGCTTGGTGGCGAAGCTGCGATAGCCGTCGACGCGCTGGGTCGACAGCTTGATGTCACGCCCCTGCGCCGCCATCGCCGCCAGCGTGAAGCGCAGCGCGTCGGCGCCGTATTCGTCGACCAGATGCAGGGGATCGATGACGTTGCCTTTCGACTTCGACATCTTGGCGCCCTTCTCGTCGCGGACGAGGGCGTGCATATAGATGGTCGAGAACGGCACCTCCTTCGTGAAGTGAAGGCCCATCATCATCATCCGCGCCACCCAGAAGAAGATGATGTCGAAACCGGTGACCAGCGTGTTGGTCGGATAGTAGCGCTGCAGCTCCGGCGTCTCGTCCGGCCAGCCAAGCGTCGAGAACGGCCACAGCGCGGACGAGAACCAGGTGTCGAGCACGTCTTCATCGCGGGTGATGAAGCCCTCGCGCTTGGCGGGGTCCACCGCCATGTCGTGGCCCTGCTCCGGCGTGATGACTTCCTGCTCGACGTAGTAGCCGAGCGCGTTGCCCACGGCCTCTTCCTCGGTCTCGGCGACGAACACCTTGCCGTCGGGCCCGTACCACGCCGGGATCTGATGGCCCCACCAGAGCTGGCGCGAGATGCACCAGGGCTGGATGTTCTCCATCCATTCGAAATAGGTCTTTTCCCAGTTCTTCGGCACGAAACTGGTTTCGCCCGCGCGCACGGCCGCGATCGCCGGCTGCGCCAGCGTGTTGGCGTCGACGTACCATTGGTCGGTGAGGAACGGCTCGATGACCACGCCGGAACGGTCGCCATGCGGCACCATATGCGTGTTCGGCTCGATCTTCTCGAGAAAGCCGAAATCCTCCAACCGCGCGACGAGCTGTTTGCGCGCGGCAAAGCGCTCGATGCCATGGAATTCCTCGGCGAAATGCAGCGCGCCCTCGGGCAGGCCGCGCAGATAGTCCTCGTTGCCGACAAGCGAGAGCTTGCCTTCCTGGTCGAGCACGCTGATCCGCGGCAGCCCATGGCGGTTGCCGATCTCGAAGTCGTTGAAGTCGTGCGCCGGCGTGACCTTCACCGCGCCAGAGCCCTTCTCCGGATCGGAATATTCGTCGGCCACGATCGGAATCTTGCGGCCGACCAATGGCAGGATCACGTGGCTGCCGACCAGCGCACTGTAGCGCTCGTCGTCCGGATGCACGGCCACCGCGGTATCGCCGAGCATGGTTTCGGGACGGGTCGTCGCGACCACGATGAAGCTTGCGGGATCGTCGGGGCTGAACGCCCTGCCCTCGAGCGGATAGCGCAGGTACCACAGATGGCCCTTGACCTCGACCTGCTGCACCTCGAGATCGGAGATCGCGGTGAGCAGCTTCGGGTCCCAGTTGACCAGCCGCTTGTCCTTGTAGATCAGCCCTTGGCGGTGGAGTTCGACGAACACCTTCACGACGGCGCGCGACAGGCCCTCATCCATCGTGAAGCGCTCGCGCGACCAATCGCAGGAGGCGCCCAGCCGCTTGAGCTGGTTGATGATGGTGCCGCCGCTCTCGGCCTTCCACTGCCAGACCCGCTCGAGGAATTTGGCGCGGCCCATCTCGCGACGGCCCGGCTCCTGCCGTTCCATCAACTGCCGCTCGACCACCATCTGGGTGGCGATGCCGGCATGGTCGGTGCCGGGCTGCCAGAGCACGTCGCGTCCGCGCATGCGCTCGAAGCGGCAGAGGATGTCCTGCAGCGTATTGTTCAGCGCATGTCCCATGTGCAGCGAGCCCGTCACGTTCGGCGGCGGGATCACGATGGTGAACGGCGCGGCGTCTTGCCGCTCGGGGCGGCCGGCCTTGAAGGCGCCACTCTCCTCCCAGACGCGGGACATCCGGCTTTCGATATCGGCAGGCTGGTAGTTTTTCTCGATCATGGCACTACAAATGGGGATGCTTGAGAGCGCTAAAAAGCCGTCCGAACGCGCCAAGTCAACCGGACTGCCGCGTCCAAACCGCCATAACACCCATTAGGGATGGCTGAATTGAGGGGGCTTCGCGGCCCGGGCGGCTAACGCCCCCGCGAAACCCGCTCGATCTCGGCTTTCACGATCCGCTCGACCAGCCCCGGCAGGTTGTCGTCCAACCATGATTTGAGCATCGGCCGCAGCATTTCCTTGACCAGATCCTCCAGCGTCCGTGCATTGTTGCTGAGCACGGTATTGGCCAGCGAATTGAACGCGCTTTCGACCGCGTTCATGGTCGTGCGCGACAGGATTGGCTGCTGACCATAGGAGGAACTCTCGGTCGCCGGCTCATAGGCCGGCTGCCGCGGTGGAGACGGCGGTGGCTTGGTGGCTTCCGTGAATTCGATGTCGTCCTGCGGTTCAACTTTCTGAAAGGTCGGTGGCGGCGGCTTGGGCGTCGGCGTCGGATCCGGCAGGGCCATTTCGTCAGTCAGTTCGAATACGTCGCCGTCGGGTTGCGGCGGCCTGACTTCGGCCTCCTGCGTCGCCTCATCGAGGCTCGCCAGCATGGCGTCGATGTCGTCCTGGCTGTTCGTTTTGGCTGGTGGTGGCGCCGGCGCAGGTTTTGGCGCTGCTGGCGCTGGCTTCGCCGCCGCAGGAGTCGGCGGCGGCGGAATGTCCTTCACTACCGGCTTGGGGGCAGGCGCGGCGGCGACCGCCGGTTTCTCCGGCGTCGCAACGCTTGCCGGCCTGTCGTTTGCGGGTTTATCCGCGGAAGCGGGCTTGGCCTCATCATCGGCAATGATGCGACGGATCGACGCCAGAATCTCCTCCATGGAGGGCTCTTGGACCTTTGCAGGTTGCGTCATTTCCGACTCCACATCGAAATTATCCTACACCAAGCCACACGAGATTCGGCCGTTCCGGATGAAGCGGCCGGAATTTTTCATCGCTCGAGTCCGGACTTGTCCCCAGATCAACGGTTACCGGTGCGTTGCACGCGGTGCGTTCGCCCTCACGGCAACCGATCCGCAGCGATGGACGCAAAAAGCCGTTGCGAATCGTTGTGTTGCCTATGGAAACGGTATGTCAGGGCAACAATCGATTGCAAGCAACGCGCTTCGAAGTTTTGCGGCGTCTTCATGACCGCCACGCGACATATGGAGTCGGCGGTCGCGCGCGGGACAAACGAATGCTCAGAAATGCGATGGGCCCGCTAGCAAGCGGGCCCAACTGTCTATTTAGAGCAATATGCCGAAGCGACGATCAGCGGCCGTCGGGCGTTCGAACCCCGGCCCAGCTATCACGCACCTGCTGGTAGTGAACGCTCGCATCGTAGGTTTGGGTCGGCAGGTTGAGCACCTGGGGCTGCAGCCGGCCCACGGCCTGCAGCACGCTGTAGGAAGCAACGACACGATCATGCTGCGCGACCACGAGCGCGTTGCGGGCGTTGACCAGCGCCTGCTGCGCGTTCAGCACGTCGAGCGTGGTGCGCTGTCCGGCCTTGGCTTCCTCGCGCACGCCGTTGAGCGCAATCTCGGATGCCGTCACTTGCGCCTGCGCCGAAGACACCTGGGCCTTACCAGCCACCAACTGGCCCCATGCCGTGACGACATTGGCTCGGGCCTGGTCGCGCGTCTGTTCGAGCACAAGGCGCTGCTGGGCCAGCGATTCCTTATTTTGGCGGATCAGCGAATATTCGGCACCGCCCTGGTATATTGGCACCGCAATCTGCGCGATCGCCGACGCCTGGAACTGGCGCTGGATGACCAGCGTCTGATCGTAGGCCTGCTGCGCGCTCGCCTGCAGCGTCACGCTCGGAAAGAGCGCGCCCTCAGCGATCTTGACGTTGAGGAAGTTGACGTCGACGCCAAACATCGCCGCGGTCACGTTCGGGTTCTGCGTCAGCGCGAGTTCGATGGCGGCATTGAGGGTGGGCGGCAGGAAACGGTCGACCGGTGAGCCCGGCGCGAGATTCGTCGGTTCACTGCCGATGATGCGCCGGAAGTTCGATCGCGTCGTGGTCAGTTGCGATTCGGCCGTGAGCTGCTGCGTGCGGCCGGCGGCAAGTTGCGCCTCCGATTGCGCGACGTCGGTGCGCGTCACCTCACCGACATTGAATCGGTCGCGGGTCTGCTTGAGCGTCTGCTCGAGCACGCGTGTGTTGCTGCGCTGAACCTCCACGATCGCCGCATCGCGCAGGTAATCCATGTAGATCGAGGCAGCGCTGAACAGCACGGTCTGTTCGATATTCCGCAACGCTTCGCGTGAGCCGGAAACCTGGCTCTCCGCGGCCCGCGTTCGGTTGCCGGTCTGAAATCCATTGAACAGGGTCTGCGAAATCGTGGCGCCGACGGCGCGCGGGACCTGCGTTCCATGCGCAGCCACCCCACCCGAGATGGCATCGGTATACTGATAACCGCCGCTCGCCGTGATCGACACTCTCGGCCGGTAGCCCGACAACGCTTGCGGCACGTTTTCGTCGGTGGATCGCACGAAGGCGCGCTGCGCATTGAGTTGCGGATTGGTCTGATAGGCGCGAACCAATGCGGCCTCGATCGTATCGGCCAGGGCCGGCGTCGGTCCCATGCACGCCAACAAAAGGACCGCTGCCGCGGCTCCGGTGACAACCTTCACCCCACGCATCCCCAATAATCCATCCATTGCTATTCACCACCCGGCTCGAGACCATGAACCGGGCGCCGCTTCGATCGAAGTGAGTCCCGCCTCACCTTATTCCGCAGCTAGGCTGGACGGAACTACCTCGCAACGGAACCCGGCGGAAACTCTTCACGTGGGGCAAACGGGCCACACTTCTGATTCAGAACGGGATTTTAACGCTTCGAATCGCCACCAAGCCGCCACCATACGAACTTTCTCGCTTCGCGCCGGCCGTGAATCCGCCTTTAGTTGTGAATCCGCATTCGCCGGAACGCCTGGAAAGAGGCCCTCCTCCCTCCCGGACGATGCATCTTATTAGAACACGAAAGCCGGCAAGCGCTCCAGGCCCGGCAGGAGCGGCGCCACGGCATCGAATAGCGGCCGATGCCCGAAATCCCCGTGGGTATGTGTCACGACGGCGGCCCGTTGCGGCTGCGACAAGGCAAACACCCCGACCAATCGCCCACCCTCGCGGAGCTGCTCGTAGAGTTCCTGCGGCACGATCTCGGTGGCACCATTGAGGAAAATGACGTCGAACGGCGCGTCCGCGACATCGCCCTTCGCCGCCGGCGCCGCGCGCACGGTCACGTTGGCGGCACCGGTCCCCGCAAGCGCGACCTTGGCCTGGTCGGCGAGCGCGGGCTCGCTTTCGGTGGCAAACACCTCCCCGGCGAGCCGTGCGACCACGGCAGCCGCGTAGCCAGTCGCGCAGCCGACGACCAGAACGCGGTCAGTCGAATTGATCTCAGCCGCCTGCAGCATCTTCGCCATCACGGCTGGCTTGATCAGGTAGCGCTTCGTCGCGCCGCCCTCGCTGACATCGAGGTCGAGATCGAGATAGGCCAGCGCGCGCTTGCTTTCGGGAACGAAGGCCTCGCGCGGCACGGCAAGCATCGCATCGAGAATACGCGCATCGGTGACGTCACTGGTGCGCACCTGGCCATCGACCATTTTCTGGCGCGCGGTCGAGAAACCGGACATAGGCTGAAACCTGCAAGTCGCGCGGCGCGGCCGCGACGGGAGTGAGACCGCCCGTCTTTTGGAACAAGCAGGATCAAAACGCAACACGCCCGATGGGCCATACCGGCCCGCGAGTTCTTGCAGGGGAACAGCGCCTATTCGATCGCGACGGCAAGCCGGCCGATCAGCCTCGCAGCTTCGTCAAGACAGGTGGAATCGTGCTCTTCGACGATCTGCGCGAGCCGCCGAAGGCATTCGTCGTCGCTCATGGTCGGGATGTCGCTCGGGACGATCGAGGGTGTTGTTTTCGGCACATCGGTGTCGAAGACGGCCATGGAATCACCTCGCAAGGAGCCCTGCTTAACCAAAAATCGACGATGAATGAGTCGATTTGGCGGCTGTCCGCATCAAATCCGCAAAGTGCCACGCGGATGTGACTGAGTCGCGCCCGTCAGGACGAGTCGAATCTGGAGGTTGGATACGAATCCGCCTTGCCCGGGCCGCGCAAGCGCGAAACCAGGAGCTTAGGAAATTGGGCTAACAGCTTGATTTAATTGAGGAATTGGCTCCCCGGGCTGGATTCGAACCAGCGACCATTCGATTAACAGTCGAATGCTCTACCGCTGAGCTACCGAGGAATGGGCGAAACCGGCGTTTCGCTTGCGGTCAGCCCTATAACAAAGCCTTCCCGGCTTGCAAAGGACCAAATGGACCCCTCCGCACAGTTCGAAGAGATAACGGCGCGAACCACCGGGCTGCTCGGCAATCGCCATGTCAGGGCTTCAGGTCGAATCTGGCCTGTCCGGTCTTTGGATCGGCCGGGACGGAAAGATGCTGGTGGATCATCTTCCATTGCCCATCCTTCTTCTGAAACACTCTCGTGCTTCGCGACCAATTCTCGATCTCCGGCGCTGAAGCTGAGCGGTAGCGCATGCGGTTGAGGCCCCACGCGATGGCAATGTCATCGCGCACGATCACCTGAAGATCAGGAATGTCCCATTCGAAGTCCCCCTTGATCAGGTCGAAGCCCTGCTGGCAGACTTCGCGAATGGCATCGATACCGCGGTACTGAAGTGGCGCGACATGTTCATAGGAGTGAATATCGGGATCGAGAGGACGCATGGCGCCGTCGATGTCCAGCGCGGATGAAGTGCGCAGCCAGTCGGCGAAAAGAGCGCGGACCTCCTGCTCGTCTGCTGCATTCCTGCTCATATGCTTCTCCTTTCAGGCGTTCGAGCTTGTGAGGCGGGCGATGAGCTTGTCGAAGCATTCCTGCCAGCCCTCGGCATTGCCGTCGCGGCGCAGACTGCTGTCGTAGCCAACCTGATGGAACGTCATGTCAGTGCCGCCGCGTGAAGCCTCGAAGGTGACGGTGATCAGAGTCCGGTCCTGAGTGGGCGCCATCGACCTGGGTCAGGGTCAGCGCGAGCAACTTCCCCGGCACCATTTCCCGGAACTCACCGCGCTCGAAATAGACGTGCCCGGTCGAGGAGCGAAAATCGACCCGCCACTTTCCTCCTGGCCGTGCATCAATCTCGCAGCCAGTGACCTCGTAGCCGTCGGTCGCAAACCAATGCCGGATCTGTTCGGCTTCAATCCAGTTGCGGTAGACGAGATCGGGCGGGGCTGGAAACCAGCGTTGAATGGTGGCGCCCAGCGGCGTCTCTTCCAAGGTCACCTTGCCTCTCTCCATCATTCTCCTCCCGTTTGCTTTGCCAGATGGCTTTCGAGCTTGTCGAAGCGCCGTAGCCAGAGCTTGCGATAGTTGGCGAGCCAGGAATCGATCTCGATCAACGGACTGGCGACGATCCGTGACGGACGCCGCTGGGCATTGCGGCCCTTCGTCACCAGGCCCGCCGCTTCCAACACGGCGACATGCTTGGAGACAGCCCGGGGCGTCAGCGCGAACGGCTTGGCCAGTTCGGCGACCGAGGCCTCGCCTTCCAACAGTCGCGCGAGGATTGCCCTGCGCGTCGGATCAGCCAGCGCGCCAAATGTGGCGCTCAACGTGTCTTGGGTTGGCATATTTGGAACCAAATAGTTCTGGAACTGATTGGTTCCTATATGAGCGTGCACCTTTCGTCAAGGGCGCACGCGTTCGAATCGCTTGAGCCGATCGCTCAGCTTTCGGCCGTTGGATGAATCTCCTAATGGGATTTCATCCGCCTAATGGAGCCCGCATGTCTGGTTCGAGCAAATTTGCTGTCGACGGTTTCACGACCATCCCGGCGCTCTTTGAAGAGCCGGACTTGCAAGAGATCGAAAAGCAGGTCCACCACCGACTCGCACAGCCGCATGATCCGATGATGAACCGCGTTGGGAACGATCTCGTCCCATTGCGCTGGAATGATCCAATCGTCACGCGCTTGCTCTGCCGGACATCCGTGCTCGGTCGGATCGGATCTACAGTCGGGGCTGACGACCTGCGCTGGATTTCGGCCTACATCTCATCCAAAGGCGCCTCTACGCCTGCGCTGCTATGGCACCAGGACTGGTGGTGCTGGGACCACTCCATCAGTTTCGCGCCGACCGCCCCGCAGATCGCAATCCTGTGCTACCTCTCAGACACGAGTGACCGGACGGGCGCATTGCGAATTCTTCCGGGTTCTCATCTGCGCAGTCTGCCGATCCACTCCGAACTGCCCGAGCCGCATAGCGCAGCCGCCGAGCAGTTGGCGCCCGACCACCCGGCCCTCACTGACCACGAAGGACAGATCACGCTCAATCTGCGCCGTGGCGATGCAGTGGCGGTGGACTATCGTCTCCTCCATGGAACGCATCCGAATCGCGGCCTTTCACGGCGCGATGCGCTGCTGTTTTCTTTCACGCCGAATTGGCGCTTTCTTCCTGACTCCATTCGCGCGCATCTCGCAATGCATCCGGCCCTGCCAAGTGCTGCTGAATGGCCCACCATCGCCGAGTGGGGAGAATATCTCTTTCCGCGATACGGCGGCACGCCGACTTCCCTGCAGATCAATAGAATAGCGCCGTCGCGCACATAGCGTTCGCAGCGTCTCGTCGCATTCGATGCAACGGGATGACTTTGTGCCAAGCTCGCCTTGAAACTCGGCATATCATGTAATATACGAAGTTACATGATGCGAGACGGCCGCTCCTTCTCCGTGCTTCATACTCTTTTGCGCATGGCTGAGCCCGGCGAAGCGCTGAACGCCGTTTTGGACGGAGCTTTCGCCGAAGCAGGGGCGCTACTGCTCGATCGCTTCGGCGCCATCGCCATCGCCGATCTCAGTGCGGAATTCTCGCGGCGTCGTGTGGCGCACAAGGAAAGGAACCGAAATGCTTCATGACGTGATCGTCATTGGCGGCAGCTACGCCGGCATGGCTGCGGCCCTTCAATTGTTGCGCGCCCGGCGCAAGGTGCTCGTCGTTGACGCAGGCGTCCGGCGCAACCGGTTCGCCTCGGAATCCCATGGCTTTCTTGGTCAGGACGGGGTCGATCCGGCCGAGATCGCGCGCACTGCGCGAGAACAGCTCACGGCCTATCCGACGCTCACATGGCTCGAGGGGACCGCTACCGACGCCAAGCGGCGAGGAGATGGTTTCGCGGTGACAACAGCCGACGGCGAGTTCTATCGTGGCAAGAGGCTTATCCTTGCCACCGGCGTCAGCGATGCACTCCCTCCTCTTGATGGGCTCGCCGAGCGCTGGGGCAGTAGCATCTTTCACTGCCCCTATTGTCACGGATATGAACTGAATGAGGGACGGATCGGTGTAATCGCCACGAGCCCCGACGTGCTCCATCACGTCGTTCTGTTTACGGAATGGGGAGACGTGACGCTCCTGCTCAACGGTGCCTTCGAGCCGGACGCGAACGCCCGCGCCGAGCTTGCTGCGCGTGGCGTTACGATCGAGGCAGGTCCGGTCGCAAGCATCGAAGGCCACGCAGACGTGAGGCTGCAAGACGGACGCGTCCTGCCTTTCGCCGGCCTGTTCACGGCAACGCGCAATGCGCCCTCCACGCCATTGGCTGAGACGCTTGGCTGCGAATTGGAAACGACTCCGTTCGGCACTCAGATCCGAACCGACGAGACCAAGCAAACGACGGTGCGCGGCGCCTTTGCGTGCGGAGACGTCGCGCGAGCACCGCATTCGGTATCGCTTGCGGTCGGCGATGGTGCGATAGCGGGGGTGCATGTGCACCGTTCACTGGTGTTTTGAGGGGCCCGCATTGGGGAGCGGTCCAGCGATGTAGCGAGACAACAGACGTTTGCGACGAACGCGCGTCGGGGAAGCTATTTCCGTGCGTAGTGTGCTCCGCTGCAACCGCTTGCTCGAGCCACAACACCCTGTGGTTATGGGTCCTCGCTTTCGCGAGGACGACGGCGTGGCGGGCCGCGCGATCAATCGTGAATGCGCCGGCACTCACGGCCGGCGGCACACCAGATCGATCTCGATCAGCGCGTCATAAGCAAGCCCGGTGACGCCGACGCAAGTGCGTGCCGGCAGGCGGTCCGGCGGGAAATAGCTGCGATACGTCTCGTTCATGGCGGCGTAGTCTTCCTTGAAGCGCGTGAGATAGATGCGCGACATGACGATGTGCTCGAAGCCGAGACCGAGACCCTCGAGCACAACGCGCAGATTTTCCATCACCGCCTTGGTCTGCGCGACGATGCCATCAGGCAATACGCCGGGACTAGCGGGCGTGTCCGGCATCTGGCCGGTGACGAAGACAAAGCCGTCGGCCTCGACAGCGTGGCTGAAGGGCGCGACGGGCTTTGGCCCGCCTGCGATCATGTGGAATCTCAATGTCGGTATCCTTCTGTTATCGCGACAGTGCCGCGTCCTCGAACAACCGCTTGCTCAGGATCGCATGCACGCCCCAATTGCCGTCGACGACCTGGGTGACGCCGAAATCGACCGCTGCCGACATCAGCGCGATCGCCTCGTCCTCGCTGAGACCTTTGATGTTCATCAGGAAGCGCCGCATCTTGCGGAAGGCGTCCTTCATCGCAAGGTCGAGCGAGGACGTTGCATAGACCTCGCTCTGTCCCTGCGCGCCGAACTCGGCGAGATAGTTCGGGTGGCTGAAGCCGGTCAGCACCCAATCGGTCGCGGTCTCGATCAGGGGATAGCTGAGATCGGCAAACGGTTGGCCGGCCAGATTGCCTTTCTTGTGCAGGATCACCTGAAACGTGCCGGTCATCGAGCATTCGATCGCCGTCCCGCTCAACTCGCCGTCGCCTTGGGCGGCATGGGGATCGCCGACCGAGAGCAGCGCGCCTGGCACCGATACCGGAAGATAGATGGTCGTCCCCTTGCCGAGCCGCCAATTGTCCAGATTGCCGCCGAAATAGGACGGCGGCACGGAATCGACGAAATCAACTTCGCGCGGCGCGACCGCGATCACGCCGAAATGCGGCCGGAGCGGAATGCGGATGCCGTCGAGCACGGCGTGGCGGCGCCTCACCGAACCAGGTGCGACGGGAATGCCGGGATAATCGTAGGTCGTATGAACCACGCCGAATGGATCGGTTTGCGGTTCCCAGCGGTAGGAATAGAGCGCACGCGCATGCGGCGTCTCGTCGTGGTCAAATATCTCGTAGATCGTCACCGCCTCGCGCGGCTTGGGGCCGGCGAGCAACTCGTTGTAGTGATAGCCCCACCAGGCCGCGACGCTGGAGCCGAATACCCTGCCCTCATAATGCGGATTGCGGCTCGGCCGCGGCACGATATCGAGGATGCGCACCTCCAGGACATCGCCAGGCTGCGCGTCCTTGACCGCGATCGGGCCAGTGCAGATATGCACGCCGAACCCCTCGCCCGCGCCGCGCCCGAACACCGAGGCGTCCATCGGACCGGCGCCGCGACGGTCGACGTTCTTGCGGTCATTGGTCCAGCCGAACACGCTTTCGGCGCCGGCATCACCCGTGATCATTCTTTCAGGATCATCAGACGCATGCTGGGTCAGGGTTTCGATCGTGATCGTGTCGCCGGAATTGATCTCGGCCTGCGGCGCAAGCGTGCGGCTGAAGTAGCCCCAATGCACGCGGTTCGCGTCGACGGAGAGATGGTGGTGGGCCGCGCGATGCTCCCGTCCGCCTTCGTGCGCCGGCCCCGTTGTGACGGCGGCCATATTCCTTCCGACGCTCGATGGCTGATGCGTTCGCAGTTGCGCAAGCGCCTCCTGCGGCCAGCCGCGCTGACCCGCGGCGATCGACGACGGCGCCGCGCGCTCGGCCTCCTGCTGGCGAAACTCGCGCGGTGGCAGACCAAAGCGATGACGGAAGGCGCGGCTGAAATGCGCGGAGTCGCTAAAGCCGTACCGATAGGCGATCTCCGAGATTGATCGATGCGCCTCGGCCAGGTTCGACAGATCAGCCCAGGCGCGCTGCAGCCGCCGCTCGCGTACATAGTGCGAGAAATTGTCGCCGACGCCCTCGAACAGCTTCTGCAGGTAGCGCTCGGAAATCCCTTCGGCCTGCGCGACACGCGACGGCGCAAGCTCGGGATTGTCGAGGTTGCGCTCGATGCTCTGGCAAATCCGGTGCAGGATCGCGGCTTGCGTGGCCGTACCGGCGACCTCTGAGGCGGGAGAGGTGGACTGGTGCGCAAGCGTCAAGAGAAGATCGACGAGGCTTTGCGCAATGGCCGCCCATTCGACGTCGCTCAGCGTCTCCAGGGTGCGGGAGGTTGCATCCAGCAATCGCGAGAACACATCGGCAAGACCGGCGGGCGCGATAATGCGGGCTTCGGACGCGATCGGCCTGCCGATGAGGCGGCCGTGCCGCGCTTCGGCTGCAACAGAGAGGATGATCGCGCGCATATCGCGCTGGAACATCAGGCTCCAGTCGCCATGCCGCGGCAGCAGCAGGAGATGGCCGACGGGAACGATACGGTGGCTCGCGCCTTGCCGCAGCATCACGCCGTCCTCGATCGGGAGCAGCGCGATCGGCAATCCCTCCCCCGATTGCGGCAGCGGCGCGATCCCCTGCGATCCCGCCGCGATCCGGCTCAGCGCCACGCCCACGGCGTTGCGATGCGAGGCCGTCGCGTGACCGTCGTCGAATGCGCTTGCGGAAGCCGGCTGCAGGCCGACCGCAGCCAGCACGTCCCGCCAGGCCTCCAGGCGGTCGTCTCGCGCGTAGGATTCACTCGTGAACGGACGGAAGCTCATCGGTTCGACCCAATCAGGGCCGATCGAAGCAACCCGCGTGCCAGACAAGCGCAGTCCTCCGCCAAAATGGCGGCGTCAAAACGACGCCGGCAAATTCAACCCACGATCAAAAGCGGTCCATTCTCAAGGCATTAGTCGCACCTGAAGACGTTCTTGCGGATCGTGCCGTGCACGCCCCAATTGGCGTCGACCACCTGGGTAACGCCGAAATCGGCGCCGACCGACATCAACGAGATCGCCTCGTCTTCGCTCAGCCGGTGCACGGTCATCAGGAACCGCCGCAGCTTGCGGAACGCGTCTCGCATCGCACGGTCGAGGCTGGAATGGTTGGCAATCTCGGTCTGCGCACCGGCGCCGAGCTCGGCGAGATAGTTCGGATAGGTGAAGCCATAGACCGACCAGGCATGGTCGGTCTCCAGCATCGGATGCGTAAGGCCCTCGAGCGCGGTTCCGCCGAGATCATTGTTCTTGTGCAGGATGAATTCGAAATCCCCGGTCAGCGAAGTCTCGATCGCGGTGCCGCCGAGTTCGCTGTCGCCTTGTGCAGCATGGGGGTCGCCGACCGAGAAGAACGCGCCGGGGACGGCTACCGGATAATACATCCGCGCTCCCTTCCCGATCCGCCAGTCGTCGATATTGCCGCCGGTATAGCTCGGCGGGATCGAGCTGACATAGTCGGCCTCCGACGGCGCCAGCCCCATGGTCCCGAAATGCAGCCGCGCCGGCACCTTGATGCCGGTGAGAATGTTCTCACGCTTGCGGATGGTCGCATGGTCGACCCGCACGCCGGGATAATCGATGGTGGCGTGCACGATGCCATCGGGATCGGTCTGCGGCGTCCAGACGTAGTTGTAGACGGCCTTCGCGAACGGCTCGCCCGAGGTGTCGAGCTCGAAAATCGTGATCACCTCGCGCGGCTTCGGCTCTTCGATGAGATCGTGATAATGGAAGCCCCAATTGGCTGCGACGTTCGAGCCGAAGCAGCGGCCGGCGTGGCAAGCGCTGCAGCTCGGACGCGGCCTGATGTCGAGGATGCGCACCTCCAAAACATCGCCGGGCTCGGCGTTCTCGATCGCAACCGGCCCGGTCAAAAGATGCACGCCAAGCCCCTCACCCGCCCCGCGGATGAATGGCCCCTCGGTCGGGCCGGAGCCGCGGCGCGCCACCGCCTTGTGCTCGCGCGTCCAGTGGAACACGCTCTCGGCGCCGGGATCACCCGCGATCATGCGCTCGTAATCGTCATTGGCGTGATGGGTCAGCGTCTCAATGGTGGCGCGGTCGCCCGAGCGCAATGTCAGCGCTGGCGCGACCTTCTTGCTGAAGTAGCCCCAGTGGACCGTGGCCGGCGAGACCGGCAGGGTAAAGTGCCTCATGCAAGTGCCTCTTCGGGGGATCGGAACGATCGAAGTTCTGGCGCGTGACGCTTCATCTCACCGGCTCCGGCGTCTTGTCGGCTTCCATCACGCTGAGGAAGCGCGCGGTGACGGGATGGCGCGGATTGGACAGCACCTCATGCGCCGGCCCCTCCTCCAGGATCCTGCCGCCGCTCAGGAAGGCGACGCGGTCGGCCACCTCATCGGCGAAGCGGATCTGATGCGTCGAGATGATCATGGTCAGGCCGTCGTCGATGGCGAGCCGCCGGATCACTTCCAGGACTTCGTTGACGAGTTCGGGATCGAGTGCCGAGGTCGGCTCGTCCAGAAGCAACACGCTCGGGTTCGGCGCCAGCGCGCGGGCGATCGCCACCCGCTGCTGCTGCCCGCCCGACAGGTGCCGCGGCAGCGCATCAGCGCGATGGCTCAGGCCGACGCGGTCGAGCAGTTCGCGCGCGCGACGCTCGGCGTCAATTCGTGTCATGCCATGGACCCAGCGCAAGGGACCCGCGACGTTCTCCTTGGCCGTCAGGTGGCTGAACAGGTTGAACTGCTGGAACACCATGCCGACACCGACATTGGCGCGCTCATTGGCGATCGCGCGCGGCGACAGCGGCCTGCCGTCGTCGTCGAAGCCGAGCCGCCGTCCTCCGACACGCACCGCGCCGGCATCCCAATTCTCCAGATGATTGATACAGCGCAGCAGCGTGCTCTTGCCGGAGCCGCTGGGTCCGAGCAGCGCGATGACCTCGCCGACGCGAACCGTGAGATCCAAGCCGTCGAGCACATCTTGCGCGCCATAGCTCTTGCGCAGATCCTTCACCTCGACGGCGACATTGTTGCGCGCGATCGTGGCGGTGCGTCTGGCACGCTCCTCCGGCGTCAGCGTCCTCGACAGCGGCGCCGGAATGTCCGGCTCTATGCGCGCCGCAACGTCGACCGGCGGCGCAGTCTTCTCCGCAAGCTCCAGCTTGGTCAGGAGATCCACCCGACGCCAGGGCAGATAATCGGCGAGCGTGCGCTTGCGTGAGGCACGATCGAGATCGAGCAACCATTCCAAGGCGAGCTGAATGCCGCTGATCGCGCCGGTCAGCACGAGATAGATCAAGCCGGAGGCGAAGAAGATCGAGAAGAAATCGAAGGTCGAGGACGCAAGCTGCGTGCTTCGCAGCGTCAATTCCTGGACCGCGATCACGGAGGCCAGCGACGAATTCTTCAACGCGCTGACGGACTCGTTGCCGAAGGCCGGGATCATGGTGCGGATCGCCTGCGGCGCGATCACCCGCCGCATCAGCACCGCCGGCGTCATGCCGAGCGCCTGTCCCGCTGATATCTGTCCGCGCTCGACGCCGAGCACGCCGGCGCGCAGCATCTCGGCAATGAATGGCGCCTCGTTGCAGGCGAGCGCGAGGCCGGCCGCCAGCACGGCCGGCAATTTGATGCCGATATGCGGCAGCGCGTCGTAGGCGAACACCATCTGCAGGATCAGCGGCGTGCCGCGGAAGATCACGGTGTAGCCGCGCGCGATCGCCGAGAGCCACCAGAGGTGGCTGAGCTGCATCCAGGCCAGGATCAGGCCGAGGATCAGCCCGCCTGCGAGCCCGAGGGCGGTCACCTCCAGGGTGAGCTCGATGCCCGCGAGCAGGTAAGGCAGGCTGAGATAGTGCAGGAACAGGGACATCAGTTGACGGTCAGCAGGCCCGGTTCCTTGAGATTGTCGGGATCAAGTCCCCACTTCTTGAGCAGCGCGAGCTGGTCGCCGGACTTGTAGATCTCCGTCAGTGCGGCCATCACCGCGTCGCGAAACTTCGGCTTGTCCTTGGGCACGGCGATGCCGACAGAGTACGGGATCGTCACCGCGATCGCCTTCTCGAGCTTGTCCGGATAGGCCTTCACCGCGTTGTCGACGGTGTTGACGTCGTTGATGTAGGTGTCGGCCCGGCCGGCCAGGATCGCCTGGATGCAGTTGGCGTTGTTGTCATAGAGCTGCAGCGTCGGCTCAGGCTTGCCGGCAGCTTTGCACTGGGGAATCAGGGCCTGCACCAGCGGCACCTCGACGAAGCCGGTGTTTTCGGCCGCCGCCGCGCCGCACAGCGACAGGTTGATGCCGTTGATGCCCTTCGGATTGCCCTTGGCAACCAGCACGCCGTCGAACACCTTCGAATAGGTAATGAAGTCGGCCGCCTTGGCGCGCTCCTCGGTCGCGTAGATGTCCGAGATCACGATGTCGGCCTGCCCGCTGGCGAGCGTCGTCAGCAATGCGGCAAAAGTCACGGCCTTGTAGGTCAATTTGAAGCCGAGGCATTCACCGATCATTTCGCCGAGATCGATGTCGAAGCCGACATACTTGCTCGGGTCTTTCGGGTCGATCGATTCATAGCCCGGCGTATGCGGGTTGATCGCGTTGACGAGCGTCTTGCCCTTCCAGTCCGGATATTTCTCCTGAAGCGCCGCGCATGCCGCCGGCGCCGCCGCCTGCGCGCTTAGCGGCACCAGACAACCCGCGGCGACGATCGCGCCCAGAATCGCGCGACGCCACGGAAGTGACGCGTGCCGTGCTTCCCCACAAAGCCATTTCTGCATGTTGCCAGCTCCTCCGACGTTGTCATGGCCACGGCCATGTCCCAAAGCTCGGAACGAAGGCTACGGGGAACCGCTCCGCAAAAGCTTGTCTGGCGGCGTACAAAAAATTGGATGAAGCGGGCCTGCGGTTTGGGCAACGGCTGCTCAAATTGTATTCGAGTCATGGCCCGACGTTTGGGGCGCGCGATTCACTGCTCGAACACCGCGGAGCACACCGCGCTCAGACTAGCCTTCTGCCGACGCAGGCAGGCGACGGGCGCGGGTTTTCAAGGCCGCCGATCGCGTAGCGCTTGCCTTCATGACCGCGTCTCCCTAAGCTCAATCCTGCCTGCTCCACTGCAGGCGAGATTGGGACTTACGCGAATTCATTTTGGTCAAATGTGATTTTTCTCACAGTGCGGTGGGACCGCGCCGGCAATAGCGTTCATACGGCACTAGCAAGACTCTGGTAACCAAGTGAGGGGGCGGCTGCCGGATCGCTAAAATTGAAGCGATCCGCTCAATCCGCCCACAAACCCATTTTGCGACGTTGCGCTCACAACCCCCGGAGAGCGCAATGAGCGAAGCTGAATTTGATCTGGTGTTGGACGCTGTGCGAGCAGCCGTCGCCCCGACGCCGCAGGAGGATTTCATGGCTCAGCCATTGCCCCGCTTCCAGCCGCCGCCACGCCCGGCGAATGACAACCAGACGCCCTGGCCGCTCATCCCATTTCCGGATGGTTGGTACGCCTCCTGCTAAAGAGCGCCGCAATGCCGGCGACGCAGTTGGAGTTTCAGAATTCTGCAGGAACCGGTTCGGGGCCGGTTGCCTAAGTCCTTGAACCTCTGTATTGATCCGCCCCGCTTGAGGCCACGTGGCGGAGTGGTTACGCAACGGTCTGCAAAACCGTGTACACCAGTTCAATTCTGGTCGTGGCCTCCACTCATACAATCAATGGCTTACGCCTGATAGATGAGGCGTCGCTTTCATCGCTTCCGTCGCCGAAAATCGCGCTTTTTCGGCTTTGGGGCGAGTTCCGGCATCGTCCGCTGCACCTGGCGATATCTTGCCAGCATCCGCTCGAAGCTCGCATTCAGGGTTTCGGCAATGTCCGGCCGCTTTTCGAGCGCGGCGAGCAGCAGGCCGGCCGCCTCGATCGTGGAAAGTCCATCGCGGCGCGGTTCGCGGCGAAGCTGACCGTAGCGTGACGGCTGGCGGGGGCCCAGAATCACCCGCTGGCATTTCAGCATCCAGGGATTGCGCCACCACAGCGCCTTGGCCTGGCTCCAGGTGCCATCGAGCAGCACGATGCCTTCGATGCGTCCGAGGACGCTACGCTGGTTCGGCTCCAGCTCGGCCTTGCGTTCGACGGCAACGACCTCGGCATCGGTGTCGAGATCGGCGACCTTGGCGGAGCCGAGATAGAGCACCGCCCAGCGCGACGGGTCCGCCACCGGTCGCCCCAGCGCCTTCGACAGGCTCGGCCAGGACAGCCCGATCCGCACCACCGCGTCCTCGAAGTGGCGCGCGGTCAGCCGTGCGGTGCCGAGCGCCCTATCCTGCTCCTGCGGATGCTGCAGAATCAGGAGCCCGATCCGGCTCTCGATCGGCGTAACACTGTCGCAGATGCACAGCGGCATCGGCTTGCCGCAATGCGGGCAGTCCGCGACCGGCTCGGCAAGGATTGTCTGATCTGATTCCGTCATCCGCCCGCTATACGCTACGCGGCCGCCAATTCAACTATTCCGCGGGCGCTGCCAGCGCGGCAGGTTCGGCGCGCCGCCGCAACCGGTCGATCAACAGGTAAATCACCGGCGTGGTGTAGAGCGTCAGGATCTGCGAAACGAACAGGCCGCCGATGATGGTGATGCCGAGCGGCCGGCGCAGCTCCGTCCCGGGACCGGTGGCGAGCACCAGCGGAATGCCGGCAAACAGCGCCGCCATGGTCGTCATCAGGATCGGCCGGAACCTTGCGCTGCAGGCCTCGAAGATCGCGTCCGCCGAGGACAGGCCGCGCTGCCGCTCGGCGTCCAGCGCGAAATCGACCATCATGATGCCGTTCTTCTTGACGATGCCGATCAAGAGGATGATGCCGACAAAGGCGATCACGGTCAGGGGCGTACCGGTCAGTTGCAGAGCCAGCAGCGCGCCCAGTCCTGCGGAGGGCAAGGTCGAGATGATTGTCAGCGGATGCGCCAGGCTCTCATAGAGCACCCCGAGCACGATATACATCGTGACCAGCGCCCCCAGGATCAGGAGCGGCTGCCTTCCGCTGGTCTTGTTGAAGTCGCCGGCGTTGCCGTCAAAGCTGCCACGGATGCCTTCGGGCATATGCAATTCATCGACCGCGCGCTGGATATTCGACGTCGCCTGCTCCAGCGGCACGTTCGGCAGCAGATTGAATGATACCGTGGTCGAGGGGAAGGACTGCGTGTGATAGACGGCGAGCGGCGCCAGCCCTCGCTGATAGTGGACCACAGCCGACAAGGGCACCTGGGCGCCGTTGGCGCCCGCCACGTAGATTCGCTCGAGATTGGACGGATCGGTCTGGAATTTCGGATCGATCTCCAGCACCACCATGTATTGGTTGCGCTGGGTATAGACGATCGAGATCTGCCGCTGCGAGAAAGCGTTGTTGAGCGCGTTGTCGATATCCTGCACACGGACGCCGAGGCTTGAGGCGGTCTTGCGGTCGATCACCAGGTTGAGCTGCAATCCGCCAGGGTCGCGATCGCTGGAGACGTCGGTGATACCTTCGACGGTCTCCATGCGCTTGGCGACGATCGGCGCCCACTTCTGCAACAAATCGAGATCGGCGCTCGAGAGCGTGTACTGGTAGTCGGAATCGCTCTGTCGCCCGCCGGCGCGGACGTCCTGAGCCGCGAACATGAACAGGCGGATCCCCGGCACCATGAATAGGTTGCGGCGCAGGCGATCGATCACAAGCTGTGTCGAAACTCCCCCCCGCTCCTCCGGCGATTTCAGGCTGATGAACATGGTGCCACGGCTGGCGCCGCCGCCCATCCCGCCGCTCCCGAGCGATGAGCCGATGCCGGCGACCGCGGGATCGGCCATCACGATGTCGGCCACCTGTTGCTGCAGCTTGAGCATGGCCTGGAACGAGGTGTCAGCCGATGCCCGCGTCGCGCCGATGACGAAGCCGCTGTCGTCGGTCGGGAAATAGCCCTTCGGCGTCTTGATGTAGAGCGTCACGGTCAGCGCGATGGTGGCAAAGAACACGAGCAAGGTCAGGAACGGAAAATCGAGCACGCCGCGCAGCGTCCACGTATAGAAGCGCACGATGCGCGACAGGGTTCCCTCGATCAGGCGGTCGAACCAGGTGGCGCGGGCGGAGGTCGCTTCCTTGATGTAGTGCGCGCAGATCATCGGGGTGATCGTCAGCGACACCAGGGTCGAGACCAGGATGGCGAAGGTCAGCGTCAGCGAGAATTCGCGGAGCAGCCGTCCGACGATACCGTCCATGAAAATCAGGGGGGTGAAGGCGGCGATCAGCGACAGCGAGATCGAAACCACGGTGAAGCCGATCTGCCTGGCGCCCTCCAGCGCCGCCGGATAAGGCGCCATGCCCTGCTCGAGATTGCGGTACATGTTCTCGATCATCACGATCGCATCGTCGACCACGAAGCCGACCGAGATCGCCAGCGCCATCAGTGACAGATTGTCGATCGAGAAACCGGCGAGCCACATGCCGGCGCAGGTGCCCGCCAGCGCCAGCGGCACCGAGACGCCTGCCGCAATCGTCGGCGTCAAGCGGCGCAGGAACACGAACACCACCACCATGACCAGCCCGGCGGTGGCAAGCAGCGTCAGTTGCATGTCGAGCACGCTGGCGCGGATGGTGCCGGTGCGGTCCACGAGCGTGGAAATCTCGAGACCGGCGGGAATCCACTGCTTCAGCTCCGGCAGCATCGCCGTCACCCGGTCGACGGTATCGATGACGTTGGCATCGCCCTGCTTGGTGATCTGGATCAGGACCGCCGGCTGCTTGTTGAACCAGGCGACCGAGCGGACGTTGCGTACGCTGTCTTCGATCTCGGCGACATCCGACAGGCGGACGAAATTGCCGCTCGAGCTCTTGATCAGGATGTTGCGGAACTCGGCGGCGGTCCGCATCTGCGGATTGATCGAGAGCGTCTCGCTCTGGCGGCCGCCATTGAAGATGCCGACCGGTCCGAGCGGATTGGCGTTGACGATGGCCTGGCGGACGTCATCGGTCGCAATGCCGGCATTCGACAGCGCGACCGGATTGAGCGAGATCCGCACCGCCGGCTGATCAGCGCCCGAGACCGTGACCTCGCCCACTCCCGGCACTTGCGAGATGCGCTGCGCGAGCACGGTATCCGCGACGTCGTACATCGCGCTGGTCGACATCGTCTTCGATGTCAGCGCCAGCACGAATACCGGCGCCGCCGCTGGATTGGCCTTCCTGAAGATCGGCAATGTCGGCAGGTCGGTCGGCAGATCCGCCATCGAGGCGTTGATTGCCGCCTGCACGTCGCGCGCAGCGCGATCAATGTTGCGTCCGATCGCGAACTGCACCTGGATGCTGGTGCTGCCGAGCGAGCTCACCGACGTGATCTGCTCCACGTCCGCGATCTCGCCGAGCCGGCGCTCCAGCGGCGCCGCCACCGTCGCAGCCATCACCGAAGGGTCGGCGCCCGGCCGCGACGCGAACACCCTGATCATCGGGAAATCGACGTTCGGAACCGACGCCACCGGCAGGAACTCGTACGCCACGATCCCAAGCAGGAAGAGCCCGATCGCCATCAGCGTGGTGCCGACCGGACGGCGGATGAAGGGTTCCGAGATCGAGATCGATGCCATCACTGCATCCCCTCGGTCGCCCCCGCGACCGGCGGGCCCTGCGGCCCCGGGTCTGGCAGCGCGTGCTCGATCCTGCGGTTCAGCCGGTCGAGCGCGAGGTAGATCACGGGCGTCGTGTAGAGCGTCAGCAACTGGCTGAGCAGGAGGCCGCCGATGATGGAGATGCCGAGCGGGAAGCGCAGCTCGGCGCCGGTGCCACTTTCGATCGCAAGCGGCAGCGCGCCGAACAGCGCCGCCAATGTCGTCATCATGATCGGCCGGAAGCGCAAGAGGCAGGCCTGCACGATCGCGTCATAGGGTGACATGCCCTTGTGCCGCTCAGCCTCCAGCGCGAAGTCGATCATCATGATCGCGTTCTTCTTGACGATACCCATCAGCAGGATGATGCCGATCAGGCCGATGACCGAAAGGTCCTGCCCGAACAGCATCAGCGCCAGGATGGCGCCGACACCAGCCGAAGGCAGCGTCGACAGGATCGTGATCGGGTGGATGTAGCTCTCATAGAGCACGCCCAGCACGATGTAGATCGTGATGATCGCGGCGAGGATCAGCCAGGGCTGGCCCGCGAGCGATCTGGAAAATTCCGCGGCGTCGCCGGTATAGACTCCGACGATGCTGTTGGGCATGCCGATCCGGGTCTCGATCGCCTTCACCGCTGCAACGGCATCGCCGAGCGCCTCGCCGGGCGCGAGGTTGAAGCTGAGCGACACCGCCGGGAATTGCGCCTGGTGCGAGATCGCAAGCGGCGCCGTGGTGCGCGTCAGCGTCGCCACTGCCGACAGCGGCACCTGCGCGCCGTTCACTCCGGGCAAATACAGCTTGTCGAGGATCGACGGATCGCGCTGATACATCGGCAGCGCCTCGAGCACGACGCGGTACTGGTTGGCCTGCCCGTAAATGGTCGAAATCTGCCGCTGCGCGAACGCGTCGTTCAGGGTATCGTTGACGGCCTGCAGGCTGACGCCAAGCTGGCCGGCGCGCTGACGATTGATATCGAGTGCCGCCCGCAGGCCGGCCTCCTGCGCCTCCGACGACACGTCGCGGAACATCGGATCACGCCGCATCTCGGCGACCAGCTTGCCCGCCCAGAGCGACACCTCTTTGGCGTCCGTGCCGTTCAGCGTGTATTGGTACTGCGACCGGCTCGACTGTGTGGAAATCTGCACGTCCTGCACCGGCTGGAAATAGATGGTCATGCCGGGGATCAAGGCCGTCTTCTGCTTCAGCCGCGCCACCACCTTCGAAATGTCGTCGCGCCGCTCGCCGAGCGGCTTGAGCGTCATCACGAGCCGGCCGACATTGGTGGTCGGGTTGACCGAACCGGCGCCGATCACGGAAACCACGCCGGTCACGTCCGGGTCCGACTTGATCAGGTCCGCCGCCTTGCTCTGTCGCGCCTGCATTTCAGCGAAAGAGACGTCCGGGCCGGCCTCGGTTACCGCAGTGATCGAGGACGTATCCTGGAGCGGCAGGAAGCCCTTCGGCGCGATCACATACATGAACAGCGTGAGCGCGACGGTAGCGAAGGTCACAATCAGGGTCGCACGCTGGCGCTGCAGCACCCACAATAGCGTACCGTGGTAAAAGTCGACCATGCGGTCGATGAAGCGGCTGATGGCGCCGAGGCCCGGCAGCACGAATTCCTCGTCGACACGCTTCAAGAGCCGCGAGCACATCATCGGCGTCAGCGTCAGCGAGACCACCGCCGACGTCACCACCGCGATCGTCAGCGTCAGCGCAAACTCGCGGAACATGCGCCCGACCAGCCCGGACATGAACAGCAGCGGAATGAAGACCGCGATCAGCGACAGCGTCAGCGAGATCACGGTGAAGCCGATCTCGCTCGCACCCTTGAGCGCGGCTTCCATCACGGGCTCGCCCTCCTCCATGTGGCGGACGATGTTCTCGATCATCACGATGGCGTCGTCGACCACGAAGCCGGTGCCGATCGTCAGCGCCATCAGCGACAGGTTGTCGAGGCTGAAGCCGGCAAAATACATGATGCCGAAGCTCGTGATCAGCGACAACGGCAGCGCGACGCCCGCGATCAGCGTGGCGCGCAGTGACCGCAGGAACAGCAGCACGACCAGCGTCACCAGCACGACACTCAGGATCAGCGTGAACTGCACGTCGCGTACGGAGGCGCGGATGGTGACGGTGCGATCGCTGACGACGGTCAGGTTGACGCCGGCCGGAATCAGCCGCTGCAGCCGCGGGATCTCGTCGCGGATCTGGCGGACGACCTCGATGACATTGGCGCCGGGTTGGCGCTGGATGTCGATAATAACAGCCGGTGTGCCCTGATACCAACCGCCGGTGCGGTCGTTCTCGAGCCCATCCACGATCACGGCCACGTCGCCGATCGTCACCGGCGAGCCGTTGCGATAGGCGATGATGATCGGCTTGTAGGCCTCCGCCACCGCGATCTGGTCATTGGCGGCGATCGTATAGGCTTGCTGCGCGCCGTCGAGCGATCCCTTCGGGCCCGAGACGTTGGCGCCGGCAATCGCGTTGCGCAGGTCCTCCATCGAGATGCCATAGGCTGCAAGCCGCGCCAGATCGGCCTGCACCCGCACCGCCGGTTTCAGGCCGCCCAATACGGCGACGCGGCCGACACCCGAAATTTGGCTCAGCCGCTGGCCGAGGATGGTGTCGGCGAGGTCGCTCATCGCGCGCAGCGAGATCGTCTCCGACGTGAGCGCCAGCGTCATGACCGGCGCATCCGCTGGATTTACCTTGGCGTAGACGGGCGGGTACGGAAGGTTCTTCGGCAATACGCCGGCGGCGGCATTGATCGCGGCCTGGACGTCCTGGGTCGCGCCATCGATGTCGCGGTTGAGATCGAACTGCAGCGAAATCTGGCTGACGCCGAACGAACTGGTCGAGTTCATCGACGACAGCGACGGGATTTGTCCAAGCTGGCGTTCGAGCGGTGCCGTGATCAGGGAAGCGATCACGTCGGGGCTGGCGCCCGGCAGTTGCGTCGACACTTGCACTGTCGGGAAATCGACTTGGGGCAGCGCCGAGACCGGCAGCGCGAAATAGCCGAGAGCACCGCCGATCAAAAGCGCGATCCCGAGCAGCGAGGTCGCGATCGGCCGGCGGATGAACGGTTCAGAGACGCCCATGGCTTTGCGTACTCGTCCTTGCGAAGTGATCTCTTTGCTGGAGCATGATCTTTTCGGAAAACCGGTTTCCACTTTTCCGGATCATGCTCTGGGATAGTCGTCGCGTCACGGCTGCGACTTCGCTGCGCCGCCTGACGTTTCACCCCCCGTTGCTGCCCCGCTCGAGCCCTTCTGATCGCCTTCGCCCTGCGTGCGCTCGCGCCGCGAACGATGCTCGCCGTCCTTCGCTTGACCATCTTTGGGTTGACCATCCTTGGCCTGGCCGTTCTTGGCATCCGGGCTGCGGCTGCGCTTGCGCGGCGCGAGATCGGCGGTCGGCGCGGCATCGTCCTTGCCGATGATGACTTTCGATCCATCGGCGAGATTGGCAAATCCCGTGGTGACGACGCGGTCGGAGGCCGTGATCCCCTTGCCGATCACGGCGTCATGCTCGTTCTGCTGAATGACCGTCACTGGTTTCGCAGTGGCGATATTGTCCTCGCCGATCACATAGCTGAAGGTTCCGGCTGGCCCGCGCTGCACGGCCGAGGTCGGCACCACGATCGCCTTCGGCAGCGTCTCGACTTTCAGCCGCACATTGACGAATTGGCCGGGCCAGAGCTGGAAATTGCCGTTGGGAAATTCCGCCTTCAGTTTCAGCGTACCGGTGGTCGGGTCGACCTGATTGTCGATGCCGGTCAGTTTGCCGGTATCGATCACAGTCACGCCGTCATTGCCGAACACGTCGACCGCGAGCGTGCCCTGGCCGGCGGCGGCATTCACCCGCACGATCTGCTGCTGCGGCAAGCTGAACCACACCGCGATCGGCTGCAACTGGGTGAGCACAACGAGGCCGGTGGTGTCGGAGGCATGAATGATGTTGCCCTGGTCGACCTGGCGGAGGCCCGCGCGCCCTGAAATTGGCGCAATGACCTTGGTGTAGCTCAGCGTCGCCGCCGCGTTGTCGATCGCGGCCTGATCGGCCTTCACCAGCGCTTCCTGCTGCGCAACGACCGCCTTCTGGGTATCAGCTTGCTGCTTTGAGCCCGCGTTGGTTTGGGCGAGCTGCTGGTAGCGGGCGAGGTCGAGCCGCTGATTGGCGAGCAGCGCCTCATCCTGCGCCTTCTTGGCGACGGCCTGATCGTACTGGGCCTGATAGATCGCGGGATCGATTTCGGCGAGCACGTCGTCCTTCTTGACGTCCTGCCCCTCGACAAAGTTCACCCTGATCAGCTTGCCGTCGACCTGCGAGCGAACCGTAACGGTATTCAGCGCACGCACCGAGCCGACGCCGTCCAGATAGACCGGCATGTCCTGCACGCGCGGCATGGCCGCCAGCACCGGCACCGGCAGGTCCGGCCGCGCGTTGGCATTGTGGCCGCCGCCCTTCTGTTGCCAGGCCAGCCAGCCGATATAGCTGAGGCCGCCGAGGATCACGGCGGCAATGATCAGCGATACCATCCGCTTGAGCAGGCGCGGCAACAGGCCCTGCTTCTTCACCTCCGCAGCCTTCGCGTTGTCCTTTGCTTCCGGCTTAAAGAGCATCGACCGATCTCTCCACCTTTGGCTCCCAGCCGCCGCCCAGGGCCTGATACAGGCTGATGATCGCCTGCAGCCGCGCCAGTTGCGCCTGCCACAGCGCGTCCTCGGCCTGGAACAGAGTCTGTTGGGTCTGTAGCACAGTTACGATGTCAGCAGTTCCAGCCCGCAACTGCTGTTCGGCCAGTTGGAATGCCCGCTGTGACGACGCCACGACGTCACGCTGCAGCTTCAGCCGGATCGTGGTCTCGCGGATCGCCACCAGCGCGTTGTCGACGTCGGCGAAGGATTGCACCACTGTCTTGCGATAGGTTTGCAGCAGTTCTTCCTGCTGCGCCTGCGTCAACTCGAAATTGCCGAGGATCCGTCCGCCGTCGAAGATCGGCTGCGTCGCGCCGCCGACCAGGCTGAAGAAGGCGGCATGCGGCTGGAATAGTGCCGACAGCGCCGAACTCTGATAGCCGCCTTGTCCGGTCAACTGGATACTCGGAAAGAACTGCGCGCGGGCGCTGCCGACATTGGCGGTAGCGGCGGCGAGCTGCGCCTCCTGTCGTCTGATGTCGGGACGCTGCGTCAGCAATGCCGACGGCAAGCCCGGCGTCACCCGGGGAATGGCGATGTTGTTGAGCGAGCCGCCGGTGACGCGCACGCTCTCCGGCGGTCGCGACACCAGCGTCGCCAGCGCATTGATGTTCTGGTCGAGGGTCTGCCGGAGCGGCGGCACCAGCGCGCGCTGATTGGCCACCAGGCTCTCCTGCTGCGCGACATCGAGATCGGTGCCGGTGCCGGCCTTGAAGCGATCCTTGATCGCGTTGAGGACACGCTCGGCGCTGGCGATGTTGCGCTGGGCGGTGCGAATTCGATCCTGCGACGTCAGCACCTGGAAATAGGCGTTGGCGACGGCGGTCAGCGTGGTCAGCGCCACCACCTCGCGGTCGAACCGGCTCGCGACCGCGGTCTCTTCAGCCGCCTGCGCAGCGTCGCGGTTCTGGCCCCAGAAATCGAGCTGATAGCTCGCGGCAAGCGAGGCGTTGTAATTGACCACCTCGCGCCCGCCGATGCTGAGGCCACTCGCGCTCGAGCCGGAGGTACGTGAATACGTCTCGGAGCTAGAGCCGGAGAGCGTCGGCAGCAAGGCCGCGCCAGCAATCCGAGCCTGCGCGTCCGCTTGCTTGAAACGCGCCACTGCCGCCGCAATGTCCAGATTGACCCGCTGGGCTTCTTCCATCAGCGTCGTTAGTTCCGTCGAGCGAAAGCCGCGCCACCAGTCGAGCGTCGGCGGCGCGTCGGAGGCCTTTGCCGGCCGCGCCGCCTTGTAGCCGCCGGGAATATCCAGCGCAGGATCGGGAATATCCTTGGTCAGGATGCAGCCGGCCGAACTCGCGGCAATCACAAAACCCGCAAACATGCGCAACACGCCTCGCAGGCTTGGCACAGGCGCGCGCGGCCGTGCGCTGACAGCAGCCCCCCGGATGCGTTGGGTCACCTCCGTTCTCCTCCGCGCGCCGAATCAAGTCGCGATGAGTTCGCAACGCGTTGGGAGATGGTCTGTCGAACGTTCACGGAGTGATGCTTCCAATGGAACCGCGCCGTCATACTACTCCGAGGGCATGGCAAGCGGACAGTCCTGCCAACCCGACGAGAGACTCCGGCCAAGTTCAACCAGGGAACCGCCGAATAGCAAGTTGTCCTTATGTTACGGGCCTTACTTCAATTTCGTCGGCACCGGAAGCTGCCGGAATCTTACGAAGATTTCATGGGGATTTCCGGGCGCCTGTTGCCCCAAATCCCCAATGCTCCGACGCCATCCGGCGGCCCATTTCGCGGACCGAGAGTCGCGAGGGAGATTGCCGCGGACCGGTGGGTCGATTCGGGTCGGCGCGCACCGCGGGCGCAAGGGCCTTTCCCTTTTGCCGCCCCCGCACTAGGGTCAGTCGGGAGCGAAATAACCGGCAAAGAATACCCCCGACATGACAATCAACAACGACGTCGTCGAAGCCATCGGCAATACGCCGCTCATCAAGCTGAAGCGTGCCTCCGAGCTGACCGGATGCACCATCCTGGGCAAGGCCGAGTTCATGAACCCAGGCCAGTCGGTGAAAGACCGCGCCGGCAAATGGATGATCCTGGAAGCCGAGAAACGTGGCACGCTCAAGCCGGGCGGGCTGGTGGTGGAATCGACCGCCGGCAATACCGGCATCGGGCTTGCGGTTGTCGCCAGCGCCCGCGGCTACCGGACCCTGATCCTGATCCCGGAAACCCAGAGCCGGGAAAAGAAGGACATGCTGCGGCTGTGCGGTGCCGAATTGATCGAGGTGCCGCAGCTGCCCTACTCCAATCCGAACAACTATCAGCATGTCGGCAAACGGCTGGCTGACGAACTTCGCAAGACCGAGCCGAACGGCGTGTTGTTCGCCGACCAGTGGAACAACCTCGACAATGCCAAGGCGCACTACGACTCGACCGGCCCGGAGATCTGGCAGCAGACCGGCGGCAAGGTCGACGGTTTCATCTGCTCGGTCGGTACCGGTGGCACGCTCGCCGGCACCAGCCGCTATTTGAAGGAAAAGAACAACGCCATCGTCACTGCCTGCGCCGATCCGCACGGCTTTGCGATGTACGAACTGTTCAAGCATGGCGAGGCCAAATCGACGCCGGGCGACTCGATCACCGAGGGCATCGGTCTTGGCCGCGTCACGTCCATCATCGAGACCGCCAAGGTCGATGACGCCTTCCTGATTTCCGACGAAGAAGCGGTCACCGTGATTTACGAACTCCTGGAGCATGAGGGCCTCTGCCTCGGCGGTTCGACCGGCATCAACATCGCCGGCGCGATCCACCTGGCAAAGCAGCTCGGGCCCGGCAAGACGATCGTCACGATTCTCGCCGACTCCGGCAACCGCTATCAGTCCAAGCTCTTCAATCCGGATTTCATGCGCTCGAAGAACCTGCCGGTGCCGGCATGGCTCGAGAAGCGCACCAAGATCGACGTGCCGTTTGTCTAAGACTTGGCAACACTCGCGAACCTCATCCTGAGAGGGTGAGAATGTTTCGCGCTCGCCCGGAGAATTCTAGATTTGACGGGCTGGCTGGAAGGCGGCGACCGTAAAGCTTTTCGGTTGAGCCGGCGCCGAATGACGGCGATCTGACCAAACCTCCGCCAATGCCAGGCCGGTGCTGGCGGTGCTTTGTGGCGCCTGCTGGCGTGGGCTCCCTGTTCATGCCGCGACCCGCGCCTTGGCGTGCAAGGCGAGGAAGCGCATCATGTTGCGAGCGACGGCGAACCACAGCAGATGGATGCGGGCCTTGATCTTGCCGCGCAGGGTCAGCTGGCGCAGTCCCATGCGGCGGGCATGGGCATTGATGCATTCGTGCTCGGCGCGCAGTCGGTAGAATGCCTTACCGTCCTCGCTCTGCATGCGTTCACGCCAATCCGCGACGCCGACACCGTCACCCTGCTTCGGCGCAT
>NZ_AXAP01000004.1 GCF_000472865.1 Bradyrhizobium elkanii WSM2783 | reverse complement strand
TCACGTCCACCGCATCTCACCGCAACGTTCGTGACGATCGCGACCCGCCCCTCATTCGCGTGAGACGCGCGGAGTTAAATCACTGATTTGCCCGACGGTGGAAGCGGAATGTTTTTCGCGCGAGGGGTGGACCGGGGAAATCACGTTGATTGGCTTAAAGAAAATCCCGCCAACGATACGACACCGTCATACCGGGCAAAAGCGCGAAGCGCGTCTTCGCGCAGATGTCCCGGGCATCCACCTCCTTTGCCTCCGCGCACGGGAGAGAACGTGGATGGCCGGGTCAAGCCCGGCCATGACGGAGGAGAGGATTGCGCAATGCGTCCCTCAGTCATTCCGGGGCGATGCGAAGCATCGAGCTATGATGTTGCAATTGCACATCAGAGAATCCATTTCTCCGCCTCCGCCTGCGGCTCGATAGATTCCGGGCTCGCGCCAAGAGGCGCGCCCGGAATGACGGCGGTGATTGTCGCCCCGCGAGCGGGCGGCTGATTGCGCCGCGGTGGTACAGTCAAAATTGGCAATCTTGGTACTGTTTTATGATCAAGGGCGGACCGATCTATTTCCTGTAACCAGCGGCACAGATAGGGAAGACGGGAGTTCGACAATGGCCGACGTTATTTCTGGCGTTAGGATCCCCGATAGCAAGATCGCCCGCGAGGCCGCCGAACTCGTGCGGCAACATGAAACCGAGATGTTGTTCAACCACTCGGTTCGCGTATTTGTGTTCGGTGCGATGAAAGGAATCCGCCAGAACCTAAAATTCGATTCTGAACTGCTTTACGTCGCAGCGCTGTTTCACGATCTGGGTCTTGTCCACCCTTACCATACCGATACGAAGCGGTTTGAAGTCGACGGCGCCGATGCAGCCCGCGGATTCCTCAAGAGCCATGGCATCCCGGACCCGAAAGCGGATCTGGTGTGGGAAGCAATCGCCTTACATACCACGCCAGGCATTCCCCAATACATGCGGCCAGAGATAGCCCTCACGAACGCAGGTGTTCTAGTTGATGTCGTCGGCATTGGATATGACGACTATACGCCAGAGCAGCGCAACCAGGTCATTGCCGCGTTTCCGCGTGGTGATTTCAAGAATGAGTTCATCCAGGTTCAGACGTGCTCGGCCTTGAAGAAGCCCCAGACCACGTTCGGCACAGTCAATGTCGATTATATCGAAGATCGCGATCCCACATTTCGTCGGCCAAACGCCTGCGTTCGGATACGCAATACTCCGTGGCTTAGCTGAACCGTCATGCCATGAATTCACCCGCCGTGATGCCTACTATCTCGTAATCGAGCCGCAAGAGCGAGTTGAGAGATGCCAAGCTTTGCTGATTTCCCGATCACACAGCGCTGGCCAGCGAAATATCCCGATCGCTTGCAACTCTATTCACTGCCGACACCCAACGGCGTAAAGGTCTCGATCATGTTGGAGGAGATCGGGCTGCCTTACGAAGCGCATCTGGTCGACTTCAACAAGGGCGACCAGCACACGCCCGAATTCCTTTCGCTCAACCCCAACGGCAAGATTCCCGCGATTCTCGATCCAAACGGTCCGGATGGCCAGCCGCTGCCCTTGTTCGAATCCGGTGCCATCCTGCAATATCTCGCGGAGAAGACCGGCAAGCTTCTGCCGAGCAACGCAGCTCGCCGCTACACGACTATCCAGTGGGTGCATTTCCAGATGGGCGGGATCGGACCGATGTTTGGCCAACTCGGCTTCTTCAACAAATTCGCAGGCCGTGAATACGAGGACAAGCGCCCGCTTCAGCGGTACGTCAACGAGTCGAAACGCCTGCTCGGCGTCATGGAAACGCATCTCGCCGGGCGCGAGTGGATCATGGACGATGAATATACCATTGCCGACATTTCGATGCTTGGCTGGGTGCGCAACCTGATCGGGTTCTATGAGGCGCGCGAACTCGTCGACTTCGACAGTCTTCAAGCAGTGCCTGCTTGGCTCGAACGGGGACTAGCACGGCCGGCAGTGCAGCGTGGATTGAGTATCCCGCAGAGGCCGTGAGACGGTAGCTGGTCTTCTTGCCCGCCAGACGCGTAGCTCGCTTTGAGCCACCTGTGGCGAGCGCGCGGCGGATCATGCTTTTCGCCTTCGCTCTTGGCGAAGGCGAAAAGCTGATTTCGCCCTACGTCATCACGCCGCCCTCTTGCCACTGTCGGCGTCGAGGCCGGCATAGATGCCGCGCTCGAAGCCCGCAAAGGCTTCCAGGCATTTGCCGTCGGCGAACGGCAAGAGCTGCATCAGGATCACGCCGGTGACATCGCGCGCCGGATCGATCCAGTAATAGGTGTTGGCAAGGCCCGCCCAGGCGAGGCTGCCGGCGCTGCGTCCTTCCGGCGTCTTCAGAGTGTTGATGAGGAAGCTGAGGCCCCATTTCTTGTCCATGTCCGGATAGAGATCGACATGGTTTGACAAAGTGAGATCGGCCGAGACCATCTTGGTGACGTTGAGGTCACCCATGTGGTTCTGGCCCATCAGAGCCACGGTTTCGGGCTTCAGCACCTGGTTGCCGTTGCCGCGGCCTTTGCCCAGGATCATCCGCGTGAACTTGATGTAGTCGCCTGCAGTCGAATAGAGGCCGCCGCCGCCCATATGGAATTCCGGCTCCTGCTCGAGCTCGAACGGGATCGGTGCCAGCGTCCCGTCGGGGGCTCTCGCATGCATGCCGACAAGGCGCTGGCGCATCGCATCGGTGATCTTGAATCCGGTATCGCTCATGCCGAGCGGCGCGAACAGGTGATCCCGCAAGTAGGCGTCAAGCCGCTTGCCGCTCGCCGCCTCGACGGCCTTGCCGATGAAATCGATATTGATGCCGTATTCCCAGCGCGTGCCGGGATCTGTCGTCAGCGGCAACTTCAGCGCATCGTTCTTGCAGGTGGTGACGGCGGGCATCCCGGTTTTTGCGAGATACTTGCCCATGTCGTCGTTCCACATGTGGTAGCAGAAGCCCGCTGTGTGGGTCATCAGGTGGCGCAGCGTGATCGGCGTCCTGGCCGGCCGCAGCTTGGGCTCGCCGTCGGCATCGAAGCCCTCAAGCACTTGCGGTGAAGCCAGATCAGGCAGCACCTTGCCGATCGGTTCGTCCAGCGAGAGCTTGCCCTGCTCGACCAGTTGCATCGCGCCTGCGCTGGTCACCGCCTTGGTCATCGAGGCGATCCAGAACACGCTGTCCGTCGTCATCGCATCGTCTTTGCCGAGGTCGCGTTTGCCGAACGCGGTCTCGTAGATGATTTCGTTGCCGGTCGCAGCAATCGCGACCACGCCGGGGACTTCCTTCGCGTCGCATTTCTGACGGAGAAGCTGATCGATCTGAGCTTTGCTCTGCATGGGGCGCCTCCTGATTGTTGTTGTGGAGGCTTGATCTTCTTACCGTGTGGCGCGTCCCGCAAGCCGGCCGCTCGCGGATTTTGATGTCAGCGGAAATGCAGCGACGACAACCAGGAACCGTCCACGATAACGTGATTTGGTATTGCTTCCCGTCAATGGTTTCGTGATGTAACGCATTCTAATTCCAAGGCAAACTATGCTTCTGGTCTGAATGTTTTGAAGCAAATGGTTGCTTTCGAAGTTGCAGGATGTGGCGATGATCTCGACGTGGAGTGAGTGGAAACGGTATCCCCGGCCCGGCCGGGGCGAGAACATCGAAGCCCCGATCAGCCCCGGCCTTTACGAGGTCCGTTACGCCGGCACCGGCGCGTTGCACTCCTTCGAAGCGGTCGACAATGTCGCGCAGGCGCTGGCGCTGCTCCAGGTCGCGCCCAGGTCGTGGTTCGGCCGCCGTGACCCGGCCAAGTTGCCGGACCTCGAATATCGCACCTGCGCGACGTCCTCAAAGGCCGATGCCAAGGCGGCGGCGGAACGTATGATCGGGCGTCGCGAAACCTATCTGAACGGCGCGGCCTAGAGCTTCGGTTCTGATTGAATCAGAACCGAAGCTTGCTAGTTTTGGTGCGTTTTTTGCGCGGATAAGTCTACGCAGCGAACCGGTGTCCACCCTCGGATCAAGTCCGAGGCTATGCTTCGCTCGAAAACGCTCCAGCGGCTCCCGCACACCCGCAAAATTGCTTGACGCATCCGCCCTCAGCGGACGATGCATTGCGACCGGTTTAGACTTATCTTTGGGCGACAACGCCCAGAAAATGCCAGGAGTGACGCCATGAATCCGCCCGTTGCCGCACGCGCTTCGCAATCAGGAACCTCGCTTCGCGATCGCCTGAAAGATCCCTCGCTGCTGCGCGACCGCTGCTTCATCGATGGCGCCTGGGTCGGAACGCCCGTCTTCTCCGTGAACAATCCCGCCACCGGCGCCGAACTGGTGCAGATCCCGCAACTCAGCGCCGATGACGCCACCAAGGCGGTCGAAGCCGCCGAACGCGCGTTCCCGGCCTGGGCCAAGCTGACGGCCAAGCAGCGCTCCAACATCCTGCGCAAATGGTTCGAACTGATCATCGCCAACCGCGAGGACCTGGCGCTGATCCTGACCTCGGAGCAGGGCAAGCCGCTGGCCGAGGCGCTCGGCGAGGTCGATATCGGCGGCGCTTATGTCGAGTTTTTCGCCGAGGAGGCCCGCCGCGTCTATGGCGAGACCATCCCAACCCAGCGGCCGGATGCGCGGCTGCTCGCGATCAAGCAGCCGATCGGCGTCTGCGGCGCGATCACGCCGTGGAACTTCCCGAACTCGATGATCACCCGCAAGGTTTCGCCAGCGCTTGCCGCCGGCTGCACCGTGGTGCTGAAGCCTGCCAACGAGACGCCGCTGTCGGCGCTAGCGCTGGCGGCGCTGGCCGAGAAGGCCGGCGTGCCGAAGGGCGTGTTCAACATCATCACCGGCGATGCGCCGCCGATCGGCAAGGTCCTGTGCGAGCATCCTGCCGTGCGCTTCGTCGGCTTCACCGGCTCGACCGAGGTCGGCAAGATCCTGTACCGGCAGGCGTCGGTCGGCGTGAAGAAGCTCGGGCTGGAGCTCGGCGGCAACGCGCCCTTCGTCGTGTTCGATGACGCCGATATCGATGCCGCGGTCGAGGGCGCGATCGTCTCGAAATACCGCAACATGGGCCAGACCTGCGTCTGCGCCAACCGCCTTTATGCCCAGGACAAGATCTACGACGAGTTCGTGCAGAAGCTCTCGAAGAAGGTTGCCGCCATGAAGATCGGCGACGGCACCGAGCAGGGCGTGGTGCAGGGGCCGCTGATCAACATGGAAGCGATCGAGAAGGTCGAGCGGCACATTGCCGATGCGGTGAAGGGCGGCGCCAAGGTCGTCACCGGCGGCAAGCGCTCTTCGCTCGGCCGCACCTTCTTCGAGCCGACGGTGCTCTCCGACGTCAAGTCGGATGCGCTGGTGTCGCAGGAAGAGACATTCGGCCCGCTCGCGCCAGTGATCCGCTTCAAGGATGAAGCCGACGTGATCGCGATGTGCAACAAGTCGCCGTTCGGCCTCGCCTCGTACTTCTACTCACGCGACCTCGGCCGCGTCTGGCGCGTCGCGGAGGCGCTGGAATCAGGCATGGTCGGCGTCAACACCGGCCTGATCACGACCGAAGTCGCGCCGTTCGGCGGCGTCAAGGAGAGCGGCCTGGGACGCGAAGGCTCGCATCACGGCATGGAAGAATATGTCGAGATCAAATACGTGATGATGGCGGGCGTGTAATCCGTCATCGTCGGCACGAAGCCGCGTAGGCTGGGCAAAGCGAAGCGTGCCCACCATCCGCACTCCGCTCGTGGACGAAGTCGCGAGAATCTATCGGGCGTCAAAGCCAGGTGGATGAATGGATTCCGGGTTCGCGCTTCGCGCGCCCCGGAATGACAGCCCGAAGTCGCGTAGGGTGGGCAAAGCGAAGCGTGCCCACCTTCCGCATTCCACTCGTGATGGTGGGCACGCTTACACCTGCGTCTGTTTCAATGACGGTGCGTGAAAGTCGCTTTGCCCACCCTACGAGGCTACGAGGCGAAAAGCCGCTCTTTCCGGGCGGCTTTTTGCTGAGTGAGATCACACGCGTCCGGTAACACTCTGTTAACCAACGCAGCCTAGCCTGCGGTCATCGCCCGGTCATCATCAGCCGATTGCCGCCCGGTTCGTTCTAGGAGAACAGCCGATGTCCGTTGAGGCGCTGACATATGCCGCTCCAGGTGCCCGCCTGACAGTCCCGCCAGAGGCTGCTCGTTCGCTTGCCAAGCGACGTCAGGCAACATCGCCCCGATTAGCGGCGAAGATCGAGGACCAAAGTGGAAACAGACCGCAGGGCTTGTAGATAGCTGATCCGTACCCCCTCATCCCCGACTTGCCGGAGCAACGTGAGGCAAAAATGACCCAGGCCATCGATATCAGGGAAATGAAGGCGCGCGTTGTCGTGTTTGGGGTCGGCGGCGCCGGCGGCAATGCCGTCAACAACATGATCGCGAGTGGGCTGAGAGGCGTCGACTTCATCGTTGCCAATACCGACGCGCAGGCACTCAGCATGTCGAAGGCCACGCGCATCGTTCAGATGGGCACCCAGGTGACCGGGGGTCTTGGCGCCGGCGCGCAGCCTGAAGTGGGGTGCGCTGCGGCCGAAGAGGCGACCGATGCAATCCGCGATCATTTGGCCGGCGCGCACATGGTGTTTGTCACGGCCGGCATGGGCGGCGGTACGGGCACTGGGGCGGCGCCCGTTATAGCCAGGACCGCGCGCGAGCTTGGCATTCTCACCATTGGTGTCGTCACCAAGCCGTTCCACTTCGAGGGTCAGCGCCGCATGCGCGTTGCCGAAGCAGGTATTGCCGAACTGCTGAAGGCTGTTGACACGCTGCTGATCATCCCGAACCAGAACCTGTTCCGGGTCGCCAGCGAGAGAACCACATTCGCCGATGCCTTCGTCCTCGCCGATCAAGTGCTTTATTCGGGCGTGGCATGCATCAGTGATCTGATCGTCAAGGAAGGTCTGATCAATCTCGATTTTGCCGACGTTCTCTCGGTCATGCGCGAGAAGGGCAAAGCCATGATGGGCAGGGGCGAGGCTTCCGGCGAGAAGCGCGTGCTCAACGCCGCCGTGGCCGCGATCTCCAATCCATTGATCGAGGACCCTTCGATCAAGCGCGCCAGCGGCCTCATCGTCTCCATCTCCGGCGGCAGGGATCTGACGTTGTTCGAGGTCGACGAAGCCGCTACGCGCATTCGCGAACAGGCCGACCCGGACGCCAACATCATCATCGGCGCCACTTTCGACGAAAGCCTGGAAGGCATCGTCCGCGTCTCCGTGGTGGCGACCGGCATCGATAATCTTGGCCCGGCGCAGCGGGCGCAACGGGTGGAAAGCGCAGTTACCGAACTTGCGGGCAGGCTGCAGAACGACAACCGTCGCATTGCCAATGGGATCGAGCGTCGTGCACCGGTGCCTCAATCAGAGCGTTCGCCGTTCCGCCCGACGACCCGCCACCCTGAACCGGCAGCGCCGATTTCGGAACATGCGCGCCATGCGGCTCCGCAAGGCGTCGATCCGTACGGCCGCTCCGCTCCTGGGCGGAATTTGGTCGAGGAAAACCTTCTCGATATCCCGGCCTTCCTGCGCCGGAAGGCCACCTGAGCACGTCCAACTGCGGGAAGTAGACGGATTGCAAAGTCCGTCACACGAGCATCGAGGGTCTTCCTTGAGGTGCGCAGCGCGCCGATGTTTTACGCGGCTGTGCTGCCCGGGTTCTCTGCTGCTTCTTTATTTCCAACCTCCTTGCTGCGCGACAGCCATGCTGGAAGACGGAGTAAGCCAAGCAGGCGATCGTTATTATCTTTTGGCAGCTCGGTCGGCGCCTCATTGGCCAGGCGCGGGAGATCCAGCGCAGCCTGGCCAACTCTCACCGCATCCGCGCGTCGGTCCAGTTCACGCAACAAGGGATCGATGACGGCTTCGACTTCGGTCGCGACGGATGATAGAAAATTATTGAGCTCGCGAGCTTCGGGCACGACTGCCGCCGCCATCTCGGTCGCCTCGCAGAGTTCGCTGATGACAGGTGTAAACGCTTTGCCAGTTTGCGCGATTCGCTTTTTTATCGCTTCGATTTCGCCCAAAACGTGATTGCGTTCGCGCCGAACTCTTTCCTCAGAAAGGCGGGCCTCGATCTCGGCGATCTGAGCCGTCAGTGTCGTGACATCGGATGCAAGTGCGTCGCGCTTTCCGCGCGCGCGATCGAGATCGCGGCTGAGAGTGTCCACTAGATCGTTCTCTCCGGACATTTTTTGCTCCGCGTAGGACAGCCGTAACGCGAACCGTCAGCCTGGCAAAGGAACGTAAGATCGGCCGACAAAGGCATCGACTTCGTTCGCGTCGCCGGGGCGGTGGATCTAAATACCCCCCAAATCATTCGCATTAGGCGACCGTATGGTTAACAAGTGATTAATTTCCACCGGAGCCAAGCGCGAGAACCCCGGATTGCGCGGAGCCTGTCATCGGGCGCGCATTCGCGCGACCCGTTGGCTCCATCCGGGCTACGACCCTTGCTATCGCCGCAGCACCGCGATGGTGCGGTTGGCGAAGCTCAGGCGCTCGGCCATGATCGAGACGAAATAGGTCAGGAGCTTGTGGCTGAGCGCGGGGTCGTCGTCCCTGAGCGCTTCGAACTGATGCGTGTTCAGGACATAGAGCACGCTTGCGACCTCGGCCTGGATGGTGGCGCTGCGCCGCGTTTGCGAAACCAGGCCCATCTCGCCGATCGTGGTGTAGCGGCCGAGGCTGCGCACGCGGGTCGGGCGGCCATCATCGGCCGCAACCATCACGCCGACGCGTCCGTCCAGAATGAAATGCATGGATTCGGCGAGGTCGCCGGCGCGGACGATGGTCTCTCCGGCATCGACCTCGACGCGCTCGCAATAATGCATCAGCGCGCTCGCCTCCGGCTCGGAGCCGAGAATTTCGGTGAACCAGTCGCGCAGGCTCGCTTCCTCCTGCTCCAGCCCGCGGTGCTCGGCGATGATCTCGTTCTCGCACCATTCCAGCGCATGATCGAGCTCGGGCTCGATCCTGACCTCGCCGGAAATGAAGCCGCTCGCGCGCAACGTCTTTTCGGCCGCTGGCGCCAGATGCACCAGCAGCAGCTTGACGCCGCGCTCGTCGGCGCAGCGCTTGATCTGTGCAAAGCTGTAGGCTGCCGATGAATCGATGCCGGTGACGAGCTTGAAGTCGAACACCAGATAACGGCATTCCGGATGGCGCGCGAGCAGCGCCTTGACGTGCTGGTAGAGCCGGTTGGCCGAGCCGAAGAACAGATAGCTCTGCAGGTTCAGGCCCTGGATCGCGCTGCCATGGTCCGCCAGCAGGTCGAGATCATCGCGCGAGCGGTCCAGCGAGCTGCGATACTCGGTGCCGTCGAAACCATATTTGATCGATTCGATCCGCGCGGCGCTGAAGGCAAAGGTGGCGCAGCCGATCACGACGCCGATCAAGACGCCCGCGACGAAGCCCCATTGCAGGATGATCAGGATGATCGCGAGCAGCGACACATATTCGGTTTTCGACAACCGCCGTCGCGACTCGACGATCCATTTGTGGAGCTGATCGGCGCCGAGATAGATCAACAGGCCGCCGAGCACGAATTTCGGCATGTAGCCCAGCAACTCGGGCGCGACCGCGAGCATCAGCAGCGAGAAGGCTGCGACTGTCACGCCGCAAAGGCGGCCAGTGCCGCCGCTGTTCAGACTGAGCAGCGAGCGGGTGGTGGAGGTGCAGCCGGCGTAACCGGCCAGGGCGCCGGTCAGGATGTTGGCAAGGCCGGTGATATTGAGTTCCCGTTCCAGGTTAGCCTCGCGATGCGCGGCGACCTCGATGCCGGTGGTGTTGAAGAGGGTGCTGGTTGCCGTCACGAACACGACGGCGACGAGATTGCCGAGCAGGTCCGGCACGGCATACCAGGGATAGTCAGCGAAATTCTCCGCGCTCCACGGCAGCATGAATCTGGTCGGAGGCGGCGGCTGAAAGGTCCAGCCCGCGGCCTGCGCCTCGGCGGGCGTGAGGCCGACGATCCAGAATGCGAGATGGCCGATGAGCACGCCGCCGACCAGGATCACCGGCAGCCCGAACGGGCTGCGCGAGCGGTGCCAAGTCAGGTACAGGATCAGCGCCATGGCGCAGGCGGCCGACAGCTCGGCGATGGTGACGACGTTTGCGAACTGAGGCAGCGTCGCAAACTTCAGCTCCATGCCCGTGATGACCCTGATGGCGCCGAGCACGAGCAGGCAGCCGGTGGCGCCGAGGAAGCCGCCGACGACGGGATAGGGCACATAGCGGATGGCGCGGCCCATCCGCGTCACGCCGAAGCCGCACAGCACGATGCCGGTGATGATGGTGGCAAGCCCGAGCGTGATCAGGACCGGCGCCAGCATCGGCGCCGCCGGATTGACGGCCGCCACGCGCTCGACCAGCGCGGAGGCGAGGATCGCGGTCATCGCCGCGGTGGAACTCTCGGGACCCGCGACCGCAAATGGCACCGAGCTGCCGAGCGCGATCACCAGCGCCAGCACCGCCGATGAGATGAAGGTGGCGGCGACGCCGTAAGCGAGATAGGGCGACAGTGGGCCTGCGAAGATCAGGAGCGCATAGGACAGGCCGAAGGTGATCGAGAGCACGCTGGCGGCGCTGCCGCCGAGGATGTCGCTGAACGCGCGACCAATCCGCGGACTCGGTTTGACGTTTCGATGCACCACGCCTTGCACTGCCCTCAACACCCGCGCCACTGGTAAACGAGCGCAGCCGGCCGCGACAACAAGATTCTTGTGTCAACGCGTGCATTCGTGGTTCCCGCGAAAGCGGGAACCGATAGCATATCCCTGCTCCACTTTCAGGAGCATCGGGATCAGGGGCAAGATCGGCAGGTGCTGTTTATCCAGGCTCTTGCAGGTTGGCGAGAAACCGAAGGGCTCGCTTGCCAGGCAGGAAGAAATAGCCGCCGCCCCGGACCCTGACGAAGTCAGTGATGTCTTTGATCCACATCGGGCCGTCCGGAGTAGGGATCGAAAAAATCTCCGACCCTTGTCGATTTCCGACCAGGGGATCGATTTCATTCTGCAGACCGTGGAAGCTCGGCCCCAGTACCCAACTCTGCTGGATGAATTCGAACTGACGTTCGATGTCAGCGTTCAGACACATGAATACAAGCCCAGGCTTGTCCAGTATGCCTTGCGCCTCGTACGGGCGTCCCACGCGAAGAATGCGATGGCGATTTACGATTCTTAGCTGCTCGTTGATCTGCTCGGAAAATTGCTGCTGGATTTGCTCCCTCGTGGCTCCCTCGGGCTCCTTTTCGATTCCGGAGACAAAGCTGTCGCGCGGATTGGCGCGGCGAATGTGAGCGCCGAGCGGACATCGCAGCCCGTTCGGATCTTCGATACGGAAGCTGAAGTCATTATCCACCCGCCGACCTCGCCCTCTTGACCTCGAGGGGCCCGCCGTCGTTCCGGGACCGTCCGGATAGCGCACCAGGGACGTCCCATCTTGCCACCGGCCTACCATTTTTGCGGCGATCCATTCGCGACGCGTTGCGGAGATGTTTGTTGGCTCGCGGTTGCTGCTGATCAGCTGTTGCTCGGCAGCGTCCAGGAACTTGTGATATTCGGTGACATCCTGTTCGAGCTGCCGCACGACAAGAAACGTGCCGTTCATCCCCAGGTCGTGCCGGGCCGCTGCCGAGGGCTCGGAAAAGTCCGGCCGTTGTCGCAGCAGATCCGCGCCGGCGCTGGGAAGAACACTCTTCGGATCGTCGCCGGGAGCAACCGTAGGCGATGGAGGAGTGTACCCGAGGTTGTCGGGGTAGCCGAGAATGAACTCACCCGGCCCTACGAGGTGCGGAGCGTCTTCCGATGTCGTAGATCGGATGCCGCGGATAATGGGATTCGATATACCGTCTGCAAAGCCGAACGGCTCTTTTTGCCGCTGCGCGATCTGCGGTTCCGGGACCTCCTTGAATCTGATCCCGAAACCAACTCGCCCATGGCATCGTTCGATTTGATCAATATGCATACGCTCGAGATCACGCAGCTGCTCCGGGTCCCGCGCATAGATCAGCATCACGGCATCGACTTGCTTGCCGGCGTCAGTACCAGCGCTCATTGTCGCGGTTCGATCCGTGCTCTGATTTCCTGCACCCCAAAGCCAGTGTTCGGGATCATCAGCGCCGATATCGCCGAGGGTGCGCGCGCGCCAGGGTGCCGCATTTCCTTGCTGAAAAGCCACCGGGAATGTTGCCAGATGTTCTCCGGTCAGGCCGAGTTTCCGCAGTCCGCTCGGCGCGAACCCTACGACCAGCGCGTTCGATGCGTTCCGATGGTCGCCATAACTAATGTCATTGCTGACGCCGGTAAGCCATTTTCTACTCTCTTCCTTGTCAGGCGGCAGCCGCAGGAACAGGCATGTGCCGAAGCGCAGTCGGCCCAGCCCGCCGAGAACGAGAGTTGATATCTCCTCGAGTTGCAGTGCATTCGCAGGTCGTGGCGACGATCCGAAACACGACAGCCAATCGGCGGCGTCGGCTTCGGTCCGGGCCGCAGCGATGCCTTGGCGGATGGCGGCGTTGACGCGGATCCTGGCCAGCGACAGCTTCGGATAGGCAACGTACCAAAACCAGGAGGGATGCTGCTGGCGGCGCGTCCACCGCCGGAGCCGGTCGCCGTCGGTTGCGCCCTTCGAGAACAGATTCTCGGTTCTTGGAAATCCCAGCGTATTGCTCCATATGCCAGTCACTCCATCGTGTGCCTTCTCGATGAAGTCCTCCAGGTAGCTTTCCCAAGCCCCGTCGTAGTTCGACATAAAAAGCAGCTTGTTCGTTCCGGGCAGCAGAATCCAGCGTGCGAAATGAATGACGCCTGTCGATCCCAAAAAGCTCGGCCGGGAGCCGTATGCCGCGATGGCGCCGGCGCCCCAAAGTCCGACTCTTAGCGTCAGCCAGCGGAACCAGCCGGGTTTCATAATCGAGGATGCGGCCAGGTGATTTTGCGCGCCGAAGGTTTCACGCCTCATGAGCTTTTCGACGTGCTCTGCTGTCGGTGCGATGTCGTCGCAAACGTCGGTCTTCTCGCGATGGCGCAGCCAGGCATAGCCGGCGGCCGCTGCTACAAGAACAATGACAATGAGAGCGATCAGGATCGCTGCCAGGAAGCGGGTCGGGAGCTCGGGCACCACGAGCGACAGCAGGAAAATCAGCGCCGGGACGGCGATAACCAGCAGAAATGGCCACGCCAGACTGGCAATGGCGGACTTGGCCAAACCCCAGTAGAAGCCCCAGCTACTGAATCCGTTTGCCTGGAGGCAGGGAGCCGGCTCTTCGACAAACGCCCATTTTTCGCCGTTGTCCCAAAGCTTTGAACGTACGTCCTCGAGCACGCTCAATGCACTGCCTCCGCGAGGCCTGTCCTGGAGCATATCCTCTATCTGGTCTGCCAACTCCGCTTCTTGCTTGATACGTTGAACAGTCATTCCGGGCGTGCCGTCGTAGTTCAGGCCGGGTGTGGAGAACCATCCTTGACCGACATCATGACGGTGATTGCGAAGCAGATCGGAGATCTCCAGACCCTTATATGGGACGCCGGCTTCCGCCAGCATTGTTTCAAGCTCTGGCCTCATCGTCGCTGCGATTTTATCGATAGCGGGATCCATGCCCCCATCGACGCTCGCTTCTATGATGATGAAGGAGTTCTCGGGTTGCCGGTGCGCTCCCTGGATGCCGACGCTTCGCGCGTCATCGCCGCGCACGACGGTGATACTCAAGAAATGGATGATCTGAGTATTGTCGAGCCCGGCGCGCAGCGCGCTGTTGCCGCCGTTTGCCTGCCGCGGAGAAAGCGCGAACTTCACGTGGTCATCCAAAAGAGGAGTGCCAAGCGCGTCCAGGCATTTTTCTACGGCGTCCGACCATTGGACATCGAATGGAATTGCTATCGTTACGAACGAGTGGGGCACGGCACTTCCCCTTTTCTGGGTTCAGACGTCGTACTTGACCGATAGATGCCACGGGAACGGGCCTAGCGTCTTCAGCTTGCCGTTCCTGCCGTCGACAGGCCGGAGTCGCTTCTGCACCAGCAAGGCCTTGAAGGTCTGCGTGATCTGCGCCTCGGCGATGTAGGCGCCAACACACCAATGAAGCCCGTGGCCAAACAGCATGTAGTCGGTCTGCGGCCGGTCCGGATTGAAGCTGCGCGGTCGCACCACGCGGCGATTGTCGAACATCGCCGATTCCGTTCCCGCCAGCAGCTTCGTTCCCTTCTTGATCGTCGTTTGGCGCGCGGTTCCGGCGGCAACAGTATAATCTTCGGCGCAGATCCGGAACGGCCCAGGGTTGAGCGGCATGAAACGCATGGCCTCGAACAGGCAACGCGTCAGCCGTTTGTCATCGCCAGCGCGCGCTGCCTCGGTTGCTGCAGCCATGAATTTTGGGCGACCGAGCAGCATGACCAGCATATGCCCGGCCGCCATTGTGTTGGTCGGGACAAAGCCTGTGATCATGCCGATAAGGTACGCGCCGATAACCTTGTCGGTGAGACTTGACTCTCCACGTTGCATCGCGAGCAGTCGGTCGAGCACGGTAGGGCGTATCCGCGAGTGCTTCCGGGCGCGCTGGATCGACCTATCGATGATCGCCCGGACGCGCATTCCGGCGGCAATCGCAGCCCTTTCATAGCGAGGATTGTCAAAGGGATTGCCGAACGTGTACAGGCTCATGGCTATCAGCCAGCGACCGAAATCGATCTCCTCCTGCTGCTGAATCTCAAGGCCGTAGTAATCCCTGCAGATCAGGATCGGGACGCGCGTGATCAACCCTTCGATGGCATCGAGCTCCATCGTCTGATCGTTGATTTTCGCGGCGTCGGCAACGATCCTGTTCGAGAATTTCGCGGCGAGTGGCGTGACAATTTTTGCCACATCATCACGTTGGAAAGCCTGCATCACCTGACGCTGGCACTTCCAGTAGTCGTTGCCTCGCTGCATGCCCAACAGAAAGTTGGGGCCGGCTCCTGGATGATCGTTAAGCTTCTGGATCTTGGCTCCGAACGGCACCTGAAAAACGACATCGTTCTCGAGAACTTCTGCGACATCATCGTATCGCGTAACGAAAGCCCATCCCCCGAGCTGCGGGATGGGCCAAAACTCCCTCAACAACCAAAAGAGCCAATGCGGCTCATCGTAAATCCACTGCAGCCACTTGGACCAGCCGGTAGGCTGGAGGTCTTGCAGATTGAATTGACCAGGTAGGGATTCGCGTACGACCGGCTCGGTCGCGGCCTCGGTTGTTAGCTCGCTCATCGCTATGTCCGCCCCGCGAAATCGTAGAACGGACCGAAGCATGGCCGGTCTGTCCGAACGACGGCGCGCTCTCAGTGTTGACCGAACTTCTGGGATATTAACCTACCGCAATTAAGTTCCCTCGCATGTGAACCAGTTCACAGTCTTCGAACATGGCTAGACGAGCGAGGCGGGATATGCAGTCTCTCGGGGCTTTCAAGAAATTGCTCGGCGGCTCCGAAATTCATCGCCTGTCGCGGTTCGTCGAGCTAGGTGAGGGCCTCGAGCAACATCTTGGCTTCCGTGAGCTCTGCTGTGCCACAGCCGTCCAAGCATCGTTCGAGAATTGGCACAAGGAGATGGCGTGCTTCCTCTCGGTCGCCTCTTCGGTCGAGCAACCGGCACAAATCGATCCCTGCCCGCAGTTCCCAGGTTCTTGCACCTTGTCGCTCTGCGACAGCCAGGGCGTGGCGAAAACATTGCTCCGCCTCAGCTTCCCGCGCTCCATGATGTACGATTAGCCAGCGTCCCTTAAGTCGGCTCAGTTCGGCCTCGAACCACCTTTCGCCCCTTTCTTCGGTCATATCCAAGGCCCTGCAGATCAGAGCCTGCGCTTCCTCGGTTCGATTGGCCCGCTCGCATATTTGGGCAACCAGGCCCAGGAAGTAAGTGTGATTTCCAATTGATCCGGTCGCGGCAAGATCGGCCAGCGCTTTCTGGGCGAGCTGCAGTCCTCCTGCCGCATCGCCATCGGCCGCCAGGATAAAGCCGCGCAGCATATGCGCCACTTCAAGCCAGAAAGGATATCTCTCCTCGGTTGCCAATGAAATTGCTTCTTCCGTACGCGCCAGTGCAGTCCCTTCCTCACCGCACAGCAGGTTGACCAAAGCAGCAAAGGTCAGTTCACGGATCAAGATCTGCGGCGGACGCAGGGCGCGGCTGCGAACCAGCGCCTCCCCACTTGTCGATAGGGCGCGTTCGCGATGGCCAAGGACGAACAAAACAAGAGCAAGATAGGACGAGGCACCTATCTTCATATCCCAGGCCGCAATGGCGGCGTTGGACTGAAATTCTTCGGGGGCCGAAAAGCCGAGGACGCTCTCCAGATTGTCCTTGGCCTGCAGAAACTCACCGATCCAAAAAAGACTAATTCCCTTAAACAGGTGGCCGGATACGACACTGAACTGATCATGCTGCGAGTGACCGACACGCATTAAGTCCTCGGCCACTCGGCACGCCTTGATATGCTCTCCTCGGCCCAGATAATATCGAGCCAGTTCACCCAGCACCCGGAGCGACATAGAGGTGTCGCCAAGATGCTCGCACAATTCGCGAGCGCGCAGGTAAGCCTCGCCGGTTTCCCGCGCTCCGATGCCTTTCGCAACGATCAACGCTCTCCCCAAAGCGCACTGTAGTCCCAGCTCCCGGCGCAGATTGTCTGCGCTGGACGGCAGGCTTGACAGCAGTTCGAGCGCTCTACTCAATTGCAAAATCGCCTCGAGCTTCGCGTATCGCGCGGCTGACATCCGGCCGGCTTTTTCGCAGTAGTTGATGGCTTTCTCTATCAGCCCGCCCTCGCTGCAGTGATAAGCGAGCATCTCCGGTTGCTGCTCTGCAATGGTCGGGAATTGCTCTTCAAGTATGTTGGCGATGCGAACATGCCAAGCTTGGCGTTTGCTCCGAAGCAATGTCGAGTACGCCGCATCTCTTACGAGAGTGTGTTTGAACGCGTATATTTCCTGGGAGGGATCATTGCGACGGACGATCAATTCCGAGCGCACGAGTTGCTGTAATCCGTCCTCGAGCCGAGTGTTTGACAGTCCGGATACCGCACCCAAGACCTCGACTGAAAATTCGCGGCCTATGGTAGCGCCGATTTGGGCGATCTCACGGATTTCGCCAAGTCGGTCCAGCCGAGCCACGAGAGAATCCTGCAAGGTGTATGGAATTGCTGCTTGTCGGGCAGGTCTTTCAAGCACGAGGGATCCTCTTTGCATCTGGACCACGCCGCTCTCAAGGACGGTTTTCGTCAGCTCCTCGACGAATAACGGCACGCCATCGGTGCGATCCAGGATCTCTTCCAGCAGTTCATCTGGCAGTGTTCTGCCGCCCGTCACTTGCTCCACCAGGGCAGCTGATGCATCGCGGCTCAGCTTGCGGAGCGGCATGATCGTGACGTTGGGATAGTTGGACCAGTCGGCAGCAAATTCGAGACGCGCGGTGGAGATCACAAGCACCCTGAGACGCGCAATGCGCTCCACCAGCATCCCCACCAGCTCCAATGAGCTCGGGTCGATCCAATGGAGATCTTCGAGCACTATCAGAACCGGTCGTCTTGCGGCATGACGCGCGACCAGATCCAGCAGAACTTCCATGCTTCTCTGCTGACGCTGTTCGGGACTGAGTTCCGGCAGGGATGCGCGCTGATGGTTCCGCAGCGACATGACTTCAGCGACAAGGTCAACTTCTGCCGGCCCGACGTTGAGTCCAGAGAGGACCCTCTCAAGTTTGGCGAGCTTTTCGTCTCGCGTGTCCGAACGGGATAAGCCCGCCCCGCGCTGAATTTGGTCAATAATCGGATGCAGGGCGCTATCCTGGTGGTAGGGTGAGCAATAATAGTCCAGGAGGATGTGCTGTTCGGTAGCCAGTTGCTCCTGCAAGGCGCGTCGGATGCGCGACTTTCCGATGCCAGCTTCGCCCGTGAGCAGCACCACGCGGCCATTACCCGCCTTGCTCTGCTGCCAGCATCGCAGCAGAAACTCCGACTCCCTTTCGCGCCCCACCAGCCGCGATATGCCTGCCTTGCGCTTGGCCTCGAAACGGTTCTCAACGCCGCTTGTGCCGACCACCTGCCAAGCCTGAACGGGGTCGTCAAAGCCTTTGATCGCTCTGGGCCCGAGATTCCTGTACTCGAACACGCCTCCCGCAAGGTGGTGCGTACTGGACGAGACCAGCACGGTGTTGGGCTCAGCCAGGGCTTGCAGACGTGCGGCAAGATTTGGCGTTTCTCCCGCAACCTCCTGGCTGAGTGGCGTGCCGTCGACCACGAGATCACTCACGACAACCAGGCCCGTTGCCACTCCTATCCGTACCTGAGGCCTGTAGCCATACAGCAGTGTGAGGCCGGATATCGCATCCACCGCGTGTAGCCCGGCTCTGATCGCGCGTTCCGCGTCATCTTCGTGCGCCTGCGGATAACCGAAGTATACGAGGACACCGTCGCCCATATAACGAGCCACGACTCCTTCGAACCGAGCGACCACATCCGAAATACAACGATGGCAGGTATCGATGACCTCGCGCAAATCCTCCGGATCGAGTTGAAGAGAAAGCGCCGTCGACCCGACAAGGTCGCAAAACATGATCGTCATTTGTCTTCGCTGAATTGATCCACCGATCTGCAACGACGCCGGCAGTCTATCGGCCGGGGTCTTGGCCAGCTTCTGGGGACCATTTCCGCTCAAGCGATGGCCGCACTCCGAGCAAAACTTCGCATCTGGCCGATGTGCCGTACCGCACAAAGGACAGCGAGTTTCGGTTTCAGTTCCGGGCGCTCTATCTTCGCGAGATCTCATCTTGGGATGAACCCGACTCGCACTCTTGATGAGTAATGGCGGCGATAGCCAATTCCGGCCGAGCCGTAGCATTGGCTCGCTCATCGCTCGACGCTCGATAGAAAAATTCGTAAGTGCTGATCAACGCGGCAGGCGTGCCAATTGCCGATTGAAGCAGACCTTGGACGATGCATGCTGCATGCGCCTCAGGGCGGGGTCTGATGTGAGCGAGCATGCTAGCCGTGCGAAGAGCAGCGGCTTCCGGCTCACGCCGCACTCGCCACCCAGACCCGCTTCCCTTTGTCACTGGAAGACCGGACATGCCAACGCCCGCCCCATTGCCCCGGCTGCGCTTTCGGTAGTGTAGATTTGGCCAGACACGACGTCCAGCCCTGGGTTGATAAATGTCGCCGAGCACTGTGTTGTGCCGGTCTGGCCACGGGCGCCAGGCTGCTGCCACAAGGCCGGTCAGTGGCAGCCTGGACCGGCTAGCGTTATTCTGCAAAATCGCGCCCACCGGCGCCGAAACCATCGTGACCTCGCTGCTCGCAATGATGGCGAACTTGTAGCCCAGATGGAGCGACGCACGATCCGGGCTACGGTCAATCGTCCTTTCCGCCGAAGGCGCCATGGCGGCCGGCGCCGGAGGCGAAGCGGGTGGCGCCCGCGAGCGTTTCGCCTGAGGCGATGACTTCGAGCCCGCCGCGTACTTCATTGACGATTGCTTCTTCCTCTTCGAGGTCCCATTGCCGCAGCGCCGACAGGCGGTCCGCGCGCAGGCATTGTTGTGGGAAGCGTGCGATTTCCCTGGCGAGCGCAATCGCCTGCGCGCCGGCCTCGCCCTTGGGCGCCAGGCGATTGACGAGGCCCAAGCGAAGTGCCTCCGGGCCGCCGACCGAGCGTCCGGTCAGGATCAGGTCCATCGCCTCGGAATCGTCGATCAGGCGCGGCAGGCGGATGGTGCCGAGATCGATCAGCGGCACGCCGAAGCGGCGGCAGAACACACCGAAGGTCGCGTCTTCCGCTGCCACCCGCATGTCGGCCCACAGCGCCGGCTCCAGGCCACCTGCAACCGCATAGCTTTCGACCGCGGCAATGACCGGCTTCGAAAGGCGCAGCCGGCTCGGCCCCATCGGCGCGATCGATTGTTGGCCGCCGATCTTGCGCTTTCGTGCGGGATCGCCCGCGGCAACCGCCTTCAGGTCGGCGCCGGCGCAGAAGATGCCGCCGGTGCCGGTGAGCACTGCCACCGACGCATTCTCGTCGGCATCGAAGGCAAGGAAAGTGTCATAGAGCCTGCGCGCGGTGGCGCCGTCGACGGCGTTGCGGCAATGCGGACGGTTGATCGAGACGATGGTCACCGCACCATCCTGTTCGACGAGCACGCTGTCGGCCTCGCTCATGTTTTGCTCCTCCCCGGATTTTGTCTGGCTAGGAGATTGGCACTGGAGACGGCGCCGACGCAATCGCACCACCGTCATTGCGAGCGCAGCGAAGCAATCCATCTCACCGCTTGCGGGGGCATGGATTGCTTCGCTGCGCTCGCAATGACGGGATAGAATCGCGACGGCGGTTAGATCTTCAACTCGCTGCCCGTTACCCGCCGATAAGCCTCCAGGTAGCGCTTGCTGGTCGCGTCCACCACGCTGGCCGGCAATGGCGGCGCCGGGGCGTCGCCGTTCCAGCGGCCGGCGTGGCGCTCAGTGTCGAGATAGTCGCGCAAGGGCTGCTTGTCGAAGCTCGGCTGCGGCTGGCCCGGTCTGTAGACATCGACCGCCCAGAAGCGCGAGGAGTCCGGCGTCATCACCTCGTCGATCAGGATGATCCGTCCATCCTTATCGCGACCGAATTCGAACTTGGTGTCGGCGATGATGATGCCGCGCTCGCGGCTGACCTTTTCGCCGTAGGCGTAGACCGTGCGCGCCATCCGCTCCAGCGTGTCGGCAACATCAAAGCCGACGATCTCGCGCACGCGGGCGACCGTGATATTCTCGTCATGCCCGGTCTCGGCCTTGGTCGCCGGACTGAAGATCGCAGGCTCCAGCTTGGCGCTCTCGACGAGGCCTGCCGGCAGCTTTTCGCCGGCAAGCGTGCCGTGCGCGGCATATTCCTTCCAGGCCGAGCCGGAGATGTAGCCGCGGATCACGCATTCGATCGGGAAGACGGTGGTGCGCCGGCACAGCATCGCGCGCCCGACGATATCGGCGCGATGGTCCTTCAGTGCGGGCACCTCGCGGATGATTTCATCGGCATCGGCGCTGATCATGTGATGCGGCACGGTGCTTTCGAGCTGGCGAAACCACCAGGCGCTGATCTGGGTCAGCACCGCGCCCTTCATCGGGATGGTCTCGGCCATCACCACGTCGAACGCCGAGATGCGATCGGTGGTCAACAGCAGCACGCGGTCCTCGCCCACGGCATAGATATCGCGGACCTTGCCGCGGCCGATTTGCGGCAAGGGCAGGTCGCTGGCGCGCATCGCATTCATCTGGTCAGACCTTCAAAGCGGCCGCCCGCGAGATTGCGGGCGGCGTAGAGCGATGGGGAGATAGCTCACTCAGGCAGCGGAATGAACTCATGTTCCTGCGGGACCGGCTCGAAACGTCCGGTTTTCCAGTCCTGTTTGGCCTGCTCGATCCGCTCCTTGCTGGACGAGACGAAATTCCACCAGATGTGGCGTGGGCCTTCGAGCGCGTCGCCGCCCAGGAACATCATCCGCGTCGGCTGCAGCGCTTTCACGGTGATGCGGTCGCCGGGCCGGAAGATCAGGAGGCGCGGTCCCTCATAACGCTCGTTCGCGATCTCGACCTCGCCGTCGACGAGATAGATCCCGCGTTCCTCATGATCGGGATCGAGTGGCACGCTGGTGCCGGCTTCTGCGGCGACCTCGGTGTAGAACCAGGGCGAGACCATCTCGACCGGCGAAGAGATGCCGAACGACGAGCCCGCGATGACGCGCGCGGTGAAGCCGCGTTCGCTGATCATGGGCAGGTCGCCGGCGGCATAATGCTGGAACGAGGGCGCGATCTCTTCCTTGGCCTGAGGCAGCGCGATCCAGCTCTGCAGGCCCAGCATCTTCTGGCCGTCGCGGCGCTGCACATCAGGCGTGCGTTCGGAATGGGCGATGCCGCGGCCTGCGGTCATCAGGTTCATCGCGCCGGGCTGGATCTCCTGGATGTTGCCCTCGCTGTCGCGGTGCATGATGCTGCCGTCAAAGAGATAGGTGACGGTGGCAAGCCCGATATGCGGATGCGGCCGCACATCCATGCCCTTGCCGGCGAGAAACTGCATCGGCCCGAAATGGTCGAGGAAGATGAAGGGGCCGACCATCTGCCGCTTGCCATGCGGCAGCGCGCGCCGCACGGCAAAGCCGTCGCCGAGATCGCGGGTGCGAGGCACGATGACGAGCTCCAGCGCGTCGCAGGTCTTGGGATCGCCGAGGATCGGATCGTTGGAGGGAAGCCAGCTCATGAGGGGGACTCCTTATTTCGTGGCTTCAATGATAGCAGGAATCCGCCGCCTGCACGCCATCATCCCGGACGTGCACGCCGGGTGCCGGCTTTTGGCATCATCGTGGCTTGACTCTGGAATCGCCAATGGGGCATGCCATGGGCTCCAAGGTTCCTGCGAGGCCCCCGGAACATGACTTTCACGTCGTGGCAATTCGGCTTGTTTGCCGCGATCGTATTTGTGGCCTACTACCTCCCGCCGCTCCGGCGGTTCCAGGTCCTGCTCCTGGTGGTCGCGAGCCTGTTCTTCTATGGATACGGCCAGCCCGAGCTGCTGCCGCTGCTCGCGGTCGCGGTCGGCGGGACCTATCTGTTCCTGGTGCTGTCGCTGCACGACCGGCGCTGGCTGCCGGCCGGCATCGTCTTCAACCTCGCGCTGCTCGCCTTCTTCAAATACAAATTCCTGTTTCTCGATCCGAAGGCGCCGGTGCTGGTCGACAATGCGGCGATCGACTTCCTCTTGAAGCTGCCGCTACCGATCGGCATCTCCTTTTTCGTCTTTCACAATATCAGCCTGTTGGTCGACCTCACGCGCAGCAAGGCCTTGCGGCCGCCTCTGACCGACGTCTTCCTCTACATCATCTTCTTTCCGCAGCTCGTCTCCGGTCCGATCACGCGCGCCGGCAATTTCATGCCGCAGATCGTGCCGAAGCGGCTTGCCGACGTGCCGTTCGTCGAAGCCACGAAATGGATCATCGCGGGCTTCTTCTTCAAGCTCTACGTGGCCAACAATCTCAACGAGATGACGGCCTATATGGACTTCCCGCTCTACGAGACGCTGCAAACCCAGGACCGCTGGCTGCTCGTTTTCCTCTACGGCTATCAGATCTATGCCGACTTCTTCGGTTATTCTGCGATCGCGATCGGTCTCGCGCTTCTGTTCGGCTACCGCCTGCCGATCAATTTCGACCTGCCCTATACGTCGCTGTCGTTCTCGGAATTCTGGACCCGGTGGCACATCTCGCTGTCAACCTGGCTGCGCACCTATCTCTACATCCCCTTAGGGGGAAACCGCCATGGGCGTGTCAGAACCTATCTCAACCTGATGATCGTGATGGGGCTCGGCGGCCTCTGGCACGGCGCAGGCTTCAGCTATCTGGCCTGGGGCGTGCTGCACGGGCTGTTCCTGGTGATCGAGCGGCCGTTCCTGCGCCTGCTGCAGGCGATCGATTCCATGCCGCTGCGCCTGTTGCGGATGGGGGTGGTGTTCTTCTGCGTCACCATGGCCTGGATCTTCTTCAAGCTGCCGAATTTCGATCATGCGCTCGCCTATCTCACCGGCATGTTCACGCCGACCACCAACCCGAATCCGCCCAAATTGTTCTACAATCTTGCGCTGCTCTACGCGCTTCCGGTCCTGCTGCAGCATATGCGCATCACATCGCTGTTCGAGACCGCGCTGACGCGGTGGGAGCCATATGCCTATGGTGCGCTGGTCGCGCTTGCCTATCTGGAGGCGGGGCCGGACAGTGCCTTCATCTATTTCCAGTTCTGATCGCATGGAGCAGCAGCCCAAACCCACCGCTTGGTTGATCAAGAGCGCCGTTGCGGCAGCGCTCCTGCTGCTCGCCTGCGGTATCGCGACCGCGCGGTTCGGACACGCGCTCCAACTGCCGGCGACGACCGCGCGCGATGGCGCGCTCGTCATCGTGAACCGCTATGTCGACAATCCCGTTCCGGATGTCGTGCTGGTCGGCAGCTCGCTGACCTTCCGGCTCAGGGAGGAATATTTCGAAACGCCGCGCGTGGGGAATCTGGCGTTCGCGGGCGGCTCGCCCGTCACTGCGCTCGAGATCCTCGCGGGCCAGCGGCAGCTTCCCAAGCTGATCGTCGTCGAGACCAATATCTTGTCCCGCGCGCCGGATGCGGATCTGGTGAAGCGCTTCTCCACCAAGGAAGGGCACGAGGCGCTGTTCTTGCGCCCGATCCGGACCGCCGTTGCGGCCTATGAGAACCGGGTGCATGCCCCGGTCACCCACGCCCAGATTGCGGCCCGGCTGAAAAGCCTGCTCGCGCAGCCGCCCGGCAATTTCGACAACCACGTCTATCTGCAGCGGGCGATCGGAGAGATGGAGTCCGAAGACCCGAGCGCCGCCGCCAAGGTCAATATCGAAACGATCGGCCGGTTGATCGAGCTGCTGGAACAGCGCGGCGCCCGCGTGCTGCTGATGGAAATGCCCTACGCCGCGCCGATCGAGACATCGCTCTATGTCAGGACCACGCGCGAGATCGTCCATCGCGCATTTCCGGATCAGAGCCGCTGGCTGCCGATCGACGTCGACCGCAGCGAACTGCGATGGGACGACGGCGTGCACCTGGACGCACGGTCGGCGGTGCTGGTGAGCCGCTACCTGGATGAACGCTTTTCCGCTAGATTGAAGTGATATCCGCGGATCTTCTCATTCTGGTCAGTAGGGTGCAGGAGCAATGGTCGCTTGGCTCAAGCCCGGCTCAGCGCCGGCGCAATTTCACGGTCCCACAATCGAGACGCCGCGGTTGATCCTGCGCTCGTGGAAGGCTTCCGACATCGCGCCGAACACCGCCATGCTCGCCGATCCCGAGACGGCGCGATTCATCACGCCCGACCATAAGGCGGTGACCAACGAAACGACTGGCTGGCGCAATGCGGCGGTCATCGCCGGGCACTGGGCGCTGCATGGTTTCGGCATGTTTGCCGTCGAAGAAAGATCATCCGGCCGCTACGTGGGCCGAGTGGGCCCTTGGTACCCGGCAGGATGGCCGGGGTTCGAGGTCGGCTGGGGCATCGCCAAGGATTGTCGCGGCAAGGGCTATGCGGTCGAGGCAGCGCGCGCGGCCATCGACTGGGTGTTCGCCAATCTTGCAGTCGATCGCATCATTCATTGCATCGATCCGGTCAACGCCGCCTCGCAGGCGGTGGCGCGCCGGCTTGGTGCGAAAATCGACGGCCAGGCCGAGCTCAATGGCGATGCCGTCGATATCTGGGTGACCGATCGCGATCGATGGACGGTTTGAGAGGCCTACTGCCGGCCCAATTGCGTCGCCTGTTCCACGCGGTCGAAGCGTTCCAGCGACAGGATCGCATCGGCGAATTGGTCGGCACGGCCGTTCAGGACCGGGCGGGCCAGGGTGAGGAATTTCTGCTGCATCGCCTGAGCATCGGGGAATGAGGTCGGCTCGCCCGAGGGGTCGGCATTGAGCCGCTCATGCACGCCGTCGTCGGTGGTGATGCTGACGCGCGCGCCGAACGGATGGGTGCGGCCGATCTCCAGCCGGTCGTCCTGCACCACGTCGAACTTGTCGGCGAGCGCATCGATCGCGGCATCGCCAAGCCGACTGTAGTCGTCCCAGCCGAAGCGGCCCTGGTCGAGGGCAACGGCACCGGTGAAGAACATCGAGAACTGGCCGCCAACGATCGAGGTCGGATGCCGCTTGGTGGCGGCATCGCCGGTCAGCGTGATGCCGTTGCGGTGCAGGCCGATCTCGACCCGCTTCACCTGGTCCGGCGTCAGATTGTGCTCGCGCCGCATCGCGATCAGCGCATCGATCGCGGCATGGGTGTAGCGGCAGCTCGGATAGGGTTTGACGCCGATCTTCATGGTCTCAAAGATGCTGCCGAGCCCCGCAATCGCCTTGTCCGGGTGCACGTCGTCGCTGTAGCCGACGAGCAGGCCATGCTTGCCTTCCACCGATTCGACCGAGCCGACGAAATCGTTGCGCGCCAGCGTTGCGGCGATGACGCCGTTCATCGCGGCGGCGCCGACCTGGTAGCGCTTGTTCCAGGCGCCGTTGATGAGGAACTGCAGCGAGCCCGCGGCCTGGCTGCCGGAGACGCCGAAGGCCGCGATGATCTGCTCCTTCGATAGCCCGAACAGTTTCGCGGCCGCCGCTGCCGCGCCATAGGTGCCGGCGGTCGCGGTCGGATGGAAGCCGCGCGCATAATGCGAGGTCGGATCGAGCGCATTGCCGAGCCGGCAGCAGACCTCATAGCCCGCGACAACAGCGGTCAGCACGTCGCGGCCGGAGGCGCCGACCATCTCGCCGACCGCAAACGCAGCAGGCACCACGGGCGCACTCGGATGCAGCGAGGAATCGGCGTGCGTGTCATCGAAGTCGAGGGAATGGCCGAGCGCGCCGTTGAGCAGCGCCGCGACCGCCGGCGTCCAGGTCTTGCCGTCGCCGAACACGGTGGCTTCGCCCTTGCCATCAAGCGCCAGCGCTTCCAGCATCTTGAGCAGCGAGGGCGTGGATTCGGCTTCGCGCCGCGCCCGGATCGTGCTGCCGAGGAAGTCCAGCGTCAGCACCTTGGCGCGCTGCAATACTTCCGGTGGAATATCCGCGAATTTCAGGTTAGCGACATAGGCGGCGAGCGTTGCGGTTTCGTTGGCCATCGTGTTTCCTCGTTCTGTCGCGCAGGGTAGGCGGGCCGGTTTCACGTTTCAAGCCGCCTTCACGCCGCGGGCATCAGCCATGCCGAACGTCAGCCATAGGATCGTCGTGAGCAGCAGAGATTTGGTCGCATGACAGCCGCCGCGAAACGTGTGCTCGGCTGGATTCGCAGCCGAAAGGGCCAATTGGCGCTGGCAGTCAGGGTCACGGTGGCGGCCGCGATCGCCTATGCGGTGGCCGTCGCGCTGCACCTCCTGCTGCCGCTCTGGGCGGTGCTGACGTCGCTGATCGTGACCCAGATGAGCGTCGGCCGATCGCTGAAGGCAACCCGCGACTACATGCTCGGCACCATCGGCGGCGCGATCTATGGCGGCGCCATCGCGGTGCTGATCCCGTATTCCGGAGAGAGCGGCCTGCTGGGCTTGCTGGTGCTGGCGGTTGCGCCACTGGCCTTTGTCGCGGCCATCAACCCCAGCCTCAGTGCGGCCACCGTGACGGCCGTGATCGTGCTGCTGGTCCCGACCATGCATCACGCCGATCCGCTGGCATCCGCAATCGACCGCGTCAGCGAGGTCGCGGTCGGCGCGGTCACCGGGCTTCTGGTGTCGTTCCTGGTGTTGCCGTCGCGCGCGGTGAGCCAGATCCGGATCAACGCGGCGCGCCTGCTGGAACTGATCGCGGCCGCCTTCACTGAGCTGCTCGCCGGCCTGACGCGCGGCCGTGACAATGACGCTCTCCACCGCATCCAGGACGGCATCGGCACCGCGCTGGTCGGCCTGGACGCAACCGGGGCGGAGGCCGAGCGCGAGCGCTCCGCGCATCTATCGTCCGGTCCGGATACCGGGCCGCTGCTGCGGACCATCTTGCGACTGCGCCATGATGTCGTGATGATCGGCCGCGCCACTGTGGTGCCGCTGCCGGCGAATGTACAGGCGCGACTTGCGGCGCCCTTGTCCGAGGTCAGCAAGGCGATCACGCTCTATTTGCGTTCTGCCGCCGCAGCGCTGCGCATGGGCGCGGGCGCACCGCCGATCGCGCCTGTTCATGCCGCCCTGCAGCGCTATGCGAACGAAGTCGCCGCCGTTCGCAGCGAGGGCCTGATCCGCGGCCTTCCGGGCGACATGGCGGAGCGTTTCTTCGCACTCGGATTCTCGCTGGAGCAGATGCGGCAGAACCTGCTCGATCTCGATCGCGTCGTCGGCGAGTGGTCGGAGACGTCGGCAGCGGCGAAAGAGGCGGCCGAAGAATAGGGCGTGCGCTCCGTAGGATGACATAACAATGAGATCGCGGCCCCTGTCCTTGGCTGCTGCGATGATGGCTTGATACGGTTGCCCGTTCTCCACTGAATCGTCTCGCAGGAAACACCGGCCTCCTTGGCCGCATTTGCCGCGCGATCCAATGGGCTTGTGGCTTGTTCCTTGCGCCCTCGGCAGAACGCTTGCTCCTGCGCACGCGCTGTCATGCTGCTGACGCAATCTCTGTCTTAGTCGACGAGAACTAAAACACTGTGTGAGAACCACCCCGGTTCCCACAGCGGTTCCATCGCCCAGGTTGGCGCGAATCCGCAAAAAATTGGCACGAGTTCGTAAACGCCTCCGCGTTCGCTTGGCCATGCGTTGCGGCATCGGGAACCGAACGATCGAAGAAAATCAATCAAGGAGTTATGATGCTCTTCCGCTCGAGCGCCGCAATTTGCGGCGCCCTAGTTGCACTTGTCATTTCTGTTACCATTGCTCGCAGTGAAACCCGCGCGGTTTATTCAAGCGCTGTCGTCGATGTCGCTTCTGGGGATGCGATCGTTGGCGCAGCATCCATGTACAATCCGTTCCGACCCGGATGGCGGGAGGGCGGCCCGAATACAGCCTCCGGCGAGCGCTATGATCCCTCTGGCTGGGCGGCTGCCATCAAGACAAGTTTGCGTCAGAAATTCGGTGGGGTGCAGTATGGCGCGAAGCCGAAGTATGCCCTCGTTGAGGCTGTAGGCAAGAAGGTCATCGTCAAGATAAATGACGTGGGGCCACTGACGCCTGGCCGCATCATTGATCTGAATGAGCGGACGATGCGCCATTTCGATCCAAGCCTGCAGCTCGGAGTCATCAATGACGTAACGGTCAGGCCGCTCTCAGGGGACGATTGGACCCCCGGACCGGTCCGCGATGGCCTCCTCGCCGCTGATTCTTGAAGCGATTGCACCTCTGGCGACAAGACGCCGGCGGGCGCAATTTGCACGCCGGCGATCGCACCTGTTTGTGCTGCCCTGCAGCGCGACGTCGGCGAAGTCGCCGCCGTCCGCAGCGCTCGTGACCAAGGCGGAAGTTACACCTTAAGCTATCGTTTACTCTCGAAAGCTGCACTTTACCGCCTCGCGCTCAACCGCTCTTAAATCTTAGGAGGTATCGTCCGGAGACAGGCTTCATCTCCATTATCGTGCGGCCATGCGATGAATGATACCGAATCCGAAGAAAGCAAAGCTCAGCGCTTTGCGGCATTACCGAGATGGAAAAGATGGCTCGTCTACTTCGGCATCCTTAACCGCCGCTTCTTGCTTATGAGCGATGCCGAACGGCAGACATTCAGGACTGAGCAGCTCAGGCGATTTGCCGATTGGCCGATGTGGAAGAAGTTGCTCGCGACGGCAGGGCTTGCGGTCGGCGCGATTGCGGGACCTTTGCATTCCTACTTATTCGGACAATTGACAATCGGATGGAAAAAGCTCGGTTTTACCAGGACGATTGTTGCCTCCGAAGAGCCCGTGCTTTTCGTTGCGACGTTGCTGTTTCTCGAGTGCACCGTCATCTTGATGCTTTGTCTCACGACCAAAGTTTTCTTCTTCCATCGTGACTAGGTTCAGTTCACGCCCGAGCGCGCGATGCGGTTAGGCTGGCTCTAAAGCGCGACCTGCCGCAGCATCGCGGCCACGACCAGACGGTGAAAGGGCAGGATGATCGCGAGATAGGTCCGGCCGAGCCAATTATGCGTCCGCACCAGCGTGGTGGTGGTGACCTCCTGGCTGCCGGCATGGGCGGTGACATCGACCACGACACGAAAATCGAGATGGCTGTCATTGAAGCCCGCCACCAGCCGTTCCGGCGTCTCGCTGAGAACCGGAAACATGCCGACCATGCCCAGCGATGCCCTATCGCCTTCGCCCGACGTCTTCAGGCCAAGCGGCGCGACGATCAAATTGCGTAGCCGCAATAGCGCTTCAATCCAGCACTGCCTGCGCGCGAACATCTTCTCGGCGGCCTTGCGCGCATCGAGCGCGGTGCCGTCGACGGCGATACGAAAGGCGTCGATGAACTCGGCGCCGGCGAGGAGCGGGCCGGGATCGATATCGGGCGTGACTTCGCGCGCTTTCATCACATGGCCAGTCTGTTGCTCAGCAGGCGGAAACGCAAGATCAGCAGAATGGCATAGGCCGCGGTTCCGGCCGATAGCCCGATCCAGATGCCGACTGCGCCGAGCGTGGTCGCGAAGCCGAGCAGGCATGCGGAGGTGAACCCGATCAGCCAATAGCTGATCGTGGCGAACAGCAGCGGCAGGCGTGTGTCGTTCATGCCGCGCAACGCGCCGGCGGCCACCGTCTGCACGCCGTCGGCGATGAAGAACGTCGAGCCGACCAGGAGCAGCGAGGCCGTCAATTGCACGGTCGCTTCGGCTGCTTCGCCGAGGAAGATTTCGGCGATCGCGGATCGTCCGAGAATGACAAAGAGCGTCATCGTCGACATGAAGGCGATGCCGAGCCCGGTTGCGACGAGCCCCGCGCGCCTGACCGCTTGCGCATCGGTGCGTCCGACCGCATGGCCGACGCGGACCGTCGCCGCCATGCCGATGCCGAACGGCACCATGAACAGGATGGCTGCGATCTGCAGCGCGATCTGGTGCGCGGCCAGCGCGGCCGTCGAGATCAGGCCCATCAACAGCCCCGCTGCGCCGAACAGGCCAAATTCCAGGAGGAACGAGACTGAGATCGGCGCGCCGACAATGACGAGCTGCCGCATCAGTGGCCAATCGATGCGCCAGACGCGGCCGAGCACCTGGTATTTCCGGAACGGCCGGCGGCGGTAGGCGAACCACAGGCCGGCGAGGAAGGTCCCGAGATTGACGATCGAGGTGGCAATGCCGACCCCGAACAGCCCGAGCGACGGCAATCGCCAAGCGCCATAGGAAGCACCATAGAGCAGGAGATAGACCAGCAGCGCATTGGCCGGGATCGCCGCGAGCGTGATCCACAGGATCGGCTCGGGCCGGTTGACCGCGCTCATGAAGCCGCGGATCGCAATGAACCACAGCGCCGGCAGGATGCCCCAGGCGAGGCCGAACAGATACTGCTGCGCGAGCTGCGCGGCCGTGGCGGACTGGCCGAGCGCGAGCAGGATCTGCTCGCCGCGGAACGGCAGCACCATCAGCGGCAATGTGATGAACAGCGCGGCCCACAGCCCGACGCGGAGCGAGCGCCGCACCATGCGCGGATTGCGCGCGCCAAAGGCTTGCGCCGCCAGCGGGGCGACGGCGGACATCAGGCCCATGCCGAAGGTGAAGCTGACAAAGTAGACCGTGCCTGCCAAGGCTGCGGCGGCGACAGCCTCGTCGCCGAACCGGCCGATGAAGGCGAGGTCGGTCGTCATCATCGCGATCTGGCCGAGCTGCGTCAGCGCCATTGGCACTGCCAGGCGCAGGGTCTCAGTGAGCTCGTCGCGCAAATGGTGACGAGGCGCACGCGCGGCCACGCGCGGCGCCATCGAAGCGCGTTCGATGTTCTCGGTTGAGGTCATGGCGTGAGATTAGCACTGCCGGGCGCCTAAAAGGTGGCGGAACGGCCACTGCAATAGCCCGGGTCAAGCCCGGGACGACGGCGGGTTACGGTTTGCCGTGCCTGATCGCGTTGATTTCGCGCTCCTGGGCCTCGATGACGCCGTCGGCGATCTGTCCGACGCGGGGATCGCTGACATGGGCGCGCTCGCTGGTCAGGAGCGCCGCCGAATGGTGCGGGATCACGACCGGGATGCCCGCGACGCCGCTGGGGCTCTCGTTGCTATGCGCGAGCCAGAGCGCAATCGTCAGCACCGCGACTGCTGCCGCGGCAATGGTGAGATTGGCGGCATCGCCGCCGGTGATCTGGAGAAAGCTGGGCAGACGAACGCGCATGGTCGCACCTGCCTATGGGGGATTGGCAGTGCAACGGACAGGTCGGCCGATTGTTCCAATTTACCGCACGCGTTCGGGCACGCGGGTGATCTTGGCGCCGAGCGCGTTCAGCCGCTCTTCGATCCGCTCGTAGCCGCGCTCGATCTGGTCGGCATTGTTGATAGTGGAGGTGCCCTCGGCGCAGACGGCCGCAAGCAGCATCGCCATGCCGGCGCGGATGTCGGGGGAGGTCATCGGCGCGCCGCGCAGGCGGCTCGGACCGGCGACGATGGCGCGATGCGGGTCGCACAACACGATGCGCCCGCCCATTGCGATGAGCTTGTCGACGAAGAACATCCGCGATTCGAACATTTTTTCGAACATCAGGATGACGCCATCGCATTGGGTTGCGGTGACGATCGCGATCGACATCAAATCGGCGGGGAAGGCCGGCCAGGGCTGGTCCTCCAACTTCGGCACATGGCCGCCGAAATCATCATGGATCTTCATGGTCTGGCCCGAGGGCACCACGAGGTCGTCGCCCTCGACGCCGCAGACGATGCCGAGCCGCTCAAAACCCATCCGGATCGAGCGCAGATGCTCGACGCCGGCACGCGCGATGCGCAGCGGCGAGCGCGTCACCGCGGCAAGCCCGATCAGCGAGCCGACCTCGATGTGATCGGGCTGGATCGCGTAATGCGTGCCGCCGAGCGTGGCCGGGCCGTGCACGATGATGGTATTGGTGCCGATGCCCTCGATCTTGGCGCCGAGCGCGACCAGGAAATGCGCGAGATCCTGCACATGCGGCTCGGACGCGGCGTTGCGCAGGTATGTGGTGCCGCGCGCGGCTACGGCCGCAACCAGCGCATTCTCGGTCGCGGTGACGCTGGGCTCGTCGAGGAACACGTCGGCGCCTCTCAGGCGGGAGGCGCGGAACTCGAGCCGATGGGTCGCGGTGACGCTCGCGCCTAACTGCTCGAAAGCGAGGAAATGCGTGTCGAGACGGCGGCGCCCGATCACGTCGCCGCCGGGCGGCGGCAACGCGACTTCTCCGCAGCGGGCGAGCAGGGGTCCCGCAAGCAGGATCGAAGCGCGGATCCGGGCACACAGTTCCGGATCGAGATCGGCAGCGCGGATCTCCTTGGCGTGGATCAGCAGCGTGTTGCGCTCGGTCCACTCGGCCGACGCGCCGACGGAGCGGCAAAGCTCAACCAGCGTCTCGGTGTCGCGGATCCGCGGCACATTGGTCAGCGTGACCGGATGCTCGGTCAATAGCGCCGCCGCGATGATCGGCAGCGCCGAATTCTTGTTGCCGGACGGCTCGATCGTGCCGGAGAGCCGGTGGCCGCCCTCGACGATATATTGGATGGGCGCCACGTTGTCCTCGATGGGTTGGTTGCTTCGCTCGTGGAAGATTCCGTAACGGAATCAAAGGGCGATGCGAGCGACATAGCACACAAGGCTCGTCCAAGTCATGCCCTTAGCGAGCCACTGCCCGGCCATCAGGCCGGGACTGTGGCTGCCTGCTCGATCAGCCCGCTTTCCTTCAGCTCCTGCCAGAATTCCGCGGGGATCTTGGCCTGCATCGAATTGTAGTCCTCGAGGATCTGCCGGTGGCTGCTCGCGCCCACGACCAAGGCGACGACAACGTCAGGGGCTGATGAGAACTGCAACGCCGCGGTCCGCAGATCGACGCCGTGGCGGGCGGCTGCTGCGCGCAGTCGGTCGCGTTTCTCGATATGGGCCGGGGAGATCTTGTAATTGTTCGGCCCGTAATTGTAGCGCGGACTGCCGGAGATGAAGCCTGCGTTCAGCGCCGAGCCGATCACCAGCGACACGTTCTTCTGCCGCACCGCCGGGAAAACCTGATTGACGGCGTTGGCATGATCGACCAGCGAGTACTGCGACGCGCACAGGCAGACGTCGGGATCGGCAATTTCGATGACGCGCAGGATCGGCTCGGGACAATTCACGCCGATGCCCCACGCCTTGATAATGCCTTCCTCGCGCATGCGCGACAGTGCCGGGAACGCGCCGCGTTCGGCGATCGCGAACTGCTCCTGCCATGATGTCGGGAAGTATGGGAAATCAGGCGAGATGTCGTGGACGAACGCCACATCAAGGCTGTCGACGCCGAGCCGCTGCAGGCTGTCCTCGATTGAACGGCGAACACCGTCAGCGGTGTAGTCGTAGGTGACGTCATTCGGCGAGTCCGAGAGTGGAAAGATTTCCGCATGCCGGTTGTTCTTCGAGGCCTTGAACAGCTTGCCGACCTTCGACGACAGTACGTAATCGCCGCGGGACTTGTTGTGCAGGAAATGGCCGAAGCGGCGCTCTGACAATCCGAAGCCGTACCAGGGCGCCACGTCGAAATAACGCACGCCGGCGCTCCATGCGGCCTCGAGCGTCGCCTCGGCGTCCTCGTCGGTGACCTTGTTGAACTCGTTGCCGAGCGGAACACCGCCCAGCCCGAAGCGGAACCCCGGCTTGAAAAGTTGTGTCGCCCGATTTGCCTGTGCCATGCGATTGTCTCCTTTGCTGTCGGTGGCGGCTATCACCAATGACGGTGCCGCAAGGGCGCCGACCGTGCCCGCGGCGACGGTGAGGAAATCCCTGCGGCTGCCAGTTCGTTTCGTCATCACGTGTCTCCTTCGGTCATGCGGGAAAGGCGCCGGAAACGTGGCTCCATGCGCGGCGCGGCTTCCTTGAGCTTGAGTATGGGTCGTAAAACGGCGGCCACCAGGGTAGGTTCGTTGAGTGCAGCTCAACGATGCCTTGAGAAGCCGTTCATGAAAACGTTCGACCGAAACATGCTGGCGGACTTGAACGTGTTCCTGACGATCGTGCGCCGCGGCAGCCTTGCCAAAGCGGGCATCGAACTCGGCGTGAGCACGTCCGCCTTGAGCCATCGCCTGCGCAAGCTGGAGTCCGATCTGGGCGTAAGGCTGTTGCATCGCTCCAGCCGTTCCGTCAGGCTGACTGACGCAGGAGCCGCGCTTGCCGCCGATCTGGAGAATGGATTTCGCACTATCCGCGATGCCTTGACCGGGCTGGAGAACCATCGACGTGTCCCGGTGGGGCGGCTTCGTCTCAACGTTCTCCGTGATGCCGCGCGGCTTGTGCTTGGTCCCGTGCTGCCGCGTTACTGCAAGGAATTTCCGGGCATGCATGTCGACGTGACCGTCGAGGATCGCATGGTCGAGATCATCGCGGAGGGCTTTGACGCCGGCATCCGCTATGGCGATCGCGTGCCGCTGGACATGGTGGGCATAGCGCTGACGAAACCGTTGAAGTGGGTCGTGGTCGGCTCACCCGAACTGATCGCGCGTGCTGGCCGTCCCGATACTCCCGGCGATCTGCTGCAGCTTCCGTGCGTCGAGATGCGCGTCGGCGATCACCGCAACTTCCCGTGGGAATTGGGCAATGGCGATTCGATGATCCGGCTCGATGTCCGCGGGCCGGTATGCGCCAACGAGACGGAACATGCGGTCGACATGGCGCTGCGTGGCGTGGGCTTCGTCTATTGTCTGGAACGGCGGATCGAAGCGGAGGTCGTATCCGGCGCGTTGGAAATCCTGCTGCCAGAATGGGCCTCGGAAGGCCCGCCATTCACCATCTACTATCCGAGCCGCCGCCAACCACCGCCCGGTCTGCGCCAGCTCATCGACCTCACGCGCAGGCGCGAAAACCTGCCGCCATTGGCGACGGCCGACGCCGGCGCCTGATGCGCTCGGGCTGGCAGCGTCGCGGCCTCAGATGTCGATGTTTGCGCTGAGCGAGTTTTCCTGGATGAAGTCGCGGCGCGGCTCGACCACATCGCCCATCAGCTTGGTGAAGATGTCGTCGGCCTCGTCGACCTCCTTGACCTTCACCTGCAACAGCGAGCGCGCGTCGGTATCCAGCGTGGTCTCCCAGAGCTGCTCCGGGTTCATCTCGCCGAGACCTTTGTAGCGTTGCAGGGTCAGGCCCTTGCGGGCCGTGTTGGTTACGGCTTCGAACAGGTCGACGGGGCCGTAGATGAGTTGCTCGCTGTCCTTGCGGCGCAGCTTGCCGGAGCGGGCATAGACGCTCTGCAGCCGCTCCCGGTATTCGTGGAGCTTGCGGGCGTCGGCCGAACCGAGGAAGGCGTCGTCGATGACGGCGACATCCTTGACGCCGCGCACGGTACGCTCGAACATGAAGCCCTGGCCTTCGACGAATTGTCCGGCCCAGCCGCGTTCGACTTCCTCGGCCTGATTGTCCAGCCGTCCCGCCATGTATTCTGCCGCGGCAGCGGCGGTTTCCGGATTGCTGTAGATATCCTTGCCAAACAGACCTGCGATGGCGGCCTGCTCGACGACCTTCCGATTGTAGCGGCTATGCAGGTTGCGCAGCACGGCGCGAATGACGCGGGCGTCGTCGATCAGGGAGCGCAGATCGCGGCCCGAGCGTTCCTCGCCGGTGCCAAGCGTGAACACGCAATCGTCGAGCCCGGCCTCGATCAGATAATCTTCCAGCGCGCGCTCGTCCTTCAGATACTGCTCGGACTTGCCGCGCGTGACCTTATAGAGCGGCGGCTGCGCAATATAGAGATAACCGCCGTCGATGATCTCGCGCATCTGGCGATAGAAGAAGGTCAAGAGCAGCGTGCGGATATGGGCGCCGTCGACGTCGGCGTCCGTCATCACGATGATCTTGTGATAGCGCAGCTTGTCGATCGAGAAGTCGTCGCTGATCCCGGTGCCGAGCGCCGTGATCAGCGTACCGATCTGCTCAGAGGACAGCATCTTGTCGGGGCGGACGCGCTCGACATTGAGGATCTTGCCGCGCAGCGGCAGCACCGCCTGGAATTCGCGGTTGCGGCCCTGCTTGGCGCTGCCGCCTGCCGAGTCACCCTCGACGATGAAGAGCTCCGACTTGGCGGGATCCTTCTCCTGGCAGTCGGCCAGTTTGCCCGGCAGCGAGGAGACCGCGAGCGGATTCTTGCGGGTCAGTTCGCGCGCCTTGCGCGCGGCCTCGCGGGCGGCCGCGGCCTGGATCACCTTGCCGACGATGACTTTCGCCTCGCTCGGATGCTCCTCGAACCAGGCGGCAAGGGCCTCGTTGATGACGTTCTCGACAACGGGACGCACTTCCGAGGACACCAGCTTGTCCTTGGTCTGCGATGAGAACTTCGGATCCGGCACTTTCACCGAGAGCACGGCGGTCAGGCCCTCACGGCAGTCGTCGCCGGTCAGCGTGATCTTTTCCTTTTTCGCATTGGCCTCGGCATAGCCGTTGACCTGACGCGTCAGCGCGCCGCGGAAGCCGGCCAGATGGGTGCCGCCGTCACGCTGCGGGATGTTGTTGGTGAAGCACAGCACGTTCTCGTGGTAGCTGTCGTTCCACCACAGCGCGGCTTCGACCCCGATGCCGTTCATCTCCGAACGGACCATGATCGGATTGGCGACGACCGCCTTCTTGTTGCGGTCGAGATATTTGACGAATTCCTCGACGCCGCCGACATAGTGCAGTTCCTCGCGCTTCTCGACCGCATGGCGCATGTCCGAGAGCACGATGTTGACGCCGGAATTGAGGAAGGCGAGTTCGCGCAGGCGATGCTCCAGCGTCGCGAAATCATATTCGATGTTCTTGAAGGTCTCGGTGGAGGCGAGGAAGGTGACCTCGGTGCCGCGCTTGCCATTGGCGTCGCCGACCACCTTCAACGGGGCGAGCGAATCGCCATGGGCGAACTCGACAAAATGTTCCTTGTCGTCGCGCCAGACGCGGAGCTTCAACGAACTCGACAGCGCGTTGACGACGGAGACGCCGACGCCGTGCAGGCCGCCCGAAACCTTGTAGGAGTTCTGGTCGAATTTACCGCCGGCATGGAGCTGGGTCATGATGACCTCGGCCGCGGAGATGCCTTCGCCCTTGTGGATGCCGACGGGAATACCGCGGCCGTCGTCGCGCACGGTGACGGAATTGTCGGGATTGAGCACGACTTCGACGCGCGTCGCATGGCCCGCGAGCGCTTCGTCGATCGCGTTATCGACGACTTCATAGACCATGTGATGCAGGCCGGAACCGTCATCGGTGTCTCCGATATACATGCCCGGCCGCTTGCGCACGGCATCCAGGCCCTTCAAGACCCGGATCGATTCCGCACCATATTCCACGGGAATGGGATGCTCGCTTTCGGCAGGAGTCTGCCGGGCTGGTTCTGTCATGTGAGGCCTTAGGATGTCCCGAATCAGCAGCGCAAAACTGAGGGCTGATTACACTATTTGTGCCACGAAAGATGCATCGCGCCTAGCGCAAAGTCTGTCTCCGCAAGCTGTTGAATAAATAGTATTTTTCTGCCTTTTTTCAAGGCGGTTTAAGGCTGTTTCAAAGGCCGCGAAAAAGCGCGATTCGAGGTCCATTTCGAGCGCTCGAGAATCCCGATTTGGATCGCTCGGCGAGCTCCCTCTGGCAGCGCTTCGCGGACCTGCTAGAGAGGGCATCGAAGCAGGCTGACTTCGATGCCTTCTCCTAGTTCCGCGATTTCCGGATTATTTGCCCTTGTCCCTGCCGTCCCAGCTTTATCGGCCCGATATCGATGGCCTCCGCGCCATCGCCGTGATGCTGGTGCTGATCTTTCACGCTTTTCCTGAAGCCGCGCCGGGCGGGTTCGTCGGTGTCGATGTCTTCTTCGTGATTTCCGGCTTTCTGATCACCGGTATCATCGCGCGCGAGCTCGGCGAGCAGCGCTTCAGTCTGGCCGGCTTCTATGCCAGGCGCATCCGGCGGATTTTTCCAGCGCTGATCGTCGTGCTCGCTGTCGCGCTGGTGGCGGGCTGGCTATTGATGTTGCCGTCCGCCTATGTGCAACTGGGCAGCGACGTCTTTGCCAGCGCTGCGTTTCTCGCCAACATCGCGCTATTGCTGCAGTCAGGCTATTTCGACGTCGAATCGGCGAAAAAACCGCTGCTGCATCTGTGGTCGCTCGGCATCGAGGAGCAGTTCTACCTGTTCTGGCCGCTATTGCTGATCCTGGTGGCGCGGCTGCGGCTGAAACTGTTCTGGATCGCCGCAATCCTCGGCGCCGCCTCCTTCGCCCTCAATCTGGTGCTGATCGGCGCAAACCCGGTCGCAACCTTCTATCTGCCGTTCACGCGCGCCTTCGAATTGCTCGCCGGCGCCTTGCTGGCGCTGGGCTGGAGCCAGACCGGCAAACCGACCGTCGCGAGTGATTGGCGTGCGTTCGCAGGGTTCGCCCTGATCGCGCTCGCGGTCGGCCTGTACGACAGTCACAGCCAGTTTCCGGGTTGGCGCGCGGCGCTGCCGGTAGTTGGGTCCGCGCTGCTGCTGTCGGCTCCCGCTGCCTGGCTCAATCGCAGCCTGCTCGCCAGCCGGCCGATGGTATGGATCGGGCTGATCAGTTATCCGCTGTATCTCTGGCACTGGCCGCTGCTGGTGTTCTTCGCGCTGATCAAGTTCAGTCCGCTGACGCTGCTCGAGCGCGGCCTGATCCTGCTGCTCAGCGTGCTGCTCGCCTGGGCGACCTACCGCTTCATCGAGAAGCCGCTGCGTTTCGGCCGGCCGCAGCCGCGCAAATTGGTTGCGCTGGGTGCCAGCATCGTGCTCATCGCCGCGCTCGGTGGCACTGTCGTTTGGGGGCGTGGCTACGATTTCCGCCTGCCGCCGGAAATCCGCGCCATGGCCGGTGTGTCGACACAATCAGCGCAATGGCGGTACCACCGATGCCTGCTCGATCTCGGCCGCGACACATCGTTCGCAGATGATTGCGTCGATCAGGGCCACCGTCCGCTGGTCGTGATCTGGGGCGACTCGACCGCGGGCGCGCTGTTGCCCGGGTTGCGGAAAGTGCAGGAGACGAAGAATTTCGGCATCGCGCAGTTCACCTCGGCATCCTGCGTCCCCATCCTGAATGTCGATGTGCCCGGCACGCCCAACTGCCGCGCGATGAATGACAAGGTGTTCTCACTGATCCGCGATATCAGGCCCGACATCGTGCTGATGCACGGCACCTGGGATCGATATCCGGATAAGATCGCCGAGACCGCCGCCGCGCTGAAGCGTGAGACCGGCGCGCGCGTGGTCGTGCTCGGTGCGGTGCCGACCTGGCGGCGCGGGCTGCCGAATGAAGTGCTGCGTTATTTCCTGCTCTATCACGACCTGCTCCCGGCGCGCTGGAGCGGCGGCGTGACCAGCGGATGGTTCGACGCGGTGATGCGCGACAAGCTTGCGCCGGCCGGCGCGGACTTCGTCTCCGCCTGGGATGTGCTGTGCAATGGCGAGGGCTGCCTGACCCGGATCGGCGACAGTGCCGGCGATATCACCGCAAGCGACGGCATTCACCTCACCGAAAAGGGTTCGGCCTATCTCGTCGACGCGGTGATTGACCGTGTGCTCGACGGGCGCAAAGCAGGCGACCCGGGAAAGTAGCTTCAGCCGCGGCGGCTGATGCGGCCTGCCTCGACGTCGAAGATCTCGCCATTCGCTCCGATATCGACGAATGCGGCGGGATCGGCGCCGGTCATCCAGACCTGCGCGCCGAGCTTTGCCAGCTCGTCGAACAGCGCCTTGCGCCTGTTCGGATCGAGATGCGCCACGACTTCGTCGAGCAACAGCAGCGGCACGATGCCGGTCATCTCGGCAACCAATGTCGCATGCGCCAGCACCAGCCCGATCAGAAGCGCCTTCTGCTCGCCGGTGGAGGCGTCGCGTGCCGGCATGTTCTTCGGCGCGTAGACGACCTGCAGATCGGTCAGATGCGGGCCGTCGAGCGTGCGTCCGGCGGCGGCATCCCGCGCGCGGCTGAGGCGCAGGATCTCGCGGTAGCGGTCCTCGACGGCCGTTGCGGGCTCGCTGAGCAGCGCATTCTCTATCCAGCCGTCGAGCGCGATCTCGGCCGAAGGAAACGCCGACCCCTGCGCGCGCTCACGCAGCATCGCCGACAGTCTTGCGGCGGTCTGGCCGCGCGTCGCCGCCACCGCGACCGCAAGCTCAGCGGTCTCGCGTTCGATCGCGCCGCACCAGTGGTCGTCATAATTGCGCACTTCCAGGAGGCGATTGCGCGAGCGCAGCGAGCGCTCCAGCGCCGAGACGCGGCTGGAATGCTCGGAGTCGATGGCAAGCACCAGCCGATCGAAGAACCGCCGTCGTTCGGAGGCCGCGCCCATGAACAAGCCGTCCATCGCAGGCGTGAGCCACACCATACGCAGATGGTCGCCGAAGGCCGCGGCCGAACCCACCGGCTCGCGATCGATGCGGCAGCGGCGGCTGACGCTCTCGCCGCCTTGCGCGGGCGCTTCGATCCCGGTGCCGAGCGTCGACAGTCCCAGCGCGCCCTCGACCTCGGCGGAGACCGCCCAGGAACCTTCGCCCTGGTTGTCGGCGACGTCTTCCAGCGTCGCGCGGCGCAGGCCCCGCCCCGGCGCCAGAAACGAGATCGCCTCGAGGCAATTGGTCTTGCCGGCACCGTTCGGCCCGACCAGCACCACCACGTCACCGCGCGTCGAAACGCTCGCCGCCCGATAGTTGCGGAAATGCGTCAGCGACAGCCGATGGATGCGCGAAGGGGTCATGTCGTTCGTCGTCCTTCCCCTCTCCCCTTGTGGGAGAGGGTGGCGCCTCGCGAAGCGAGGCGACGGGTGAGGGGTATCTCACAGCTCGGCAAGCTTTGCGAGAATGTCCTCCAATATCGCCCCGGGTTGCAGCAGCACATCGTTGTTCCAGTAACGTGCGACACGAAAGCCTTCCGCGATGAGGGCGGCTTCTCTCACCGCATCTCGTGTCGATGACGCGTGCTGACTGCCGTCTATTTCGATGACGAGGCGCTTCTCGAAACAGACGAAGTCGAGAATATAGGTCTGAAACGGGACTTGGCGACGAAACTTCAGGTGTGAAAGGCGTCGATCGCGGAGCAATCGCCACATCTTAGCTTCGGCATCGGTCGGCTCCAGCCGCATCTTCTTCGCGAAGGTGCGGATGCGCTTGGCGATCGGTCGATGGTGTGGTGTTTGCGGCGCAAACCCCTCACCCGGCGCCTCACTTCGTGAGGCGCCACCCTCTCCCACAAGGGGAGAGGGTACGTCGGAGCGCGTTTCGCGGGACGAGGTCACACCCGCATGGGCATCAGCACGTACAGCGCGCTCTTGTTGTCCTTGTCCTGCACCAGCGTCGGCGAGCCGGGATCGGCGAGTTTCAGGACTGCGACTTCGCCCTCGATCTGGGCGGCGATGTCGAGCAAATAGCGCGAGTTGAAGCCGATATCGAGTGCGTCGGAGGCGTATTCGACCTCCAGTTCCTCGGTAGCGCTGCCGGAATCCGGGTTTGTCACCGACAGCACGAGCTTGCCTGCCGACAGCGACAGCTTGACCGCGCGGCCGCGCTCGCTGGAGATGGTCGAGACGCGGTCGACGGCGGCTTCAAAATCCTTCTTGTCGACCACCAGTTCCTTGTCGTTGTTCTGCGGGATCACGCGGCCGTAATCGGGGAAGGTGCCGTCGATCAATTTCGAGGTCAGCACCACATTGCCGAGCGTGAAGCGGATCTTGCCCGGCGAGAGCTCGATGGTGATTTCCGCCTCGGTATCCTCGATCAGCCGCTGCACTTCGCCGACGGTCTTGCGCGGCACGATCACGCCGGGCATGCCGGCGGCACCCTTCGGCTGCACCAGGTCGACCTGCGCCAGGCGATGGCCGTCGGTCGCGACGCCGCGGAGCGTCGCCTGTTGGGCGCTGCCGGCCGAATGCAGGTAGATGCCGTTGAGATAATAGCGTGTCTCTTCGGTCGAGATCGCAAACTGCGTGCGGTCGATCAGGCGCTTGACGCCGGCGGCGGGAAGCGAGAACGAATGCGTCATGTCGCCGGCGGCCAGATCCGGGAAATCGCTCTCCGGCAGCGTTTGCAGGGTGAAGCGCGAGCGGCCGGCCCGGATCGCCAGCACCGAGCGGTCGCCGTCCGCCTCCAGCATGATCTGGGAACCGTCGGGCAGCTTGCGCACGATGTCGTAGAACATGTGGGCGGGCACCGTCGTCGAGCCGGCGGTGGCGGTTTCCGCGGCCAGCGTCTCCGTCACCTCGAGATCGAGGTCGGTTGCCTTCAGCGAGAGTTTGGCATTTTCGGCGCGGACCAGCACATTGCCGAGGATCGGGATGGTGTTGCGACGTTCGACCACGCGATGCACGTGGCCGAGCGACTTCAGGAGTTGCGCGCGCTCGACGGTGACCTTCATTGCAATACCCGCCAGATCCCTGAGTTGAGCATGGTCTGTCCGAAAACCGGTAACCCACCGTGCTCTGAGATGGAAAGGCCGGGCGGCCATGGGGCGCGCCGCGGCGTTTGAGGCCCGAAAGCCGGCTAATCCATGGGATTTGACCAAACCGTCGGGGGGACCGCAAGGTGGCGCGGATAACGCGCGAGCGCAAGGGAGCGGGACGCCGTTCCCCACGTTTTCAGGCATTAAACGCCGTTCCCGCCCCGGCTAGAGCATGATCCGGAAAAGTGGAAACCGGTTTTCCGAAAAGATCATGCTCAAACAAAAGGATGGGACCATGATCCGGGATCGGATCATGGTTCGGGCGGGAGGGAAGAATTCATTCCTGCAATTGGCGCTTCAGGGATTCGACCTCTTCGGAGAGCGAGTTGTCCTTGGCAACCAGTGCTTCGATCTTGCGCACGGCATGGAGCACCGTGGTGTGGTCGCGCCCGCCGAAGCGCCGGCCGATCTCGGGCAGCGAGCGGAGCGTCAGCGTCTTGGCCAGGTACATCGCGACCTGGCGCGGGCGCACCACGTTCGCCGTGCGGCGTGAGGACAAGAGGTCGGAACGGCTGACATTGTACTGCCGGGCGACCACGCGCTGGATGTCCTCGATCTTGATGCGCTTCGGCTCCTGCGGGCGGATCAGATCGCGGACCTCGCGCTCGGCCATCTCCAGCGTCACCGGCTGGTTGTTCAGCTTGCTGTGCGCGAGCAGGCGGTTGATCGCGCCCTCGAGGTCGCGGCCATTATGGGTGATGGTGCGTGACAGATAGTCCAGCACCTCGTCCGGCACGTCGAAGCTTGCGTGATGGACGCGGGCCGCGGCCACGCGCGATTTGAGGATGCCGAGGCGCAGCTCCTCGCCGAGCGATCCCATTTCGACCACGAGCCCGCCGGCAAGCCGCGAGCGCACGCGATCGTCGAGGCTTTCCAGATCCGACGGCGGACGATCGGCCGCGATCACGACCTGGCGGCCGGCATCGATCAGCGCATTCAGCGTGTGACAGAACTCGGCCTGAGTCGATTTGCCTTGCAGGAATTGCAGGTCGTCAATCACCAGCACGTCGATGCCGCGCAGCGCTTCCTTGAACGCCAGCGCCGTCTGCGTCTTCAGCGCCGCGACGAACCCGTACATGAATTTTTCCGCGGTGAGATACAGCACCTTGCGCTCGCCACCGGAATTGCCGGCCCAGGTCACTGCCTGCAGAAGATGGGTTTTACCGAGCCCCACGCCGGCATGGATGTAGAGCGGGTTAAACATCACGGGATCGCCGCGACGACCTTCCGCAACCTGGCGCGCCGCCGCATGCGCGAGCGTATTCGAGCGGCCGACCACGAAGCTCGCAAATGTCAGCCGCGGATCGAGCGGTGAACCACCGAGCGCATCGTGGCTCGCCGATACCGGCGCGGTCGCGGTGGAACGCAGTTCGACGGAAGGCCGTCCTTCCGGACGCTCGACGCGGCGCGTTTCTGCCGGCGCGGGAGTCTCCTTCACCGTGGCCGAAGGCCGCACTGCCGTGCGCACGGTCAGATCGATGCGATGCACCTCCGGCATCTCGGCCTGCCAGCAGGAGAGCACGCGATCGGCGTAGTGCGCCTGGATCCAGCTCTTCAGGAATCGGGTCGGAACCGACAGGCGGACGCTTTCGTCCTGCACGCCCTCAAGATCCATGCGTGCAAACCAGCTCGTATAGACATCCTCCCCTACGCTCGTCCGCAACCGTCCCTTCACCCGCGACCAGCGATCCTGTTCCGTGTTTGTCATTGCCTGAAGACTTTTCTCAAGAGTAGTGCCGTTGATTGTGAAAGCGCCGTGCATGTTTCTTGCCACGGCGCGACCTCTAGCGAGGCCTTCTGTTCCGGGCACATCTCTCCCGTTCGGCAAAACCGCCGCAGGGCAGATTATGTGCTGGAACAGACGTGCGTTCGCGAGGTCAGCGCGTACTCGAAGGAGTATCCGGAGTTCGCGTGGAGCTGTTTGCGGAAGAGCAATTCAAGGTGTCGAATACGGACTTGTCTGAAATGCGCAATTCGAATGCTGCGATGGTTCCGTAAATCATACTGCCTCCCCCTCTCGCCGCGATTGCGCGCGGCGAGCAATCCGCTCGCAAGTGGTCCAAATTCAGTGTGCCGCTCCCAAACATCGAAATGTCCAGTGCTGCGCCGCCGCGTAGTTCAGTCCTTGTCAACCCAGTCACGGGCTCCGCGTTCCCCGCTGCTTAAGGCCGCGGCTGTTGCGTGTCTCCCCAGTTCGTCTCTCCCGCAGCGCGGACGCTGCGATCGAGAAATCCAGACACAGAACAGCCGTTCTCATACTGCTATGAGTTGCCAACTCAGCTTCGCTTGGAAAGCGTCGCTAACGCGCACACCGCCGCCGATTTGCACGTCCGCCCGTGGGTCTAAAATCGCGCTGATCTTAAGAGCCGTGGGCGCCGCGAACGCATAAACAAATACACCAAGCGTGATTTCTGACAATCCGTTGTTTGTGGCTCGTGAGTTGAGTCTTCGCCGGTGTTGCGGCATTGCAATTGCGAAACCGGAAAGCAAGTTTTTGAATCACCGCGCAGATTCGCGCGTGTCACAAAGCGCGGTGTAACGGAAAAAAAAGTTCATAAAATATTTACGTAGCATCTCGGCGGCGCCAATTTTCAAACAAGTTGGCTTCGCTATGTGGGTAAGTGATTAGCGAGACGGAGTTTTTCGCGATTGCTTTTGGAGGGTAACCCTTCGCGGCTTTTCGCCGAGGAAATGTTTAGTGCTATTCCATTATGTGGCGCACGCGTGCGTATTTAATCGCGTCGTCGCGTGTAAAGCGCAGCAAGAACTGCAGGTCCGGTAAACTACGGGCACACTGAATACGGCACACGCGCTGTCCTGCAACAGCGAGTCACTTCGAGAGCACAGTCGTTCGAAGCTTCGCAAAAGAAAAAGGCCCGGCATAAAGCCGGGCCTTTGACGAAAATGTTTTTCCGTCAGCTCACTTCGCCAGCTTGGCGATCTGATGCGTCAGGCGCGAGACTTTGCGACTCGCAGTATTGCGGTGAACGATGTTGCGCTGTGCGGCCTTCATCAGTTCGGGCTCGGCATGCGCCATCGCCTTCAGCGCTGCATCGCGGTCGCCGCGCTTGATCGCTTCCTCGACCGAGCGAACCGCACCACGCATCTGGGTGCGGCGCGACTTGTTGATGATGGTGCGGCGGGCAATCTTGCGGGTCGCCTTCTTGGCGGAAGTGGTGTTGGCCATGGTCTCAATTGTCCTTCGGCGTTGGTCGCTCTGTTGGTCGGGCTCGAGCGCGCCGGCCGTTGAAATCGCGTGATCTACTCTGCTGTGTTGTCGAGATGTGTTCTTGAGGGAGCCGTGCCCAGAAGCAAAAGTCCCGGCGGCCGCCCGTCCAAAGAACAGCGGCAGCAGGATTGCGCCCGCCGCCATTGCGCGGTCTTATAGAGGGGCCGGCCCCCAGCGTCAACGTTTTCCACCCGGTTCGGAGGGCCGAAACCGGCAGAAAATGGCCGCCAAGGTGCTGAACAGGTTGAATTTCCGCCCTTCCTGCCGTTAATGGGCCTTGGCGCGCTTGGGGCGGACAGGGACTAGGGTGAGGCATGATCCGCGGGTTTTTTCGGTTAATCGGCCTGCTGCTCCTGGCCGGCGGATTTGTTTTCATGGTCTATGACGGCGCCCGCTTCGTCGCCGATCAGACCCTGCGCTTCACCCGCTTCGGCCAGTTCTGGAACGACATCCACCAGTCCAGCCAGGCGGCCTTCCGTGCCTGGATCGAGCGCACCGCGCCTTTCCTCTGGGACAGCGTGATCAAGATCATCCTCGACCAGCCGGTTTTCGTCGTGCTCGGTGTCGCCGGCATCCTCTTGATGATCCTGTTCCGGCCGCGCAAGCCGCTGATCGGCTACGCGCGCGATTGATCCGAACTTTGCTCCTTCGGGTTGTGGAGACGTAACAGGGCTGCCAGATCGCGCGTAAATACCTATATTGAGGGCCAAGCCGGCCGAAGCCGCTCTCGGCTTCAGGCCGATGTGCCCGCCTGGAGGTAATCCATGTTGTTCATGCGCAAGACCACCGCGTTGCCGAGTGCAGCCGAAGCGCTGCCGGGACGCGCCACGCCGATCCCGACCGCCACCACCCACTTCGTCAACGGCAGCAAGCTGCAGCCGCCTTATCCTGAAGGTCTGGAGCAGGCGGTGTTCGGGCTCGGCTGCTTCTGGGGCGCCGAGCGCAAATTCTGGGAGCTCGGCGACGGCATCTACACGACCGCCGTTGGCTATGCCGGCGGCTACACGCCGAATCCGACCTATGAGGAGGTTTGCTCCGGTCGTACCGGCCACACCGAAGTGGTGCTGGTCGTGTTCGATCCGAAGAAGATCTCCTACGAGCAACTCCTGAAGACATTCTGGGAAAATCACAACCCGACGCAGGGCATGCGTCAGGGCAACGATGTCGGCACGCAATATCGCTCCGCGATCTACACTTTTGGCGACGCGCAGCGGAAGGCCGCGGAGGCCTCGAAGGCCGTCTATCAGAAAGCGCTTTCGGCCAAGGGCCTCGGTCCGATCACCACCGAGATCGCAAAGGCCGGCGAGTTCTATTTCGCGGAAGACTATCATCAGCAATATCTCGCCAAGAATCCGGCGGGCTATTGCGGCCTTGGCGGCACCGGCGTGTCGTGCCCGATCGGGGTCGGCGTCGGCGCCTGATCGCGTTCTCCCTCGCCCCGCAAGAGCGGAGCGAGGGAGTTCTCTCTAACAAACCATTTGTTAACCATAACCGGTGCAAGACTAGGCTGTCTCGCTTTTCAGGGATGGCCAGGGTGCGGGTTGCACGCGCGTTTCGATTGCCGATCACTGCCGTTATGACTGCACTCGTGCTGTCAGGCTGCATGCACGCGAGCGGTCCGGTTGCGGTCGCTCCAGCGCCGGCCGATCTCGACTCCATGGCCTATGGCGGGCCCGCCGCCCCTGCGCCGGTCGCGGTCGCCAGCAGCGGCGGTGGCGCCGTCGGCGCGCTTCGCTCCGCCTTTGCCGCTTCACCCCGCGCGGCCTATGCGGCGGCGCCGGTTGCTGCGGTCCGCTACGACTCGGCCTATCATCTCGATGCCGGCGACCGGCTGCGCGTCGTGGTCTACGGCCAGGAAGGGCTCACCAATACCTACGCGATCGATGCTGCCGGCTCGATCACCATGCCGCTGATCGGGCAGGTGCCCGCGCGCGGCAGAACGACGTCGGGGCTCGCAGGCGAGATCGCGGCAAAGCTGCGCAGCGGCTATATCCGCGAGCCTTCGGTCGCCGTCGAGATCGAGGCGTACAGGCCGTTCTTCATCCTCGGCGAAGTCGCCGCGCCCGGACAATATCCTTATGTGCCCAATATGACCGTCGAAAGCGCCGTGGCGATTGCGGGCGGCTTCTCGCCGCGCGCCAAGCGCGACATGGTGACGCTAACGCATACCGATGCTGGCGGCTCGGGGCGCTACACCGTGCCGCTCGGCACGCCGATGAGTCCCGGCGATACGGTGTTCGTCGGCGAGCGATGGTTCTGAAAGCATCACCTTGTGATGCGCGGGCTTGACCCGCGCATCAATCGAAAGTGAGTTTTCCGAAGGCGATGGATTGCCGGGTCAAGCCCGGCAATGACGATCAGCGCAAATGCTTCGCGAAGAACGCCAGGCTGCGCGGCCAGGCGATGTCGGCGCTGGCCTTGTCGTAGCTTGCCCGTTCGTCGCAGTGAAAGCCGTGCTGCGCGCCGGGATAGATGTGGATTTCGACCTCGGGTCGCTTGGCCTTGATGGTCTCCACATCGGTCAAAGGAATGCCTGAGTCCTTCTCGCCGAAGTGGAGTTGCGTCGGCACTTTCGGCTTGTCGTCGGCAAAGCGGACGATGGCGCCGCCGTAATAGCCGACGGCTGCCTTCAGGCCCGTCAGCTTGGTCGCCGCGACATAGGCGACGCTGCCGCCGAGACAGAAGCCGATGATGCCGACCGGGCCGACGCTCTTCACGGCATCAATCGCAGCCTGCGTGTCGCGCAGTATCGCCGTCCAATCCGGATTGGCGACGAACTTTCGCGCGACGGCGATTTCATCAGGGGAATAGCCGCTCTGGAAATTCGGCTCGCTGCGGTCGAAGATCGAGGGTGCGATCGCGACATAGCCTTCCTGCGCGAGGCGGTCGCAGACCGAGCGGATGTGGTGGTTGACGCCAAAAATCTCCTGGATCACCACGATCGCGCCCTTTGGCGCGCCGGCAGGGTCCGCGCGGTAGCCGCCGAGTTTGAAGCCGTCCGAAGCCGTCAGCGTGATATCTTGTCCCATGGGTCATCCCTTCTGGTTTGAGGGTTGCAATTGCGGTTCGCGAAAGAGGAGCGGGTAGATCATGATCCGATTACGGAATCGGATCATGATCTCCTCTCTTGTTTGAGCATGATCTTTTCGGAAAACCGGTTTCCACTTTTCCGGATCATGCTCTACCGCCACATCCAGTTCTGGCCCCAGTCGGCTTTCCAGCCGGCGAGCCGTCCTTTGCGGAACTGCAGGAACAGCCGGTCCTTGTGCGGGAACAGGCCGCTGCCACCGAGGTCACGGAAGGTGAGATAGATCTCGTTGCCGGGACGTCCGCTAATGTAGGTGAGGGGCGTGCCGAGCGCGCGCGACGTCTCTTCCACATCCATCCCGAACACCAGCGGCGTAATGTTCGACAGCGTCGTCACGAAAGTGGATGGCGCAGGAGCAGGACCGCCAAATGGCGGCAGGTGTTGCGCGTAGGCCGGTTCCGCGGCAGCGGCGAGCACGAGCAGTGTCGCGGTCATCCTCCTCATGACGCAGCCTTCTGCTCCGACTTGACTTCGAGGCTATCGAGGAACGGCAACACCGTCTCGATGAAGGCTTGCGGCTGATCGATATTGACGGCGTGGCCGGCGGCCGGGATCACGATCTTCTGCGCGCCGGGGATCTTGGCCGCCATATAGTCGGAGGCGGCGAGGAACGGCGTGTCGTCGGCGCCGACCACGATCAGCGACGGCACCTTGATCTCGGGCAGCGACTCGATCACGCGCGCGTCGCGCTGGGTCAGCATGCCGCGGGCGGCAAGCGCAAGACCGGTGGCATGGCGGTGCGTTACCGTCGAGCGCTCACGGCTGAACGACTTTAAAAGGTCCAGGCCTTCGCGCTCGAACTTCTCTGCGGTGTCGTAGGCGCGCTTGTTCCAGGCATCGCGGGCGTCGTCCTTCTTGAAGCCGGGTCCGGTGTCGATGATCAGGAGCGCGCGCACCCGCTCCGGGTAGGCGCGATAGAATGCAAGCGACATATAGCCGCCGAGCGAGAGCCCGCCGACGATCGCCTTTTCCGCGCCGACCGTATCGAGCAGCGCGGCCATGTCGGCGACCGTCAGGGCTTCGCTATAGGCTGCGGGATCGCTCGGATAGTCCGACTGGCCGTGGCCGCGCATGTCCCACAACACCAGCCTGTGGCGCTTCGACAGCGCCCCGACCTGGCCCTGCCACATCGCGGAGGTCGATGAATAGCCGTGGGTCAAAAGCAGGGGAGGGCCATCGCCATGGACCTCGTAATAAATCTCGACCCCATCTCGCTTGATTTTCGGCATTGCGTTTCCCCGACCAGATTTTCGGCAGCGATGCTGCGCAATCATCCTAGCGCGATCCGTTCGCGGGTGGGAAATGCGGAAATCGAAGGTCCGATCGTTAAAATTCGAGCATTTCCGCTAGACCGCTGTTCATCACGCCCATTAAGCCGGAGGGAACCCCTTTTCCGCTAGCCTTCGCTGTCGATCGTCATTGCGAACGCCCAGGAATTTCATGACAGCGTTAGCCAACAAGAATTCGCTAAGACGCCGCCTGTTGCTGGCGTCGGATCGCGGCGACCAGAGCAGCGAACTGGCGAGGATTTTGCGGTCCGTCGGCGAGGTCGATACCATCTCGACCGCGGAGATTCCCGAGAACCCCGCGGATAATCTTTCGGGCATCGTGGTCGACATCAACCTGCGCTCGCCCGAGAGCGTGCAGCTCGTGCGCAACAAGCTCAGGACGGAAGCCTATCGCGAAATGCCGCGCCTGTTCGTGCTGCAGGATGCATTGCACCACGCGACCATGCAGGCCTGGGCGCTCGGGGCCACCGACACGATCTCACGTCCGTTCGACGCTGCCGGACTGTTGCAGCGCATTCGCGCCGCGTTTCCGGACGCCGACGGCTACGATGAAACCGATCGCGGCAAGGCGCTGAATCGCGGCGTCGAGGCGGCGCACGCGGTCATGGTCAAGATGTTCGAAAAGCTGCCGGCCGGCGTGCCCCTGCAATTCAGCGACATCGTCGCCGCCGAGCGCAAGATCCTGAAGGCGATCAAGCACTCATCCTTGCGCGAATGGCTGACCATGGTCGGCTGCCATCACACCGACACCTATCGTCATTGCCTGTTCGTGACCGGCTTTGCGGTGGCGTTCGCGCAGCACCTCGGCATGCGCGAGGACGACCAGCGCCGCCTCGCCCGCGCGGCGCTCTTGCACGATGTCGGCAAGGCGTTCATCCCGACCTCGATCCTGGACAAGCCGACCGAATTGACGGCGGACGAGATGGCCGAGATGCGCGAGCATCCGCGGCGCGGCTACGAGGCGCTCTTGGTCCAAGGCGGCTTTCCGCCTGAAATGCTCGACGTGGTGCTGCACCATCACGAGATGCTGGACGGCTCCGGCTATCCGAATGGCCTCCACGGCGGCCAGATCAGCGACATCGTGCGGGTCACCACCATCGTCGATATCTATGCCGCGCTGGTGGAGAGGCGCGCCTACCGGCTGCAGTTCACCCACGCCAAGGCGTTCGCGATCATGGAAGATATGGGCGCCAAGCTCGACCAGCAATTGCTGCAGGCGTTCCGCCCGGTCGCGTTCGGGCATTATTGATTGTCACCGTCATTCCGGGGCAACGCGCAGCGTTGAACCCGGAATCTCAAGATTCCGGGTTCGCGCGATGCGCGCCCCGGAATGACAGCGTTCACCTCACTCCAGCATCTTCCGCAATTCCGCCTTCGCGACCTTCTCCAGCGTCGAGCGCGGCATGTCGTCGACGAAGCGGATTTCGCGCGGCACCTTGAAGTCGGCGAGCGCGTTGCGGCAGGCGGCCATGACATCGTCGTGCAGGCCTGCGGGTGCGACGCCGCCCTGCGGAATGATGAAGACCACCGGCACCTCCTCGAGCATCGGGTGCTTCTTTGCAACCACCGCCGCCTCGCGCACGCCTGCTACCACCGCGATCACCTGTTCGATCTCGGACGCCGCGACGTTCTCGCCGCCGACCTTCAGCATGTCCTTGGCGCGGTCGCCGAACTTGACGAAGCCGTGCTCGAGCAACGTGACGCGGTCGCCGGTCAGGAAATGGCCGTGCTCGTCGAAGCTTTCCTGGGTAGCCTTTTCGTTGTGCAGATATTCCTTGAACAGCGACAATCCGGGAATGCCCTTGATCGAGAGATTGCCGGTGCCGCCGACTTCCGTCGCCGAGCCGTCATCATTGGTGATCCGGATCGAGTATTCGCTCGCCGCGCGGCCGATCGACATCGGCGCGTTCGGCTGGTCGACCTCGCCGACGATGCCGTGGGTGATGGTCTCCGTCATGCCCCACCAGCCGATGGTCCTGACGCCGAACGCGGCAAAGGCCGGCGGCTCGCACACCGCCGTGCCCCAGAGCCGGAACTTGTGATTCTTCGGGATCTCGTGCTCCAGCAGCGCCTTCATGCAGAACGGGATGGTCGAGGTCCAGGTGCAGCCATGCTCCAGCGCGACGCCCCAGAACCGGCTTGCGGAAAAGCGCGGCTGGATCACACAGGAGGCGCCGACCCAGAGCGTCGCCAGCATCGAATAGGCCAGCGCATTGGTGTGGAACAGCGGCAGGTAGGTCTGGTGCACATCGCCGGCGTGCAGGTCTTCGTGCGCGGCATTGACCTTGGCGCCCCACAGCGCGTTGGCATGGGTCCACAACACCGCCTTCGGGCGCGATGTCGTGCCGGACGTGTATTGCACGCTGCAGGGGGCGAGCGGGTCGGTGGCGCGGCGCGGCCGGTCGGCGCTGTCGGCGAACAGCGCTTCAAAACTGTCGCCGCGTGAGGTGGCCTGTGCCGGCGCGGCGCCGGCGTTATGCGAGATCACGGCGATCCAGCGCAGCTCGCGGCAATTGGCCGCGATCAGTTCCGCGTAGGCCGGCTGGGTGATGGCGGCGACCGCGCCGCAATGCCCGGCGAAATATTCCATCTCGGCGGCGGCCGACCGCGTGTTGGTGGTGACCGCGATCGCGCCAAGCTCGACGCAGGCGAACCAGGCCAGCATCGCCTCGATGCAATTGTCGAGATGGATCAGCACATATTCGCCGGGCCTGATGCCGCGTCTCACAAGTCCCGCGGCCAGCGCGCCGACGCGCTCGTGAAATTCGCCGTAGGTCCATTTCCGCGCCGGCGCCTCGAACGGCGCCCAGATCAGGAACGGGTGATCGCGCCGGACCTCGGCGCGCATCCGAAGCAGCCACGGCACGTCAAGGCCTGCGAACGGTCCCACGATACCAGGTGCTGCCTGTGAATTGGTCATGCTTCCTCCCGTGCAACCTTGCCGGCTGCTTTCGTCTTGCTTGTTCGGAGGACAGTTTTGCCACCGGATCGTGAGGTGATCAAATGGCGCTATTTCCTCCGTCATGGCCGGGCTTGACCCGGCCATCCACGAAACCGCGGCAAGAAAGACGTGGATGCCCGGGTCAAGCCCGGGCATGACGACTGAGGGCGTGCTCGGAAGGGTGCGCTTGCTTCGCGCTTACTTGCCGCCATCTTCATACGACGAAATCTCGATCAGGCTGCCGTCGGGATCGCGGCAATAGACCGAGCGCAGCATGCCGCGCGCGCCATGCCTGGCCACCGGGCCTTCCTCGATCTTGATGCCGTTGGCGTTCAGATGCGCGACCACCTGATCGGGCGTGCTGGAGGTGAGGAAGCAGAGGTCCTCGCTGCCGGGCGTCTCGTGGTCGGCCGTGAACCACTCGATCTTGGAGGCATCGCGCGGCCGCACATTGATCTTCTGGTTACCGAACTCCAGCGATGTCCGTGGCGCCTTGCCTTCACCGGGATCGAACACCTTGACCTCCATGCCGAGGATCCTGCTGTACCATTCGGTGGATCGCGCCACGTCGGACACGTTGATCACGAGATGGTCGAGCGCGTTCACCTTGACGGCCATGGCCTCATCCTTTCGTCGCGGTCCAGCGCGCAGGCCGCGCACTGGCTGTCCAATGCGTAGTTTGTTACAACGCGCGCCGTCACTAATTCAATAGAAACGGACCGGAGTGTGAACCCGGCCATATCGGAGGAAACTACATGATTTCACGCCGTACTGCGCTTGGCCTGATCGGTTCCGGGATTTCGACATTTGCGATCGGCCGCGCTTCGGCAGCGGCGGACTATCCGGCTCGGCCGGTCCGCTGGATCGTCGGCTATCCGCCGGGCGGCGCCACCGATATCCTGGCACGCCTGATCGGGCAGCGGCTGTCGGAAAAGCTCGGACAGCAATTCGTGGTCGAGAACAAGCCCGGCGCCGGCAACAATATCGGCACGGAGGCCGCCATCAACGCCGAGCCGGACGGCTACACCGTGCTGCTGGTCAATCCCGCGAACTACATCAACGCCACGCTGTATGCGAATTTGAAGTTCAATTTCGTTCGCGACATCGCGCCGGTCGCCTCGTTCCAGCGGGTGCCGAACGTGATGACCGTCAACAAGGATGTCCCGGCCAAAAACGTCGCCGAGTTCATCGCATATGTGAAGGCCAATCCCGGCAAGGTGAACATGGCCTCATCGGGCAATGGCACTTCGGTGCATCTCTCCGGCGAGATGTTCATGGCGATGAGCGGAGCCAAGATGCAGCACGTGCCCTATCGCGGCGCGGCGCCAGCCATCACCGACCTGCTTGCCGGTCAAGTGCACGTGATCTTCGACAACATGCCCTCGATCATTCAGCATATCCGCTCCGGCTCATTGCGGGCGCTCGGCGTCACCACGGCGGAGCGTTCGCCGCAACTGCCCGACGTGCAGGCCGTCGGCGAGACGGTGAAGGGTTACGAGGCGAGCGCCTTGTTCGGCATGGGAGCGCCAAAGAACACACCGAAGGAGATCATCGCTAAGCTCAACAGCGAGATCAACGCTGTGATGGCCGAGCCGGCGATGAAAACACGTTTGGTTGAACTGGGCGGCGAGCCGCGCATCCAGACGCCGGAGGCGTTCGGCGCGGAGATCGTCGCGGAGACCGAAAAGTGGAGGAAAGTGGTCGAGGGCGCCGGGCTCAAGGTGGAATAGGACACAAGCGCGCACCAGCCAGAACCTTCCTGCGGCAATCGCGTTCTGAACCTTGACGCCGGCGATGCGACTACGCAGATGCGGGGCAATGATCAGCTTGGCCCAGGCGAAGGAGAACGACGATGCGCAAACTGATGTTGGCAATGCTGGCCGTGACGGCCGTCGGGGCGGGTGTCACCGCCGGCTCCGCTCCCGCCGCGGCCTACGACTATCCCTGGTGCGCCCAAGGCAGGGGCTTCGGCATTCCGGGCGACTGCTCGTATCAAACCTATGGGCAATGCATGGCGAGCGCGTCCGGCCGCAACCTCTATTGCAACATCAATCCACGCGTCGCCTTCGGTCAGCAACAGCCGCCGCGTCGCGGCCGCGTGCATAGGGACTATTATTATTACAACTGAGCTTGCGAACGGCGCGCTTCACGCGGTGCGCCTTCGCGGCGCGAGTTGATGTGCCCTCTCCCCTTGTGGGAGAGGGCTGCGACGGCGCCAGCAACAGACCCGCTAGGGTGAAGGGTTGTCTCCACAATCACCATCGCCCGCGGAGACAACCCCTCATCCGTCGCGCATTGCATGCGCGCCACCTTCTCCCACAAGGGGAGAAGGAAAGAACGGCGCGCGCTAGCCGCCTCTGTCCCTTCTCTTGCGCGCCAAGTTTTCGTGAATGTTCGCCCGATACGCGCCATTGACTCGCGATCGATCGCGTCTATACTAAACCATATGGTTAGGTATTTCGACGAGACGCTGGACCGCACTTTCGCGGCGCTTTCCGATCCCACCCGCCGTGCGCTTCTGGCACGGCTTGGCGAGAAGGACGGCTTGTCCGTGAGCGAGCTCGCGCAGCCATTTCAGATGTCGCTGCCCGCGATCATGAAGCATCTCGACGTGTTGTCGGACGCCGGCCTGATCACGCGGGAGAAGACCGGCCGCACGGTGGCGTGCCGGCTGACCGCGCGACCGATGGAGCAGGCGATGGACTGGCTCAATCGCTATGCGCGCTTCTGGTCCGACAATTTCGATCGCCTTGCCGCCTTCGTGGAGGAAGACCCATGGCCATCAGCACCGCCAGCCCCGGCGCCGCCGCGCGCCCCGGCCTCGCCCTTACGCGCCGCCTCCGCGCGCGGCCGGAAAAAGTCTACGCCGCGTGGACCGAACCGGAAAACCTAGTGCAATGGTTCGGGCCGGCGAATGTGAAGCCCGGCTCGGTGCAGGCCGAACTCGACGTTCGCGCCGGCGGGCGCTACCGCATCAGTTTCACCGGCAACGACGGCGAATATCACCAAGTCGGCGGCGTCTATCGCGAGGTCGTGCCAAACGAGCGCTTGGTGTTCACCTGGGCCTGGCATTCGACGCCTGAGCGCGAGTCGCTGGTGACCGTATCGCTGAGGTCAGATGGCGCCGGCACGCTGCTGACCTTCCATCACGAACAGTTCGTCGACGAGACCGCGCGCGACGACCACGAACGGGGCTGGAGCGAGTCCCTCGGCAAGTTGGAAAAGTTCGTCACCTCAACGTTGTCATAGGAGCATGCCATGCAGCCACACAAGACCGTATCACGTGAGGAATGGCTCGAAGCCCGCAAGGTCCATCTGGCGCATGAAAAGGAATTCACCCGTGCACGAGATGCCCTCAGCGCGGAGCGCCGGGCATTGCCGTGGGTCAAGGTCGATAAGGCCTACATGTTCGACGGAGCGAACGGCAAAGTGGCGCTCGCCGACCTCTTCAAGGGCAGGCCGCAACTCGTCGTGCAGCACTTCATGTTCGCACCCGATTGGGACGAAGGCTGCAAGAGCTGCTCGTTCTGGGCCGACGGATACGAGCGCATGATCCCGCATCTTGCAGCGCGCGACACCACGCTGGTGGCGATCTCGCGTGCGCCATTCGAGAAGCTGGAAGCGTTCAGGAAACGGATGGGCTGGACGTTCGACTGGCTGTCCTCGGCCAACAGCGACTTCAACCATGATTTCGCGGTGTCGTTCACGCTGGAAGAAGTGAAGTCGGGCGCTAAGATCTACAATTTCGGCACGTCCGGCTTTGGTATCGAGGAGGCGCCTGGCATCAGCGTGTTCTACCGCGACGAGACCGGCAACGTCTTTCACACCTATTCGTGTTTTTCCCGCGGCACAGACATGATGAATGCGGCCTACCACTATCTGGATCTCACGCCGCTCGGCCGGCATGAAGAGGGCCTGCCTTATCCGATGGACTGGGTGCGGCACCGTGACCAATACCAGCCCACGCCGGTTCAGGCATCCTGTTGCCATAGCTGAGAGCCACTGTCGTCGTTCCGGGGCGATGCGCGAGCATCGAACCCGGAACCTCGAGATTCTCCGATGCGCAATTGCGCATCAGAGTTCACGCGCCGCGTGCCCCGGAATGACGATGGCTGAACAACAACAGGAACCGCCCATGCCCTATGTCGATGGCTTCATCGTCGCCGTCCCGAAGAAGAATCTCGCCGCCTATGCCCGCTTGTCGCGGAAGGCCGGCAAGGTTTGGCGCGAGCATGGCGCGCTGGACTATCGCGAATGGGTCGCCGAGGACGTCAAGCCCGGCAAGCTCACCTCGTTCCCGCAAAGCGTCAAGCTGAAACCCGGCGAAACCGTCGTGTTCGCCTGGATCACCTACAAATCGCGTGCCCAGCGCGACAAGATCAATGCCAAGGTGATGGCGGATGAGCGCCTCAAACCCATGATGAACGGAAAGTCGATGCCCTTCGACGGCAAGCGCATGATCTATGGCGGATTTGCGAGCCTGGTGAAGGTGTAGCGGCGCTGGCGCTACACAAACTGTTTCCATGGAGACGGCCGAAGTGATCCAGTCGGCCGCTGGCTCACTTGCGCCCGTCTCGCGACTCGGTATACTTTGCAATGCAAAGTTCGGACAACCGATGCGCGATCTCGACAAGGCCCTGGCCGACATTCTTGCCATCCGCAGCCAGATTGCGGCGGGCACCGCGTTCCGCGGCTATGGCCCGGCGACCGTGGCCGCCACCGGCGGCGTCGCGCTCCTGACAGCCGTCCTGCAGTTCCTCTGGCTCAACAATCCGACCGGGAACCCGCTCACCTTCTTTGGCGGCTGGACCATCGCCGCGCTGCTTTCGGCCGCGCTGATCTGGACCGAGATGCGGGCGCGCTCGCGCCGGCATCATTCCGGGCTTGCGGACGCCATGATCCAGCAAGCGGTCGAGCAGTTCCTGCCCGCGGGCGTCGCCGGCGTCTTGCTCGCGATCCTGTTGTGGAAGTTCGCGCCCGAAACGCTGTGGATGCTGCCCGGCCTGTGGCAGGTGCTGGTGAGCCTCGGCGTGTTCGCTTCCGTCCGCTCGTTGCCGCGCAGCATCGCCTTTGCCGGCGCCTGGTATTTCCTCTCGGGCTTTGCGGTGCTGGTGGTAGCGAGCCAGAGCCACGCCTTGTCGCCCTGGACCATGGGCCTGCCCTTCGTCGTCGGTCAGGTTTTGATGGCTGCCCTGTTGTATTTCGCCACCGGAGAAAACGATGTCGAAGATTGAAGCCAACAACGCGCCGTTCTCCTATGACGGTCTTGACCGCGTGATCCACGAGAAGGCGCGGCTCGGGCTGATGACCTCGCTGATGACGCATCCGAAGGGATTGGCGTTCGCCGATCTGAAGCAGCTTTGCGGATTGACCGACGGCAATCTCAGCCGTCATCTGCAGGTGTTGCAGGAAGCCGGACTCGTCGAAGTCACCAAGGGCTATGAGGGCAACCGCCCGCACACCACTTGCCGCCTCACCAAGGCGGGCCGCCGCCGCTTCCTCGACTATCTGGCTGTGCTGGAACGGCTGGTGCGCGACGCCGCCAAGGCCGCGGGCAAGGAGGGCGCCGCGCCTTCCCAGCTCGGCATCCTGCCGGCCTGATCACGATTCCCTTTTTTGATCGGAGACTTTGTAATGCAAAGTGATCTTTCCTCCAAACTTCACGTCGGCATCATCATGGACGGCAATGGAAGATGGGCGACGCGGAAGGGGTTGTCGCGCCTGCGCGGCCACGAGGCCGGGGTCGAAGCGATCCGCCGCATCGTCGAGGCAGCGCCCGAACAGGGGATCGGTACGCTGACACTCTATGCCTTCTCCAGCGACAATTGGCGCAGGCCGAAGACCGAGGTCACCGCGCTGATGGGCCTGTTGCGCTTCTATCTCGCCAACGAGATCCAGGCGCTGGTGCGCAATGGCGTTCGCCTCACCGTGATCGGCCGCCGTGACCGTCTGCCCAACGGCATTGCGGCTGCGATCGCCCGTGGGGAAGACGCGACGGCTGATGGCGACACCCTGCATCTGCGCATCGCGGTCGATTACTCCGCCCGCGATGCCATCCTCAACGCCGCGACCCGGGTCGCCGGCTTTGGCAAGCTCACGCGCGAGGCCTTCTCCGAGCTCGTCACCGGCGAGCCGAATCTGCGCGACGTCGATCTCATCATCCGCACCAGCGGCGAAAAGCGCCTGTCCGATTTCATGCTGTGGGAAGGCGCCTACGCCGAACTGCACTTCACCGATCGGATGTGGCCGGAGTTCGACGGGGACGATCTCGCCGAGGCGCTAGCCTCCTTCCATGGCCGGGAACGCCGCTTTGGCGGCTTGCAAGCGGTCGCGCTGGAGGAAGTGCCGAGCCTCTGAGCTTGGCCCTCGGCCCCATTGAGCCCGCGACCAGGTCGGCCTCGAACCGCAGGAAAATCGGCGGCGCAGCAAGATGGCTTGTCGAAGCCGCGCCTGATTTGCGTCATCGTCGTCACACTAGGTTAACCCTTAGCGGCTAGCTAGGCGCACCGACCTTCCCGCGAATCAAGTACAACCAGGGTCATTCCCATGGACAAGCAGATGCGCTGCCAATGCGGCCGGCAACGGACCGTCGCGCTGGACAAGCATTTCCGTACCGTCCTGCATTGCGAGAACTGCGACGTGGTCGAGCGGGCCGAGCCGGTCAGGCCGCGCGAGCACGTCCAGGCTGAGCTCCAGCACGCCTGAGCCGGGCTCCACCTCGCTCGAAAACGCCCTAGATTCTTGCTTTGACGCGTTTTCTTCACGCGAACCGGCGTCCACTTCGCTTCAAAACGCTCTAGCTGCCCGACGCGAGCTCCACGAGCTTCGCGATTGTGTTGATGTTCCGCGCGGTGCCGTTCGTCGCCGCCGGTATCTTCAGCTTCGAGCGGCCGATCCCTGAGCCGTAGGCGACATAGATCTCGCGCTTGCCGAGGCGCACTTCCTCGTCCTGCTGCCCCTTGATCGCCCCAAGCGTATCGGCCGGCGGTGCCTCATCAAGGAAGATCGCGATCGTCCAGTTCGGCTGCGCCTTGGGGAACGGATTGGCCTTCAGCACCGCGGCCATCTCCTCCGCAGTCCTGATCACCACGCCGATCGGGCTGCCCGCATAGGCCTGCAGCTGCTTCTCCAGCGCTGCCTTCACCTTCGCGGGAGGCAATTTGCTGTCGAACACCACATTGCCGCTGGCGATATAGGTTTGTACGCTCGCAAATCCTTCGGCGACGCACATCGCTTTCAGTTCGGCCATTGGCAGCTTGCCGGTTCCGCCTACGTTCACGGCACGCAACAGGGCGATATAGGTTGGCATTCCAGACCGTGTCCAAGGAGGGAGGTCGTGAGCATGCCACAGGCGCGCCAAGCGGAGCTACAGGACAAACCGAGGTCAACTTGAAAAACCTTCCGATCACGCTGGCCGATATCAGGGCCGCCGCGGCCACCATCCGCGATTCCGTCATCGTCACCGCCTGCAACCAGAGCCGGACGCTGAGCGAGATCTGCGGCTGCGAGATCTGGCTCAAATTCGAGAATTTGCAGTTCACCTCCTCCTTCAAGGAACGCGGGGCGTTGAATCGCCTGCAGGCTTTGTCCCCGGAGGAACGACAGCGCGGCGTGATCGCGATGTCGGCCGGCAATCATGCGCAGGGCGTCGCCTACCACGCCTTGCGGCTCGGCATTCCCGCCACGATCGTGATGCCGATCGGCACGCCGATGGTGAAGATCGAGAATACGCGGCGCCATGGCGCCGAAGTCATCATCTCCGGCGCGACGCTGGAGGACGCCGCGCAGTTTGCCCGCAAGCTTTGCGAGACACGCGGCATGACCTTTGTCCATCCCTATGACGATCCGCTGATCATGGCTGGCCAGGGCACGATTGCACTGGAGATGCTGGCGTCCGTGCCGGATCTGGATGTGCTCGTCGTGCCGATCGGCGGCGGCGGGTTGATCTCGGGCATCGCGATCGCAGCCAAATCGCTCAAGCCCGGTTTGAAGATCATCGGCGTCCAGGCCCAGCTCTACCCGTCGATGCACAACGCGGTCAGGAACGAGCATCTGCCGATGCGCGGCGACACCCTTGCCGAGGGCATTGCGGTCAAGTCGCCGGGCCAGATCACGACCAAGATCGTGCGCGAATTGGTCGACGACATCCTGCTGGTCACGGAAGATCAGATCGAGCGCGCGGTATCGATGCTGATCTCGATCGAGAAAACGGTCGTCGAAGGGGCCGGTGCCGTGGGCCTCGCGGCGGTATTGGCCGCGCCGCAGCGCTTCGCGGGGCAGAAGGTCGGCCTGGTCCTGACCGGCGGAAACATAGACACGCGCCTGATCGCCTCGGTGCTGACGCGCGAGCTCGCGCGCGAGGGACGGTTGACGCAGCTCACGCTCGACATCGTCGACCGACCCGGCCAGCTCGCCGCGGTCTCGGCGCTGCTCGCCGAAGCCGGTGCGAATATCATCGAAGTCTCGCACCAGCGCACCTTCTCGGCGCTCCCCGCGAAGGCGACGCTGCTCGAGCTCGTGATCGAAACCCGTGACCGCGCGCATCTGGACGATGTGCTGGCCAAGCTCGCGGCATCGGGTTTTTCGGCGCGCTGCACGTAGCGGCGGTGATCTCACCTCTCCCGCAAGCGGGAGAGGGCGCCTCTCACCGCAAGAGATTGGTCCGCGCCAGCGTGACGACCTCGTCGGCGCGGCCGTTCAGCACTGCCTGCACCATGTAGAGCGTGAAGCCCTTGGCCATTTCGGTGGTGACCTTGGGCGGCATCGCGAGCTCCAGACGGTTGACGACGGCGTCGATCACGACGGGTCCGGGATGCGCGAAAGCTTCGGCAAGCTTGCCCTCGACCTCCGACGGATCCTCGATGCGGACACCCTTGATGCCGGTGGCCTCCGCCATCGCGGCAAAGTTCGGGTTCTTCAACTCTGTGCCGGTGTCAAGGAAGCCGGAGGATTTCTGCTCGAGCTCGATGAAGCCGAGCGCGCCATTGTTGAACACAATCACCTTAACCGGCAGCTTGAGCTGGGAAAGGCTGAGGAGATCGCCCATCAGCATGGTGAAGCCGCCATCGCCGGAAAGCGAGATGACCTGGCGTCCCGGTGCAGCCGCCTGGGCGCCGATCGCCTGTGCCATCGCGTTGGCCATCGAGCCATGCCAGAACGAGCCGATCAGGCGGCGCTTGCCGTTCATCGCGAGATAGCGCGCCGCCCAGACTGTCGGCAGGCCGACGTCGCAGGTGAAGATCGCGTTCTCACTGGCGAGCTGGCTTGCGACACGCGCGATCTGTTGCGGATGCAGCGTGCCGCCCTTGCGGCCGGAGGCGAGCTCGTCGAGGCCGCGGCGCGCTTCGGCATAATGCTTGCGCGCGCCGTCGAGAAACCGTCGATCATCCTTGGCCGTCAGTCGCGGCAACAGCGCGCGCAATGTCGGGCCGACCTGTCCGATGACGCCGAGCTCGACCGGCACGCGCCGGCCGATCGCCTCGGGCCTGACGTCGACCTGCGCGATCCGCGCGCCCTTCGGATAGAACTGCCGATAGGGGAAGTCGGTGCCGAGCATCAGCAGCGTGTCGCAGTTTTCCATGGCGTGATAGCCCGAGGAAAACCCGATCAGGCCGGTCATGCCGACGTCGTAAGGATTATCCCACTCGACATGTTCCTTGCCGCGCATGGCGTGGACGATCGGCGATTTCAGCGCTTCCGCGAGCTGCATCAATTCGTCATGCGCGCCGGCGCAGCCGCTGCCGCAGAGCAGCGTGACGCGCTCCGACTGGTTCAGGAGGTCGGCGAGCTGCTTGAGTGCGGCATCGGATGGCGCCACCGCCGGCTGCGACAGCACCAGCCCTGTCGATGCCGAGGCCGAGGTGCCGGTGGCTGGCTTGAGCGCGATGTCGCCGGGAATCACGATGACGCTGACGCAACGTTCGCCGATCGCACGCCGCACGGCGATCTCGATCGCGCGGGGCATCTGTTCGGCGCTCGACACCAATTCGCAATAGGTCGAGCATTCCTTGAACAGATGCTCCGGATGCGTCTCCTGGAAAAAGCCCGAGCCGATCTCGGGCGAAGGGATATGCGCGGCGATTGCCACTACCGGCACACGCGAACGATGGCAGTCGAACAGGCCGTTGATCAGATGCAGATTGCCGGGACCGCAGCTTCCGGCACAGACGCCGAGTTCGCCCGTGATATGCGCCTCGGCGCCGGCGGCGAAGGCCGCGACTTCCTCGTGGCGCACATGCAGCCACTCGACGCCGCCGTGGCGGCGCAGCGCGTCAGTGAATCCGTTCAAGCTGTCACCGACAATGCCGTAGATGCGTTTCACGCCGGCTGCGGCAAAGGTCTCGACCATCTGGTCGGCAACGGTGCGGGCCATGAGGTTCTCCCTGGGGAATGGAGGTTTCGATCGGGGCATGCGTCCGGCGGCCTAGAAGATAGGCCATTCGGCCGACTGGGATATTTCGGGTTCGCACGACCTCGTCCTGAGGCCGGAAAGCGCCGCTCCTAGCGGCCGGCCCAGTGCACGAAGCGGCGTTCGATCAATAGAAACAAGAGATTGAGCGCGTAGCCGAGCGCGCCGGCGGCAAAGATCGCCGCATACATGCCGGGCATGTCGAACAATTGCTGCGCTTCGAATACGCGCTGGCCGAGCCCGTCGGTCGAGCCGATGAACATCTCGGCGACCACGATGATGACGAGCGCAAGCGACACGCCGTTGCGCAAGCCCACGAAGGTCTGCGGCAGCGATTCCAGGAGCATCACGTCGAACAGCACGCGCGTGCGCGATGCGCCCATCACCTTGGCGGCAAGCAGGCGCGTCTTCCGCGCGTTCATGACGCCGTAGGCGACGTTGAACAGGATGACGAGGCCGGCGCCGAACGCGGCCACGGAAATCTTGGTGCGGTCGCCGACGCCGAACAGCACCAGGAACAGTGGAAACATCGCGGAGGCGGGCGTCGAACGGAAGAAGTCGATCAGGAACTCCACCGAGCGATAGAGCTTCTCCGAGGAGCCGAGCAGGATGCCGAGCGGAATGGCGATGACGGCGGCAATTGCGGTGGAGGAGATCGTCCGCGCCACCGTCTTGACGAAGTCGACGCCGAGCTTGCCGCTGGTCATGCCTTCCCACAAGGTCCTGAACGTCTCGGTGGGCGAGGGCAGCAGCACGGGATCGACCAGCTTCAGTCCGTTCACCAGCGTCCAGACGGCGAGCAGCATCGCAACGCCAACCAGCGGCAGCAACGCCCTCGCGATTTGCTGGCGTCCCGTCATCCGCGGCGCACCTCGTGCTGGAACAGCTTCAGGCAGTGTGCCTTGGTGGCGACGAAGGAAGACTCTGACATCGTCTTGTCCGTGCGCGGCCGCGGCGCGTCATACGGCACGAACTCGACCACCCGTGCCGGATGGCGCGACAACAGCAGCACATAGTCGGAGAGATACACGGCTTCTTCGAGGTCGTGCGACACCAGCACCGTCGTCGTCTTCGTTTCCATGAACACGCGCTGCAACTGCTCGCGCATGAACAGCGTCATCTCGTAATCGAGCGCGGAGAATGGTTCGTCGAGGAACAGGACCTCCGGCTCGACGATCAGCGCGCGCATGATCGAGACGAGTTGCTGCTGTCCGCCGGAGAGGTAGTAGGGATAGAGCGCAAGGTCGATCTTGACGCCGAGATGCGCCACCAGCCGCTCCACGCGCAGCTTGCGTTCCGCCTTCGGCACGCCCATCAGCTTCAGCGGATAGGCGATGTTGTCGAAGGCCGGCAGCCACGGAAACAGGGCCTCGCGATAGTTCTGGAACACATAGCCGAACTTGACGCGACTGAGCGGCCGCCCGTCGAACAGCACCTCGCCGCTATCAGCGGGCACGAGCCCTGCGATCATGTTGATCAGCGTGCTCTTGCCGCAGCCGTTTGGTCCGAACACGGAAATGAGCTTGCCGCGCGGAATATCGAAATCGAAGGCGTCGTAGATGACAGCGTCGGGATAACGCTTGGAAAGCCCGCGGATCGTGACATGCGGCGCCGTCCGGCGCGACTCGTCGAAGCCGCTGGACAGCCCGCTCGCCACGCTTGCGGCTGCGCTCGTCATGCGCGCCTCAGAACCTGTGCAGGAACTTGGTGACGTCGATCTTTTCGGGCACGACGCCGATCGAGTTGCCGAAATCCGACAATGCCTGCAGATCGGCAAGCTGCTCCTTTGTCATATCGCCGACCATCACATAGCCAAGCATCGGCACCATATCGACCACGTTATCCGGCGTGAACGTGTTCTTGGCGAGGTGTTTCCGCGCTTCATCCGGATTGGCGTTGATGAAGGCAATCGCCTTGGCCCAGGCGGCCGCGAAGCGTTTTGCCACATCCGGTCGCTTCTGGATGAAATCGGCTGTCATCGCGCAGCCGGCGGCGTAGGCGTTGGCATTCTCATTGCCGAGGATGTATTTCGAGATCACCCCGGCCTCGATCGGGTGCGCGACGCCTGCCTTGATCATCATCGATGCATTCGGCTCGAGCGTGTAGCCGCCGTCGAAGGTGCCGGCCGTCATGGCGTTGACGTGCTGGCCCATGTCGAGCTGGTCGATCGTGTAGTCGCCTGCCTTCAGGCCGTTCTTGGCGAGGATCGCCTTTGCGGTGTTGATGTTGGCCGGTCCCGGCGCCGACATCAGTTTGGCGCCCTTGAGATCGGCGATCGTTTTCGCCGCAAAGCCATTGCGGACGACGAACTGTTCCATCTTCCAGACCTTGGTCTGGCTGTTGAGGCTGATATAGGTGGCGACTCCCGGCTTCTTGACGTTGGCGTTGAGGCCTTCGAGCGTGACCAGAACCGCCGAGACCTCGATCTGGTTGGTCATCAGCGCCGCGACGTTGGCGGGCCCACCGAAAAGCTTCGTCATCTCGGGCTCGATGTTCCGTTCCTTGAAGAACCCGCGTTCCAGCGCGACGAAATAAGGCAGCGACGACGACAGCGGGAATACGCCGACGGCGACCTTGTCCTGCGCCTGCGAGGGGGCGGGCAGCGCCGCAATGGCTGCGAGCAGGGCAAGGATCGCGGTCACTCTGGTCATCAACTGCATGGAAATTTCCCCTGGGAAGTCCCGGGAGTAGCAAGAAGCGTGCCGCGATAGACTATCATGGCGATCTCCGCGTAAGCTCGGCTTGGACGCCTGACGACAGCAATGTGAACGTCGACCGGCTCGGCCGCGCCGTCGACAGAGCGCTGACCAGCATCGGCAACTGATCGAGAGTAGAACAACGACAATGCGCATCGCCCTTATTCACGCCCTGAAGCATTCGATTCAGCCGATTGAATCATCGTTCGCCAGGCTGTGGCCGGAGGCGCGGCTGATGAACCTGCTCGACGACAGCCTGTCGGCCGATCTCGCGCGCGACGGCCGGCTCACCGACGCCATGACCGAGCGTTTCCTCGCGCTCGGCCGCTATGTCGTGAGCACGGGCGCCGATGCGATCCTGTTCACCTGCTCCGCCTTCGGACCCTGCATCGAGGCGGTGGCGCGGGCGCATGCGCCGATGCCGGTCTTGAAGCCCAATGAGGCGATGATCGAGCAGGCTGCGCGAAGCGGCCGGAAGGTCGGCCTGCTCTCGACATTTCCGCCGACCTTGGCCTCCATGCCTCGCGAGTTTCCTGCCTCGATTGAGCTCGTACCGAGGCTGGCGGAAGGCGCGCTGGCGGCGCTCGATCGCGGCGACCGCGCCGAGCATGATCGGCTTGTGATCGAAACGTCGAAAGACTTGCGCAACTGCGACGTCATCGCGCTCGCGCAATACAGCATGGCGCCGGCGGCATCGGCGGTTGAGCAAGCGTCGGGACGACCGGTGCTCACGACGCCGGATAGCGCCGTGTTGAAGTTGAAGGAGATGCTCTGCTGACGGTATCCTGTGCGGATGAGTGCGCTGCCGAATTTTCCTGACCAACCGTCTTCTGGACGAAGATATACATCAGGGAGTTGTGCGAACTGAGCGTTCGCGCCTCGGCATATGAAGCGTGCCTTTCCTGCAAGCAATCATCACTCGCTCTCGGGTTGTTTCACCGCTTTCGCTGCCGTCGTTTAACGTTACTTAAACAGCCCCAGCAATAAGTTCGCCCCGGCTGACGAGGTTGGGCCAAAGGCAAGACTGCAACGGGGTGGGCATGATCAAAGGTATTCAAAACTTGCGGATCGGAGCCAAGCTTGGCATCGCATCCGCGCTCGGCGTGATCTTCGTCGCGCTGATGATCATCAATCAATTGACAACGAATGCCTCAGTCAGCCGCACCAATGAGAGCGTGCTCCTGCAGTCCAACATCGCGCGCGCGGCAATCGACGCCAAGGCGGCAGCGCGCGGCCTGCAGGTCGGCGCAGCTAACATCCGCGTTGCAACCATCGATGAAGAGTTGCAGAAGGCCACCGAGTATCTGGCGGCACGCTACAAAGGATTCCTCGGGTTCATCGATGAGATCTCCCGTCTGACGACCGCCGATACGCGCTCGCAGTTGGAGAAGCTGAAGAGCACGGCGACTGCCTATGAGTCCGCCGCCGAGAAACTCGCGAAGATGAAAACCGAGCTTCTGGAAATTGCCTCCGTCGAAGCTTCCGGGCTCACGATCTCGAGCGAGGCTCAGGCGCGCGCCGCCCAGTTGACGACGGATTCACGACAGATCGCCAACGATGTCATGCTGCCGCTTTCAGCGGAGCTCGAGTCGAACGCCAACACGATCGTGGACCGCGCCAAGCAGGTCATGGCCGGCGAGATCGAAAAGGCGGCGCAGCAGGCCGCCTCGGCCGACAGGATGTCGCTCGCAATCGGCGGCGTTGCGGCCCTGCTGCTGATCGTGACCTCCGTGCTGTCGGCGCTTTCGATCGCGGGACCGATGCGCAGCCTGAGCCGGGCCATGCAGGAACTCGCCAATGGCAATTTTGATGTCCAGTTGCCTGGCATCGGGCGCAAGGACGAAATCGGCGCGGTCGCGAGCGCCGTCGAGGCGTTCAAGGTCAAGGCGGAAGAGAAGGCGGTGCTCGAGGCCGAGTCCAAGCGCCGGCAGGATGACCTCCTCGCCGGGCAGCGCCGGGCCGAGATGATCAAGCTTGCGGACGCTTTCGAGGGAGCGGTAGGCGAGATCGTCAGCACGGTCTCGTCGGCGTCGGCGGAGCTGGAGCAATCGGCAAAGGCGCTCACCTCGACGGCCGAGCGCGCCCAGGAAATAACGGTCGCTGTGGCATCGGCCTCCGAAGAAGCGTCGGCCAACGTGCAATCGGTGGCGACTGCCACGGAACAACTGTCGTCTTCCGTGAACGAGATCAGCCGCCAGGTCCAGGACTCGGCGCGAATCGCGGCGGACGCGGTCGGCCAGGCGCGCGCCACCACCGAGCGCGTGAGCGAACTGTCCAAGGCCGCAAGCCGCATCGGCGATGTGGTCGAGCTCATCAACACCATTGCAGGCCAGACCAACCTGTTGGCGCTCAACGCCACCATCGAGGCTGCGCGCGCCGGCGACGCAGGCCGCGGGTTTGCGGTCGTCGCGTCCGAGGTGAAGGCGCTGGCCGAGCAGACGGCGAAGGCGACCGGCGAAATCGGTCAGCAGATCGCCGCGATCCAGACCGCGACCGATCAATCGGTCGGCGCCATCGGCCAGATCAGCAACACGATCGAATCGCTGGCGGAGATCGCCTCGACGGTCGCCGCTGCGGTCGAAGAGCAGGGCGCGGCGACGCAGGAGATCGCGCGCAACGTGCAACAGGCCGCGCAAGGCACTGAGGAAGTTTCTTCGCGGATTACCGATGTCCAGCGCGGCGCCACCGCGACAGGCTCGGCGTCCACGCAGGTGCTCTCGTCCGCGCAATCGCTGTCGCGCGACAGCAGCCGGCTCCAGACGGAAGTCAGCCGGTTCCTGCAGACCGTGCGGGCTGCCTGAATGATGCCGGTGGCGGCGCTGCCACCATTATAGATGTCTGCCCGGCCGCCCAGCGACAAATACCGGCGCCCGCTCGTCGACTGCAATATTCGCGAACCTATGCGTCCGCGCATCGTTAGCCCTGCGTCTTGCAAACGAAGGGTGATCCCCATGAGTGCGACAGGTCTCGAGGTATTCGACAGAACCATCCACCTCACCAATTCATGGCTGGATGAGATCATGGAAACCTTGCCACGCGACCGGCAGCTGGCGTGGCATGCGCTGGGCGCGGTGTTGCGGACCATACGCGATCGGGTTCCGATCGAACTCGCGGCGCATCTCGGCGCACAGCTTCCGCTGATCGTGCGCGGCACGTATTATGATCGATTCCGCCCGAGCGATGCTCCGCAAAGCTGGCGGTCAGCGGAACAGTTCCTGTCGATCATCACGGCCGAGCTAAGCTCGACACGGCCGGTCAGCGCGCCTGACGCGGCGCATGCTGTGTTCCAGGTGCTGAACCACTATGTCGATCCTGGCCAGGTCGAGAAGATCCGCCACGCATTGCCGGAGGAAGTCCGCGCGATGTGGCCGGAATCGAAGAGGACGCCGCGGCGAGCGGAGCCGGTTTCCTGATCGTTACGCCGTCGGGTTTTCGATGACAGTGAAGTGAACCCATGCATTTCGCGTGCGTTATCCTATGTCACTTTGGATGGAACAGGAGTCCATCATGACCAAGCCACCACCGGTGCCGCCGGAGAACCAGAGCCGCAAGGGTACGGGTGATCCGAAGTCCGGCAATGCCCATCAGGCGCGCACGACGCGCGGGCACGTGGAAAATCCCGACGAGCAGGGGCAGTCGGCGAATACCAAGCAGAACACCACCCATCAGGGCTATCAGCAGGATCGCTGAAGGAGCGCATCATGTCCACTTCAACCAAGACGCCGGCGAGCATTCGCCAGGGCAGCCCCGGTGCTGCGCACGAAAACGCTCAGGCGCCGCTTGAGGTCAAGAAGCCGGCCGCCGACGATCCCAGGCGACGTCACAGCCGGATTTCCGGCGGCGGTGGCGAGCGCGACAGCCACCACACGCACGAACCGGAACACAAGGGCGGGGGTACGCATCCGGCACCGAAGGGGTGATTATGACGAAACACGCCAAGACGAAACGGCCGAGCGACGTCGATCTTCATCGCAATCCCCTGATCGGCGGATCGAAGGGCGTCACGATGGCGCAGGCAACGCCAGATGATCTCGAGGATGTCGAAGGCGAGAACACCTTTGAGGGCGACGTCGAGAACGACACCAACCCGCAGGGTGGTATCGAGGCGCCGGATCGCCGGCAGGGCCGCCCGTCGCGCGATCAGACGCCGAAATCGCGCAAGACGGTGCTGCAGGGCAAGAAGACCCATGAGCAGCAGTTGCGGATGCTGGAACGCAAGCCCGATGTTCCCGATGCGCGCAATCTCGAGCAAGGAGGCGCGCGGAATGTGGAAGATGCGACCGTAAGACGTCCGAAACAGGATGTGCGCCAGTCGGAATTTCCGGTGAGCCGCGGCGGGCTGAACCAGGAAAGCCACCACAACAAGCACAACGATCCCGGTCAGAGCGGCCATAAGCCGCAGAAGCATGGCGGGTGAAGTGACTGAAATCGTGATCCGATTGAAATGAATCGATCACGGTTTCACCTCTTCGTTTGAGCATGCTCTTTTCGGACCGTCTCTTATGGCTTGGCGGCCGCGTCCGTGCGCAGCCATTTTCGCGGCGGCGCCTGGTAGGCCGCAAAGCGACGCAGCAGCGCCTCTACTTTGGTTTCGATGATGAGCATCTCGGCGTAGGCTCTGATCGTGAATCCTTCAGCCACCATCCGCTCCACCATCGCCATCAACGGCGCGAAGTAATCCTTCACGTTCAGCAGGCCGCACGGCTTTTGGTGAATCCCAAGCTGGGCCCAGGTCCATTCCTCGAAAAGTTCTTCGAGCGTCCCGGCGCCGCCCGGCAGCGCGATGAAGCCGTCGGATAGCTCGGCCATCATCGTCTTGCGCTCGTGCATGGTCTCGACGATGTGAAGCTGGCTCAGGCCCGTGTGTCCGATCTCGCGCTCGACCAGCGCGCGCGGAATGACGCCGACCACGCGTCCGCCCGCCGCGAGCGCCGCGTCTGCCACCGCTCCCATCAGCCCAACCTTCCCGCCGCCATAGACGATGGTAATGCCGGCCTTTGCCAGCGCCTGTCCGGTGGCGACCGCGGTCTCCAGATAGATCGGATCACGGCCCGGGCTGGAGCCGCAGAAGATACAGACGGATTTCAGCGCTTTGGCGTTTTGGTTCTGCATTGGCTGTATGCGGACTTTCGTGCTGCAAACGATTCGTCGGCGGTTCGACGTTAGCATGAGGGGCAGGGGAATCGCGGCGCCGCGCTACAACGTGAACGCACGGCAGGTCGGCAGTGTGGATGATCTGCTCACATATATTTGAAATCAAACAAGAATCTCTTCGTACACCGAGCTCGCGCCGGATCGGGTTTTGCGACCCTCGGGTAACCTATGCCGTTTCGGAAAGGACTTCATCAACCGTCCTCGGGAAAATTGTTCGACGATTATGTTGCCGGCGGCGCCGGCGCGCAGCCGCTGACCGTCGGCTACGAGAATCAATTGGTGGAGTGGGTGCTGCAGGATGCCGAGCGCTGGAAGCGGCTGGAGGCCAATGCGCCGGCCAAGCCGGTGATCCTCTATCCGCAGCCGACGGTGTTCTCCGCGCATCCGTTGATCAGCATCGAGCGCCAGGCCGACGACCTCATCGATGCGCTGATGAGCGACAGCCTGCTCGAGATGGCATGGGAGGATCACGGATTCCGCGGTCCGCTCGGCACCATCGGCAAGGCGCGCGTTGCACTGTTGCAATCGCGCCTGATCGAGCGCATCGACGCGGTGCTACCGATGCCGGATGCCCCGGTCATGCTGGCGCTGCTCGACCGGCTGGCGGCGTCGCGCGCAAGCGCTGCATCACACCGTTAATCGCTCGGCGACAAACTCAGAGCCGAAGCTCCAGGCTATGACGGCGATCTCAATAGTTGGACTTCGGTCCGCCGTGATACTGGCGCACGTTGGGCCAGTATGGTGCCGGCTCGAAAGCGTAAGGGTAGTACGCGGCTTGTGCAGCGTAAGCTGCCGCGGACCAATGCGTGCGCGCGTGCGTTTTGGAGCTGCCTGCAAACGCCGCGCCCGAGAATGCGATGAGGATGACGACTGATGCAGCCAGTGCGAGTTTGTTTGTCATGAATTCCTCCTTGTGCCCCCGCTAACGAATGCATCTCGCGGTAACCGCGAGCGGTGCCGCGTGTCGGAACTTGGGAGGTCAGGGTTACGCGGGCATTTCAGGCGCCCGAACATTCGGTTACATATGCCACATGCCGCGTGCGCCCTGGCAATTGATCAGCGTCACAACTCCGGACCGGACAGCCTCATCTCTCGTTCCGCCCTGAACACATTGCTGTAAAGGTTTGCGATCCATTGGCGGCCGCTTGACGTGACGTTCAGGTATCGAATGGCGGTCGATATCTGCGGCGCGACGGTGTTCCAATAGAACTGCGGATATTTGTACACGACATCGGCCGGGGTATCGTAGCCGAGCTGCTTGTTCATCCCGGTCTCTTCGAATTCATAGAAGAGAGCGTTGGCCTTCCTCAGATAGTTGGGGTCGCCAAGTTGGCCGATCAGGTCCGCGGCGCGCAGCAGCAGGCCCTCTTCATTGTTCAGATCGTCGTCGGACGATGACGGTGCGTAGGGAAATCGCGTGTATTCGATCGCGCGCGCCATCCGGTTGGCGTCAACGTGTTCAACACCATCGAAGCGCTCCAGCGCGAACAGTTTGGACCGGTCCACGTGATAGGGTGCGAGCGCTGCATCGGACGCGCCGCGCGGAAGCCGGATGGTCGTGCCGGTGACATCGGCGACATAGACGTCGTCCCCGTCTCCTTGAAGGACGCCACGGACATAACCGATGTCGTGGATCAGGCAGGCCAGGATGAAATTTGAATAGTCCTCGGCCGTCGTCGGCCGCGACAAGGCGCGCCCCATCAGGATGTCATGGCCGGCCAGGGTGACCAGCATCGAGTGCTCGATATCGTGATAGAGCGCGTCGCTGTTGCCGATGCATTCGAGCGCCAGTCGTGCCGCATATGGCAGGAGCTCGTTGAGGTAACCGTAAGACGCGCCGAACCGTCCGTTTGTCTCGGAGGCCAGAAAGGCGCCGAGCGCCTGCGCGGTGAGATGTGGTATCGTGAGCATGTTGCTGCTCGCTCGATCGAGACTGAAATTTAGCACAGTCCGTTCGAACCGTCTTTAGGCAGCGTGCCGAAAATGCTATGGGTCGGGGCGCTGGAAACGCTGGGGGAGCGACTGTTGATCTGGGTCAAACGCAGTGGACTTGTCGTTTTCTTCTCACTTTTCGTGTGCACCGCACACCAGGCTAAGGCCGTCCCGCTCACGCCATTCCGCTATCAAGCCCAGGCGCAACGCCATTGCCCCGGTGATTCCGTGGTTTGGCTCGATTTTCGGCGCGCGCGCTATTATTTGAAAGGGCAGAAACGTTACGGGCTGGGTCTCACCGGAAGTTTTGTGTGCAGGAGCGAAGCCCAGGCGAGCGGCTACCGCCGCTCCCTTCTCGGGCTGAGGTAGCGATACCTCTGACCGCACGTGGTGGATGTGTGAGCTGGGTGCCATGGCGAAGCCTGCGTTAAGGTCGCCCTGCAGGGGCGGTCATGTCGCGCGAGGGCTGTACGTCCGGCGAGCGCGCCCGTGATGTTGGAACGAAGAGGAAGTGCAGATGAAGATCGCCTTGAGCATCGCCCTGCTGGTCGTGATGACATCTAGCGCCGCCGCGCAATATCTCGGCAACTATTCCGCCGATCCATATGCCCCGAATTCTACGGGGAACGCATTCGGTGCTGGCAGTCCCGACAATCCAAACAGCATCAACAATCCGTACGCGATGGATGCACCCAAGCTGTATGACAGCCAGGGAAACTATCGTGGGCGCCTAAGCAGCAACCGGTATGATCCGGATTCGATTTCAAATCCATACGGCCGGTATGGAAGTCGTTTCTCTCCGGATAGTGTCAACAATCCCTTCGGTGCTGGAAATCCGTACGTACCGGACAGCCCGACGAACCCGTATGGCCAAGGCCTCTCGATGCAAGGAGCTGATGACGGCTGAAGGGCTTGCGTCGCTCGAGCCGAAGACGAAGGGGGCCGCCGCGAGCTGAGCGATTGCCGTCCTATGAGAGGCGGAGATATCACATGCGACCAGCGTCGGAAAAAAACGAGGTTGCGCCTTCAGCTACCAAGCGTTGTTATGCCGCGAGCTTCCGGTGGCACAAACTGCACTGGTCAATTGCCAGCCGCAGCCACATCATGGCGCTGTGGAGTATCGGGGCTATGCCGTCGTTCTCAAATCCGAACCGGGCGAAAACAATAGTGATCTTCGCTATCGCCCGATTGCGTTGGCGCAAGGGCGTTCTCGGATTGAGGTCTGGCTTGTTGTGGGTTGCCGAGAATGACTTGGTATTCAAAGCGGCCGTGATCTCGCTCGGAATATTTTCTGGGGCAATAACCGCAGTTGCCGTGCTCTACCTGTGATCCTCGCAGCAGGGCCATGATAAGCGCATGGCAGCAGGGATTCCGACCATCGTTTTTAGCTGAGCGTCAGCGCCAGATGGATCGTCTGCGGGTCTCCCCGCGCGACCGGCTTGAAGCCGAACTTCCCGAACACTTTCAGCATCGCGGCATTTTCAGGCAAGACCTCTGCGGTCAATTCCTGTAGCCCGGCATTGCGAGCGATGCCGACGAGGTGACGCATCAGGATCGAACCGATGCCGCGTCCCTGCCAGGCATCGACGACCACGAATGCCATCTCGGCTCGCCCGGGCTCGAATACAACGTATCGACCTCCTCCGACGATCGCCGGCCGACCGGCTTCCTCGATGAGTGCGACAAGCGCGCCATGATTTCTGAAATCGATGTCCATGAAGAAGGCGCGCTCCTTCTCCGAGAAGCCGCGCTTCACCGCAAAGAAACGGCGTTGCAGGGATTGCGTGCTCGCCCGCCCGACCGCAGCAAGCATGTCGGCCTCATCGTCCGGCCGAAGCGATCGGATTTCGATGTGGCTGCCGTCGTTCAGACGCTCGTGCGCGGTGTAGGTTGCGGCTTCCGGCATCTGCTGCCTCTTGTTCCAATCATTCGACGGCCCGTCTCGCTGACCAGGCGGAGTGAGAAGGCCTGCACCGGAGCATGGTGCTCGTTTCAACCAAGAGTGTCGAGCGAAAGCAGGAGGTCGCGTCCTCTCCGATCAATCCAAGATGTACGGCTGCCCAGTTGCCCAGCAACTTGTTGGCTTGGGCCATCGCTTTGAATCGCAGCTCCTCGTCATGAGCGAATTTCGCTTCCACCGCCTTTTCACGTTCGTCGAAGGTGGTCATGACTGATCTCTATGTTCTAGAGGGCCGCCACAAAAAACCTGGCCTTCAGCGGAACCATCACTGTTCGGGCTGAAGGCATTCAGTACCATTGCCATGACATCGGCAATCAAACCTGCCACTCGGGGGACCAGGGTGCTTGATCCAGATCAAGTCCTCATTAGCCACACGGGCACTTGATACTCGTGTGAATCTTCGCGGGCCGCGAGACGCGGCTCACTCCGGTCGGCTCCCGCGATGCACGCCGATCATCCCGATCTGGATCGCCCCCTAGTTGGGGCTGATGATGCAGGCTCCGTCGCGACGGCTCCAGACGAACCACCGATAGCACGGAGGACGGGGATGAGCCCCGACCGGACACTCATTGCGCACACGCGCGCCTCTATCCCAGCCGTCGACGACGCACCCACCGTTGCGCGCCGCATGGCAACCGGGACCGCAGCCGTCCGCGGCGTTGGCCATGCCAATGCTCGCGAATATGGCTGCGAACAGAACTGCGAATGTCACTTTCATCTCTGTTTCCTCTCGCCTCTCATGTTTTGCAGGCAAGTGCTGCGCCGAGCGCGCGGCGTCGATCTTGGATCAATGGGGCGGAAAAGCGAAGCCCCTCCCCGAGCACGAAACCGAGCGGGCGAGGGCACTGATTTCGCGAGATGGGGCAGTGGGGGTCGGTGTGCTTGATCTAAATCAAGCCGCGTCGCGCAGCGCGGTGGGTATGCTGCCGCGCAGCCTCGAACGAGGGCGAACCCTTGAGAACACTTCGCCAGCTTTTGTCCGGGGAGGACATCATCCAGCTTGCGATCCGGCTTGGATTGCTGGCTTTTCTGATCTACTGGACTTTCGTTCTTGTACGACCCTTTGTGCCAATCGTGGCCTGGAGCGTGGTGCTCGCCGTTGCGTTCTATCCGGTCTTTAACGGTCTCGCCAAGTTGCTCGGCGGACGCCCGAAGCTGGCGGCGGCGATTCTCACTATCGTCAACCTCGCGATAGTCATCGGGCCGGCGACCTGGCTCGGTCTGGGCGCGGTGGATGGTCTCCGGGAAATTGCCGCACAACTCAGCGCGGGAAGCCTCGGGGTTCCCTCGCCGCCCGCGCGCATCAAGGACTGGCCGCTGATCGGCCCGCAGCTCTACGATCTCTGGGACCAGGCATCGACCAACCTCCGCGCCGTTCTGCGCGAAATCGCTCCTTATCTGAAGCCGCTGGCCGCGACGATTCTCGGCCTTGCCGGGAATGCCGGGGTTGGAACGCTCAAATTCCTCCTGTCGGTTGCTTTGGCCGGCTTTCTCTTCCCCTACGGACCGCAACTAGCGGCAGCGAGCAGGGGGTTCCTGTCCCGCGTCGTTCCCGAGCAGAGCGAACACTTCCTGGAATTGGCGGGGGCAACGATACGTGGGGTGTCTCAGGGCGTTATCGGCGTCGCGATCATCCAGTCTCTGCTCGCAGGCATCGGCCTCAAGCTGGCTGGAATTCCGAATGCGGGCCTGTTGGCTTTCGCGATCCTGCTGCTGAGCATCGTGCAGATCGGTGCGGCGGTGGTCCTGCTTCCCGTGATCATCTGGCTCTGGACAGCGAAAGACTTCACGACGGCGCTCCCACTGACCGTGTTTCTGGTGATTGTTGGCTTGCTCGACAACATCTTGAAGCCGCTGGTGATGGGGCGCGGCCTTACTACACCCGCCCTCGTGATCCTTATCGGGGTGGTCGGAGGCACGCTTGCACACGGAATTCTTGGCCTCTTTATCGGCCCGGTCATCCTGTCAGTCGCTTGGGAGTTGACAGTGGCCTGGATCAATCAGGATCGCAGCCGCCTTGCGCAATCAGCGGAACAATAGCTCGCAAGCCGAAGCCGCTCAAAACGGACCATTCTGTTCCGCTCACGACGTTGACCTAAATCAAAGTCCGGGGTGGCGCGGCGCATTCAATCGATGCGCGACACGGAGGTCTGAACATGTCGATCGACAAAACACCGCTTGCGCGCGTTCCCATGTCAGGCCTCGTTGCTTCGGCCGTGGAATACATGATTGATGCCGGGCAGCGCACTGTGCTGTTCCTGGATATCCTGCGCCGGCGTGGCGACCAGTATCAGCAGCACATTGCCCAGACGGCACCGCATGTTCTGCACTACGCCGCCGAACTGGTCATGGACGGGCGCAAGCTCTCCGAACCGGTGAACTATGCGCTGGTGCGCATCATTCCGCCTGAGGGTATCGAGCTCGATCTCGAGCGGCGACCGTTCATCGTGGTCGATCCGCGCGCCGGACACGGGCCGGGAATCGGCGGGTTCAAGGCGGACAGCGAGATCGGCGTCGCCATGAAGGCCGGTCATCCCTGCTACTTCATCGGCTTCCTGCCGGAGCCGATGCCGCACCAGACCATCGAGCGCATCGCGCGCGCGGAAGCCTTGTTCATCGAGGAAGTCATCAGGCGCCATCCTGATGCCGACGGCAAGCCCTGCGTGATCGGCAACTGCCAGGCCGGCTGGGCCGTGATGATGCTCGCATCGCTGCGCCCGGAACTGTTCGGGCCCATTATCGTCGCCGGCGCGCCGCTGGCCTATTGGGCTGGCGTGCACGGCAAATATCCGATGCGCTACTCGGGCGGCCTGCTCGGCGGAAGCTGGTTGACCGCGCTCACCAGCGACCTCGGCGCCGGCAAGTTTGACGGCGCCTGGCTGGTGCAGAATTTCGAGAACCAGAACCCGTCGAACACGCTGTGGACCAAACAATATAATGTGTATTCGAAGGTCGATACCGAGGCGGACCGCTATCTCGAATTCGAGCGCTGGTGGGGCGGGCATGTCAACCTGAACGCGGAAGAAATCCAGTTCATTGTCGATGAGCTCTTCATCGGCAACAATCTCGCCGCCGGCCGCATCAAGACGTCCGATGGCAAGGCAGTCGACCTGCGCAACATCAAGTCACCCATCGTGGTGTTCTGCTCCAAGGGAGACAATATCACTCCGCCACAGCAGGCGTTGGGCTGGGTCCTCGATCTCTACGCCGACATCGACGAGATCAGGGCCTACGGCCAGACCATCGTCTACACGGTTCATGAGAGCGTCGGCCATCTCGGAATCTTCGTGTCCGGCGGCATCGCCAAGAAGGAACACGCGGAATTTTCCAGCAACATCGATCTGATCGACGTGCTGCCGCCGGGCCTCTATGAAGCGACCTTCGAGGCAAAGGGCGCCGACACCGCCAACGCGGATCTTGCGGTCGGACAGTGGGTGATGCGCTGCGAGGCGCGCACGCTCGATGATATTCGCGCCATGGGCGGCAACTCGTCGGAAGACGAACGGCGCTTCGCGACCGCCAAGCGCGTCTCGGAGATCAATCTCGCCGCCTATAAAAAGTTCGTCCAGCCCTGGATCAAATGCATGGTGACGCCGCAGGTGGCGGAGTGGACGCGCAATATCCACCCGCTGCGCCTGCAATATGAGTTTTTCAGCAGCCGAAATCCGTTGATGACTGCCGTGGGGACGACGGCGGAAAGAATTCGGAATGATCGGAAACCGGCGGCCGAGGAGAATCCGTTCATCGCCCTTCAGGAAGGAATCTCAAGGCAAATCGTCAGTGCGCTCGACGGTTGGCGGGACTACCAGGAAGCACTCAGCGAAACCATCTTTCTCGCCGTGTATGGTTCGCCCGCACTTCAGGCGGCGGTCGGTGTTGATCCGCGCTGGGAGCCGTCGCGACAAGGGATGCCGGCCGAGCACCGCGAAATGCTCCAGCGGCGGATCGGCGAGCTGAAACCCAGGATCGACGAAGGCGGCCTTCGCGAGGCAGCTATCAGAGGCTTGCTTTACGTCGGGTCGGCGCGGGGCATGGTGGACGAGCGCAGCCTCGAAGCGCTGCGGCGAATCCGCCGCGAGAGGGGTGAGCGATTGACGTTGGCACAATTCAAAATGCTGGTGCGCGAGCAGTTCTTCATGCTGTTGCTGGACCAGAGGAGAGCGCTAGCGGCAATTCCGAAAATGCTGCCCGACAATGCCAACGAACGTCGCGCGGCCTTCGCAGCGATCGGCGAGGTGTTGTCGGCCAGTGCTGAAATCTCAGGCGAGGTCGCCAAGCGCTTGCAGCATGTCGCCGAGTTGTTCTGTCTGGATGCGAGCGAAATGTCGGAAAGGGATAAGGTTACCCCTTTCGATCCCAAGGCGAAGGCGTCGTAACGCTGGTTGGAAGAATCCGGAGCGCCACCATGAGCGTCATGCCCGCAGATTCAGGCGAAGTGCGACCCCACACCAAATATGATCGGTTGATCGCGGCCACCAAGGCCGTGCCGCCGGTGCCGACCATTGTCGTGCATCCCTGCGACGAGACCTCGCTGCGCGGTGCGTTGGACAGCGCGGAAGCCGGCATCATCCGTCCGCTGCTGGTCGGCCCCGAAGCCAAGATCAGGAACACCGCAAGCAAGCAGGGCCTCGACATCGCCGGCGTCGAGATCATCGATGTTCCCCACAGCGACGCCGCGGCCGCCAAAGGCGTCGAGTTGATTCATGCGGCCAAGGGCGAAATGCTGATGAAGGGCAGCCTGCACACCGACGAGCTGATGCGCAGCGTCACGGCAAAGGCGACCGGCTTGCGGACCGATCGGCGCATCAGCCATGTGTTCGTGATGGATGTCCCCGCCTATCCCGACACGCTGCTGGTGACGGATGCGGCCATCAATATTTTCCCTGATCTCGATGACAAGCGGGACATCATCCAGAATGCCATCGATCTGTTCACGCAGGCTGGTTTCGGCACATTGCCACGGGTGGCGATCCTGTCCGCGGTCGAAACGGTTACGTCCAAGATCCCGTCCACCATCGAGGCCGCGGCGCTATGCAAGATGGCGGATCGCGGGCAGATCATCGGAGGCTTGCTCGACGGACCGCTCGCCTTCGACAACGCGATCGATGTGGAGGCGGCCAGGATCAAGGGAATAAAGTCCGAAGTCGCGGGCCGCGCGCAGATCCTGGTCGTTCCCGATCTCGAGGCCGGCAACATGCTGGCAAAGAATCTGGCCTATTTCGCGAACGCCGACAGCGCCGGCATCGTGCTCGGGGCCCGGGTGCCAATCGTTCTGACCTCCCGTGCGGATTCACCGCGGGCGCGCATGGCCTCCTGCGCGGTTGCGGCGCTCTATGCCGACGCGCGGCGCCGGCTTGCTCCAATTGCGGCTGCGTGATCGCCATGGATACGATCCTCGTTGTCAATGCGGGCTCCTCCAGCGTCAAGTTCCAGATCTTTGCGATTGAAGGAGAAGGGAGGCTGCGGCGGCAGATCAAGGGCCAGATGGATGGCATCGGCAGCCGCCCGCGCCTGCGCGCTGTCGATGCAAACGGCGATCCGCTGGCGGAGCGGGCCTACCAGATCGAAAGCGTCTCAGACATCCCGGCCGCGATGGCTGTTGCGGGAGCGTGGCTGCGGGACGAGCTTCGCATCTCCCCGATGGCCGTCGGGCATCGCGTTGTCCATGGCGGTCCGGACTATGAGCGGCCGGTGCTGATCGACCATGGCGTAGTGTCGCGCCTGGAGCGCTATGTCGCGCTGGCGCCGCTGCATCAGCCCCACAATCTGGCGCCGATCCGTTCGCTGCTCGCCAATTTTCCTGCCCTTCCGCAGGTGGCGTGTTTCGACACTGCCTTTCACCGCACCCACGGCCCGGTAGCGGATCACTACGCGATCCCTTATCAGCTCCACGCCGAGGGCGTGCGGCGCTACGGATTCCACGGCCTGTCCTATGAATATATCGCGAGAACCTTGCCGCAGATCGCGCCGGATGTCGCGAAGGGGCGGGTGATCGTCGCCCATCTCGGCAGCGGTGCGTCAATGTGCGCCCTGAACGGTGGACGCAGCGTGGAGAGCACAATGGGGTTCACCGCGCTTGATGGCTTGCCGATGGGGACGCGTCCGGGGCAGATCGATCCCGGCGTCGTGCTTTATCTCATATCTGAAAAGGGAATGTCGGCCTCGAACGTCCAGGATTTCCTCTACCGCAGTTGTGGACTGAAGGGCCTCTCCGGCATCAGCAATGACATGCGGCAATTGGAGGCAAGCAACGATCCGCGCGCGATACTGGCGATCGAGTATTTCGTCTATCGGACATGCCTCAACGTCGGCATGCTGGCGGCGGCGCTGCAGGGTCTGGACGCGTTCGTCTTTACGGCCGGCATCGGCGAGAACTCGGCAGGAATTCGCTCACGCATCGTCGAGCAGCTGGCCTGGCTTGGCATTGCGTTCGATCCGGCCGCGAATGCCGGCCACGCGCGGCTGATATCGCGGTCCGACAGCCGCATTCCGGTGTACGTCATACCGACGGATGAGGAACTGATGATCGCGCAGCACACCCTGTCGGTTCTGTTGAACAATCAATCGCCCAACGCGAACCGTCAGAGGGTGTCATGAATATTCCCGTGCTTCCGGAGACCAAGGTGGCCCTCAAGGGAAGGAAGGGCCTGATTGTCGGCATTGCCAATGATCAATCGATCGCATGGGGCTGCGCAAAGGCGTTTCGTGCGCTCGGCGCCGATCTGGCCGTCACCTACCTGAACGACCGGGCGAAAAAGCATGTCGAGCCGCTGGCGCAGGCGCTGGAAGCGCCGATCTTCATGCCGCTCGATGTCAACAGCGAAGGCCAGATGGAGCAGGTGTTCGAGCGCATCAAGAAGGACTGGGGCCGGCTTGATTTCGTGTTGCACTCGATCGCGTTCTCGCCAAAGGAAGCGCTGCACGGCCGCGTCGTGGATGTCGGACGGGATGGCTTCTTGAAGACGATGGAGGTCTCATGCTGGTCGTTCATGCGCATGGCTCACCTGGCTGAGCCGTTGATGAAGAACGGCGGAACGCTGTTCACCATGACCTACTACGGCAGCCAGATGGTGGTCGAGAACTACAATGTCATGGGCGTCGCGAAGGCAGCGCTTGAGGCCGCCGTGCGTTACATCGCGGCCGAGTTGGGGCCGAAGGGTATCCGGGTTCACGCGATTTCACCTGGTCCGCTCGCCACGCGCGCAGCCTCGGGTATTCCTGATTTCGACGCGCTGATGGATAAGGCGCAGTCGAAGGCGCCGACCCGCAGCCTCGTCAGCATCGATGACGTTGGCAACGCGACGGCATTCCTGGCGCTTGACGGTGCAAAACTCATTACCGGCACCGTCATGTATATCGATGGTGGTTATCACATCATCGATTAAGTGAACCCGGCTGCCGTAGCGGCTGGGACCGTTCAGCGCTGAATACCCGCATGTTCGTTACCCCGTCAGATCGTCATTTCCGGAACCGTGTCGGGAATGACGAGTTCGGCTTCCGTCACCGCCATGACCTCAGCGACCGTGAGCCCGGGAGCGGTTTCCATCAACGTCGCCTTGCCGTCCGGAAAGCCGATCACGGCGATGTCGGTGACGACGAGGTCGATTGTTCGCGACGACGTCAGGGGCAGGGTGCATTTTCTGACGATCTTCGATTTCCCCCTCGCGGCATGCTGCATCGCCACGATGACGCGTTTGGCGCCGCTGACGAGGTCCATCGCGCCACCCATGCCCGGCACCATCTTGCCTGGGATCATCCAGTTGGCGAGGCGTCCCTCTGCGTCGACCTGAAGGCCGCCGAGCACGGTCACGTCGACATGGCCGCCGCGGATCAATCCGAACGACATCGCACTGTCGAAGGTGCTGGCGCCCGGAAGCGCGCTGATCGGTCGTCCACCTGCATCGGTCAGAAGGGGATGGGCCAACCCTTGCTCCGGGATCGGGCCGGTGCCGATCAGTCCGTTCTCGGACTGGAAGAACACCTTGATGTCTGATGGCACGTAGTTGGCTACCAGCGTTGGAATGCCGATCCCGAGGTTCACCAGATGGCCAGTGCGAAGCTCGCGTGCCACGCGGCGGCCGATGATCTCTTGTGCATCCATGGTTCACTCGTTCGCTATGAGATAGTCGACAAGCGGCGCCGGTGTGACCACATGGTCGGGCGCGATGACGCCGACCGGAACGATGTGCTCGGCAGTCACGATCACGGTATCGGCGGCCATCGCGATGACGGGATTGAAGTTGCGCGCGGTCAGCGCATAAGAAAGGTTGCCAAGGTAATCGGCGAGGAAGGCGTGGACCAGCGCGAATTGGGCTCGCAATGCGGTCTCGAGCAGGAACGCTTTTCCGTCGATCTCGATCTGGCGTTTTCCTTCGGCAACCGTCGTTCCGACGCCGGTCGGCGTGAGCACGCCGCCAAGGCCGCAGCCTCCGGCGCGGATGCGCTCCACCAACGTCCCCTGCGGAATCAGGTCGACGGCAATCTGGTTGGCCAGCATCTGCTGTTGCGCTTTGGGATTGAGGCCGATGTGGCTTGCGGTCAGGCTTGAGACCAGGCCGGCATCGAACAGTTTGCCGATGCCCTTTCCGGGTATCGCCGCGTCATTGGAGATCAAGGCAAGGCCCGTCTTGTGCTGGCGTACGACTTCGTCGAGCAGGCGTTCCGGCGTCCCGACGCCCATGAAGCCGCCGACCATGATGCTCGCACCGGCCGGGATCTTCGCAACGGCTTCTTCGACGGAAATAGCCTTCATGATTGGCACTCCGGCCGGCACGCGATTGATCGGGGCGGTACTCGTGCGATGCTGGTCCCCGCTCATCGCGTCGCTTTGATCTGTATCAAGGGTATTCGCTGGAGCGACAGATACCGGTTATCCGGCATCCGCGTCTTGCGCTCTTGGGTGAGCAGGACGGCTGGATTGCGCTTGCCGACCTCGAGACAATGGGGAAGGCTGTGAGGGACCGTCGACTCGCCATCGTGCCCGGCACCGGCATGGATCTCGAATTGGCTGCGCTCTGTGACGGCTGGTTCGGCGGCCTTGCGAAATCGACGGAACTGTTAGTAGATTTCATCAACAGAGGAGGATGCAATGTCGGACCCCCAAGTGGCAGCGGACAACGTCCGCGCGATGCTCGCCGAGAATCTCAGTCGTGTTCGCAAGGCCAATTCGGATTATTTTGACATGCTTGAGAAGGGGATGAGCTCCTCGCAGCTTCCGATTGCCGGGCAGGCCAAGCAGTTCTGCGATCATATGCGGCGCCAGACTTCGGCGACCTTCGACCTCTGCGACCGCCTGATCCAGGCCAAGGACGTGCCTGATGTAGTCAGAATTCAGTCCGAGTTCTTCCAGGACCAGATGCGAGCGCTGATGGAACAGGGGAGGAGCATGGGCGAATCGGCCATGAAAGCCGCAACCGGCGTGTTTACTCCCAAGAGCTGATTTGCCTTGCGGGCCCGGTGCTGGCTGTGGCCCTTCAATTCCTGGTCGTCGCAACCATCAGCCGATCCAACATCATGATCCACGCGCTGGTGACAGTCGCTGTGGTCGCCATCGCCCGTGTTGCAGAGCGACGACACCGGAGGGCCGTTCAGTTCTGCAAATCGAGACCAGCCAACTGGGGCCGGTCCAGGAGCACGATCTGACGCTGGTTGTTGCCGATGAATCCGAGGATACCGAGCTCGTGCAGCCGGGACAGGGCGCGAGAGACCGTCTCCAGCGTCAGGCCGAGATAATCAGCGATGTCGCGGCGGCACATCGGCAGCGCCAGGACGCCGGCCGCGGTCAGGCGCTTGTCCATTTCGAGCAGGAAGGCGACAACGCGCTCGAGCGACGTCTTGCGGCCGAGCAGCAGCATGTGATCCTCGGCATGCTGCAGGTTGTTCGTGGTCATGTTCAGCAGGTTGCGGGCGACCATGGCGTCGCTCTCGGCTACGAGTTCAAGGCTGCGACGCTTCACCAGGCGCACCGCGGTGTCCACGATCGCTTCGGCCGTGAAGCGATGCTCGCTGCCGTTCTCCAGCCCGAAGATATCGCCGACCAGGTGAAACGAGCCAATCTGGCGGCGGCCGTCTGAAAGCAGCTTGTAGCTTCGCACCGCGCCAGACTTGACCTGGTAGACGTAATCGGCAGGCTCTTTCTCGCCGTAGATCTCCGTCCCTTTCTTGTACGTAAATTCGTTGAGGGTCATCATCGGGTTGGAAGCGCTCGCCATGCCGAACGCGCCGAGCATATTAGGTAGGGACGCTGCCGGATCGATGTTAACATAGGAAAACATGGCCCAACTCCTCACCTGAACGTCACGAATTCTATCAGTCTTTAGAACTATTGCGCTGCAAGAATTCGGTATCGGGTCCGGTCTCGCCAAGGTTGATCTGCGACGAAGGCAGCATTCCTAATCATTGTCCCACGGACCATTGTACTATGGGACAAGTAGGCAATGGTGTCGGACTGGCGGCGAGATTGCCGGTCACGGTGCGGCTCCATGCCTTCTCGGAGGGAAAATTGCCTGGCCTCGTTCACGTGGTTGATGACGATGCGTCGTTTCGGACGGCCATTGAGCGGCGGCTGAAGCTAGCCGGCTATGAGGTCGCAACCTATCCGTCCGCTCAGCAGCTACTGGACCGTCTGTCGGACAATGAGCGGCTGGGATGCATCCTGCTTGATGTGCGGATACCCGGCCTGAGCGGTCCCGAACTGCAGGATCGTCTCAGCGAACTCGGTTCGACGCTGCCGATCGTATTCCTCACCGGGTACGCCGACACGGCGACGACCGTGCGGGCAATCAAGGCCGGCGCTGAGGATTTCCTGACCAAACCAGTGTCTTCGGCACAGTTGATCGATGCAATCGAGCGCGCGATTGCCCGTCACGAGGCAACGCGCAGCCAGCGCATCAGGCTCGATTCCCACCGCTCGCTGCTTGCGAGATTGACCCCGCGCGAGCGACAGGTGTTTGAGTTGATCGTGCGCGGCAAGATCAACAAGCAGATCGCGCATCAAATGGGAACAACCGAGCGCACGGTGAAAGCACATCGCCACCAAGTGATGGAAAAGATGCAAGTGCACTCGCTCGCCGAATTGGTGTCGATCGCGGAACGGCTCGGCGTGCTCGATTCAAGCGACGATGCAGCCCGTTAGCGTTCGAAATCGAAGTATCGCAATCTTGCAGGAAAAATGCGCAGACCCTGTCGGGTTCCCTCAGGACACCTGTACGAACGGACAATATCACATCTTAATGACAGCGCGTATCAGGCGCGTGTGAAATCAGCATGGTTTCTCGGCTCGCGGTCAGGTCGCCTTCTGCAGAAGATAGCCGAAAACATCCTCGAAAAGCTGAAGCCAGCACCTTGTCGAATCGAAGATCTGTTCTTGTCGTAGATGACGACCGATCCATGCTCAGGAGCCTTAAGCGTCTGCTGGGGCAGTACGGTTTTGATACGACGCTGTTCGATTCCGCCAGCGCGCTGCTTGGCCACGGCGATTTCGGCGGCGCCTTCTGCATCATCCTGGATATCAATCTGAATGGCCAATCCGGCATCGATCTGCGTCGCCGGCTCCTGGACAAGGGCATCACCCTGCCGGTCATCTATATCACTGGCAATGATAGCCACGCGAACCGCACGGCGGCGACGGAGTCGGGATGTGTCGCTTACCTGACCAAGCCGTTCTCGGCAAAATCGCTGATCGAGCCGATCGAAAAAATGGCAGCCGCTATCGCCTAGCGGAGCTTGCCGATATTCACTCATCAATATCCTGTTCGAAAACGCGTGCCGGTGCGCCTTTGCGCACGGTCGCAAATTGATCGAGCGGGAGTAGCGTCCTCACTGACAGCAAATTGGTGTCGACCACCTGCAAGAAGAGTTTTTGGCCGGAGTCCATGTCGTGCAGCAGGTTCGGATTTGCGAGGTCACCCGCAATGCAGGTGTTGGTGAGACACCACGTGAACGGAAGTCGATAGGTCGTACCCTGATCGACGGTGAGCGTGGCGCCGGCTGGCAGATAGAGGCCGACCGGCAGGAAAAGCTGTAGCCGCGCGCCGCTATTGTCCTCGCGCTCGGTCAGATAGACGCGAACCGCGGTCTGGCCGGTATTGAAACTGCCGCTGATGGTGGTGCGACAGACCATCTTGGCGCCGCCAGGCTTGAAGCAGACCTTCTCCCAGTCGCCGAACTTGATGTCGCGCGCTTCACGTTGGCCGCGAAGCGCGATTTCGGGCTCCCCGGCTTGCGCACCAGTCGGCACCTTTTGTCCATTCGCCGGGCCGGCCGTGATCATCGCTGATAATATCAGGGCGGCGAACAGGATCGAAAACGGTTCGGGAGGCTGCATCGTCATGGCTGTGCTCCTCAGCGCCGATCACCGTCGCTACTTGTGCCCGTCCAGGAACGCACCGACGAGCGGCGCCCAGATCGGAATGGAGTCGGCTGAGCCGACCAGGAAATGTCCATCGTCGCCGAACGGCGGAAGAAGGTGGTATTCGGCGTTGCCGCCTGCGGCGGTGAACGCCTCGTGCATCCGTTTCGACAGCGTCGGGCCGAAGAACGTGTCATTTGCAATGTAGATCCAGAGCATCGGCACCCGCGAGGTGCGGCCGAATTCAGTGATAGCCTCGACCAATCTGTCCGGGGCGCAATTGTTGTTCGGCTTGCCATCGACGCGGCCGCCGCGTCCGGCAGCAAAGGTGATGATGGCTTTGACCTGCGGCGGGTTCACGCTTGAAAGCGCGATCGACGCCCAGCCGCCGGCCGATTGGCCGATCACGATGACATCCTTCGGCACGATCTTCTTCTCGGCAGCCATATAGTCGATGATCCAGAGGTCGAGCTGCGCAACAGCCATGCCGGCGTCGCGGAAGTTGGGATTGGCGCAACTGCCGATCTTGGAGAAGAACGGTCCGTAGAGCCCGCGCGCGGGTATGTCGATGGCCGAGGCGCCGTAGCCCGACCCAACCGGTGCCACCACGAGGTAGCCGCGTCGCGCGAACCACACGGCGGCGTCGCGGAATTCGACCAGCGGAAAGAAGCTGCGCTGCACCGGGTCAAGTGACACGCCGTGATTCATGATGGCGAGCGGGAAAGGGCCGCCGCCGACCGGACGGACCACGTAGGCGATGGTCGGCAAGACGAGCGGCAGCGCCCAGACTTCCTCCTGAATGTGCACGGCGGCGTTCTGATCGTCAGGGCGCACCGGCGCGATCTGGCTGAGGACAACGAACAGCATTATCAGGAATCGTGAGCAAGCCTGACCCATATCAGAGCTCCGCTGTAACGAGGCGAGTTGACGGATCGAATCCGAAGCGACGCTTGATCCAGATCAATCCCGCTTGGCCGCAGGCCGCCGTTCATCGGAGCATTTCGGCGACCGCTATAGCGCTCGTGACGGGCCAATTCACATGAAGTCATTGTCATCTCAGCAACCGGGATGGACGCGGCTCTTTCCGCCGGTGGAGTGGCTTACAAACTATCGGCTTTCCTTTCTGCCTTCGGACGCCGTCGCGGGAATTACGCTCGCCGCCTACGCGATACCGGTTTCGCTCGCTTATGCGACGCTCGCCGGACTGCCACCGCATGTCGGAATCTACGGCTATCTGCTTGGCGGCGTCGGCTATGCGCTCCTCGGCTCCTCGCGTCAGCTAGCGATTGGTCCGACATCCGCGATCTCGCTCATGATCGCCGGCTCGGTCGGGGCTTTGGCCGCGGGCGATCCGGCGCGATACGCCGGCCTCGCGAGCCTGGTGGCCTGCGCGGTGGCGTTGCTCTGCCTGATCGCCTGGCTGTTCAAGCTGAGCCTTCTGGTACGCCTGATCAGCGACAGCATCCTGGTGGGATTCAAGGCGGGCGCCGGGCTGACGATCATGATGACCCAGCTACCCAGCCTGTTCGGTGTCGCCGGCGGTGGCCACAACTTCTTTGACCGGGCTGTTCGGCTCGCCGGCCAGCTCGGCGACGTCCACTTGCTCGTTCTGACGATCGGTCTTGCTGCGCTGCTGCTGTTGTTGATCGGCGAACGCGTCCTGCCGGGCAAGCCGGTTGGACTCGCCGTCGTCGCACTGTCGATTCTGGTCGCGTCGATATTTGGCCTGCCGGCGCTCGGAGTGCCGATCACCGGGGCGATCCCGCAAGGGCTGCCGGCGTTTGCAATGCCGTCATTCGGACTGTCGGAGCCTGAAGAGCTGTTTCCGATCGCGGCCGGCTGTCTGTTGCTCGCCTATGTCGAGGGGGTTTCCGCAGCGCGGAGCTTTGCGGCCAAGCATGGCTACGGCCTCGATGTCCGGCAGGAGTTTCTGGGACTGGGTGCGGCCAACCTCGCGGCGGCGTTCGGCCACGGCTATCCGGTTGCCGGCGGCCTGTCGCAATCTGCGGTGAACGACGCGGCCGGGGCCCGTACGCCTTTGGCGCTGGTGCTCTGCTCGGGCACGCTTGCGCTGTGTCTGCTGTTCTTCACGGGACTGCTGACAAATCTTCCCAAGGCGGTGCTCGCTGCCATCGTTCTTGCCGCCGTATACAGGCTGGTCGATATCCCGGCGCTGCTGCGCATGTGGAAAATCAGCCGGATCGATTTCTATGCTGCGGCGATCGCGCTCGCCTCGGTGCTGCTGCTCGGAATCCTGCAAGGCGTGCTGCTTGCGGCACTCGCATCCATCTTCCTGCTGCTCGTCCGCGCGTCGCAACCGAATGTGGCGTTTCTCGGACGACTCCCTGGAACCGGCCGTTATTCGGACAGCGCCAGGCATCATGGGGTAGAGCCGCTGGCGGGCGTCATCGCATTCCGTCCTGAAGCATCACTGCTCTACGTGAACGCCGAGACGATCTTCGACGCCGTCCTGGCTGCGCTCCGAGAATCGTCGGGTATCAAGCTGGTGGTCTGCGATCTCTCGGCATCGCCCTTCATCGATCTGGCCGGGGCGCGCATGTTGCATGGTCTGCATGACGAACTGGCAGATCGTGGAGTGACGTTCTGCATCGTCGGCGCTCATGGCCAACTGCGCGACCTGTTGCAGGCAGATGGGCTGGCGGAAAAGACCGATAGCCGCAGCTGGATGCGGACGCTCGACAGCGTGCTTGGCGAGAGCAACGCCGGCAGATGATCGCCGGATCTCCAGAACGAGGCGCAGATTGGCTAGTGATCGCGGCATTGACTTGGATCAAAGGGGCGGCGGGGCGACCCCGCACGATCAAACGTCGGCGTTCTCGACGATCGGGAGAAACCCGCCGTCGAGAGTGTCTGACGCAAGAAGTAGTCTTGGGAAAAATTTCTCTAAATCGCTCTTGGAGGTAAATCATGAGACAAGTTGGGGTGATCGCGCTGATGGCAATGCTGGCCTTGGCAGGACTGAGTACGCCGTCGCGGGCGGAGACCGGCCAGGTTGCAGTCGTCTTCACCAAAGGCGGCTTTGTCATCGGCGTCGGCGGCGGCGAGGGCGTGCTGATACTCCGCGGCAAACGTTATCCATTCACTGTCTCCGGCATGAGCGTTGGCTTTACGATCGGAGCCTCGACCACCAAGTTTGTTGGGCGTGCACTGAATTTGCGGGGGCCTGAGTCCATCGAAGGCAGCTACGCCGTGGTCGGCGCCGGTGGCGCCGTTGCCGCCGGCGCCGGAGGCGTTCAGTTGCAGAATGCCAATGGCGTGATCTTGCAGCTCAGCGGTCCGAGGATTGGCGCCGAAGTGTCAGCCGCCGTCGGTGGCGTCACCATACGATTGAAATAATCGCGGGGCGGGCCAGGGCTGCGTTGCCCTGGTCCGCTTCTCGGGGGCGAGGCGCTCTTGCGCAATGCGCGAGAGTCAATCCGCCCAAGGAGCGTCCTCCTGCCAGTCTGGACGGTAGATGGCAAGCGGACATCCCGGCTTTCAGAGTTGTCAGCGAGGTTGGGGCTGCGCTCCCGGGGCGCCACCCTGCGCTCCTCCTCCTGGCTGCATGGAGCGCGCCCGCTCAAGGAGCGTCAGAGTGGTGTCAACGCATGCCTTCATGGAGTCTTGTGGATCGCAGCGCACTGCCACTATCGAGTCGCCATTCCGCAGGAAGAACGAGGCGCCGCCTCGGCGCGCTCCCCCGCGACCAGATTCGCCGATCGCCCGCAGAACATCGTCCAGATCACGATCCATTCGGGAGTGTGATGAGTCTCGCTGATCTGAGCTGGGAGCGTTCTGACTGAAGGCGGGCGGAGAGATAAGCAAAAGCGTGACGGAGAGGGCAAAGGCTTTGTTCATCATGCGTCTCCTCATTGTGAGCGAATTGAGACGCCGGAGCGGAACGATCCTGGTCGTGATCCGCTCCGGCTCACCCCTGAGATGCTCAGTCGCGGCACACGCGCCTACGAATGATAAGGATAAAGTCGCGGTCCTCATCGCTCAGGCTGCGGGTAAGGAAATAGCACCCTCCTCCCTCACCTCCACCGCGTCGTTCGGCCAACCTTTCGGCGAGCCGCCCCCGTAGACCGCCGTGCCAGCCCCCATCGTCCTCATCCTCCTCGCGATCACGCCACTGGGCCATCCGCTCGCGCAGGCGGCCCCGCATCTCCTGTCGGTCTCGCAGGAGGTCGATAATGAGATCCCGCAAGTCTTCGCGCGTTTGAATCCGGTCTCTCAGAAGGTCTCTCAAATCGCTGCCCACATCGCCGTCCCTGCCGTGCCATCCTTGGGCTGATGCGGGGCTTGTTGTCGTGCAGACAAGTGGGGCAGATGCAGCAATCGCTAGAACCGCTGCGGCAATCACTGGCAGCCGTGTCATTGCGCTCTCCTCTCGTTGCGGACAAGATTCGAAGACCGAATGATTGCTGTGCCGCCGTTGGCGAATCGCGACGGATGGTGAGATGATCCTCGAACCTATCCCTGCTTGGCCGGAATGAGCGGCCAGTATTGACGCTATTCGTGCACGGCGTCGCTCCCTTGACATAGATCAAGCTGGCGTCGCGAGTCCCGGATAGCCGATCGGAGAATCCAGGAACTTGAGACTTCGCCGCAACCGTCAGTATCGCTCGTCAACAAACGTCATCCCGCGCAGTGCGGTCTGGTCGTTGTAGCGCCCCTTGGTGGAGCGCTTTGGCAGCTTGACCTTGTTGCGGCGAACGCGCTTGTACGGGATCAAGTCCAGGACCTGCGAGATACAGTTCAACCGCGCCCGGCGTTTGTCGTCGGAGCGGATGATGTGCCATGGCGCATGTTTCGAGTTGGTGGCCTTGAACATCAGGTCGCGTGCCCGCGAGTAGGCGTACCAGCGTCGATAGGATTCCGTATCCATCGGGCTCAGCTTCCATTGTCGCAGCGGATCGTTGATCCTGGCCCTGAATCGTCGCTCCTGTTCCTCCATCCCCACTTCGAGCCACAGCTTGATTAGGACGATGCCGGCCTCAACGACGTAGTGCTCCACAGTGGGGCATAGCTCAAGGAAGCGCTTGTGCTCGGCGGGGGTGCAGAAGCCCATCACATATTCGACCCCGGCCCGATTGTACCAGCTCCGGTCGAAGATGACGATCTCGCCCGCGGCGGGGAAATGCTGCATGTAGCGCTGGATGAACATCTGCGTCTTTTCGCGATCGGAAGGCGCAGGGAGCGCGACGACACGAAACACGCGCGGGCTGACCTTTTCCGTGATCGCCTTGATCGTGCCTCCCTTGCCCGCCGCGTCCCTGCCCTCGAACAGGATGATGACCCGCGCCTGGGTCGCTTTCACCCATTCCTGGAGATGGCATAGCTCGACCTGGAGCTTCTCCAGTTCCTTCTCATAGATCTTTCGCTTCATCCGTGCGGCGGGCGCATCTGCCATGTCTAGGCTTTCCACTGCTTCAGATCGTCTCGAACCGGCCGTTCAATCGCCCCAGGCAATGGTGACGCCGATGTCGCCCGGCACCCCACCGGGAAAGTCGATGACCTGATAGCGGATGCGGTAGCCGCGCGGCTTCAGGTAGTCGGTCCAAAGCTGGTAGATCTCCTTGGGAATCCCGGTCAGCGTGGCTTCCCAGCCCGCTTCCATCTGGTTGATGGCACGGCCCCTGTCGGTGCACAGCGTATTCGGGAAGCGATACACCAGGACCTCGGTCAATCCGTTCCGCACGGCACGCTGGATGATGGTCGATGCCAACTGGATCTTTTCCTCCTCGGACTTGCCCGAGGGCCGGCTGAGCCGCTCGATCAGTGCTTTCTTCTCGGCCTCGGCGGCGGCCGCGCGGCGGACATACTCATCCGCCTTTTCCGCCTCGCGGAGGGCGGCCTCCTTCTGGATCTGGCTGGCGCTGGGGATCAGGTCATCAATGTTCGCGGGCATGGCTGACATCTCCTGAGTGGCCGTTTCCAATGGTCGTTCGCAAAAGGCTAGGGCCGGGTAGGGGCGCACCTTTGATCCAGATCAAGCGACCTCCCGGGCGGCGGTATCCAGATTGAACGGTCAAACCCAATTCCTGACCGGGAGAAGCAGTTGAGCGACCAGATTCATCCAATGGCACCCCATCATCTGCCGTTTTTCATCACGCCACCGAACGAGGTCGACGTGCTGATGGTTGTCATGGGCATCTTCCTGGTAGCCGTCGTGCTCTGGGTCGGCACGCTTTATTGGCGCCTGCACAGCCTGCCCGAGCGGATGGCGCACAAATCGCAAAAGCTGCAGTTCGAAATCGTCGCGGTCCTCGGCTTACTGGCGCTTTTCACGCACATCCACCTGTTCTGGGTCGCGGCGCTGTTGCTCGCCATGATCGATCTTCCCGACTTCAGCACGCCGCTGCGCAGCATTGCCGGCTCGGTGGAGAAGATAGCGAGTGCCGCAGCGGATGAAGGCGGCGCGGCAAAGCCTGAAACCAAACCGGATCCGGCAGTTCCGGCCGCCTCATCGGAGACCAAGGCAAGGGAGCCCAGCAATGCTTGAGCTCATGATCTGCTCCCTCGTGACCATCCTTCCAGACTATCTCTTCCGCCGCTATGTCCAGGGCAAGCGCTTCGGCAAGGAGATCACGTTCTTCTCGGTCTGGTTCGAGCTGAGGTGGGGTATCACCGGCTGCCTGATGCTCACGATAGCGCTGATCACCATGATCTTCTATTTCCACCCTGCCACTGACAGCGCCACGCTATTCTTCCGGACGATCCCTATCCTCCCGGAAACCTCCGGACGCGTCGCGGAAGTCAATTTCGGCTTCAGTGCCCCGGTGAAGAAAGGCGATGTGATCTTCAGGCTGGACAATTCGAAGCAGGAAGCGGCCGTTGAAACAGCCAAGCGCAAAGTCGCCGAGGTCGATGCTGCGCTGGTGGCGGCGGAGGCCGACGTCGTCAAGGCCGAGGCGCAGACACAGGAAGCCAGGAGCGCGCATCAGCAAGCGAAGGACGAATTGGATACCAAGAGCGACCTGCAGCGCCGCAATCCCGGCATCGTGCCGCAGCGCGATATTGAAAAACTTCAAGTCCTGGTCGATCAGCGGCAAGCCGGGATTGATGCCGCAGTGGCTACCAAGCAGTCTGCGACCCTTCGGCTCTCAACACTGCTGCCGGCGGAGAAGGCAAGCGCCGAAGCCAGCTTGGCGCAGGCCCAGGTGGATCTGGACAAGACTTTCGTTCGCGCCGGCGTCGATGGGCGGGTGGAGCAGTTCCTGCTTCGCGTCGGCGACGTCGTCAACCCGCTGATGCGGCCGGCCGGCATCCTTATCCCGGAGGGGGCGGGCCGGCGGGCTCTGCAGGCCGGGTTCGGTCAGATCGAGGCGCAGGTGATGAGGGAAGGCATGGTGGCGGAAGCGACCTGCATCTCAAGACCGTGGGTCATCGTTCCGATGGTGGTCACGACGGTCCAGGATTATATCGCCGCCGGCCAGTTCCGAGGTGGCGAGCAACTGCTCGAAGCGCAAAACATCCTCCGGCCGGGGACCGTCCTGGTGTTCCTGGAGCCGCTCTACAAGGGCGGTCTCGAAGGGGTCACGCCGGGCAGCAGTTGCATCGTCAACGCCTACACCAGCAATCATGAGGAAATTTCCAACAAGGAAACCAGCGCGGGCCGCCGCATCGCGCTGCATGTGGTCGACGGCGTGGGACTGGTGCACGCATTGCTGCTGCGCATCCAGGCGCTGCTGTTGCCGATCAAGACCCTGGTGTTCACCGGCCATTGATGCGTGGTGAGGACGGAAAGCGCTTGAGAGTTTCGGGGTAGGGGGCATGATATGAATGGACTTCGCAGGTCCCTGGTGCTTGCGGCAACATTGGCCGCTTCCGTCTTCGGACTATCAGAGAAGGCGACCGCGTTCGATCTCACAGGCGCATGGGTCACGAGCGCCGACCAATGCAACAAGGTATTTGCGCGCAAGGGAAGGGCAAGACAGGTCACCTTCACCAGATTTCCCGGCGTCTATGGCGGTGGCTTCATCGCCGAGCCTGATCGCCTGAGAGGCAAGTTCGAGAACTGTTCGATCAAGTCCAGGAAGGACGACGGCCAGAACATCAACATCGTCGTGAGCTGCGCCAATGGCATCATGCTCTCAAACGTGCAATTCTTCCTGAAAGTGGTCGATGACAACAGCGTCACGCGGCTGTTTCCCGGCGTCGAAGGCATGGAGGTCACGTACCATCGCTGCCAGCTATAGGCCGGACCGTTGAGACCGTAGGCTGCAGTGCAATTTTGGCGCTAGAGTTGGGATAGAGTGCAGCCGTCCAAACGGTGAAGTTGCCGGTGAGAAAGATGAGCAGACGCATCATCGTTGATGCGGTCAGCACGGGCCGGGCAGTTGTTGCCCTGTGCCTGTGCGTCTGTCTGCTGGCGTGGGTTGCCATCCTGCCCGGGCCGGCAAGCGCCGTCCCACGCGGCGAACCGAAACGCGTGCTGCTGCTCCATTCGTTCGGGCGAGACTTCCGACCATGGAGCGAATTTGCCCGGGCCATCCGGGCGGAGCTCGAGCGCCAATCGCCGTGGCCGCTGAACCTCCAGGAACAGACGCTACTGGCGGCGCGATTCAACAATTCGGGTTCGGAAGCGCCCTTCGTCGATTATCTGCGCGCGCTCTATCAGGGTGCGGCGCCCGACATTGTGATCAGCATCGGGGCACCTGCGGCCGGGTTCGTCCAGAAATACCGCGCGGAGCTCTTCCCAGGGACGCCCATGGTCCTGACGGCGGTCGAACAGCGATTGGTGAACCGCGCCGGACTCACGGACAACGACACCGTCGTCTCCGTCCACAATGATTCCGCAGCCTTTTTCGCCAGCATTCTTAAGGTCCTGCCGGACACGCAGACGATTGCCGTCGTGATCGGCGCCTCGCCCCTGGAGAAGTTCTGGCTCGAGGAAGCAAAGAGGGAAGCGAAGCCGTTCGAAAGCCGGGTCGCGTTCGTGTGGTACGCGGACTTGTCATTCCAGGAAATCCTGCAGCGGGCGGCGACACTTCCGCCACACACCGTCCTGTTCTGGGGCTTGATGTCGGTCGACGCGGCAGGTGTCGCCCATGAGGGCGATCTTGCACTGCGCAGTCTTCATGCAGTCGCGAATGCCCCTATCTTTTCATTCCAGGAAGCCTTTTTCGGCCAGGACACGGTCGGCGGCCCGATGCATTCCATCAGCGCATCGAGCGAGAAAACCGTCAATGCCGTGATCCGGATTCTCGGTGGCGAGAAGCCGGCCGACATCAAGATCGAGCCGATTGGATTTGCAGCTCCGAAATACGACTGGCGCGAGCTGCAACGCTGGGGCATCCGCGAGAGCAACCTGCCCGCGGGAAGCGAAATCCTGTTTCGCGAGCCGACATTCTGGGAAAGATATCGATGGCAGGTCGCGCTCATCGCGAGCGTGATTCTGGTGCAGGCTGGCCTGATCAGTGGATTGCTCCATGAACGTCGTCGCCGTCGCCTCGCTGAAGTCGAAGCACGGCAACGGCTGGCGGAGCTTGCGCGCGTCAACCGCTATTCGGCTGCCGGAGAGATGGCGACCTCGCTCGCACATGAGCTGAACCAGCCGCTCGGCTCCATTCTCACCAATACCGAAACGGCGGAGCTGATGCTGAAATCGATCTCGCCAGATCTCGACGAAATACGAGAAATCCTCGCCGACATCAGGCGTGATGATCAGCGAGCGAGCGAAGTGATCCGCCGTCTTCGCAACATGCTGAAAAGGGCGCCAATTGAAGTTAGCGAGATTGATCTCAACGAGACCGTGAGGGAAGCCGTCGGCGTCATTTCGGCTTCGGCCGAAGGCCGCGATGTGATGCTGAAATATGTTCCGGCGCCAATGACGCTGCGCGTCAAGGGAGATTCCATCCAACTTCAGCAGGTTGTCCTCAATCTCATCATGAACGCGATCGACGTTATATCGGAATCGCAAAGCGAGAAGCGGGAGGTGATCGTCGCGATGGGCATCTCGAATGAACAGGCCGAGATCCTGGTCGGTGATACCGGCCCGGGCGTCGCCGACGATCATCTGAAGGATGTCTTTGAGCCGTTCTTCACCACCAAGACGCACGGCATGGGAATGGGACTCGCGATCGCCCGCACGATCGTGGAAGCGCACCACGGCCGGATCACCGTGGAAAACCGGAGCGGCAGCGGGGCGCTGTTCCGCATCAAACTACCACTTGCTCGCTGACCTTCGGCGCGACCGGTCTGCCCCGGGAGTTGGTCCCGATCCTGGTGTCCGCGCGAACATGTCGCGTCGCAGCAATCTCGCTATCCAGATGAACGGCGCTTGGTTTCTTTGATCTCGATCAAGAGACGCGCATGCCCTGGACTGATGCTTGCAGCATGTGAGGCTCATGGAGGTTGTGATGTCTCGTTGCGGCAGGATCTTGCTCGCGCTCGCACTGTTTATGTTGGCTCCCGTCGCGGCCTGTGCGCAGGCGACCAGTTCTCCGCCTGATCAGGGCGGTCAGCCGCAGGGGGCGTCACAGGCTGCGCCGAGCGAACAATTGTTGAAGCCTGAACAGCTCGAGGCGCTGGTCGCGCCGATTGCACTCTATCCCGACGACCTCCTGGCGAACGTGCTCGCGGCGTCGACCTATCCGCTGGAGATCGTGCAGGCCGACCGTTGGGTGACCTCGCACAAGAACCTGAAGGGCGATGCTCTGAAGAACGAGGTCGACAAGCAGCCTTGGGACGACAGCGTGAAAGCCCTGGTCAGCACCGCAGCGGTTCTTTCGATGATGAGCGACAAGATCGACTGGACCAAGAATCTCGGCGATGCCGTGCTCGCGCAGCAGCCTGATGTGATGGACGCGGTCCAGCGCCTGCGCGCCAAAGCCCAGGCCAACAACAAGCTGGTGACGACCAAGCAGCAGAAGGTCAGCGTGCAGACCCAGGACAACAAGCAGGTGATCGTCATCGAGTCGGCTGATCCCAATACGATGTACGTTCCCTATTATGATCCGGCCACCGTCTACGGAACCTGGCCGTATGCGGCCTATCCGCCCTATTACTTCGGCTACCCATCCTATATCGGCGCGGGCGTGATCGCAGCGGGCCTTGCCTTCAGTACCGCCTGGGCCATCGGCCGCTGGGGCAATTATTGGGGTGGCGGATTCAATTGGGGCAACCGCAACCTCTACGTCAACCACTACAACAGGGTCACCAACGTCGGAAACAATTGGCAGCACAACCCGGCGCATCGGCAAGGCGTACGGTACAACAACGCCAATGTGCAGCAGCGTTTCGGCAACAACAACCTGAAGGCGGGAAGCGCCAACCGGATGGATTTCCGTGGCCGCGGCGGCGAGCAGGTGCTGCGTCCGGGACAGGATCGGCCGGGCGGTGGCGATCGGGTCGGAGATCGCGCTGGTGATCGCGGCCGCGAGGGCGGCGCCTCTCGTGATCGTCCCGGCGGAGATCGCGCCAATCGCCCAGCCGCGGCCGATCGCGCCAAAGCAGGTGGTGCTCGTGCGGGGGCTGCTGACCGCGGTCGCAATGCGGCGCGTGGCGGCGGCGGCCGCGACACCGCCTTCAAAAATGTGTCATCCGGCAGGGCTGCCAATCTGCAGGCCGCCCGAGGCCAGGCAAGCTTTGCCGGACGGGCGGGAGGCGCTGTTGCCTTAGCCGGCCGCGGGGGCGGTGGTTTCCAGGGCGCCGCGATTCGCGGTGGCGGTGGAGGCTTCCGTGGCGGAGGCGGCGGGGGCTTCCGTGGTGGCGGCGGACGGCGCTCCGATATCGCGCTAAAGCATGACGTCGTGCTGCTCGGCCACCTCGCCAACGGTCTTGGCTACTACCGCTTCAGCTATCTCGGCAGCAACAAGTCCTATGTCGGTGTGATGGCGCAGGAAGTGCAGGGCATCATGCCGGAAGCTGTCACGCGCGGTAGCGACGGCTATCTCAGGGTCTACTACGACAAGCTCGGATTGAAATTCCGGACCTACGGCGACTGGCTTGCCGCCGGCGCGCGGATTCCCACAGCATCGGAGCCAACACCATGACGATCGTTCAGTCGCTCCGGTTGGCCCGCCCCGCGGCCGCTGTCGCCACCGTTATCATGCTGGCATTCCCGATCACATCGGCTCACGCGCAACAGGCCTATCCTTCGCCGGAGGACGCCGCGGCCGCGCTGGCTGCCGCCGTCAAGACCGGCGAGAAGAGAGCCGTGCTGAAGGTTCTCGGCAAGGACGCCAAGGACATCATCGCATCAGGCGATGATGTCGCCGACGCCGAGACGCGTGAACGCTTCCTGTCCGCGTATGAAGCCAAGCATTCGATCAAGGCGGAAGGAAACAAGAAGGCAACGCTCATCCTGGGCGCGGATGACTTCCCGTTCCCGATCCCCCTGGTCAACAACAGGGATGGCTGGGAGTTTGATTCCGCCGCGGGTCGCCTCGAGATCCTGTATCGCCGCATCGGACGCAACGAGATCGATGTCATTCAAACCGCGCTCGCCTTTGTCGATGCCGAGAACGAGTATGCGGACAAGGATCGCACCGGCGACGGCGCCGGGCTCTATGCGCAACGGATTGTCAGCACTCCCGGCAAGAAGGATGGCCTGTTCTGGCGCGACGATCGCGACCAAAGTCCCCTCGGTGAGCTCGCGGCGCAGGCGGCAACGGAAGGCTATAAGGCTGGCGCGGAGGGCAGCGCGCCCTACCACGGCTACTACTTCCGAATCCTGAAAGGACAGGGGCCCAATGCGCCCGGTGGAGCCGTGAATTATGTCGTCAAGGGCAAGATGATCGGCGGCTTCGGACTGATCGCCTATCCCGCAGAGTATGGCAATTCAGGTGTCATGACCTTCATGGTCAACCACGCGGGCACCGTTTATCAGAAGGATCTCGGCGAACGCACGGCGGTCATCGCCAAGCGCACCTATCTGTTCGATCCGGACCAGACGTGGAAGAAGGTGGACGCGACGAATCCCTGAAAACGCGGAAACATTGCAATGGAGCCATCTGCAATTCGTCTTGCGGTGATCGCGCTGCTCGCCTTCGTATTTCCGGTAACGTCATCGCAAGCGCAAGCGCCGGGCTACGTGCGGGTCCATTTCGCGAAAGCGGGCCTGCTGGTCGGCGCCGGCGGCGGCACCGGCGTCCTGACATATCGCGGCCGCAACTATCCGTTCCGGGTCTCCGGCCTCAGCCTCGGCGTTACCGCCGGCGCATCCGTCAGCCGGCTGGAAGGTTGGGCATCCGGCATAGCTGACGTGAGCGACTTCGCCGGCACCTATAGCGCGGTCGGCGCCGGTGGTGCTCTGGTTGGCGGCGCCGGCGGCGTCAACTTGAGAAACGAGAACGGCGTCGTGCTCGTCTTGAAGGGACCGAAAGCGGGGATGGAGTTCGCCGCCAACCTCAGCGGGATCAGGATTTCGCTGAAGTGAGCTATGAGTATCGGGGAAGCGCGACAGTTATCCGCTCAAGCTAAGCTTCTTTGCCTATGACAATGAGCGGACATTCGTGCGGGAATGGCGCGCGAAGCGACTCACGCGCTTAGGAACGTCGGCTAGCGTTCGGAGCCTACGCCGGATAACACTCAGGACCAGATCACCCGAAGGCGGCATCGGATCAACCGCGGTATCAGAGTCGCATATGGCGGTTAGTTTAGATTTAGTCTTATTCAGGCCGCGACATGTACCGACGTGCTGGTGTCATACGGCATTTTCAGGGGCCCCTCTTTCATCTTGCGGAGAACAAGATACAACGAGATGTTGTCCGGCCTGACCTCTGGTAACTTGCGCTTGAGCTTGCGATTCAGCCGCGACCAAAAATCCGTCCTGTATTCGGGCAGCTTGTTGGCCAGCGCTGGAAAGTAGGCTGTATAGTCGCGAACGATGCCATAAATGTCGTTGCCTGCGACGGGACCCTGGTAGGCGAAATCGATCATCTCATATTCGTTATGGCCCGAAAGATCGAACAGGAAGCGCGGCGTGTAGCAGAAATAGCCGTGATCGACATAGCCGGACATCGGCAAATCGTGAACGATATAGCCGCCGACTTTGGTAGCGTCGTGGATCACTCGAAAGGCGTTGAGCTGGTCGAAGACATGTTCTGTAGTGCCGAAATTAAGCACCGTGTCGAACGAACTCATCAGATCGTCGGGAATTCTTTCCGTGTTTAGATCGAAGATCCTAGTGCGGTACCCGTTCGCAATGTCGAAAGAGAGATAGGTCAGGCCTGCCTTCTCAAGGACTTCGCCGATAAAGCTTTGGTTTGCTCCTCCGGCCGATCCATAGCCCGAGCCGTTCGATATCTGGTTGATGGACGCGTCGTCGGGGCTCACCCCGTAGCAGGCGAGGAAGGATCGCAATCCATCCCGGTCTGCTGAATACAGATTGGATGATCCGATATCGAGAACGCGACAGCCAGCCGCAAACAAGCCCCGCCCACGCAGTTCCTCTAGCTTCTGTAGCGTGATCCCCAACGGCGCCTCCCGACGGTCTAGCGTATACAACCAAACCGAGCAATTCTGTGGCGGCTCGGCAATATGACCCGCCTCCCCAGCGCAATGCGGATAACTTCAGCACCAGCCCGGCGAGGACGACGCGGCCGCTCTATCTTTCTTGTCGGGGCCGCGCAGCGCGATCTTCAGAAGCATCATCCGGCAGCGGCCGTTGCAACGCCTTCGCCTCCTCCCACGGTGGGCGCAGCCACACGTTGCGCCCACCGTCCGTCGTCAAGATCACCGGCGTCGCCTTGGAGTGGATCGGCGCGACAATCGCGTTCGGCTCGGTGGTGGTGAGGAAGCCGTAGACGAGGTGCGGACCCGTGATCGGCTTTGACTTTGTGCCGCGGCCACCTCTGAACTCGGTCCAGATCCCCGCGAAGACCGTCAGCGGTCAATAGCGCTATCTTGAGATTCGTATAAGATCAGAGCTGTTTAACTGCGTGAGAACTTTCGATGCGATCTCTTTGGTCGCGACTGCTTGCACTCTGGATAATGCTGGTCTTGTCGGGAGTGGCGACTGGCTATCTTCTGTTCGAGTCCTTTCAGCAGACAGCCAACGCGCGTGTTGCGCGCTCTGAGGAACTGGCCGCGCGGGCCTGTCGAGAAATCGCCGACCGCTACCAATTCTTCGTCTCCGGTTGGACTGGAGGGCGGATCGACGATAGGCTAAAGCAAGACCTCACGACGCTGGTTCAGGTCGCTCTCTCCAGCGCTATCGGTGTCGAAGGCGGCATCTGGCAAGCTGATGCAGGCTCGCTCGCTTACGCCTTCCCTTCCTATGAGGGTACCGGTCCGAAGACTGATCTTCCCGCCGCTGAACTGAACACAATCCGTGAAGTCAACGCCGAAGCCGTGCGTTCCGGCCGGCCGGCCGGCCGGCGGCAGCCGGCGCGTTCGCAGGTACTTCTGGTGCACGCTTGCCCGCTGCGCGGACCACTGCAAGGCACCACAGCCTGGACCATGACGCGCGCCTTCACCGCCGAGGGCCCGGCTTACACGCAGTTGCTGGCAGGGCTGCTTGTGCTCGCACTGACCATTTTCGGTTCGGCCATCTGGCTCGCGCGCGTGCTGTTCTCATGGTCGCGGAAGATCGGGGCGCTGGAGAAAGCGCTGGGCAAGAGCGACAGCCGGTCTGTCGACCTTCCAAAGCTTCCGCGCACTGGCGAGCAGGAGCTCGACCGGCTGGTCGATGCGCTGAACCAGACCGGCGAACGGCTCGCGCTGGAGCGGCGCCGCGCAAGTACGGCCGAGCGCCTTGCGGCCGTCGGGCGGTTATCGGCAGGACTTGCGCACGAGATACGCAATCCCATCGCGGCTATGCGACTTAAGGCGGAAAACGCGCTGGCTGCGAGCGATGACGCTCGCAAGAAGATCGCACTGGAAGCGATCCTCACGCAGGTCGCACGGTTGGATGCGCTGCTCCGCAATCTGCTGCAAATGACTCAGGCCGGCGAGCCCAAGCCGATAGATGTCGAACTTGTGTCTTTTCTAGAAAGTACGATCGAGCCCCACCAGGAATTGGCGGCTGCCAACGGCTTGTCCTTGGAGATGGGAACGCCCGAGCCGACCAGCCCGTTGCCTCGCTTTGACCCCTCCCAGATGCAGCGGGCTCTTGACAATCTGATTCTCAACGCCATCCAGAACACGCTCGCTGGCGGACGCATCGTCGTCGACGCTCTCAGGCAACAGGATAAGTTGTTGCTGTCCGTGACCGATAGTGGTGCAGGGGTGAGCGAAGAGATGCGCGAGCGTCTGTTCGAGCCGTTCGCAACTGCGCGCTCCGAGGGAACCGGGCTTGGGCTTGCTATAGTACGGGAAATCGCGCGTGCTCATCATGGGGAAGCGCGGCTTGCGCGCACCGAGCGCGGCGCGAGGTTTGAGATCGAGGTGCCATGGCAAACGTCCTGATTGTCGATGACGACGCGGCCCTGCGCGAGGGTCTCGCGGAGGCATTGAGCGATCTCGGCCACACGCCGCAAACGGCCTCATCGGGGCGCGAAGGTCTCGCCGCGCTGTCCGAGACGGTGGACGCAGTGCTGCTCGATCTCAAGATGCCTGGCATGGATGGCATCGAGGTACTGCGCCGCATCCGCTCGCACGAGAGCCCACCAGCCGTGGTGGTGCTGACCGCCTTTGCGAGCGCCGAAAATACCATCGAAGCCATGCGGCTCGGTGCCTTCGACCATCTCACGAAGCCGATCGGACGCGATGAGCTGAAAGCTCTCTTGGAGCGCCTGCCGTCGCGGCGGCGGCCGGTCGCCACTGCAAGCAAAGGCAGCCTCGATACCTTGATCGGATCGAGCGAGGGAATGCGGCGTGTGCAGAAGGCCATCGGGCTCGCTGCCGACAGCCAGTCGACGGTTCTCATCCTCGGCGAAACCGGAACCGGCAAAGAGCTGGTGGCGCGCGCATTGCATCTGCACAGCCAGCGCAAGGACAGCCCTTTCATAGCCGTCAACTGCGCCGCAATCCCGCCAGACCTGCTCGAAAGCGAATTGTTCGGGCATGTGAAGGGCTCGTTCACGGGCGCGACCAGCGACCGCACCGGCGCCTTCCGCGAGGCCAACAACGGCACGCTGTTTCTCGACGAGATCGGCGACATGCCGCCTGGGCTGCAAGCAAAGATCCTGCGAGTGCTGCAGGAGCGGATGATCACGCCGGTCGGCGGCAAGCCGATCCGGACCACGGCACGGGTCGTGACCGCAACCCACCGCGACTTGCCAACGCTGGTGGCGGCCGGCGAGTTTCGCGAAGACCTCTACTACCGCCTCAATGTCGTTCCCATCGCGATCCCGCCGCTACGCGACCGGCCATCCGATATCGTTCCGCTCGCCCAGCACTTCCTTTCATTGTCGGTCTCTTCGGGACAACCGATGAAGCAGCTCAGTAGTGGCGCAATCGACAAGCTGACGCGCTACAACTGGCCCGGCAATGTCAGGCAACTGCGAAACGTCATCGAACGGGCTTGTGTGCTGACCAGAAGCCACACCATCGGCGCCGACGATATCGACACCGGCGCAGCGCAGGATCACCCAATTCCGACAGCGCTTCCGGAGAGTGATTTGCCGGCGGCGGTGGCGCAGCTTGAAGAAGCGATGATCCGCAAGGCGCTGGACGCCTGCGGCGGCAACCGCGCCGAAGCGGCGCGGCGCCTCAACATTAACCGCCAGCTTCTCTACACGAAGATGCAGCGTTACGGCCTCACAGGCAGCGATGCGTCAGAAAATCCGACGCGCGCCGTCAGAAAAGACGACAACTGAACAACTTCACTTCCCGCTAACACCTTCACAAACAAGCACTTCGGCTTTGGCATGCCCATTGCTGAACCTTTCGCACTGGCGATTCGCTCGTCATTCGGAAGGAGCTCGATCATGAAGATGACAATGACACGAAGACGCGCACTTGCGTGCGCGGTCCTCGCCGCGACGTCCATCGGCGCCGGTACTGATGCCTATTCGCAAGCCCCCGGCTCAGTTTGGGATTCGTCTCAACTGCCGGAATCGCTGGGCCGAGTGAAGCAATACACGTTGACGCCGCGGGGTGACGTTGACGGGCTCATCCTTGCGGACGGCACGGAAGTGAAGTTGCCGCCACATCTCTCCACCCAGGTCGTCCATACGATCCGGCCAGGCGATGAGGTTTCGATTCGCGGCATTTGCGCCCGGGCGATTCCGCTCGTTGATGCGGCTTCCGTCACCAATGTCGCAACGGGCAGGAGCGTGGCCGACAATGGACTACCGCGCGGCCCCGATCGCGGCGGCATGCAGCAGGCCATCAGCGGCCGGATCGTCGCGGCGCTGCACGGCAAGCGCGGCGAGGTGAATGGCGCGCTGCTCGACGACGGCACCCAGCTTCGACTGCCCCCGCCAGAGGCCGAGCGATTTGCGGACTGGCTGCTGCCCGGGCAGATGGTTTCCGTGCGCGGGGAGATGCTCGACATCGCACTCGGTAGGGTGGTCGATGTGCAGGCGATCGGCGCTTCACCTGGCCAGATGACCGAATTTGACGGACCGCGTCCGCCGCGCGGCCCCAAGGGTGGATCCGATCGTTTCGGTCCGCCTCTGCCGCCACCGCCGCGCGGTTGACCCCAATAACGAATTTCTGAAGCAACAGACTACAGAGGAGAACAACATGCACTGGATCGATCCCGATTGCCTGCCGGAAGTCAAAGGAACCGTCGAACGCTTCCTGCTCACCCCCCACGGCGCGATCGACGGCTTCGTCATGAATGGCGAGACGCAGGCGCCTGTCCTGGTTCATACGCCGCCGCACATGGAGGCCGAACTCACTCGCCAAGTGAAAGCCGGCGACATGGTCGGCGTTCGCGGCGTCCGGCCGCGCAAGGGCGATCTCATCGCGGCGATCGCGGTTACCCTCACGAGCGGGGCAAGTATCGTGGACCAAGGACCGGACCACGATCACAAACATCCGAAGCTCGAGAAAAGGAAGATGTTGGCCGAAGGAACGGTGCGGCTGCCGTTGTTCGGCCCGAAGGGCGAACTCCGCGGCGCGCTGCTCGCCGACGGCACCACCATCCGTGTCGGACCGAAGGAGGCTGAACAGGTTGCCGAGCTTCTTGCGCCCGCCGCAAAGATCGCTGTTAGAGGCGAGGGCGTCGAAACCAAACACGGCCGCGTCGTGGATGCGAAGGAGATCGGCACCAACAGCCATGATCTTCGTCCGATCAAGGAGGCCAAGCCGAGGCCCAAGCACGAGGCAAAGCCCAAGCACGATCGCGCCACACACGCCTGAAGCGGATCGTGTTGAAAGGAATTGGCGGAATCACGTCAAGGGTCGAGGCCGAACATGTCTAGCGATTCAAAATCAGGACAACGTGCCAACCGCGCCCTTGATGCCGCCAATTTCTTCCTGGCCGATGTGCGCGACGGGCTCGGTCCCTATCTCGCCGTCTATCTCCTAACCGAGCAAAAATGGGACGAAGCTAGCATCGGCGTGGTGATGTCGATCGCTGGTTTTGCCGGCCTCGTTGCGCAGACCCCGGTCGGCGCGCTGGTCGATGCGACAAGAGCAAAGCGCTTAATGATGGTGTGTGCAGCGCTGATTGTCACCTGCGCCTCGCTGATTCTGCCTCTCTGCGCAGGCTTCTGGCCGGTTGTTCTGTCGCAGAGCGTCGCGCACGCGGCAGGCGTGATCTTTCCGCCGACGATAGCAGCCGTTTCCCTTGGCGTCGCGGGCCATCGCGCCTTCACGGCCCGCGTCGGCCGCAATGAAAGTTTCAATCACGCCGGTAACGCAGCGGCCGCGACTGTTGCGGGCGGCGCGGCCTACTTTTTCGGGCCTCAGGTCGTATTCTATGTGCTTGGCGTGATGACGATCGCAAGCCTAATTAGTGTGCTGGCGCTCCCAGAAGATGCGATCGACCATGACCTCGCGCGTGGGCTGCAGAAACATGGGAGAAATCCAGACAGCGTCCGCGAGCAGCCGGCAGGCCTTAGCATTCTCCTGACGTGCCGCCCGCTTCTGGTCTTTGCGGTTTGCGTAACGCTCTTTCATCTCTCGAATGCAGCGATGCTGCCGCTCGTCGGGCAGAAGCTCGCGCTTCAGGACAAGAATCTCGGCACCAGCATGATGTCGGCGTGCATCGTCGCGGCCCAAATAATGATGGTGCCAATGGCGATGCTTGTTGCAGCGCGGGCCGACCGATGGGGCCACAAAAGCTTCTTCCTCGCTGCGCTCTTAATACTGCCCCTTCGCGGAGCGCTTTATACGCTATCCGACAACAGGAACTGGCTCCTTGCCGTACAGCTGCTGGATGGGATTGGGGCAGGTATTCTCGGCGCGATCTTTCCCGTGATCGTCGCCGACCTCATGCGAAACACTGGACGTTTCAACGTCGCGCAAGGCGCGATGATCACCGCGCAAAGCGTCGGAGCGGCAATCTCTACCACACTCGCAGGCTTTGTCGTTGTGAAGGTAGGCTACAGCGCGGCCTTCCTCACGCTCGGCGCGGTTGCGGGCGTTGGTTTTGCGGTTTGCTGGTTTGCGCTCCCGGAGACGCGCGTGCATTCGGGTTCGGATTTGGGACAAACGGCGAAGACGATCCCGCCGACCTCCAGTATCGCGGCGGGATGATTTTCGGCCTTCTTTTGGAGACGAGGGCGATGTCGCCGCACGAATCGCTTCTGACTTGGAGCATCATTATCCCGGCAACCGCCGGCGTTATCATCAGGCCCTTTCGCCTGCCCGAGGCGGTCTGGGCGGTGGCGGGCGCGGTCGCGCTGGTGCTTTGCAACCTCCTGACCGCAAGCGAAGCGCTGCGCGGTATCGCCAAGGGCCTCGATGTATATTTCTTCCTGACCGGCATGATGCTCACCGCGGAGCTCGCTCGTTGTGAAGGCCTGTTCGACTACCTTGCCGCTTTTGCGGTCGAACATGCGCGCGGCTCGCCGCAGCTGCTGTTTCTTCTGGTTTATGCCGTCGGCATTCTCGTCACCAGCTTCCTCTCCAATGACGCCACGGCCATCGTATTGACGCCAGCTGTCTACGCCGCGACCCGCGCCGCCGGCGCAAATCCGCTGCCCTATCTGTTCGCATGCGCCTTCACTGCCAACGCCGCGAGCTTCGTGCTGCCGATCTCCAATCCCGCCAATCTTGTTGTGTTCGGCGAACGCATGCCGCATCTATTTGAATGGCTGCGCCAGTTCGCGCTGCCTTCGGTTGCCGCAATTGTCGTGACCTATGTCGTGCTGTGCCTCAGCCAGCGCCACGCGCTCGCTGAAGGGACCATCGCGAGCCGCGTGCCACATCCCAGGCTCGGCCGCGGCGGCAGGCTCACCGCAATCGGCATCGCCGCGATCGGCGTCGTACTCCTGACGGCTTCGGCACTCGACGTGCAATTGGGATTGCCGACCTTCATTTGCGGTCTCGTCACGGCTACGGCAGTGCTCGCGCTCAGCCGCCAGTCGCCCCGGCGGGTGATGAAAGGCATTTCCTGGAGCGTGCTGCCATTGGTCGCGGGACTGTTCGTGATGGTGGAAGCGCTGCTGAAGAGCGGCGCGATTGACCATCTCAATGCGCTTCTGCAGGCCGGAATCGAGAGATCGCCGACTGAGGCCGCCTGGAGCGCCGGAATCGTCGCCTCGATCGCCGACAACATCGCCAATAACCTTCCCGTAGGCCTCGTTGCGGGCTCGGTCGACCACCTCCCGGCGCAGGTTTTGAGCGCCATGCTGATCGGCGTCGATCTCGGGCCCAATCTCTCGGTGACTGGATCGCTCGCAACGATCCTGTGGCTGGTGGCGTTGCGGCGGGAAAAGGTCGACGTCAGTGCCTGGCGCTTCCTGAAAATTGGTGTGCTGGTGACGCCGCCCGCATTGCTCGCGGCGCTCGCGGCCGCGATCTGGTGAGGATCTCATCCAGATCGCTTACTCGCTCGAACGAGACAAATCTGGATCGTTCGGTTCTGGCGCGCTATCGCGCTGTAAAATGGGGATAAATGGCGCACCCGACACGATTCGAACGTGTGACCTTTGCCTTCGGAGGGCAACGCTCTATCCAGCTGAGCTACGGGTGCCTGACGGTTCATTTAGCCGATTGGTCCCCCATCGGCAACGGTCTTGAGAGCGATTGTCTGGCGAGATGCAGGCTGTAAACTGCCGGTAGAACCGCGCGAAAAGCGCCATCTGCTTGGGGAGATCGTCATGCGTCCGCTCGAATTTGGCTGGTATTTGCCGACGCATGGCGACACCACCGCCTATGGGCTGATGGAAGCCCAGGTGGCGGGCTCGCCGGAACTCTGCGAGCGGGTCGTGCAGGCCGCCGAAGCGGCGGGCTTTGAATATTTGCTGATCCCGGTTGGCTCGGTGTGCTGGGAGGCCTGGATCACGGGCGCCTTCATGGCGGCGCGGTCGTCGAAGATCAAGCCGCTGATCGCGGCGCGTCCCGGCTACATCAATCCGGTGCTGCTTGCCAAGATGATCTCGACCTTCGACCAGATGTCGGGCGGGCGCATCTGTATCAACCTGATCGCGGGCCAGAACGAGAGCGAGGTCGGAGCCGAGGGTATCAGTTACGCCAAGGAAGAGCGCTACGCGCTGATGGACGAGGAGGTCTCGATCCTGAAGGCGCTGTGGACCACGCGCGGGCCGGTGCATTTCAATGGCAGGTTCCACTCGCTGTCGGGCGCGCATATCCGGCCGCGGCCGCTGCAGCAGCCGTTTCCGAAATTCTATCTCGGCGGCGGCTCGCGGCAGGCGTGGGAATTATCGGCGAAACACTCCGATGTGCATCTGTTCTGGGGCGACCTGCCGGAGCGCATCGCGCAGAACATCGCCGAAATCAGGGCGCTGGCGCGCAGCCACGGCCGCGAGCAGGAGATTGGTTTCGGTATGCGGCTGCAGGTGATCTGCCGCGAGAACGAAGCGGACGCGTGGGAGGCGGCCGACCGCCTGGTGCGTCATGCCACCGAACGTCAGAAACAGGAGATGAAGACGCTCTACAACAATTCAGCGGCCAATCAACGGGTGCAGCAGCTTGCGCGCGAGCATGGCGACCTCCTGTTGCCGCATCTGTGGACCGGCATCACCAAGGTCCGGCCCGGCGCCGGCATTGCGGTGGTCGGCAATCCCGTCCAATGCGCCGACATGCTGCAGCAATTCATTGATGCCGGCTGCCATTCCTTCTGCCTGTCCGGCTATCTGCATGACGAAGAGGCCGAGCGTTTCGGGCGGCTGATCCGCCCGATCCTTGCCCAGCACAATCGCGGCCGCTTGGCTGCGTAAGGGATCAAGCGGGTACGATCGTCTTGCCGATCGGCCACAGCGCGATGCCGGCAAGCTTGAGGTGCGCCCAGGCGAAGGGCAAGCCGATGATGGTGACCGCCCAGATGATCGCCGTGACGAGGTGACCGAGCGCAAGCCACCAGCCCGCGAGCACGAACCAGATCAGGTTGCCGATCAGCCCGAGCGGGCCGGTCCCGACGTCGCTCACGCCGGTGATTTCGTCGCGGCGCGCGGCCCGCGAACCGAACGGCAACAGGGTATAGACAGCGATATTGAAGGCCGCGCGCGCCCAGGGCAGGCCGATGATCGTGATCGCCATGATGATCGCGGCGACAAGCCAGCCAAACGCCATCCACGCGCCGCCGATCAGGATCCAGAGCACATTGAGGAGGATGGAAAGAGGGGACATGGGTTCACTCGCCATTGCCCTATGGCCAGATTGCCTCGTGGTCGGGCTCGCACCCCATATTTGTACGCCATCGCCGTCGCGCAAGATAGCCGCCCGATCGACTCTAGGCCAAAACCCGCGTCGCCATCTGGTCCATGTCGAGCAATCGCCTGATCTCCGATGCCGGCTTCGGCGCGCTGAACAGGAAGCCTTGCATCTGCGTGCAGCCCAGCTCGCGCAATAGTTTTCGCTGCTGCTCGGTTTCGACGCCTTCGACCGCGGTGGTCATGTTGCGCGACGCAGCGATATTCACCACCGCCTGCACGATGGTTGAGGAACCGTCGACCTCGATGTCGCTGACGAAGCATCGGTCGATCTTGATCTTGTCGAACGGAAACCGCTTCAGATAGCTTAAGGAGGAATAGCCGGTGCCGAAATCGTCGAGCGCGATGCGCACGCCGATGGCGCGGAGCTGATGCAGGATCGCGAGCGCGGCTTCATCGTCCCTGATCAGCACCGCCTCCGTGATCTCGATCTCCAGCCGACCGGGCGCGAGGCCGGAGGCGGTGAGCGCGCCCGTGATCCGCAACGCCAGTGTTTCGCATTTGAGCTGGACCGGCGAGACGTTGACGGCGAGCCGAATGTGGGATGGCCAGGCGGCCGCTTCCGTGCAGGCCGTGCGTAGCACCCAGTCGCCGAGCTCGTTGATCAGTCCGGTGTCTTCGGCCACCGGAATGAACTCGGCAGGAGAGATCATGCCGCGCTCCGGATGACGCCAGCGCAACAGGGCCTCGCAGCCCGCGACCTGATTGGTCCTCAAGTCCAAGAGCGGCTGGTAGTGGATTTCGAAACCGCCTTCCACCATGGCTTGCCGCAGGTCCTGCTCCATGGCGAGGCGGGCCTGGGCGCTTTCATCCATTGCCGGCTCGAAGAAGCGATGGGTCCGGCGCCCGCCGGCTTTGGCGGCATACATCGCCAGATCCGCGTGCTTGATGAGCTGGTCGAGTTCCGTGCCGTCCTGCGGCGCCAGCGCGATGCCAATGCTGGCGTCGGTGGAAAGATGATGCCCGAGGCAGTCGCAAGGTTGCCGGATCGCGCCATGGATCCGCGTCACGAATTCCGCGACATCACCGGTTGCATCAACTGCGGTCTGGATCACCGCGAATTCGTCGCCGCCAAGCCGGGCGATCAGGTCGCCGGGTTTGAGGCAGGCCTTGATCCGTGCGGCCAGCGTCTTCAGCAACTCGTCGCCGACATGATGGCCGAGCGAGTCGTTGATGGCCTTGAACTCGTCGATATCGATGTAAAGCAATGCGAACCGTTCTCCGCGCATTGCCCTTTCGAGCTCGCGTGCGATCTGCGCACGGAACAGCACGCGGTTCGGCAGATCGGTCAGCGCATCGTAATGCGCAAGATAGGTGATCCTTTCGTTCGCGAGCTTGCGTTCGGTCACGTCCTCGACGACGTTGATGATATAGCGCGTCGCGCCGGCCTGATCGCGGATGCCGATGCGTTTCGAGGTGATGTAGCGTTCGCCCTTGGCCTGGGTCTTCCAGAGGTGTTCGTCCCTGTAGAAGCCGTCGGTGGATCCCAGCAACCTTTCGTCGTCCGAGGTGATTATTCGCGCGGAGGCGGCCGGAAAGACATCGAATGCGGTCCTGCCGAAGATCAGCTCGCGCGAAATGCCGAACTGCTCCTCGGCAACCCGGTTGACCAGGAGATAGCGCCGGTCCTGCGCATCCTTGACGGTGATCTGCGAGGGGATGTGGTCGATGATCTCGCGCAGGAACGCGAAGTTCCGGTCGCGCTCCTGCTCGAGCCTGCAGCGCTCGGTGATGTCCTCGACGGTGGTGATCCACCCGCCGTGCTTGAGAGGCGTGCTGATGGCCGAAAACCAGCGGCCGTCCGCGCAACCGATCAGTCGGCGATCAACCTGGCCTTGGGCGATATTGTCCATGACCGAGGTGCAGAATGCGTCGACATCGCCGTCGAACAATCCCTTCACCTGGCGGTGGAGCATCAGGTCGCGGAAATGGCATCCCGGCTTCGCGACGTCGGTCGAGAGCTGGAACATGTCGAGATAGCGCCGGTTGAAGGCGACGATGCGCCCAGTGGCGTCATACTGCACCAGCCCTTGGATCATGTTGTTAAGCGCCGTATCGAGCCGCTGCCGCTCCGCCTTCAGCCGTTGCCGCGCCTGGCGGTTTTGCTTGTTGATCTCGCGGATGATCAGGAACAGCACCCCTGCAACCACCAGCGCGGCGAGCGTAGCGGCGACGACCAGGAATTTGGTCTGGGCACGCCAGTCGGCGAGCGCCGCGTCGATGGAATTGGTTGCGATCACGACCGCGGGGAAATGGCCGAGCCGCGCCGCCGAGCCCAGCCGCTTCATTCCATCGACCGGGCTTTCGACGCGCAGGGTATGCTGGCCTCCCTTCGCCAGCACCTCTCGCATCAGCGGGGCGGAAGCGAAATTCCGTCCGATCATCTCATCGATGCGCGGATGACGAGCGAGCAAGGTCCCGTCGGCGTGAAACAGGGCGATGGTGGCGCTCTCGCCTGGAGCGACGGAAGCAAAGAACTTCTCATAGTTCGCGGGATCGATGCGCCGCGTCATGATCCCGAGAAAGATTTCGTTGTGCCCGGTCAAGCGGTGGGCGATCACGGTATTGAGTTTGCCGTTGCGATAGCTGCGGACCGCTTCGGCGAGAACGGTTTCCGTGGTCGGATTGGACTTGAAGCTCTTGAAGTAGGCCCGCTCGGATATGTCGAGCTTCGGCACCGGCAGCGGTCCGGACCAGATGATGATGTGCCCGTCGGTGTCGAACAGCGAGACGTCGCCGAGATAGGACAGGCCCTTCGATCTCAGCACATGGTGCACTTCGACGGTCGACATCCGTTCTTTGAACGCTTCGGGCGAGGCAAGCTCCGGAATCCGCAATTGTGAGATCAGGTCGGAAGCGATCGTCGCGGAGTCTTCGAACTGCTGGTCGAAGTGGCGCGTCAGCATCAGCACGGTGTTTTCCAGTTCGCGCTCGCTGTTGTGCAGGGCGCGCTCACGGAATTGGCCGACCATCAGGATGGTGCCGGCAAAGATCGCGGTCACCAGCAATCCGCCGCAGAGCGTCAACCACAGCACCGGGCCGCGGATCGTCGCGGCGAAGTGGCGGCGGAATACCTTCGCGCGAAGGATGATCCTATGGATGTGCTTTGAAGGATTGCGCATTCCCGAATTCCCGGGAGGCAGGGATACAACGCAAAATTGTCACAAGCGGTTAGGAAATCCGGTTACTCAACGCTTAATTGGGATCTCGCAGTATTTCCTCGCAATGGTTGTAGGGGCGCCACTCCTCAGCGCCGATACCTGCTTGTCCGGGTGTAAGCGGGACGCGCCTCCTCCATCGCCCGGCTCGCCAGGTGGGCCCGCGCTTCGCTCGTCAGCGGCATCGACGGCTTGAGGTCGTCCAGGAAGATCGGTCTCGAGAAATAGTAACCCTGGGCGTAGCGGATCTTGGTCGCGGCCTGCAGGTAGGCCAGTTCCTCGTAGGATTCGATGCCTTCCGCGATCACGGTCATGCCGAGCGCCTCGCTCAAGGACTCGATCGCCCGCAGGATGCCCTGGCTGCGCGGGCGCTTATGGATGTCGGTGATGAATGAGCGGTCGATCTTGATCTCGTCGGCGGTGATGTCGGCGAGCGCCGACAGCGACGAATAGCCGATGCCGAAATCATCGATCGAGATCCCGACGCCGATCCGGCGCAGTATCGGCAGGATCTCCTCCTGGAAATGCGACTTGGTGACGAAGGCGTCTTCCGTCACCTCGATCATGAAGCGCTTCGGGTATCCCGTCTCCTCGAGCGCGCGGGCGAACGGGCGCATGAATTCGGGATTGGCGGCCTGCTTGGCCGCGACGTTGATGCTGATGGAAGCGTCGGGACCAAAGGTGTTGTTGATCAGGTCGATCGATCTCACGATCTCCGCCAGCACCAGATGGGTCAGTTCGTCGATCAGCCCGAGCTCGACGGCGAGGTTGACGAAAGTGCCGGGCGCCTGGATCACGCCCTCATTGTCGCGCAGCCGCACCAGCGCCTCGATGCCCCTGACCTCCTGCGTCCTGAGATCGACCTTGGCCTGGAAGGCGCAACAGAAGCGCTTCTCCAGGATCGCGAGCCGCAGCGACTGCTCGATCTTCATCCGCGCCATGGCCTCGACTTCCATGCTGGCGTCGAAGAAGGCCGCGGCACCCTTGCCGCCGTGCTTGACCCGATACATCGCGATGTCGGCGTTCTGGCGCAGCTCGTCGTAGCTTCGGCCATGCTCGGGATAAAGGCTCACGCCGATCGAGGTGGAGGCAAAGATCTCCGACTGGTCGATGAAGAACGGCGCCTTCAACCGCTGCAGCATGAATTCGATGTAGTCGGCGACCTCCTGCTCGGTCTGGATCGGATTGAGCAGCAGCAGGAATTCGTCGCCGGAGATGCGCGACAGAATGTCGGTTTCGCGCAAGGACAGGCTGAGCCGCCGGGTCATCTCGACCAGCAGCGCGTCGCCGATGGCGTGGCCGTAATAGTCGTTGATGTGCTTGAAATTGTCGATGTCGAGGAAGGCGAGCGCGAAATGGCCATCTGCATCGTCACGGCGCAACAGGCTGTTGACGCGGTGCTCGATCACGCGGCGCGTCGGCAGGCCGGTCAGTTCGTCATAATAGGCGGAGCGGAATAGCTGATCCTCGAACGCCTTCTGCTCGGTGATGTCTGCGGAGGTCGACAGCAGGAGACTGCGGTCGGCGATCCGCACCGGCCGATGCGCGGTGAGGAACACCTGCCTGGTGGCGCCGGAAGCAACCGCTTCCTCCAGCACGGCGGAGCGGCCGTTGCGTAGCAATTCGAGACAGGTCTCGCGGCGTTCGTCGAGTTGCGAGGCCATTGCATCGCTTGCCAATTGGAAGCGCGCTGCGGCGGCATCGTTAACGACCAGGAAGTCGCCGTGCTCGTCCTGGACCGTGACGCCCGCAGGCAACAACCTGACGACATCGCGCAGAATCCGCAATTCGGAATGGAGTTCGCTCTCATTCGTGGCCGCCGCCGTGGCCATCTGAAAGTCGTGCTTTGTGGGACTGTGCATGCGCGCGAACTTGGCAAAGTCCCTTGTAGTTTTGGTTAAGTGGAACTGAGAAAAACCGCGACATCTGTGTCGATAGGAGATTTCAACAGACGCCGCCTCAATCGTCATTAACAGAGCGTCAACCCGATCATCGAGTGCTTGCGGCTGTGTTTCGTTTCACCTTCGCTTCGGCGCGGAGCGCGAAAAAGCGCGCTCAAGCCGTGGGAATCCGGCACTGCATGGTGCAGTGAATACCGGTCTTGAGATAGCTGACGTCGGTCTTGCCGTCGAATGGCCTGAGCGCCGATTTCAAAAGCCTGGTGCCGAAGCCCGGCTCGCCGATCTTCTCTACGGCCGGGCCCTCGGTCTCGTCCCAGGTGATGGTGAGGCGATCGTCGGATACCGACCATGATACCTGCAGGAAGCCGCGCGCGGAGGAAAACGCGCCATACTTGCCGGCGTTGGTGGCGAGTTCATGAAAGATCAAGGCCAGGCTCACCGCCAGCTTCGCCGGCAGGAACAGGCGATCGCCGTTCAGGCTGAACCGGACGTGGCCGTAGGGACCAAGTTCGGAGATCAGGAGGTCCTGGATATCGCATCCGTTGCCGTCAACCTTCGCGATCAGGTCGTCGGTCGCCGACAGCGCGCGGATGCGATGATCGATGCGGCTCCAGATCTGCGGCTGGTCCTGCAGCGCCTGGTGCAGCACGGCGTGAATGGTGGAGGACTTGTTCTTCAGCCGGTGCTGCAATTCGTCGAACACGAGCTTGCGGTAGTCCTGCTCGCCGATCAGGCGTTTGGCGATCCGCTGCTGCTCGGCGACGATCGAGCGGTAGTGCTCGACGCCCCAGATCGTCAGGCCGCAGACCACCCAGAACATCAAAAGCAACGCGATCCGCGTCGGATCGGTGACCGTGCTGCCGAAATTGAGGGCGAGGCCGAGCAGGCCGCCTGCAAGCGCGGTCAGGATTCCGATGCGCAAGCCGCCGAACGCGCCGGCGAAGAACACCGCCGGAAAGTATGGCGTAAAGAATACGTCGGGGCGGAGCTGGGACAGGCCCCACCGGACCGCCGTCGCCAGCGCCAGACAGGTGATCGCAAAGCCGATGCCGAGCGCGAGCGATGGCGGGGCGTCCCCGCGCCAGCCGCACCTGAACTCGTCGATCAATCTCTTCATGGCTTTGTCACTTCAGGTGATCAGCGAATCCAAAATAAGGCCGAACCGACGGGTAAGCTGCGATTTGTGGCCGGCAGAGGGCCGCAGGCCACAGCTGGCGGCGTTGTGCACCGAACAGTCCGCTTGCCTTGTTCCGCCTGTGGCAGGAATATCCCAGTTCATGGAATTCGATCGACAACTTAAGAGGGTATTGACATGGGACGCTTGGACGGCAAGGTCGCGGTGATCACGGGCGCCACGAGCGGCATCGGCCTGCGCACGGCGGAGGTTTTCGTCGCCGAGGGTGCGAAGGTTGTCATCGCCGGGCGGCGCGTCGCCGAAGGCGAAGCCTTGGCCAAGGCGCTTGGCGCCAACTGCATCTTCCGCCAGACCGACGTCACCGTGGAAGAGCAGATGAAGGCGCTGATCGCGCTGACGCTGGAAAAATTCGGTAAGGTCGACTGCCTCTTCAACAATGCCGGCGGCCCGGCGCAGACCGGCGGCATCGAGGGATTGGAGGTCGACCGTTTCGATGCCGCGATGGCAACCTTGGTGCGCAGCGTCATGCTCGGCATGAAGCATGTCGCGCCGCACATGAAGAAGCAGGGCTCCGGCAGCATCATCAACAATGGCAGCATCGCGGGACGGCTTGCCGGCTTTTCGTCCTCGGTGGTCTATGGCGCGGCAAAGGCCGCGGTGATCCATCTGACCAAATGCGTGGCGATGGAGCTCGGCGAGTCCGGCATCCGCGTCAACTCGATCTCGCCCGGCGCGATCGCGACCGGCATCTTCGGCAAGGCGTTGGGATTGTCGACTGACGCCGCGGAGAAGACGCCGGCCGTGATGCGCGAGGTCTACAAGACCGCCCAGCCGATCCCGCGCGCCGGCCTGCCCGATGACATCGCGCACGCCGCCGTGTTCCTCGCCAGCGACGAATCCTCCTTCATCAACGGCCACGACCTCGTCATCGACGGCGCCATCACCGGCGGCCGCAACTGGACCCAGCAGCAGCAGGGCTACGTCGCGCTCCGCAAGGCGTTTGATCAGGGCGGGGGATAGATCTAGCGCCGGTGTCGTCCCCGCGAAGGCGGGGACCCATAACCACAGATGTTGTTGTGGCGCGACTAAGCGGTTGCAGAGGCGTAGGGTGGGCAAAGGCGCACTTGCGCCGTGCCCACCATCCAGCGCCGTGCTCGGGATGGTGGGCACGCTTCGCTTTGCCCACCCTACGGCGTCGTCGTGACTTATGATTCAAATTTCAAACAGCGTGAGGATGTGAGGTCGCGTTCTCGCGACGCGTTGCGCCCGAGGTTTGCTTCACTTTCCACCCTCTCAATCAGCAGAGGGCGCAGGGAAAGCCGGGTGCTGGTTGCACCCATGGGTCCCGTGCAACAAAAAGCACGGGGGTAGGACCACAGGTTCAACCGAAGCATTCCGGCTCTCCCTGCGCGATGGTGTTACGGTTTCCTTCGTGCTCTCCCCGGTGACCGGGCTCTTTTGCCACCGTCACTTCATAGAAGCTTAGCGCCAGCGTCGGGGCGCCAGGACCACACGACTTCGCCGTCCGTGATGCGTGTGCTCGTCAGTCACATCCATCACGTCCACCGCATCTCACCGCAACGTTCGTGACGATCGCGACCCGCCCCTCTCTTGGGTGAGACGCGCGGAGTTAAATCACTGATTTGCCCGACGGGTTAAGCGATTTATTTTTCGCGAGAGGGATGGACACATTTCCACTGATTTGCCCGTCGGGTTGATTTGTCGCACCCATTGTGTCCACATTGTCGTTGCGAGCGCAGCGAAGCAATCCACAGCAACCACCTGCGGAAGCATGGATTGCTTCGCTGCGCTCGCAATGACGGGCAGCTCATGCCGAAGTATTGCCCTTCACGAGCGCGGCGATCACGGAGTCGATCGACACCGCGCCTTTGCGGGCATTGGCGCCTTTATCCGCAAAGTCGATCCAACCCTCGTTGAAGCCGTCGATCATCTGCATTCTCGGCAGCGGATTGCGCATGCCCTGCTCGCGAAAGATCGTTTCCCATTGTTCGCGCGGCACTGCCTCGGCCCGAACCGGCTTGCCGAGCGCCTTTGAGAACGCCGCAGCGATGGCCGCGGGGCTGACGCGCTCGGCGGCCTCGAGTTCGACGATGCGGGTGTCGCTCCACTGCTGCTGCAAGAGATCGGCGATGGTGTTGCCGATGTCAGCGGTGGCGATCATCGGCACCGCGCGATCGAGCGGTTGCAGATAGCTTGTGATGACGCCGCGATCCCGGGCTGAGGCGAGATCGAATGCCGCGTTCTCCATGAACCAGGCGGCGCGAAGGAAAGCCACCGGCATGGCGATCGTCGAGAGCGCGCGCTCGAGCAGGCCGAGTTGGCTGAGCAGGTTCGGCCGCTCGGCATCGGCGCCGATCGTCGAGAGCGCCACCACGCGTTTGGGCGCGCCGCGTGTCAGCGCCGCGCGCAACGTAGCGATCATCGCTTTAGCTTCGCGCCAATCAGGCGAGGGATCGAACAGCGGCGGCAGCATCACAAACGCGGCTTCCGCGCCCTCGAAGGCGCGGCCCAGCGCATTGGCATCGCCGAGATCGGCGATCGCGATCTCGCATCCCTGTGCGGCCCAGCTCTCGCCCTTGGCGCGATCCCGCACGATGACGCGCGGCCGCTTGCCCTCCGCGAGCAGCGCGCGGGCTGTGGCGCCGCCGACCTTTCCCGTGACTCCCATGAGCGTGTACATGTCTCTCTCCTTTGGCCTGATATGATCGCCCCCGATTGTGCGACCCGTAGCCCGGGTGAAGCGAAGCGCAACCCGGGATGGTTGTTATGCGGCGGCACGGTTACCCGGGTAACGCGGAGCCTGTCATCGGGCGCGCGTTCGCGCGACCCGTTGGCTTCACCCGGGCTGCGGGTAGAAATCGGCTACCAGGGCAGGCTGTCGCCGTGCCGGCTCATGAACTTCAGGCCGGGTTTGCCGGCGCGGGCCTCAACCGCGGTCACGACAGCCGGGATGCTCTCCTCGATCGAGAGTATTGCTTGGCTGCCACCCATTTCGGTCCGCACCCATCCCGGCGCGATCAAGAGCATCGCTCGCGGGTCACCGGGATGCCGCTGGCTGAAGCATTTCATCAGCATGTTGAGCGCGGCCTTGCTTGCGCTGTAGAGCTCCCAGAAACCACGATTGGCGGCGATGCTGCCGAGCTCGGATGACATCACCGCAATGATGCCACGCGGCGGCACCTGGTCCTCGAAGGTTTCGACCACGCGCATCGGCGACAGTGCGTTGGTCACCATCATCGCGACGAAGTCGTTGACATCAGCATCGATCGGCGTGTTCTCACGCGCGAGGCAAATGCCGGCATTGACCAGCAAGGTGTCGATGATGCGATTCCCGAGGCGCTGCTTCAGCGCCTTGACGGAGGCCGGCTCGGTGGTGTCGACAGTCTCGATCTCGAGGCTTACAGGAAAGCGCGCGGCAAGATCATCCAGCGCTTTCGACGGGGCGCGCACGGTGGCGGTCACCTGGTAGTCGCGGCCGCAATATTCCTCGGCGAGCGCAAGACCAAGCCCGCGCGAGGCGCCGATGATGAGAGCGGTTTTCCTGGTTGCCATTGAGAGCGATCCTTTCCGAGATCGTTTGATCTGCTGGATGGACTCTCTCACTCAGGTACTGATGATCCCAGTGCGGATATGTCATGTGACTGGTGATCGATGGTCATCAATTACTCCGCACGCGAACGGGCTGCGCCCTGTGCCGCCTTGAGCGCGAAGTCGATGAAGGCGCGGACTTTCGCCGGTGGGTGGTGTCGCGAGGGATGCAGCGCGTAGAGCGGGAAGGTCTCGCCCGGCCAGTCCGGAAACAATTCGATCAGCCGGCCCGAGTCCAAGAGCGGCTGCACGCCGATGGCCAGCAGTTGTGCGATCCCTGTGCCGGCGATGCATTCGTTGATCATGGTGCCGATGTCGGTCAGCACTAACGCACTCGAGGTCTTCACCGGCAGAACTTTCTTGCCCGCATGAAATTCCCATTCGAAAAGCTGTCCGGACAGCGGGTCGATGAACTGGATGCAGGGATGATGCTGCAGTTCGCCAGGATGCTTGGGACGGCCGTGCTTCCTGAGGTAGCCGGGCGAGGCGACGGTCAGCACGCGCGTCTCCAGCAATTTGCGCGCGATCAGCGGGCCGGCGGGAGGTTCGCCGAAGCGCATCGCAACGTCGATGCCATCGGCGACGAGATCGCCGACATGCTCGCGCGTGATCAATTCCAGCTTCAGCTCCGGATGCTGGCGCAAGAAGCCGCCGATATGGCCAGAGAGGATCATGCGCGAGAAATAGGGATCGATGTCGACGCGCAGCCGGCCGCGGACCACGCCTGATGATCCCGACGCGGTGCTCGCGGCGTCCTCGATCCCGGCCAGCAGCGGCGCCACTTGTTCATAGAAGCGGCGGCCTTCGTCGGTCAGCGCCACCGAGCGCGTGGTGCGGTCGAACAGCCGCACGCCGACGCGCGCTTCGAGTCGCGCAACCGCCCGGCTGACGCCGGAGGCGGTGATGCCGAGCGTATCGGCGGCGCGGGCAAAGCTTTTGGTCTGCACCACCGCCGCCAGCACGCTGATTCCCGCCAACAGGCGGCCGTCGAAGGGCATTGCTTCACCATGACTGTGTGTCAGTAATGATGGAACGGGAGTGTCGTTGGATCAATAGCGCAGGCGGTTGCGCTCCCTCTCCCGCTTGCGGGAGAGGGTCGGGGTGAGGGTGTCTCCGCGATTGACATTCTTTGGGTGGAGAAAGCCCTCGCCCGCTCCGTCTTTGGCGCAGCGACCTCTCCCGCGAGCGGGAGAGGTGGACCGAACCCTCACGCTTTGCGTTTGGCGGCTTCCTGCAGATCAGGCGCGTTGACGGTGGGGATCGCGACACGGCCGGGGCCGGTATGCGCGAGCGCGGCGGCGGCCTTGTCGTTCTCCATGATCTTGGCCATCACGGCCTGGCCGGCGCGTTCGAAGATCGCGCGGTTCTCGATCACGAATTTCTGCGACTTGCGCAAGGGCTCGATAAAGCCGTTGATCTCGGGGATCACATAGCGCGCCACCATGTCCCAGCTTCGCCTTGTGTTTTCCGGATTGGCCCAGTCATGGGCGAAGCCGACGATGGTGCCGACGCCGCCGGAGACCTGCACCAGGTTCTTGATCATCTTCACCAGATCGTCAGGCGTGCCGATGGTGGAGGCCGCACCCTCGACGAAAGCAGTCTTGTCGACGGCCTCGTCCGGTGAGGAGAATGCGGTCAGCCCGGGCCGCATCAAAGTGCCGACATTATATTCGTTGTGCCAGCGCATCAGCCCGGCGCCGGCCTCGCGCCGCGCCTGCTCGCGGGTCTCGGCGATGTGCCAGGACAGCAGCACCCGCCAGTTCGACCGGCTCACGGTGGTGCCGGCCTTCTTGGCGGCGTCCTCGGCGAATTGCCATTGCTGCGGCAGCGCCATCAGGCCCTGGGTCGACATCGAGCCGAGCGAGATGATGCCGATGCCGTATTTGCCGGCGAGCGTCATGCCGGAGGGTGAGATCTGCGAGGCCACCACGAACGGCATGTCTTCCTGCAGGGGCAGGATCTGCAGCGCGGCATCGTTCATCACGAACCAGTCGCTCTTTGCGGTGACGCGCTCGCCGTTGAACAGGCGGCGGATGATTGCGATCGCCTCGTCCTGCCGGTCGCGCTGAGTCATCGGGTCGATGCCGAGCGTGTGCGCGTCGGAAGCGAGCGCGCCGGGGCCGGAGCCGAAAATGGCGCGGCCGCCGGTCATGTAGTCGAGCTGCACCATGCGCTGGGCGACGTTGAACGGATGGTGATAGGGCAGCGAGATCACGCCGGTGCCGAGCTTGATCCGCTTGGTGCGCTCGCCGGCGGCGGCCAGAAACATCTCCGGCGAAGCGATCATCTCCCAGCCCGAGGAGTGATGCTCGCCGCACCAGAACTCGTCATAGCCGAGCTCGTCGAGCTGCTGGACGAAATCGAGGTCGCGGCGGAATTGCAGCAGCGGATGCTCGCCGATCGGATGATGCGGGGCGAGGAAGGCTCCGAATTTCAGGCGCGCCATTGGGTGTTTTCTCCAGGATTGTTGTTGTCGTTAGTTGCGCCAACCCTACGGGCAGGGCAGGTGCGACGCAATGCTCCAAGCCCGCCGGGCCTGCATGGTTGTTGCGCGGGCGGCGCAGCTTGCCGCCGCCCGCGAATTTTAGGCACGCGATCGTAGGGTGGGCAAAGGAGCGCAGCGACGTGCCCACCATCAAGCATTCCGCCCGCAATGGTGGGCACGCTTCGCTTTGCCCACCCTACGATTCCTGCTGCGACGCTTACCTCGGAGGTAATCGCCGGAATGTGCCGAATCTGTAGCCTGCGGGCACAACAGATTTTGAACGGGACGCCCCGCCATGCACCAGATCGTCACCTATGTCAGTGAGCCTATGTCAGTGGATTCTTCGCGGCGCTGGTGGGTGTTGGCGACCGTGGTCGCCGCGCAATTCATGTTCGGCGTCGATGCCTTCATCGTCAATGTCGCGATCCCGACCATCGCGGCGGAGCTGCATGCGAGCGCGGCCGAGATCGAAGCCGTGATTGCGATCTACCTGATCGCCTATGCGACGCTGGTGGTCACCGGCGGCCGGCTCGGCGACATCTACGGCACCAGGAACGTGTTCGTCGCCGGCGTTGCGGGTTTCAGCCTGGCGTCACTGTGGTGCGGGCTTGCGCAATCCGGACCTGAATTGATCATCGCGCGATTGGCGCAGGGCGCGACCGCGGCGCTGATGGTGCCGCAGGTGCTGGCGACGCTGCATCTGCTGTTTGCGGATTCCGCGCGCGCCCGTGCCTTCGGCATCTACGGCATCGTGCTGGGCCTCTCCGGCGCCGCCGGCTTCCTGCTCGGCGGCGTGCTGGTGACGCTCGATCTCGCCGGGCTTGGCTGGCGCGCGGTGTTCTTCGTCAACGTGCCCTTCGGCATCGTCATCATTGCCGCGGCCCTCAGGATTATGCCGACGGTGCCGCATCGCGCCGGCACGAGGCTCGACATTCCCGGCGCGGTCGTGCTGTTTGCGGGATTGCTGTGCCTGATCGGACCGCTGTTGTTCGGGCATGACGTGCACTGGTCGCCCTGGGTGTGGCTGGTGATGGCGGGCGGCGCTGTGATCATCGCCGCGTTCGTCCGGCTCGAACGCGTGATCGCGCGCGGCGGCGGCATGCCGCTGATCGATCTGGCGCTGCTGACTGACGCAGCCTTCATGCGCGGACTGGTTGCCGTGTTCTTTTTCTTCTTCGCCAATCTCTCATTCTATCTGATCATGACCATGTTCATGCAGAACGCGCTGCATATTCCGCCGCTTCAGGCCGGATTGGTCTTCATGCCGGCTGCGCTCACCTTCGTGGTCGCCTCGCGCCATAGCGGCGCACGGGCCAGGCATCGCGGCACGCTGGTGCTGATCGAGGGCTGCGCGCTGCAGATTGTGGGCCTTGCCGCGATTGCCGTGACAGCGGCATTGGTTGAGGCGCCTTCCGCGCCGTCGCTTGCGCTGGTGCTGATGATCTTCGGCTACGGGCAAGGATTGGTGATGGCGCCGCTCTCGAGTGCAGTGCTCTCGACGGTGAAACCCGCGAGCGCGGGCGCGGGTTCCGGCATCTACGGCACTACGGCGCAGATCGGCAATGCGTCCGGTGTGGCCGCAATTGGCGCCGTGTTCTTCGCGATCGAAGTCGCAGGGTCAGCGCGGCTGGCGCTGCATGCGGCATGCGCATTGTTTGGGCTGTCGATCATCATTTGCGCCGCATTCCTGTCATGGATGCGGCGTGCAACATGATCACAAATTAATCTTGCGATCACGAATTTACCGGCCGCCTCACGATTTCGCGGGAAAGGACAGTATACGGACTTTTTATTTTGCGCTGCAGCAACTATGTGATTTGGCCGAGGCTGGACGAAATCACCTCAGGAGTTGCTGTTGTCACTTGCCAAGAACATCGAGTTCCTAAGCCATCTGCCCCGGCTGAGCGGATTCAATGGGCTTGCCGCCGTCTACGGGCGAAGCCTTGCACCTGCGGTCGACAGTCCGCTGGTCGAGACCGCCGATTTCGGATCGAATCCCGGCGCGCTGAAGATGTATTCGTTCGTGCCGGAAGAGTTGCCGCGCGGTGCCGCGCTGGTGGTCGTGCTGCACGGCTGCGGCCAGACCGCGGCCGGTTACGATCTCGGTGCGGGCTGGTCGACGCTTGCGCGTCACTATGGCTTTGCGCTGCTGCTTCCGGAGCAACAGGTCGCGAACAACGCCAACACCTGCTTCAACTGGTTCAATCCGGCGGACATCAAGCGCGGCAAGGGCGAGGCTGGCTCGATCCGTCAGATGATCGCGCGCATGGTGGTCGATCACAAGCTCGATCCGCGCCGCATCTACATCACCGGACTCTCCGCCGGCGGCGCCATGACCTCGGTGATGCTCGCGGCCTATCCGGACGTGTTCGCGGCCGGCGCGATCGTTGCCGGCCTGCCATTCGGCATCGCCACCAATCTGCGCGAAGCCCTCAATGGCATGATGCAGGCGTCGTCGCGTACCGCCACTGAATTGGGCGATCTGGTGCGCGGCGCGTGGAAGCATAACGGTCCGTGGCCGAAGGTTTCGGTCTGGCATGGCAGTGCCGATCGCACCGTCAATCCCGGCAATGCGGACGCGATCGTCAGGCAATGGCTCGACGTGCACGGCCTGCCGGAGGCGCCGATGGCGGCGACGTTGGTCGACGGCTATCCGCGTGATGTGTGGTGGGATTCGAACGGCGAGACCGTCGTCGAGTCCTACACCATCACCGGCATGGCCCACGGCACGCCGCTTGGTGTCGCCGCCAATGACGAACGTTACGGCGAAGCCGGCGCCTTCCTGATCGAGGCCGGGATTTCGTCGTCCTACCACATCGCGAATTTCTTCGGCCTCACCGAACGGACCCGCCGATCCGCGCCGGCTCCGAGAGAAGCGGTCAAGCTTGTGACGCAGCCGGTCGCAAAGGAAGCGGCAAAGCAGCCGATGCCCTTGCCGCGCGCCACTCCCTCGCGTCAGACTGTGCCGTCACGGAATCTCCGTGGCCGTGCCCGCGAGATCAGCGACGTGATCACCCGGGCGCTGACGGCCGCCGGTTTGATGAAATAGTTCTGACGCCGCGAGGACAAGCTGCGCCGCCGCTCAAAGCTCGCCGGTGATGAACGGGTTGGTCATCCGCTCCTGGCCGATGCTGGAGCCGGCGCCGTGGCCGCAGATGAAGCCGACATCGTCACCGAGCGGCAGCAGCTTCTCCTTGATCGACCTGATCAGCGTCTCGTGGCTGCCGCCGGGCAGATCGGTGCGGCCGACCGAGCCGTTGAACAAGACATCGCCGAGATGGGCGAAGCGCAATTCGCGGTTGAAGAACACGACGCTGCCCGGCGAATGGCCGGGGCAATGCAGGATCTCGAAGGTGAGTTCGCCGATCGTGACCTGCTCTCCCTCCTCGAGCCAGCGGTCCGGCGCGAAGTCGCGAACGCCGCTTATGCCGAACCGCGCGCCGCTCGCAACGACATTGTCGAGCAGATATTTGTCCGCGATATGCGGGCCCTCGATCGGCACCTTCAGCGCATCGCGCAGTTCGGCGGCGCCGCCGACATGGTCGATATGGCCATGGGTGATCCAGATCTTCTCGACGCTGACGCCGGTCTGTTTGATCGCCTCCTGGATCTTCGGGACGTCCCCGCCAGGATCGATCACGACCGCCTTCTTGCTCGGCTCGTGCCAGAGGATGGTGCAGTTCTGCTCGAACAGCGTCACCGGCACGATGATGGCGCCGGCCTTCGGTTTTGTTTCGGTTTTGTCATCCATGGCGGCACCTTATTCTTCCCTTGGACCCCGTCAACAAGGGTCCGGAACATCCTGCGCCCATTGGCCGGTCTGTGATAGGATTGCACAGTTCTTGAACATGTAGTGTGAAAGAGGAATGGCATCCACCGTGACGGAACATCCCGTGAGCCAGGTTTCGCGGTCGCCGCTCGGAGGCCCGCGCACCACGGCCCGCGCCTTCTTTGTGGCCGAGCGCCTGAACACGTCGGGGCTCGAGCGCAGCGATGTACTGGCGACGACGCCATTGGCGTTCCGCGTCAATGACAACGGCGTCGCGATCCTGTTCCGTTACGGTGTCGTGGTCCTGATCGGCCTGAATGCGCTGGAGGAGGAGGAGTTCCTGCGCGGGCTGCAGTCGCGCCTGGTCGCGCCGTTTGCGCGGCGCGAGGAGGAGAGCGCCACCATCGAGCTCGCCTCCGAGAAGGACGATCAAATTCCGCCGGGCGGTCCGATCTGTCTGCAGAGCCTGTCGCCGGAGCGGCTGATCCTGGTCGGCGAGGCGCTGGCGAAGAGCGTCGTGCTGGCGCGCCATGAGCGCGAGGTCGCCGCGGTATTCGACACGACCGAGCCGTTCGCGCGCGAGCTCGCCAAGAGCGGACAGATCCATCGCAGCCGCAGCGCGATCCTGAAGCACATCGGCAATGCCTTGTCGGTCCGTCATCGCGTCTCGGGGCCGGTCGAAGTGTCCGAGAAGCCCGATATCCTCTGGGACAAGCCGCAGCTCGAGCGGCTCTATGCCCGGCTCGAGGACGAATACGAACTGAAGGAGCGCACCGAATCGCTCAACCGCAAGCTCGCGGTCATCGCCGAGACCGCGCAGGTCCTGACCGACATCATCGATACCCGCCGCTCGCTGCGGCTCGAGCTGATCATCGTCTTGCTGATCCTGTTCGAGGTGTTGATCACCATCTACCAGCTCGCGACCGGCCGCCACGTGTGATGTTCCTCTCCCCGCAAGCGGGGTGAGGTGAAGCGGAGCTCGCGGCTCGCTTCGATGCGAATCATTAATACGTTATGCATCGAAATTTTCACGCAAACGCGCCACGCGTTAGCGCCTTGCCACGTTCAAGCCTGAATTGAAGGGTGACGTGACGATATGAGTGATTTGGGCGATATTGAAAAAGATTGGTGGCGGCGCGGCGTCTTCTATCAGGTGTATCCGCGCTCGTTTCAGGATTCCAACGGCGACGGCGTCGGCGATCTTAAGGGAATTTTGCGGCGATTGCCGTACTTGAGAGAACTTGGCGTCGATGCGTTCTGGCTGTCGCCGATCTATCCGTCGCCAATGGTCGATTTCGGCTACGACATTTCCGACTACACCGGCATCGATCCGCAGTTCGGCGCGATGGAGGATTTCGACGCGCTGGTCGCTGCAGCCCACGACGCGGGGCTGAAGCTGATCCTCGATCTGGTGCCGAACCATACCTCGGACCAGCATCCCTGGTTCATCGAATCGCGAAGCTCGCGGGATAACCCCAAGCGCAACTGGTACATCTGGCGCGATCCGAAGCCGGGCGGCGGACCGCCGAACAATTGGCTGTCGGAATTCGGCGGCAGCGCCTGGGAATATGACAGCGAGAGCGGGCAATATTATTACCACGCCTTCCTGGCCCAGCAGCCGGACCTGAACTGGCGCAATCCGGAGGTCCGCCAGGCAATCTATGACGTGATGCGGTTCTGGCTCGGCAAGGGCGTCGACGGCTTTCGCGTCGACGTCATCTGGCATCTGATCAAGGACGCCAAGTTTCGCGACAACCCGCCCAATCCGCATTATCACGAGGGCCGGCCGCCGCATGAGAAGTTTCTGACGCAATATTCCACCGACCAGGCGGAGGTGCACGAGGTGATCGCCGAGATGCGGCGCGTCACCGACGAATTCGAGGCCCGCGTGCTGATCGGCGAGATCTATCTGCCGCTGCATCGCCTCGTCGCCTATTACGGCAATGATCTCACCGGCGCGCAGATGCCGTTCAACTTCGCGCTGCTGTCGACCTTGTGGAGCGCGCGCTCGATCGAGCGGATCATCGAGGATTATGAGAAGGCGCTGCCACAGGGCGCATGGCCGAACTGGGTGCTCGGCAATCACGACCGGCCGCGGGTCGCGAGCCGGGTCGGGCCTGAGCAGGCGCGCGTCGCCGCCATGCTGCTGCTGACGCTGCGCGGCACGCCGACGCTCTATTACGGCGACGAGATCGGCATGCGCCAGGTTCCGATCGCGCCCAATGAAGTGCGCGATCCCTTCGAAAGGAACGTGCCGGGTATCGGCGTCGGCCGCGACGGCTGCCGCACGCCGATGCAATGGGACGCCGAGCCCAATGCCGGCTTCTCGACGGCAAAGCCCTGGCTGCCGCTCGCCCATGATGCGCTGCGCGAAAACGTCGCCAGTCTCGGCGCCGACAGGACGTCGATCCTCAACCTGTACAAGGCGCTGATCGCGCTTCGTCGGCAATGGCCACAGCTCGTGACCGGCAGCTATGAACGGGTCGCCGCGCAAGGCGACATCCTGCTCTATCGCCGGCGTGGCGAGGACGGCGCGCTGATCGTGGCGCTGAACCTGGGGGCCGAGCCGGCCGCGGTCACCTCGAGCGCGATCGCTTTCGGCAGCGAAATCCTGCTGTCGACCTTCCTCGACCGCGAGGGAGAGACGATCGAAAGCGTGCTCGAGCTGCGCGGCAATGAAGGCGTCATCATCGCCCCACCGGGGCACCGAGATCGCGATGCGGCCGACCTCCACCAGCCAGAGCTGGAGCAGGGCGAATCGGCCGACATCGATGATCAGGCCGGGTGACCGCCTTTGTCGGCCTGATCGATATCGCTGCGTTTCAACAGATAATCGAGCCCGCCGACCCTGTACCAGCGGTAGCCATAGGCCTCGAGCAATAGCCGGTGCTGACCGCGGCCATTGGCGCGGCTGTGGTCTTCCGTGAGAAGGTTGATCAGGAGCTTGCCGGTGTCACCGGGAAGCCCGGCCCGAAAGGCCACCTCGCACGGTCTGTCATCGAGGTTATGGACGAACAGCACCGAATTGTTGCGCCAGTCGTAGCGGATCGCGAATACGGCTGGATCATGCGTGTCGATGATGCTGAAGTCGCCCCAGCCGACCTCCGGCACTTCCTTGCGCATGCGGATGATGCGCTCGGTCCAGTTCAGCATTGAATTGGGATCGCGGCGCTGCTTGGCGACGTTGACGTGCTCATAACCGTAAGGGCCGGTATCGATGACGGGCGCCGTCGGCCTGTCGCCCTTCGTGAATCCGGCATGCGGCTCCGTCGACCATTGCATCGGCGTGCGCGCACAGCCGCGCTCGGGCAGATCGAGATTGTCACCCATCGCGATCTCGTCACCGTAACGGATGACCGGCGTGCCCGGCAGCGTGCACATCAGGCTGTAGGCCAGTTCGAGCCGGCGCCGGTCGCCGCCCAGCATCGGCGCGAGGCGGCGGCGGATGCCGCGATCGTAGAGCTGCATCTCCTTGTCGGGACCGAACGCCTTGAACACGATCTTGCGCTGCGCGTCGGTCAGGCGGCCGAGATCGAGTTCGTCATGGTTGCGCAGGAACAGGCCCCACTGCGCCGTCGCCGGTCGCGGCTTTGTCGCCTCGAGCGCTTTTGCGAGCGGACGCGAGTCGGCGGAGGCGAGTGCATAGAACAGATGCTGGTTGACCTGGAAATTGAACATCATGTGCATGCGGTCGCCATCCCTGCCGAAATACTCCATGTCGGTTTTCGGCAGCACATTGGCTTCGGCCAGAATGATGGCGTCGCCCTCGCGCCATTGCAGGAATTCGCGAAAGGCGCGCAGCATGTCGTATTGCTCGACCGGCTTCTTGACGTTTGGTCCCTTGGTCGCAATCACGAAGGGCACCGCATCCATGCGGAAGCCGGAGACGCCAAGCTGAATCCAGAACCCCATGATCTTGAGGATCTCCGCCTGCACATGCGGATTCGATGTGTTGAGGTCCGGCTGAAAATCGTAGAAGCGATGGAAGTACCAGGCGCCGGATTCCTTGTCCCTGCTCCAGGTCGACTTCTGCACGCCGGGAAACACCATGCCAGTGCCGGCATTGGCCGGCTTCTTGTCGGACCAGACATACCAGTCGCGATACTGGGATTCTTTGTTCTTGCGCGCCTCGCGAAACCAGGGATGCTGGTCGGACGTGTGATTCACGACAAGGTCGATGATGACACGGATGCCGCGCTGCTTGCAGCCGTGGGTGAATTCGACGAAGTCTCCGAGCGTGCCATAGCGCGGATCGACGCCGTAATAGTCCGATATGTCGTAGCCGCCGTCGCGGCCTGGCGAGGGCTGGAACGGCATTAGCCAGATCGCGGTGACGCCGAGCCCGTGGAGATAATCCAGCCGGCGCAACAGCCCCTTGAAATCGCCGACACCATCGCCATTGGCATCCATATAGGTGTCGACGGAAAGACAGTAGATAACGCCGTTCTTGTACCAGAGGTCGTCGATCACAGGGCTTCCCTCACAGGTCCGCCCGGGTGATTCAGCGGCCGTCTATTAAGCGGAGAGAGCAGCTTGGGTTCCCGCCATAGCCATGTTGGGTGGTCCGGCGGAATCGGCTAGGTTATTGATATGGAATCGTCCGCCCGCAACATCGCCCTTGTTCCGCCGCCGGACCGTCGCCAGTCGGAGACGGCGCTTGCGATCGCGCGCGGCACGGCGCGACTGTTGCGCTCGCTCGGGTTCTCCTGCATCAGCGAATTGCCGCTGCCGTCGGGCCGGCGTGCCGATCTCGTGGCGCTGAACGAGCGCGGCGAGATCTGGATCGTCGAGATCAAGTCGTCGGTGGAGGACTTGCGCGCCGACCAGAAATGGCAGGACTATCGCCTCCATTGCGACCGCCTGTTCTTTGCCTTCACGCAGGATCTGCCGTGCGAGATCTTTCCTACTGACACCGGCCTGATCATTGCGGATGCCTATGGCGCGCACATGCATTGCGAGGCGCCGGAGCATCGGCTGCCGGCGCCGACCCGCAAGCTGATGACGGTGCGCTTTGCGATCGCGGCGGCGCAGCGATTCAATCGCCTGCTCGACCCGCAGGGGCATGCTGAGTTTTGAACGGCAGACCTCATCCTGAGGAGCCTGCGTAGCAGGCGTCTCGAAGGATGGGCCACGGGCGAGATCAAGGCCTCATGGTTCGAGACGCCGCTTTGCGGCTCCTCACCATGAGGGGATACGGCGGTTGCGCCGTCAAAATTACCGCGGCGCGCGCTTTGCCAGGATGCGCTGCAGCGTCCGGCGGTGCATGTTGAGGCGGCGCGCCGTTTCCGAGACGTTGCGGTTGCACATTTCGTAGATGCGCTGGATGTGCTCCCAGCGCACGCGGTCGGCCGACATCGGGTTGGCCGGCGGTTCGGATTTCTCGGTGCCGCTTGCGAGCAGCGCCGCGACGACGTCGTCGGCATCAGCGGGCTTGGAGAGATAATCGATCGCGCCCATCTTCACCGCGGTCACGGCGGTGGCGATGTTGCCATAGCCGGTGAGCACGATCGCGCGCGCATCGGGGCGCTTGCGCTTCAACGCGGAGACGACGTCGAGGCCGTTGCCGTCGCCGAGCCGCAGATCGACCACCGCAAACGCAGGCGCGGCCTTTCCGATCTGCGCGAGGCCATCGGACACAGTATCGCAGGATGTCACGGTGAAGCCGCGGGTCTCCATGGCGCGCGACAGGCGCTCCAGAAACGGCTTGTCGTCCTCGACGATGAGCAATGAGCGGTCGGCTTGATCGTTCAGTTCGGCGATGGCGTTCACGGTTCTGCTATCCCTTCTCCAACCCCAAAGATATGGCGTGTGACTGCGGCGATGCCAAGGCCACCCAAAACCGACCGGTTAATGCGTCAAATTGTCGAATTGCGTTCAGCCCATCATTTCGTCGGCGGCGTCGCTTGTCTCGAACACATCGCGGGGCCAGACGATCTGCACCACGGCGCCGTGATCGGGAAATACGCGGTTGGTGAAGGTGACCTTGGCGCCGGTACGCTCCAGCAGCGTCCGCGCGATGAAAACGCCAAGACCAAGCCCTGTGCGGCCGTTTTGCGCCTCATCCGCGCTGCGGCGCCGCGACAAATAAGGCTCGCCGATCCGGTTCAGCATATCAGGGGCGATGCCGGGGCCATCATCGGAAATGACGATTTCGACGGTCTCGGCATTCCACCAAGCATTCACCTCGACGGTTTGGTTGGCGAAATCCACTGCATTTTCCAGGATGTTGCCGACGCCATAGAGGATCGCGGGATTGCGGGCGCCGACCGGTTCCGTGGTGACTGCGACAGCAAGCCGCACCTTGATTGCAACGCCGAAATCGCGGTGCGGTGCAACAGCCTCCTCGATCAGCGTCGACAGTTTCATGCGGTCGAACGGCGCACCGGTGGAGGAGAGCTGGGTGATCTTGCCCAGGATGTCGCGGCAGCGCTGCGCCTGTTCGCGCAGCGTCTTCAAATCGGCGGCGAGCGGGCCGTCCTTCACCGTATCTTCCAGCTCGCGCGAGATCAGGAAGATGGTTGCGAGCGGCGTCCCAAGCTCGTGCGCGGCCGCGGCCGCAAGGCCGTCGAGCTGGGTCAGATGCTGCTCGCGCGCCAATACCAGCTCGGTCGCAGCCAGCGCGTCCGAGAGCTTTCGCGTGTCCTCGGTGACCTGGAACGCGTACAGGCTGGTGACGCCGATCGCGAGCAGGATCGAGAGCCAGACGCCGAACAGATAGATCGGCGGCAGCACCAGCGGATCGTCGGCGTCCCAGGGCAGCGGCAAATGAAAGAACACCAGCGCCGATGCGCAGGCGACCGCGAGACAGCCGAGCGCGATCGTCAGCCGGACCGGCAGCGCGGTGGCGGAAATCAGGACCGGCGCCAGGAACAAATATGAGAACGGATTCTGCAGGCCGCCGGTCAGGAACAATAAGCCGGCAAGCTCGACAATGTTGAGCGCGAGCAGCGCCGCGGCATAGATCGGCTCCAGCCGCTGCATCGGGTTGAACGCGATCTGCAGGGCGAGATTGAGCAGCGCCGACAGCGCGATGATGGCGATGCAGGGGATGACGGGGACGTCGAATTCCAGGCCCTGCGCGACAATGAAGATCGCGGCGAGCTGGCCGAGCGCCGCCAGCCAACGCAGCCGCAGAATTGTATCCAGGCGAACACGGCGTGGTTGGCGGAAATCGGAGGCGGCAACGTCGGTCATATCCTCACTCTAGCTACACGACAGCTCGATCACAAACGTGCGTGATCTGGCTGTTCTGGCCTCCGTCATGGCCGGGCTTGCCCGTCTTCGCGATCGCTTCGCCGGACTGACACTAGAGTGCCCGGCGAAGCCTTGGCGTAGCCGGGTCCCGGCCATCCACGTTCTTGCCGCCGAGGGAGAGTAAGACGTGGATGCCCGGGACAAGCCCGGGCATGACGAGCTCCTTGCGCTCGGGGACGTGATGCCTCAATGAAACGGGTTGAATGAACATCGAACAGACAATGTCGCGTAAGCCGCCAGCTTCCGATCCCGTAGCTTCGGCCGCGATCGATGTCGCGCATCTGGTGAAGGTCTACAAGGCCACCCGCGCGGTCGACGATGTCTCGTTCCGAATCGCGCGCGGCAGCATCACCGGGCTGCTCGGCGGCAATGGCGCCGGCAAGACCACGACGATCGCCATGATCATGGGCCTGGTGCTGCCGACCTCCGGCCGCATCCATGTGCTGGGCTTTCCGATGCCCGAGCAGAGCGCCGAGGTGCTCGGGCGGATGAATTTTGAGAGCCCCTATGTCGACATGCCGATGCGGCTCACCGTGCGCCAGAATCTCACGATCTTCGGCCGGCTCTATGCCGTGCCGAATCTCACAGAGCGGATCGATCGGCTCGCCTCCGACCTCGATCTGCGCGACTTCATCGACCGCGCCAACGGCAAGCTGTCCGCCGGCCAGAAGACGCGCGTGGCGCTCGCCAAGGCACTGATCAACGAACCTGACCTGTTGCTGCTGGACGAGCCGACCGCCTCGCTCGATCCCGATACCGCCGATTGGGTGCGGCAGCACCTGGAGAACTACCGCAAGAGCCATAACGCGACGATCCTGCTCGCCTCGCACAACATGCTGGAGGTGGAGCGGCTGTGCGACCGCGTCATCATCATGAAGCGCGGCAAGATCGAGGATGACGACAGTCCCGATCGGATCATGGCCCGCTACAACCGCGACACACTGGAAGAGGTGTTCCTGGACGTCGCCCGCGGCCGCACCCGGGAGAGCGCGACATGAGCGAGATTGCTGTCCATCGCGGGCTGTCGCTCAACCGCATCAACGCGATGGTGCTGCGCTATTGGTACCTGTTGCTGTCGTCCTGGCCGCGACTATTGGAACTGGTCTATTGGCCGGCGCTGCAGATCATCACTTGGGGTTTCCTGCAGAACTACATTTCGCAGACCTCGGGCTTCTTTGCGCAGGCCGGCGGCACCCTGATCGGCGCGGTCATCCTGTGGGACATCCTGTTCCGCGGCCAGCTCGGCTTTTCGATCTCGTTCCTTGAGGAGATGTGGGCGCGCAACCTCGGCAATCTCATGATGAGTCCGCTGAAGCCGATCGAGTTCCTGATCTCGCTGATGATCATGAGCCTGATCCGCCTCGCCATCGGCGTCATTCCGATGACGCTGCTGGCGCTGTTCTTCTTCGGGTTCAACTTCTACGCCATTGGCCTGCCGCTGATCGCCTTCTTCTGCAACCTGATCTTCACGAGCTGGTCGGTCGGCATTTTCGCCTCCGGCCTCGTGCTGCGGAACGGGCTCGGCGCGGAGAGCATCGTCTGGACGCTGATGTTCGCGCTGATGCCGCTTGCCTGCATCTATTATCCCGTCAGCGTCTTGCCGCCCTGGCTGCAGGTCGTCGCCTGGATGCTGCCGCCGACCTATGTGTTCGAAGGCATGCGGGCGCTCTTGATCGACCACGTCTTCCGCACCGAGCTGATGGTCGACGCCCTCGTCATCAACGCGGTGCTGCTTGTCGCGTCATTTTCGATCTTTCTTGCCCTTTTGCGCAGCGCCAAACGCAACAGCTCGCTGCTCAGCAGCGGTGAATAACCATCACTTTCTCGTGGATTTTCGCTTAGTTAAGGCTTTTGGCGCCTTAAATGGACCGATCGGTGCATTGACGCATTATTACGCATTCGACAGTATGCTGCGTCGCAAACAAGGATTTTGAAGCAAATGCCGATTGGTGAATTTGGCGGCGCACCGCCGCTGGCGGCCGAAGGCAGTCCGGCGCTCACGACGCCACTGTACTGGATGTACGAGATGGCGCATTCGTCGCTGAACCCGGCGCGCGCGGTGACTGACGCCACCAAGATCCTGTTTCAGAATCCGCTCAATCCGTGGACGCATACCGAAGTCGGCAAATCCGTCGCCGCTGCCTGCGAATTGTTCGAGCGCACCACCCGCCGCTACGGCAAGCCGGAATGGGGCCTCGACGAGACCGAGGTCAACGGCGTGCGTACGGCGGTTGAAGTCCGCGCGGTCTGGGAAAAGCCGTTCTGCCGGCTGCTCTATTTCGATCGCAAGCTGACCCGGCCGCTGCGCAGCCCCCAGCCGCGCGTGCTGATCGTGGCGCCGATGTCCGGCCATTACGCGACGCTGCTGCGTGGCACGGTCGAAGCTTTCCTGCCGACCCATGAGGTCTATATCACCGATTGGGCCGATGCGCGCATGGTGCCGCTGTCCGAAGGCCGCTTCGATCTCGATGACTATGTCGATTACCTCATCGAGATGCTGCATGCGCTCGGCGGCAACATGCATGTCATCGCGGTCTGCCAGCCTTCGGTGCCCGTGGTGGTCGCGGTCTCGCTCATGGAAGCGCGGCGCGATCCCTTCGTGCCGCTGTCGATGACGCTGATGGGCGGCCCGATCGACACCCGCCGCAATCCGACTGCGGTCAACAACCTCGCCGCCGAACGCGGCATCGAATGGTTCCGCAACAATGTCATCACCAAGGTGCCGTTCCCGCATCCTGGCATGATGCGCGACGTCTATCCGGGATTCCTGCAGCTCAACGGCTTCATCAGCATGAATCTCGACCGCCACATGGATGCGCACAAGGCGCTGTTCGCCAATCTGGTGAAGGGCGACGGCGATCTCGTCGACAAGCATCGCGAATTCTATGACGAATATCTCGCGGTGATGGACCTGACCGCCGAGTATTATCTGCAGACGGTCGACCTCGTCTTCGTCAAGCACGCGCTGCCGAAGGGCGAGATGACCCATCGTGGCGAGCTGGTCGTTCCCTCCAAGATCAGGCGCGTTGCGTTGATGACGGTGGAAGGCGAGAAGGACGACATCTCCGGCCTTGGCCAGACCGAAGCGACGCATGCTTTGTGCACGTCGATTCCCGATCACCGCCGCGTGCATTACGTGCAGAAGGGCGTCGGACACTATGGTGTGTTCAACGGTTCGCGTTTCCGCGCTGAAATCGTGCCGCGCATCTCCGATTTCATGGTTTCGTCGGCGAATACACGGCTTTCCTTGGTCGCAGCCGCTGAATAGCGGCGTGATCGAGCCCGTTTTGGGTGGGTTTGTAAGTCGCTGAATTGATTAAAAGAATCCGGATTCGGCGATCACTCAAGGAATGAGTTTTGACTCGTTCCTTGGGGGGTGATTTCGGGCCGGGTCGGCCCAAATTTTTCGGGTTCCGACCCCACGATATGGGGGTCAAACCACGGGCAGCCTCTGTATATTGGGCAAATGATTTGTTTTTGCGCCGAGCGATTTCCCTGGCGGCGGATATGGCAGAATCCGGGCGAACTCCTCCTCCCCGGACTCTCAGAAATGGCTACTCGCGCGCTTCTCTATCGGCGGCCCGCCGAACCCTCGACTCTTCTCATCAAGCACGGCTCCCAATATTTCGCGATCAGGCTACGGCGGCATAGGCGCGCGCGTCGCTACACGCTTCGCATTCATCCAACTGACCGCGAAGCGATCCTCACGATGCCGCCGCGCGGCACCATCGCCGACGCGCGCGACTTCGCGCAGCTTCATGGCGGCTGGATCGCCGCGCGTCTCGGTCGTCTGCCGAAGGCGGCACCGTTCCAACCCGGCACAGTGGTGCCGCTGCGCGGCGTGCCGCATCGGCTCGTGCATCGCGCCGGCGAGCGCGGCACGGTGTGGACCGAGATCCGTGACAGCGGCGAAAGGATTTTGTGCGTGGCCGGCGAGCTGGAGCACATGGACCGCCGCGTGCACGACTTCCTCAAGCGCGAAGCGCGCAAGGATTTGCACAAGGCTTCCTTGGCGTATGCGGCGGAACTCGGTGTGCGCGTGCGCCGTGTCTCGATCCGCGATCAATCGAGCCGCTGGGGCTCCTGCACCTCGCACGGATCGCTGTCGTTCTCCTGGCGCCTGATCCTCGCGCCGCCCTACGTGCTCGACTATCTCGCCGCGCATGAAGTCTCGCATTTGGTCGAGATGAATCACTCGCTGCGGTTCTGGAAGACCGTGGGCCGGATCTGCTCGTCGGTGGATCGCGCCAAGACCTGGCTCGACACCCACGGCAACGACCTGCACCGCTACGGGATCGAGGATTAAGGGGTGCTCTCGCGCCGCTCCGCTGTCGTCCCGGGCTTGACCCGGGACCCATAACCACAGGGAGCAGTTTTGCGGAAGGCGACTGCCGCTGAAGCCTTATTGAGGCATCACGCGGTATGGGTCCCGGCCTTCGCCGGGACGACGTGGAATAGCTGGCAGCGCAAACCAATCAACGCCCGCCGAACAGGCGATCGACCAACCAACCGTCCAATCCTGCCGCAGCTTCCGGACGCGCGTTGGGGTTGGGGGGCGCGGACGCGCGCGTCGGCGCCGGCGTTGGCGGGCGATACTGACCGGCGGATGGAACGGGTGCGGGTGGCGCGAGTGACTGCGGTGATGGCGCGCTGATCTGCGAGGAGGCCTGCACCAGGTTCGACAGCGCCCAGCCGACTTGCGAATTCGGCAGGCTCGCGACCGGCACGCCCTGATGCGCCGTGCGCATGAAGCGGCTCCACACCTCCACCGGCAGTCCACCGCCGGTCGCCTTCTTGGTGGGCGAATTGTCGTCGTTGCCGAGCCAGACGCCGGTGACGAGATTGGCGGTGTAGCCGATGAACCAGGCATCGCGGAAATCCTGGCTGGTGCCGGTCTTGCCGGCCGCGGTCCAGCCGGGAATTTCGGCCTTGCGCGCGGTGCCGGAAATCAGCGTCTCCATCATCATCGCGTTCATCATCGCGACATAACGCGGCTCGACCACCCGGGCGAGCGGGTCGGCCGGGCGGACGTAGAGCAGCTTGCCTTTATCGGTGCGGATCCTCGTCACCACATGCGGCGAGACGGCGGTGCCGCCATTGGCAAAGGGCGCGTAGGCGCCAACCAGCTCGATCACCGAGACCTCGGAGGTGCCGAGCGCGATCGAGGGGTTGGCGTCGAGCTTGGAGGAGATGCCGAGCCGGTGTGCGGTCCGCACCACGTTCTTCGGCCCGACCTCGAGCCCGAGCCTGACCGCGACCGTGTTCAGCGACATCGCCAGCGCCTGCGTCAGCGTCACCGAGCCGAAATATTCGTGGGTGTAGTTCTCCGGCTTCCAGCCCTTGATATCGAGCGGCGCATCGGTGCGGATCGTCTCGGGCGTCAGCCCGGCCTCAACCGCGGTGAGATAGACGAACGGCTTGAAGGCCGAGCCGGGCTGGCGCTTCGCGGTCACCGCGCGGTTGTACTGGCTCTCGGCATAGTTTCGTCCGCCCACCATGGCGCGCACCGCGCCCTCGGGCGTCATCGCCACCAGCGCGCCCTGGGTGACGTTGAACTTCACGCTCTTGGCGGCGAGCTCGTCGATGATGGCGGCTTCGGCGACGTTCTGCAGCTTCGGATCGATCGTGGTCTCGACCGTGATGTTCTGGTCGATCTGGCCGACGAGGTCGTCGAGCACTTCGCCGATCCAGTCGGCGACATAGTTCACGGTGCCGGCGCCGGCGGGCTTCACGTTGTAGGAAGGATGGCCAATCGAGGCCTGCGCCTGGGTCTCGGTGATGAACTTGGCGTCCGCCATCGCCGACAGCACGACCTGCGCGCGCTGCTCGGCGCCTTCAGGATTGCGGTTCGGCGCCAGCCGCGACGGCGATTTGACGAGGCCTGCAAGCATCGCAGCTTCCGCCAATGTCACGTTCTTGGCGGATTTGCCGAAATAGCGTTGCGCCGCGGCCTCCACGCCGTAGGCGCCGGAGCCGAAATAGACGCGGTTGAGATAGAGCTCCAAGATCTCGTTCTTGGAATGCTTGCGCTCCAGCCAGATCGCGAGCTCGGCCTCCTGCAGCTTGCGCTGCATGGTGCGCTCCTGGGTGAGGAACAGATTCTTGGCGAGCTGCTGCGTCAGCGTCGAGCCGCCCTGCGACACGCCGCGACGCAGGAGATTGGTCACCGCTGCGCGCGCGATGCCGATCGGGTCGACACCGTAATGCGAGTAGAAGCGGCGATCCTCGATGGCGATGAAGGCTTTCGGCAGGTATGGCGGCAGGTCCTTCAGCGCGACATTGGCGCCGGCCATTTCGCCGCGCTGCGCCAGCACGCTGCCGTCCATGCCGACGATCTGGATCGTCGGCGGGCGCTTCGGGATTTCGAGCGATTGGATCGGCGGCAGATGCGCGCCGACCCAGACCACGACGCCGATAACCGCAATCGCCGCCCACAGGCCGAGCACCACGCCCCAATAGAACAGGCGGCCGATCGAAAAGCCGCCGCGCGATTTCCGCCGTTTCCCGCCACTCGGGGCAGACTTGCGCTCGCGCGGCGGTTCCGCGCCGGGGTCACTGCTGCCGCTGCTGCCGCTGCTGCTGCGCTTGGCGGATTTCTTCGGTCTGTCTTCGGGATTGGGGATGCGGTCGGCCGGCGAGAGCCGCAAATCGGCGAGCGCGGCCGGAAGCCCGAATAGCGGCTCCTTGCGCCCGCCGCTCTTTTTCTTTCCCCACGCCATCCACAAACGCTGCTCACACCACGTTCCGCCGCACGCTAGCGTTTCCGGTTTAAGGCCCGGTTACGCAAAGCTTAACGCGGGATTAGGAGGTGAGGCGGCGCGTGGTAAGGATTGGGGAACCAGGCATAGAAAACGCGCCAAACAAAGAAAGGAGCGACGCATGGGCCATATCGATCCGACCAAGGAAGTCTTCGCGCAGTTCAGGGAGAGTGATCGGCCGGGGCCGATCCACATGCTCAATCTGGTCCGCCTGCGCGAATGGGCCGCCTATCCCGACGGCCGCAGGGTGACCGGCGCCGAAGCCTATGCGGCCTATGGCCGCGAGAGCGGGCCGGTGTTCGAGCGGCTCGGCGGCCGCATCGTCTGGCAGGGCCGCTTCGAATTGATGCTGATCGGGCCCGAGGCCGAACGCTGGGATCATAGCTTCATCGCCGAATATCCAAGCGTCGCCGCCTTCGTCGAAATGATCCGCGATCCCGTCTATCGCGAAGCGGTGAAGCACCGCCAGGCCGCGGTGGAGGATTCGCGATTGATCAGGCATGCCGTGTTGCCGGTGGGCAAGACGTTCGGGGAGATTCCGAAGTAGGCTTTTTCCCGTCATTGCGAGCGGAGCGAAGCAATCCATGCCTCCGCGAGTGGAGAGATGGATTGCTTCGCTTGCGCTCGCAATGACGGATGGGGCAGCGTGCTCCGCCCTATCCCCTGAGGAGGTCGCGAAGCGACCGTCTCGAAGGGCGAGGCCACCGGCGGGGCCTCATGGTTCTCCGAGCGATGCGAAGCATCGTCCGGAGACGCGCTGCGCGCTCCTCAGGGTCAAGCAGCGCAGCGACGCATAAAACAAATCGGCGGCCCGGAGGCCGCCGATCGTGTCTTCCATAAGCCGCCCCACTAACCCGCCGGGCCGACGTCCTCGAGGATCGGGCCGAACAGCTCCCAGCGCTCGCCGTTAAAGCGCATCATCTGGAGCTGCTTGTTGACGCGGTAATCGGTCGGCGAGGTGTTGGCGACGATGCCGGGCAGCGAGAGGTCGAGCTGCACGTTCTTCAGGCTGGCGGCCTGCTTCATCACGTTCTCGCGCGTGAGATTATCGCCGCACTCCTTGAGTACATGGATCAGAAGCTGCGCGGTCGAGTAGCCGTAGGTGTTGAAGTTCGAGTCCTTGTCGCCTTCCGGATAGTACTTGGCCATGAACTCGAAATACTTCTTCATGCCGGCATCATCCTTCCAGGTCGGATCGAGCGGATCCTTGCCGTAGTTGACGCTGATCACGCCCTTGGCCGCCTCGAGGCCGGCGGGCTTCATCACCGCGCCGACGGAGGTCGCGTTGATGTCGACGATCTGCACTGGCTTCCAGCCGAGTTCGGCGATCTTCTTGATCGCCTGCGCCGCCTGCTTCGGCGTGGTGGCGCTGAAGAACAGGTCCGCACCGGCGTCCTTGATCTTGAGGATCTGCGAATCCACGGTCGGATCTGAGACCTCGTAGGAGGCTTCCGCCACCACCATGCTGGCCGCCTTGTCGCCGAGGCCGGCCTTGATGCCGTTCAGGTAGTCTTTGCCGAGGTCGTCGTTCTGATAGAGGATGCCGACCTTGGCGTTCGGATGGTTCTTCAGAATGTACTGGCCGTAGATGCGGCCCTCGACGAAGTAGTTCGGATTGAAGCCCATCGTCCACGGGAAATTCTTCGGGTCGGTGAACTTCGAGGCGCCGGTCGCCGCGAAAAGCTGCGGCACCTTCTTGGAGTTGAGATATTTCTGGACCGCGGCATTGGATGGCGTGCCGACGATCTGGAAGGTCAGAAGCACCTCGTCGCTTTCGACCAGCTTGCGCGCCTGCTCGACGGCCTTCGGCGGCGAGTAGGCGTCGTCGTATTGGATCAGGTTGATCTTGCGTCCGTTTACGCCGCCCTGATCGTTGATCATCTTCATATAGGCGGTCTGGGTCTTGCCGATCGAGGCATAGGCCGATGCAGGTCCGGAGAACGGCACGGTCTGGCCGACCTTGATCTCGGTGTCGCTGGCGCCGGGGTCGTATTTCTTCTGGGCATTGGCCGCGGAAACCGACAGCGCGAATGCCAGCGCCGTCCCTGTGACCAGATGCAAAAACCCGTTCCTCATTCGCAGTTTCCTCATGTGTTGTGATTGTGCCGATGATCTTCTCCGCCGGACTTCAAAACCCGCCGGATGCCATCGCTGCCGGTAATAGTGGAGGAACCCCTGGTGCAATGCAAGGTGGCGTCGCGCCGAAAAGCCGAGCGATATCAGTCGACCAAAGTAGGGTGCTGGTTACGCAAGCCAGAGCAGAATCAGCGCGAGCGCAGCAGGAGCCGCCTGCACATAGAGGATCCGGCGGCTGACGGTTGCTGCGCCATAGACGCCGGCAACGATTACGCAGAGCAGGAAGAATGTCTTGATCTGAAACGCGAAGCCCGGGCTGGCGTGAAGCAGGCCCCAGATCAGGCCAGCCGCGAGGAAGCCGTTATAGAGGCCCTGGTTTGCGGCGAGCACCGCCGAATCGGTGGCCTTCTCGATCGAGTTGCGAAACGTCTTCAGGCCGAGCGGCTTGGTCCAGAGAAACATCTCCAGGATCAGGAAGTAGATGTGCGGCGCGGCCACCACCGCGACCAAGAGGTTTGCGATCCAGAACATCTTGTCCCCCGTCCCCGGAAACCGGGTGGACGGTAGCACGCGACGGATCGAAGATGCGACTGTTCATCGATGTCTGGAACGACAATGCCTGTACGCGACAAACTGACGAAGCCGGCCACAACGTTCGGCCTGGATCGGCTGGAAACGCCGATCGGCGTGGCGTTGCTGGTCACCGATGACGACGGCGTGCTCCGCGCGCTGGATTGGGAGGACTATGAGGCGCGCATGAACGAGCTGCTGCGCCTGCGCTATGGCGCCGTGGTCTTGAAACAGGCGCGTGCGCCGAAGGACATCCGCGCCGCGCTGTCCGAATATTTCAAGGGCGATCTCGATCGCCTCGGCGGCATCCAGTGGCGCGTCGCGGGCACGGCGTTCCAAAACAAGGTCTGGACCGCGCTGGCGAAGATCCCCGTGGGCACGACGATGAGCTATGGCGCGATGGCGGCAAAGCTCGGTGCGCCCAACGCGCAGCGCGCTGTCGGTCATGCCAACGGCTCCAACCCGATCAGCGTCGTGCTGCCCTGTCATCGCCTGATCGGTGCCAATGGCGCGCTGGTCAAATATGGCGGCGGGTTGGAGCGCAAGCGCTGGCTGCTCGCGCACGAAGGCGTTTCGCTTTAGGCTGGCCGTCGCCGGATCAAGAACTTCTGCATGCCTTCGAGCACCAATTCCCGGCGCTGGTTGAACACGGTGGAGCGCAACGTCACGACGCCGGTGGTGCGGCCGGGCACAAGCTCGGTCACTTCGAGCGCGGGATAGATGGTGTCGCCGGCATAGACCGGCTTCAAGAAGCGGCTCGACTGTTCGAGAAAGCCGATCATGGATTCCTCGACGATGAACGGAAACAGCCCGGCGCCGGGTGCGGTGTGGATCAGGGTCTGAAAGCCGTGCGCGAGCAGGTGCGGCATGCCGCGGGCACGGCAATATTCGACGTCATAGTGGATCGGATGGGTGTCGCCGCTGGCGGTCTGGAACGCCGCGAACACCGCCTCGGTCTGGGTCCGGCTCGGGATCACAAAGCGCTCGCCGAGGGTGAAATCTTCGAACCAGCGCTGTGCTTGCACCATGCGGTGTTGGGCGGGGTCGAAGTCGGTCATATCAGGGCTTTCCTCGGCAGAATTGTTTTGTGATGTACCGGTATCGCAGCAATGTTGATGCGGCAATCGATTCCGCCTAAAGCGCGATGAGATGAGGATGAAGCATCATCGCGCTTTAGGTTATTGTTTGAGCATGATCTTTTCGGAAAACCGCCTCACACTTTTCCGGATCATGCTCTAATCCCGCCATGACGAGAAGCATCCCAGCCATCCATGACCCTGTTCGCAAAACTCTCCGCCTATGATGATCGCTCCGCCCGGCTTGCCGGCATCGGGCTGATGCTGCTGTCGATCTTCATGTTCTCGTTCGGCGATGCGATGGGGAAATTCCTTGTCGCGACCTATTCGGTCGGACAGTTGTTGTGGCTGCGCGCCTGTGCGGCACTGGTGGTGCTGCTGCCGATCATCTGGAAGCAGCGTGCGAAGTTCTTCCCTATCGAGCGTCCCTGGCTGCAATTGCTGCGGGTGATACTGTCAACGCTCGAGGTTGCCGCCTTCTTCCTTGCGACCGTCTACCTGCCGCTCGCCGACGTCATCACCTATTATCTTGCCGGCCCGATCTTCGTCACCGCGCTGTCGGGTCTGGTGCTCGGCGAGCGGATCGGCTGGCGGCGCTGGAGCGCGATCCTGGTCGGCTTCTGCGGCGTATTGATCGCGCTCAGGCCATCAGCGCAAACCGTGAGCTTGCCGGCGATGATTGCGCTCGGCGGCAGCATGTCGTTCGCGGTCCTGATGCTGATCACGCGCTCGCTGCGCGCAACACCCGATATCGTGCTGACCTCGTCGCAGTTCTGCGGCACGTTCCTGCTCGGCGTCGTGCTGTCGCCGTTCGGCTGGGTGACGCCGGATGCCGGCAGCCTTGCTCTCTTCTTCGTCGCCGGGCTGATCTCGGTCGCGGCGCTGTTCTGTGTCAATCGCTCGCTGAAGCTGGCGCCGGCAAGCGTGGTGGTGCCCTACCAATATTCGATGATCGTCTGGGCGGTGATCTTCGGCTTCGTCGTGTGGGGTGACGTGCCGTCCTGGGCCACAATCGTCGGGGCCGCGATCATCATCGCCGCCGGGCTCTACATCTTCCTGCGCGAGCAGAAGCTGGGGCGGGAAGAGCCGGTGGTGAGCCCGCCGGTGTAGCTTCAACGACGCTGCGCAGTTTCTGCTTGCTCGCGCCTCAACAACTTCCGGTGGTTATGGGTCCCCGCTTTCGCGGGGACGACGGGTGTTGTTTGCGGCGAGACCCTACGCGGTCTTCTCTGCTATCGATCCCTTCGCATCGATGAGCCCCAGCGCCTCAGCGACGACCAGACGCTGCGCGACAGGCGGAAGCAGTCGACCGGGGTGGAGGAGCCGAGCGCTTCGAAGCGGTGCAGCTCGACGCCGCTCCACTGGAAGCCGCATTTCTCCAGGATGTTGCGCGACGACGGGTTGGCGACGCGGGCGCCGGAGAACAGGTAGTCGTGGCCGAACTCCTCGAAGAAGTAGTCGATCGTGGCGCGCGCGGCCTCGGTGCCAAAGCCCTGGCCCCAATGTTCGACGCCGAGCCAGTAGCCGAGCTCCGGAGTATCAGGCTCGCGCCAGTCGATGCCGACCACGCCTATCGGCGCGGAGCTGGTCTCGATCAGGAACACGGTCTCGCCGCCTCCCCCGGCAGTCGCACGCACGAATTCGACCGCATGCTCGTTCAGATAAGGATGCGGCAGGCGGCGGGTGTTCTCTGCAATGCGACGATCATTGGCGAGATGCGCAATTGCTTTTACGTCCGCGAGCGTCGGCTTGCGCAAGGTCAGCCGTTCGGTCTCGAGGACGCAACCTCTCGACTCGCGTAACATTGGGGTCGGGATATCCTGCAGCATGTCGGGCTCCTGTGATGCGACAACGGTACGCTACGCTTCGATCCTTGCGCGTGGCCCCACATGGGACACGCGCAACAGAAAAGGGGAGGCCGGTATCCCGCCTCCCCTGGAGCCACTTAGAGCCCCGCCGGTTCAACAGGATCCGGCGGACTCATATCGTCCACCGTCTATTCGGCTGCAGCCTCGAGCACCGGAATTACCGATACGAAGGTGCGGCCATTGCCTTTGGCGCGGAACTCCACACGACCTTCAACTTTGGCGAATAGGGTATGATCGGTTCCCATGCCGACATTAAGGCCCGGATGCCAGGTGGTGCCGCGCTGACGCGCGATGATATTACCGGGAATCACGAGCTCGCCACCGAACGCTTTGATGCCAAGGCGCTTGCCCTTGGAATCACGTCCGTTTCGCGATGAACCGCCTGCTTTTTTGTGAGCCATAGCTCGTCTCCAACTGCAGTAATTCTCTAGATCAATTCCTTGACGGAATCATTTCACTTTTTGTCACGTTTCAACTTTTGAGACGTGACGATCACATTTCTCTAACGCCGCGTTTTTGAAGGCTTATGCGGCATCCTCAGTGGGCGCTGCAGCAACCTTTTCCTTCTTCGGCCGCGGGCCGATCGTCGGCTTCGCGTTGTCGGTCAGGATCTCGGTGATCCTCAGCACCGTCAGTTCATCGCGATAGCCGCGCTTGCGACGGGAATTCTTGCGGCGGCGCTTCTTGAACGCGATTACCTTCGGACCGCGCTTGTGCTGCAGCACCTCGGCCGCCACCGAAGCACCTGCCACCGTCGGCGCGCCCAGGACCGGCGTTTCACCGCCGACCACCAGAACTTCGCCAAGTTGCACGATCGTGCCGACATCGCCGGCGATCTTGCCAATCTCGAGAACATCATCCGGAACGACGCGGTACTGCCGGCCGCCGGTTTTGATGACTGCGAACATCGTTTAATTCCTTCGTGTTCGATCCCGTCCTCGGGGAAACCCCGGGCGGCTTCTTGTTCAGTCGCTATGGGTTACGATTTTCGCGCGACGGGGACCTGCCCCGGAATTCGCACAAAAACAAGCGGCGCGAGAAATCCCACGCCGGATTGGGCGCCGTTATAGCTGCCAAGCGCCAGGAGTCAAGGCAAACGGGCCGAAAACCCGCCCAAATTGAAGGATTTGGAGCGATTTTAGGCCGCTTGAGCTCACTTCCCGGCGCGTAGCCCGGGTGGAGCGCAGCGCAACCCGGGTCATCCATCGGCCCCGGGTTGCGCGTTCCGCTCCACGCGGGCTACCGCGCCCCAGTCACGTCCCGGTCTTGGTCTTCGCCTTCGGATCATCCGCCGCCATGGCGTGCACCGGCGAGGTCTGGCGGGCGCCGGGGCCCGGATGCACATGGACGGCCTTGGCCGACAGCGGCTCGCCGCATTCCGAGCAGACCATCACCGGGTCGAACATGTGTCCGCAGTTCTTGTGCTGATGCAGCATCGGTCGGCCGCGCGAGTCGACCATGTGGATGTTGCCCCAGTGCACGATCGACATGATGATCGGATAGAGGTCGAGGCCCTTCTGCGTCAGGATATATTCGTAGCGCTTCGGCGATTCCTGGTACGGGATCCGGCGCAGCACGCCGAAGCGCACCAGCTTCTTCAGCCGCTCGGCGAGCAGATGGCGGGTGATGCCCAGCGAAGACTGAAACGCCTCGAACCTCCGCTTGCGAAGAAAGCACTCGCGCAGGATCAGGAGACTCCAGCGGTCGCCGATCACGGCCACCGTGCGGGCCAGCGAGCACGGCTCCTCTTCAAGCGTATCCCATTTCATCAATGTCTCCAGTCACCTGCAGTCCGCGAAGCAAGATTCATTCTAATTCGGCACTGAGGCGCGTTCAACCGTTTGTGCGCCGACCGTTACCGCAGAGCCCAATCCGCTATTGACAGTTCTAAAATAGAACTTTAAAGCCGAGGTCGCAACCGATGGCGGCGACGGGCCGGCCTAGCCAAGGAAAGGCAATCGATGGCTGCTCCGCTCAAAGTCGAGTTTCATTTCGATTTCGGCAGCCCGAACGCCTATCTCGCCGAGCTGGTCCTGCCGGGAATTGAAAAGCGCACCGGCGTGAAGTTCGACTACGTCCCGGTGCTGCTCGGCGGCGTCTACAAGGCGACCGGCAACATGTCGCCGTTCGACTCGCTGCGCGGGATCAAGAACAAGGCCGAATACAACGCACTGGAAACCGAGCGCTTCCTGCGGCGCCACCACATCACGAAATTCAAGTCGAACCCGTTCTTCCCGGTGAACACGTTGATGCTGATGCGCGGCGTGATCGCCGCGGAATTCGAGGGATTGTTCGAGCCCTATTTCCGTGCGGCCTACCACCACATGTGGGTCGAGCCGAAGAAGATGGACGATCCGCAGGTCTTCCGCGACGCGTTCCTCGCCTCCGGTGTCGATATCGACCGCGTGCTCGCGCGCATCCAGCAGGACGACGTCAAGAAGAAGCTGATCGAGAACACGCAAGCCGCGGTGGCGCGCGGCGAGTTCGGCTCGCCGACTTTCTTCGTCGGCGACGAGATGTTCTTCGGCAAGGATCGCCTGCGCGAGGTCGAGGAAGAGATCGTCGCCCAGCTCGCGGCGGCGAAAGGCTGCGCGAGACGGCCAGGAACCTAAGCAAACCAATTCACAGCAAGGCCCGGAACAAGGGTCGTGGAGGCGGGAGGTGTCGTTGACGATATTGGAGCGAGCGGCCCCGGCGGCCGAAATTCTGGCAAATCTGCCGAACCGGATTCACGAGGTGATCGACCGGCATGTCGCGGCGACGCCGGATCGCACGGCGCTGATCGATGACGGCGGCAGCCTGACCTACCGCGAACTCGATCGCGCCATCGGCGGCACCGCGGACGCGCTGCGTGCGCTCGGCATCCGCGCCGGCGACCGCATCATGATCGTCAGCGAGAACGCGATCCCGCTCGCGTGCCTTCTGTTCGCCGCGAGCCGGCTCGATGCCTGGGCGATCGTGGTCAATCCGCGGCTATCGCCGCGCGAACTGGACCAGATCCGGGATCACAGCGGCGCGCGCCGCGTCTTCCTCACCACCGACGTTTCCAAGGAAGCGGCCGCGCATGCCGCGCGTTATAGCGCACCGGTGGAGGATGTCGGCCCGCTCTATGGCATCGGCGTATCCGCGCTGAACGAGGCGACCTCGCCCGAGCCGGTCGAGGCCGACGGCGCCAGCCAGGTCGCCGTGCTGATCTACACCTCGGGCACCACGGGCACGCCGAAAGGCGTGATGCTGACGCACCGCAATCTCTTGTTCAGCGCCCAGACCACCGCGGCGCTGCGCAACATGACGTCGGACGACGTGCAATATTGCGTGCTGCCGATCTCGCACATCGTCGGGATCTCGCTACTGACGATGACGCTGATGACCGGCGCCACGGTCCGCCTGGTCGCGAAGTATGATCCGGCGGCGCTGGTGCAGGCGATGGCGGAGGAAGGCATCACGATCCTGAACGGCGTTCCCGCCACCTATCAGCGCCTGCTCGAATACAAGCGGACGTCAGGTCTTTCGAAACTGAACCGCGGCGCGCTGCGCCTGATCTCGGTCGCGGGCGCGCCGCTCGACCTCGATCTGAAATCGCGGGTCGAACAGGAACTCGGGCTGCCTTTGCTCAACGGCTACGGCATCACCGAATGCTCGCCCGGGATTTCCGGCATCCGTCCGGAGGCGCCGAGAGCCGACCATGGCGTCGGGACGCTGCTGCCCGGTCTCGAGGCCAGGATCGTCGGCAGGGATGGCAAGCTGGTCGCAAGCGGCGCGGTCGGCGAGCTCCATGTCCGCGGCGCCAACGTGATGCGCGGCTATTACCGCGCGCCCGATCTCACCGCGAAGGCGATCGATCCCGATGGCTGGTTCAACACCGGCGATCTCGCGCGTTTCGAGGGCGACTGCCTCTATATCGTCGGCCGTACCAAGGAGATGATCATCCGCTCCGGCTTCAACGTCTATCCGGCGGAGATCGAGGCGGTGCTCTCGACCCACGACGCCGTGGTGCAGTGCGCCGTGGTGGGGCGGCCGGTCGAGGGCAATGAGGAAGTGGTCGCGTTCGTCCAGCTGCTGCAGGGCTCGAAGGCGACGGCGGAGGACTTGATGGCCCATGTCGCGCCGCAGCTCACCTCCTACAAGCGGCCCTCGGAGATCATCCTGCTCGACGCGCTGCCGGCGACCTCGACGGGCAAGATATTGAAGCACAAACTGGCGGAGTCGCTGCGCACGTCCTGAGCACGCGGCGAGATCGATTTATTCCAATCAGCAGTCGGGAGAGGCCAATGCAGAAGAGAAATGCGACGGCGGCGGTCATCGGGGCCGGCGATTATATCGGCGGTGAGATCGCCAAGAAATTTGCGTCCGAAGGATTCACGATCTTCGCCGGACGACGCAATGGCGCCAAGCTCGAGCCGCTGGTGAAGGAGATCGAGGCGGCCGGCGGCGAGATCCATGCCCGCTCGCTCGACGCGCGGAAGGAGGAGGAGATCATCTCCTTCCTCAACGACGCCGACAAGCACGCGCCGCTCGAAGTCTGCATCTTCAACATCGGCGCCAACGTCAATTTCCCGATCCTGGAAACCACCGAGCGCGTATTCCGCAAGGTCTGGGAGATGGCCTGCTATTCCGGCTTCCTCGCCGGACGCGAGGCGGCGCGGCTGATGCTGCCGCGTGGCCAAGGCAACATCTTCTTCACCGGCGCCACCGCATCCTTGCGCGGAGGGCCGGGCTACGCGGCCTTCGCGAGCGCCAAGTTCGGCCTGCGCGCGGTCGCGCAGGCGATGGCGCGCGAGCTCGGGCCGAAGAACATCCATGTTGCCCATCTCATCATCGACTCCGGCGTCGACACCGAATGGGTGCGGCAGCGGCGCATCGAAGCGTTGGGCCCCAACGCGCTCGACAATCCCGATCTGTTGATGCCGCCGTCCTCCGTCGCTGCCTCCTATTGGCAGCTCTACCAGCAGCCGAAGAGCGCCTGGACGTTCGAATTGGAAATCCGCCCGTTCGGCGAAAAGTGGTAACGGCGAGGTAGGGAACAAATCATGAGCGAGCATGTCAAGACCGAGATCGTCGACGGCGTGATGACGGTGACCTTGCAGCGTCCCGAGAAGAAGAACGCGCTCACCGTGGCGATGTATGACGCCATGTCGGATGCGCTCGATCGCGCCGAGACCGATGGCTTGGTCCGGGTGATCCTGTTCCAGGGCGACGGCGACAGCTTTACGGCGGGCAACGACCTCGCCGATTTCGCTAGCCAGTCCAAAGGCGACAATTCCGCCATCGAGGGCGGAGCGCATCGCTTCATCGCCACCATCGGCAAGGCCAAGAAGCCGCTGGTTGCCGCTGTGCAGGGCAATGCCGTCGGCGTCGGCACCACGATGCTGTTGCATTGCGACCTCGTTTATCTCGCCGACAATGCGCGGCTGATCACGCCGTTCGTCAATCTCGCGCTGGTGCCGGAAGCGGCCTCGAGCTTCCTGTTGCCGCTTCGGATCGGCCATGCGCGGGCCTACGCGATGTTCGCGCTCGGTGAGCCGATGGAGGCATCCGCGGCGCTGGCCTGCGGGCTCGTGAATGCAGTGGTGCCACAGGCGGAGCTGCGCAAGAAGGCGCGCGATGCAGCCATCGCGCTGACCAAGCGGCCGGCCGGCTCGCTCAGCCTCACCAAGCAGTTGATGCGCGACCATGAGCGGATCGCGGCGCGGATGGCCGAGGAAGGCAGCCTGTTCAAGGAGCGCCTCAAGACGCCAGAAGCGCGCGAAGCCTTTGCAGCCTTCGCCGAGCGCAGGCCACCCGACTTCACCAAGTTCCAGGCCTGACGTCTGATACGCACCAGACAAGGAGACGAACATGCATGCCGCGGGCAGCTATCAATATCCCCCAATGGACTCGGTTATCTATGGCAAGCCCGCGGCTGAGGCGCTGCGCGAGGAAGCAGAAAGGCTCGGCGCCAAACGCGTCTATCTAATCGTCAGCCGCACGCTCAACAGCACGACCGACGAAATCGAGAAGATCCGCACCGCTCTCGGCGATCGTTATGCCGCGACCTTCGACGGCATTCCGCAGCACACCACGCGCGACGTCGTGGTGCAGACCGCAAAGCAGGCCAAGGAGGCCGGCGCCGATCTCGTGGTCGCGATCGGCGGCGGTTCGGTGGTGGATGCGGCCAAGATCGTGCTGATGTGCATGGAGCACGAGATCTTCGATCCTTCCGGGCTCGATGGTTTCGAGACCACGCCCGAGCGCCGCTTCGGTCCGTTCCGCACGCCGAAGGTGCGGATGATCGCGATTCCGAGCACGCTGTCCGGCGGCGAATACAATTCCGGCACGCTGGTCACCGACACGCGGCGCAAGCTGAAGCAGATCTTCAATCATCCGATGATGATGCCGCGCACCATCATCCTCGATCCCGCCATCACGCGCTACACGCCGGAGAAGCTATGGCTCGGCTCCGGTACCCGCGCGATGGATCACGGCATCGAGGCGATCTGCTCGATCCGCGGCAATGCGCTGGTCGATGCCGTCTGCCTGCAGGGCCTGCGCTATCTCCATGACGGGCTCTTGCGCACCAAGGAGGATCCGAACGACGAAGCGGCACGCATCAATTGCCAGTTGGGCTCCTGGATGTCGGCGTTCGGCCTGCAGGGGCGGGTGCCGATGGGCGCGAGCCACGCGATCGGCCATGTGCTCGGCGGCACCTGTGATGTGCCGCATTATTTCTGCACGGCGGTGATGATGCCGAGCGTGCTGCGCTACAATCGCCCCGCGACCGAGCAGGCGCAGAAGAAGATCGCGGCAGCGCTTGGCGCGCCCGAGCTCGATGCCGGCGAGGCCTTCGCCGCCTTCATCGCCAGGCTCGGCCTGCCGCGGCGGCTGGCCGATGTCGGGGTGGGCGAGGACCGCTTCGAGCTGATCGGCAAGAATGCGATGCTATCGATCTTCACCCGCTCGAATCCGCAGCCGATCCGCGAGCCGGCCGACGTCGTCAAGATCCTGCAGCTCGCGGCCTGATTAGAGCATGATCCGGAAAAGTGGAATCCGGTTTTCCGAAAAGATCATGCTCAAACAAGAAGATCTAGCCGCCGTCGTGGGCGCAACCAAACCCGTTCCAGGCCGTTATCCCCGGGTTCCAACCGGGGCAAGGATTTCATGGCCGACGAACTGGTATTGACAACGGGGATCGCCCACCACGGTGCGACGCGGCTGCCGTCTGTCGACGTCGACAGCTTCAACATCGAACTGAAGGACGACGAGGGTTTCCTCGGCGACCGCGCCAGCAAGAGCGCGTTCCGCAAGATCCTCGATCGCTGGCGCAAGCCGCTGCGCAAGACCGGCGAGGACCCGTTCGGCGATGAGCCGTCCGACCAGGTCAGCAAGAAGACGCTGGACGCGATCCTGATCGGCGACGACACCGAAGCCTCCGCCGTGGTTCACAGCGCGATCGAGGAGTTCGCGCTGGAGCTTGCCTATGTGACTCGGCGTTTCCTCAAGACCAAGGCCTGGGCCAAGACTGAGCGCATCGTGGTCGGTGGTGGCTTCCGTGACTCCAGGCTTGGCGAGCTCGCGATCGCGCGCACCGAGATCATCCTCAAGGACGAGAAGTTCAAGGTTGATCTTCAGCCGATCCGCCATCACCCCGACGAAGCCGGGCTGATCGGCTGCCTGCATCTGGCGCCGTCATGGATCTTCGAAGCTCATGATAGCATCCTGGCGGTCGACATCGGCGGCACCAACATCCGCTGCGGCGTGGTCGAGACGCGCTGGAAAAAGGCGCCGGACCTCTCCAAGGCCACGGTCTGGAAATCCGAGCTTTGGCGCCATGCCGATGAAACCCCGACGCGGGAAGCCGCGGTGGAGCATCTGGTCGAGATGCTGCAGGACCTCATCGCGGAAGCCGAGACCGATGGGCTGAAGCTGGCGCCCTTCATCGGGATCGCCTGTCCCGGCGTGATCAATGAGGACGGCTCGATCGAGAAGGGCGCGCAGAACCTGCCGGGCAATTGGGAGAGCAGCAAGTTCAACCTGCCGGCAAGCCTGGTCGAGGCGATCCCGCAAATCGGCGACCACGACACCGCGATCGTCATGCATAATGACGGCGTGGTGCAGGGGCTTTCCGAAGTCCCCTTCATGCAGGACGTTGAGCGCTGGGGCGTGCTGACGATCGGCACCGGCCTCGGCAATGCGCGCTTCACCATCCGCCGCAAGGAGAACGGCAAAGGCGCAAAGAATGGCGAGAAGGACGAGAAGGACAACGGCGAGAAGAAAGCAAAGAAGAGTGCGTGACGCTGGGTATATGCCTACCCTTGATTTCGTCACCTTCCCGTAGGTTTACGGGCGATTTCTCGGAAATCCGGGTGCAGTAAGGTTTAAAGGTTAGGTTAAGGCCGACATTGCGTTGGCCGTTGCGGCGCCCGTTGCTACGGTGATCGCGTCGCCTCCGCTGACCGGCGAAGCCGCACTTCCCCGGCCAGCATTTTGATGAAGCGGCACGGGACCGCCAGTTATTTTTGTCGCGTCTGGCGGTCCCACCCAATTTCTAACCTGATTCTCCCGCTTCAGATCCATCCGATGCGCGAAAAGAACGTGGAGATCTCGTTGCTTGCGCGATCGGGGGCTTCGCGATGCGGGAAATGCCCGACGTCTTCGAACATCTTCAGATCGAGGTCCGCGAAGGTCTCGCCGAGCCGGTCGGTCCAGGCATAGGGAAACAGCGGATCGTGCTCGGCCCAGCGGATGCAGGTCGGCACGGTGATCGCAGGCAATGACGGCGCTTCGCCCTGCATCATCTTCACGCGCGCGGCGTGCGCGGCGCGGTAATGCGCGAAGCCGCCGGCGAGGTTGCCCGCCTTGAGGAAGTTGTCGGTGAAGGCGTCCAGCACATCGTCGAACGCATCCTGGCGATGCGACCAGCCTTTGAGGAAATGCCCGATATAGAGGCCGCAGCTCTCGCGCGTCGCGCCGACGAGCTTCGGCGCCATCTCCATCTGGTGGAACGACTGGTACCAGATGTGGTTCAGCCGATCCGGCGCCGCCATGCGAGGCCCGATGCCGGGATAGACGAAATCGAAGAAGAAAAGCCCCACGATCCGCTCGGGTGCCTTGCGTGCCAAGGGCTGCATCACGGCGCCGCCGACGTCATGGCCGACCACGCCGGCCCGTTCGATCCCGAGCGCATCCATCAGCGCCAGCATGTCGTCCGTGTGCTGCTCCGGCCCGTACGGGCCGTCCGGCTTGTCGCTGTCGCCGAAGCCGCGCAGGTCGGGGGCGATCAGCGCAAAACGGTCGGAAAGTCGCGCCATGACCGGCTCCCAGGTGAGCCAGAATTCCGGCCAGCCATGCAGCAAGAGCAGCGGCTTGCCGGCCCCGATCCGGGCGACATGGAACGCCGCCCCATTGGCTTTCACCGTGAAATGCTCCATTTCGCCCTCCTTTGGCCGTTTCGGCGCTGCGGAAATCTTCTCCCGGCGCCTTGTCTCCCCCGGCATCCTCGCCTAGAACACGCCCCGACCGCAGAGGGTGAGGAATCACCTTTTTGGCACCGGGAGAGGTGGCAGAGTGGTTGAATGCACCGCACTCGAAATGCGGCATAGGTGCAAGCCTATCGGGGGTTCGAATCCCTCCCTCTCCGCCATCCTACGCTACAGTGTCCTGTAGCCCTTCCTATTATCCTTTGCTTGCCCGCCGTTCGCTGAATCTGTCGTGTTCCATATCTGTGGCAAACACTACGGACGCTGCCATTCAGCACAGCTGACAGGCGTGGCTGCTATTGTCGCGAGCGGCCATCTTCAATTAACCTCAGTCACCCTGAATTTCAGATCGTCAACGCGACCAAGCAATGACTTGAGCAGGGGCGAGCCATTGGCCTCGTTGAAGCCCAGCACCAGATCGATCGTAGGTGCGACGCCTTCGATCGGGCGGCTGACAACGGAAGGCGGCAGCATGTTGCGCACATAGAGGGGGAGCAGGCTCACCCCGTTCGTCGAAGCGACCAGCGATATGGCCATCGCGATATTCAGCGCTTCGTGATCCGGCGTCAGGTCGATGCCGATATCCCTGCCATAGCGATCCGTCACCGCACGCAGCGCGGGAGAATTGGAGTTGGGGACACCAACCAGCGTCTCGCCCCTTAAGTCTTCGGGCCGGATCGCCGTCTTCTGCGCCAGTCGGTGCTCTGCCGAAAGCAGCACGATCAGCGGCTCCTGACGAAGGAGCCGGAATGACAAACCTGGCGCGTTCTTCTCCGGGCGAAGGAATGCGACATCGATCGTGTTGCGCATGAGCCCTGCCGCGAGATCGGGCGATTGCTGGCTGACGATCGTCACCTCCGTGGTCGGGAGCGCGTCGGCCAACACCGCCATAAGGGGTGACATCCATTCCATTTCGATTCCGGTCAGGAAGCCGACGACGAATCTGAATTTGGCCGGCTGCGCCGCGCGGCGCGCCGCTTCGGCGGCGGCTTCCACCTGCAGCAGCGCCACCCGCGCGTGATCGAGGAATACTCGGCCGGCTGCCGTCAGCTCGATACCACGTGATCCACGCGTCATGAGCCGGGCGCCGATCTCAAGTTCAAGATCGCGAAGCTGCCGACTGAGCGACGGCTGCGCCGTATGCAGGCGCCGCTCGGCGGCGAGCGAGACGCTGCCTTCTTCAGCAACCGCAACAAAATAGCGAAGGTGCCGCAGCTCCATGGCCGGCCATACCTTTGAAGTATAGCTAAGAGCGTACAAAGTCTTTCCGCTCAAGGCAATCGAAGCCTAGATCTCAATCATCGAAGCGCGAACGAGACAGCAGCACGGCCCCGAAAAAACGGGTTTTCGTGAACGCCCCCGGCTTGCCTTCAGTGCAACAAGGAGACTGAAAATGGAAAGCAAAGTCACTCTGATCACCGGCGCGCTCACTGGAATTGGCCGCGCTACCGCCGTCGCGGCGGCCCGCGCTGGACATCGCCTGATCGTGTCCGGCCGCAATCCGGAAGCCGGCCACGCGCTGGCCGAAGAGTTGCGCGGCCTCGGCGCCGAAGCTGAATTCATCCGCGCCGACGTGCGCAAGGATGAGGAGGTGCAGGCGGTGGTCGATGGCGCCGTCGCGCGCTTCGGCCGTATCGACATCGCAGTCAACAACGCCGGCACCGAAGGCAAGCCCGGCCCGATCACCGCACAAAGCGCCGAGACCTATGCCGCCACCTTCGATACCAACGTCCTGGGTGTGCTGCTCAGCCTGAAGCATGAGGCCCGGGTGATGCAGGGACAGGGTTCCGGCAGCATCGTCAACATCTCGTCGACCTACGGCCATGAAGGTGCGGCCTATGCCTCGCTCTACGCGGGCAGCAAGCATGCGGTCGAGGGGATCACCAAGTCGATCGCGCTGGAATTGGCCGGTTCTGGCGTCCGCGTGAACGCGGTCGCACCCGGACCGACCGACACCGGCATGCTCGACCGCTTCACCGGCTCCGCGGAGGTCAAGGCGAAGCTCGCCGCCGGCGTTCCGCTCGGCCGCACCGGCCGTCCCGAGGAGATCGCCAACGCGATCCTGTTCATCAGTTCCGACGCGGCCTCCTTCGTCACGGGCCAGATTCTGACCGCTGACGGCGGCAAGACCGCTGGCTGACCCTCCTCCTTTGGGCGCGGCGGCAGGCTGCGCCCGCATCTTTTCTCCGACAGGAAAACGCCATGAAGAACGAACTCAAGCTCTATCAGTCGAGTGCGTCGCCCAATTCGCGCCGCGTCCGCATCTACCTCGCCGAACGGGGCATTTGCGCAACCACGGTGCCAGTCGATCTGGGCGCAAAGGAGCAGTTCTCCAGCGCTTACGCAGCGATCAACCCGCGCCGGGTCGTGCCGACGCTGGTCCTGGCAGACGGCACCGCGATCGGGGAGGTACAGGCGATCTTCCGGTATCTCGACGAAGCCTATTCCGACCGTCCGATCGGCGGCACGACTCCTAAGGAGAAGGCGCTGGTCGCAATGTGGGAGCGGCGTATGGAGCAGGAAGGCTTTGCCGCCGTGATGGAAACCGTGCGCAACAATGCCAAGGGGCTCGCCGGACGGGCCATCTCCGGCCCGCACGGCTACGATCAGATCCCGGCGCTGGTGGAACGCGGCGCTCTGCGCATCCGGGATTTCTATGCGGATCTCGAGGGACGCTTGGCCGCCAACAGCTTGGTGGCCGGTGAAACCTTCTCGACCGCGGACATCACCGCCGTCGTCACCGTCGACTTCGCCACCAAGGCGCTGTCGATGCCGATCCCCGATAACCACACCGCGACCCGTCGCTGGTACGACGCTGTTTCGGCGCGCCCCGGCTTTTCAGCCTGATCTCGGTCCGCTCGATCAGAGAGGAGAGCGCCATGCCCCACACGCACCAGACCGCCCCGACCCAGTTCGTCGAGGCCAACGGCATCCGCTTCGCCTATCGCCGCTTCGGCAAGGCAGGCGGCGTGCCCATCATCTTCAACCAGCACTACATCGGTACAATGGACTACTGGGACCCGGCCGTGACCGACGGCTTGGCAAAGGACCGCGAGGTCATCCTGTTCAACAACGCCGGCGTCTCCAGTTCCTCCGGCGAGACGCCGACCAGCTTCCAGGAGATGGGAGCCAATGCGATCGCCTTCATCCGCGCGCTGGGGCTTGAACAGGTCGATGTGCTCGGCATCTCCATTGGAGGCTTCGTGGCGCAGGAGATCGCGTTGCAAGGCGGCCGTCTCGTCCGAAAGCTCATCTTGGTGGGGACAGGCCATCGCGGAAACGACATGACGGCGAGCCGTTCGGCTGAGATCTTCGCCGCCAGCTATGATCCGCCCGAGCACCTTTGGCTGGCCGTCCATTTCAAGCCGACCGAGACCAGCCGGAAAGCCGGTCTCGCTTTCCTGGAGCGCAAACTGCGCCGACAGGATCGTGATCCCGAGGTGAGCGCTCAAACCATCGCCGCTCAGGGTGAGGCCATCGGCAAGTGGATCATGTCCGACGAGAACGCTCTCGACTATCTGAAATCGATCGAGCAGCCCACGCTGATCGTGCAAGGCAGCGATGACGCCATCATCCCGACCGCACACTCTCTCACGCTCCAGCAGAACCTGCCGAACGCGCAACTCATAATCTACCCGGACTCGGGTCACGGCTCCATCTACCAATATCCGGAGCTATTCCGGGCCCATGCGGCGCTCTTCCTTGACGCCTAAGTCCATCACCCACAAATGGCTGTCCGCTGTCTCGTGGCGGCGATAGCGGGGTACCGCTGGGCCCATTCCGGGCCTTGTCTTCCGCACCGCGACCGCAGAAGCGCTTACGCCTGATGCAGCACCGTTCAACGTGGTTCTGGGATTCAACTATCTCCATCTGGTCCGCGACCTGCCTCGCACGCTACGCTGCATCCACGCCTTGCTTGCAGCCGAAGGCTTGTTCATCTCCAAGACACCCTGCGTCGGGGACATGAACCCACTCATCTCGTTTGCCTTGCTGCCCGCGATGCGCGCGATCGGAAAAGCACCCTATGCAGGCGTCTTTCGGGTAGCGGAGCTGGGTCGGGAAATATGTGCGGCAGGCTTCGACATTCTCGCCACTGAAAGCCACGCAACCAAGGGCAACGACAACCGTCCTTACATCGTGGCTCGCAAGAGGTGATGCGAGCCGAGGTTGCGTGAAAAACCTGCCCTGTCCCGCTTTACGACGCAACTCCGAGTGCTGTTCGTACTCACATCCGATATTGCCGCTGGCAGCCATCGCATCACTGGCGTATCCAACGTCGGTTCGTGATTTGCATGACCGTTTTTTGGTCACGCCAACAGCACGAACGAAACACACTTGCTGCGCGAGGTTTACATGACGCAAACGATCGGGATCGACGAGTTCCTGGCCATCGACATCAGGGTCGGCACGATCGTTGACGTGGCTGATTTTCCGGAAGCGCGGAAGCCGGCGTGGAAACTGACGATTGATCTCGGCCGCGAGCTTGGAACGAAGCGGTCCAGCGCGCAGCTTACCGAGCTGTATTCCGCCGAGTCATTGATTGGTCGGCAGGTGGCCTGCGTGGTCAATCTGCTGCCGCGCAGGATCGGCCCATTCCTCTCGGAGGTGCTGACGCTGGGCTTTCCCGATGAACAAGGCCGTGTGGTGCTCGTTGCGCCTGAGCGGCCAGTTCCGAATGGCGGGCGCCTGTTCTAGCGGACCTATATCATGGCGACCGCTAGGGAGCCGGTTTCGCTCGGCGTGATGGGATGGCTTTCGCTTGTGCGCGCGTCACGGCGTGCCCTGTAGAACTCAAGCACTCGTCTCGCCGTTCGGAGCTCGATCCGCTCGAAGTTTTCTCGCGCTTGATCAAGGTCGATCTTGCTTAGCCTGCGGTCCGCTACTCTCATCAGCAGCAAAGCCTTGGCCGTTGCCCAGGAACATCCGCCGGCTTTTGCGACAAGTTGCACGGTGCCAGGATTCTCATTGAGAACCGCCCGTTCGACCAGTTCGATAGGACAGGCTGCAAGGACGGACAACGCCATCACCGCCGTTTCAAAATCCTGCGCTCGGGCGGCCGCGTGAACATCCGCTTCTCCGAGCTCCTTCCAGTATTTGCGGCGCTTTACCTTCTTCCTTGCCCGCGCGTGATCCGGAGACTGATTGCGGACCTCCAGATTTATGTCGTCGATGACCTCTGTCACGGCGTCATGCACGGCGTCGGAAAATTGCGGGTTTGCCGCGGCGATCTTGTTGCGTACGGAAGCCGAGGCAGTTTCCATAAGCTTCAGGAAATGATGTCTGGGGATGTCATGCCGCGTCCCGACATGGAGGGCAAGCTGGGTATCTTCGCTCGATCGCGCGACGAGCTCGCCGAAGCTGCCATCCGAAAAGCGGGCGCCCGGGTTGCTCGCAACCGCATGGACCACGCCGGCTTCGCCGCGCAGAATCAGCAGCTCCGTGATCGCCTCGCTGATTGTTCGACGTTGCGCGATTGCGTGAAGGTGGCCCTGACCTTGGGTGCTGGCGCAGGCGACAAGATCGGACTCGCTAAGGGCATCCGACTGACTGAGAACCGGAGCCGCCACGGCAACAGCATCATCCGATGCAAGTGCCCTGACCAGCGTTGCCGGCGCATTCGAGTCAGTCGCGAGATGGCGGACCAGCCTGACGCGGGTTTTCAACTCGATCACGGCAACGAGGGTTTTGAATATCTCGTCAAACAGTTTGATCTGCTGCTTGGAGTAGCGACCAGACCCGGCAAGGAACAAGTCCGTAATGCGGGTGAGAGCCCTTAGTTGCCGTTTCGTCGACCCGGATGTCGTTGTATTTTGCACTTCATTGATTAACGAATAGAACGTCGTCATGATCATGGGTCTCGTCGGCACGTTCGCCTTTGGCGGCGAGGAGTTGATGGTGACGAGCTATCATGCAGGCAATGAAGATTGTTGATTCGAGCTGCCTCATAGATGATTAAAATTGTCGGCATTCCAATAATCGTCTGGTTGCAGCTCGAAGCTGCCGTGCGCTTCGCCTGCTCTCTCGGCATACAGCATCACGAAACGAAATAGAGCATGACCCGGAAAAGTGGACACCGGTTTTCCCTCGCGACAAACGCGAAGCGTTTGCGCGGAGATGATGCTCAAACAAAAAGAGCTAAAGCGGGATGACGATTCGAAGAAAAGTCATCACGCTTTAGCGGACGTCCGCAGCGCCAGCGTCGGATGAATCTATCGCCGGCCGCGCTCGAAGGTCGCGCATAGCAGCATAGTTTCGTCCGCTGTGATCGCTGCACGAAAGAAGCGACATGTGAATTGTGGGCGGGCGTTGCCTGTCGCGCCGTCGGCACTATTCTCCGTCAAGAACGTGCACTCCCTGCAAATGTCCGCATGATGTCGTTGCTGGGTAATATCCAACCAGTCGAGCACCTGGCGGAGCGCATCGCGAGAGCTGGTCTGGCGATCGACGCTGAGCACGCCTATCGCCTTTACGAGTACATTGACCGGATCATGCCCGAGAAATTTCTCACCCTGCGCGGTCACATAAAGGATCACCGAGCGTTTGTCTTCCGCAGCAGGTTTGCGAACGAGGAATCCCTTTCTTTCGAGCACCTTGACGATTTGAGATGCGGTGCCCCTGGTAGTGCCGACAAAAGTGGCCAATGCCGACGGAGTCCGGGAGAACTGATTCGCGCGAGCAAGAAAACGCAGGGCCATCCATTCGCGATCGCGCAGCCCGTGCCGACTACCTTCGAAGTGCCAAATCCTCGCCGTCTGAACCAATAATTCAACCGTCTCGCGTGCTAACGTCATGATCAACCCAATTCAAAAGATTTTGCGAGCAGTTTCTCGGCTCAACGATTTGCGAGCAGTTTCTCGGCGTGCACCTCATGAGCGCCCTGAGCGCTTTGGTTCGAGGTTCAACTCAACTGCATGTCGTTTAGCCCACTAATGCGTCGGCCATTAAGAAATTGTCTGCTGATCGTTTGAATTTCCCCGCAAGCAACACTGACTTCATTAATCATCCGCCGATTGGATCGGACTACACAGCGCGGCAACGCAACCTGGATCGTCAGTGACAACGAGATTGTCGCTGTCACAAGGCGAAAGGTTCAGCGATGCATTCGAAGAATGATTTTCACGTTTCGAACCGTCTCCAGAGGATTCGCGCGCGATCCGACAAATCGTGCTGCTCTATCGAAGCATTATCGAGGCGGTACGCGATGCCAACAGGTAAGCGGCGGGCCTGCGCGTCGCGCAGACCCGTCATCCGGAATGGGATGGCTGCGCCTGCTGTCGTGACGGGCAGGCATGCGCTAGCTCGTTACCAAATCTGCACAGATGCCACGCGGTCGTTGGTCATGCGGCTACTTTCGTGGCGATGCGTTACCTGTTCTGAATGATGATCTCGTTCTCTCAAGTGAAGATGGGTCGTGGCCTCGATGGTGCTTGCTTGGCCAGGATGCCAAGGGTTTGGAGATCTCGCGTCGCGTCGTCTTCGGGCGCTCCTGTCGAGGAATCGAGCCGGTAGCCGCTATATCGCCTCGAGACGATCGGGTCGTAGCCGAGACGGTCACGCAGCTTCTTGCGCAGCTTGCTGACGTGACTTTCGATCACGTTTTCATCGAACGTTGACTCGAAGATCCCATAAACCGCATTGAATATCTGCGTTTTGGTCAGCCATTTTCCTTGCTGACCAACCATGTGTTCCAGGATGCGGAGCTCGCGACGCGGCAGCATCATGACTGCTCCTCCAATTTCCGGATCTCTCCCGTCAAAGAAGACTCGAATCGCACCTTGCCTGCCATGGGTCGATATTCCGAGGCTGCGGCGGGAGATCGCGGCAGTTCTTGCCAGGATCTCGCGTGGGTGGACTGGAATATGGACGACATCATCCACGCCAGCTTCAAAGAGCTCGACCGTGTGCTTAAGCATTCTCTGGTTGCTGAGTGCGATGATCGGTGCACGGCAGCGCTTGCGGACAGTGCGAGGCAAGGTGGCGCGAGTATCACAATCTCCAAGAAGAAAAGCGTCAATGGCCGACAGCTCATCGTCGCCCGCAGATTCCAGCCACTCAAGGAACTCCGTTGGCGAAAATCCAACAGAAGAAATGCCTTCACGATCGAAACCGCCGATGTAGCCGGTGGCAACGTTCTCTCGATCATCGATGATGACGTACATGCGGTATTTGCCCCATTCGCCTAGCCTGTTGAATTTTTTCGTTCGGCGTGTGCCGTGGTGATGCTGACAGCGCGAGCAGAGATTGCCCTGCGCACGCAGTTCTTTGTTTTCCGGATGAGTCACTTGCAGATTCAGCGGTTGTAGCGTGAGCTCAGCGCGTCGTGGATTTATGTTTTTGAGGTTCGGACTCGACGAGACGCCACAAACGCACACGCACACAATCGTGAAGGTGCCCCCAAGACATAGGTGGTCACCCCGAATGCAGAACGGCTATGTCAGTTGTGTCGGAGCGCCTTTGTCATGCCGAGCGCTCCAAAAATTTGCCGTTCTTTTAGATAAGCGACGTGAATCGCTCGTCCTGACGTTGGCAAAATGCAGAAATGCAATCAAGCTTGCCCCGAGAGTAGTTGGTACGCAGGCCGACCATTTGTTTTGAGATTATTGAAGCAATTAGTTTTGAAGCAATCATTAGATGATTTTGTAGCAATGCTACTTTTGCTCAAGATCTGGAGCTATCGGAAGGCGCGATCATGAATCCCGCCGCGCCAAGATCAAGCATTGTCCATTGCTGGCCGGAAAAGTGACGCTTGGCAGGTTGTCGCCACGGAACCCCCCACGTGGCACGACGACGCAGACGTCATCGTGCCGATTAGACAAAATCTAACTGGTCGAATTCTGCTCGGGAGAAGCGACCTTGCGGGACACCGTCCCTTCCCGCGTTATCCGCAATCTCGTTTTCGTCCCCTGGAGGCCGTATCGGCGCTATACTCATGGCGCTGATTTCGAGACTATTTCTGGCGGGATGCGGCGATGCAGGACAACTCACTTATTCTGCAATCCATCGTCACATGTCCACACTGCGGATATCGTCAGATGGAAATCATGCCGCTAGATGCTTGCAGGTTCTTCTATGATTGCAAGGCATGCGGTGCCCACCTGAAGCCCAAGCCAGGCGATTGCTGCGTTTTTTGTTCCTATGGGACGGTGCCATGCCCGCCGGTTCAGGCCAGCCGTGGAGCATCGACTTGCGCTTGCTCAGCCAGAGATGGCTGAGCAACTGGGGAGCTGCCGACCTGTTTCGCGAGTTCCGCGCGCTAGACACCGCGGCCTGATCGAGCGACGCGAAGGACGAAGCCAGCAAGGTCTCCCGGCCTGATGCAATCAGCCAACCAGATTGGCTCTCCACGCCATAATCGCCCTGACGCAGCCGACCTAGTCTCCAGCCTTGCAAAACAAGGCTTGGAGATCACAGTGGATTTTGAACTGTCCAGGGAACAACGCGACATCAAGGCGCGGGCCGCTGCCTTTGTGGAGGAAGTCTGCCGCCCGCTCGAGCATGACTGGGGAACGGACGACTACGCCGTGCCGCACGACATCTTCATGGGCGTGGTGCGGAAATTCCGCGAATACGGCTTCAGGGGATTGGCGGTGCCGAAGGAAGCCGGCGGGCAGGGATTAGGCACGGTCGCGAAGTGCCTGGTCTACGAGGAGATCGTAAGGTCGCCCGTGATGCATGGCCTGCTCGCGACCTGGTCGGGCTTTCTCGATCCGCATCCCGCGCTTCACGTCGCGCCGGAATGGCAGAAGGAAGCGTATCTCTATCCGATCCTGAAAGAGGACAAGTTCTACCACATCAACATCTCGGAGCCGGGCGCGGGCTCCGACGCGGCCGGGATAAAGACCACCGCCGTTCGTGACGGTGACAATTACATCATCAACGGCATCAAGCGCTGGGCGCCGCCGCCGAACCATCCCGCCATCACGCCGAAATATCTGCTCTGCTACGCCGTGACCGATCCGAGCAAGGGCTATGAGGGGATCAGCCTGTTCCTGGTCGACTATCCTAATCCCGGCGTGTCGGTGCTGCGCGAATACGAGACCATGGCGCCGGGCACCTATCTCGGCCGGAGCTGCGACTACCAGTACAAGGATTGCGTGGTCCCAGCGAAGAACATGCTGGGCGCGGAGGGCATGGGCTTCCGCTACATGATGGACCAGCTCAACCGTAACCGCACCGTGATCGGTGCGCGCCTGACCGGCACCGCGCGCTGGGCGCAGACGCAGGCCGCGAAACGGGCGCGTGAGCGCGAGACGTTCGGCAAACCGCTCGCGGAACGGCAGGCCATTCAATGGATGCTGGCGGAATCGGAGATGGACCTCGAGCAGTCGCGGCTGATGGTCTACAAGACCGCCTGGATGCTCGATCGTGGCCTCGATGCACGCAAGGAAGCCGCGATGGTGAAATGCTTCGCGCCGCTCGCGGCCTGCCGGGTCATCGATCGCGCCATCCAGATCCATGGCGGGCTCGGCGTGCTCAGGGAAAACCGCTTCGGCCAGCTCTATTTCCAGAGCCGCATCGCGCAGGTCGCGGAGGGCACCACCGAAGTGATGAAGATGACCATCGCGCGGGAGGTGCTGCGCGAGTGTGAATAGACTGAAGAGCGCAAGTGCCCTGCGCCTCCCTCTCCCCGTTCTCCACGGGGCCCAGACGAGCGGAGCTCGCTCTGAGAGGGTAGGGTGAGGGGTTGTCTCCACGAAGACGGCGTCAGATGAGTTCGCGGAAGCAGCCCCTCACCCGAATTCAAGCTGCGCTTGAATTCCGACCTCTCCCCGCAAGGGCGGGGCGAGGTAGTCGTCCTACTTCTCCGCGTCGATCACCTCGCCGATCGGCTTCCATTTCACGCCGTCGAACTGCATCAATTGTTCCTGGCTCATCGGCGTGTAGCGCGTCGGGGTGGTATTGAGCTTGATGCCGGGAAGCATGATCGGGAGGACGAGGTCCTTGATGCTGGTCGCCTGCTTCATCAGGTTCTCGCGCGTCAGGTCGTCGCCGCAATTCTTCAGGACGTGAACGAAGGTCTGCGCCGTCGCATAGCCGAACACGTGATAGGTCTCGGACGGATTGGCTTCGGGCATGTATTGTTTCATGAAGGCGAGATATTCCTTCACGCCGGCATCATCGGCCCATGCCGCATCGTTCGGATCCTTGCGGAAGGCGACGGTGATGACGCCCTTGGAATTGTCCAGCCCCGCCGGCACCAGCGTGCTGGAGATCGAGCCGGCGGCATCGCTGAGCAGGTGCAGCGCATCCCACTTCGTTTCCGCCATCTTCTTGATCGCCTGCGCGGAGAATTTCGGCGTCGAAATGTCGAGGAACACGTCGGCGCCGGTCGCTTTCAGGATCAGGATCTGCGAGTCGATGGTCGGCTCGGCAATCTCGTAGCTGAGCTCCTTGACGATCGTCGTCGCGGCCCTGTCGCCAAGCCCGTCGCGAAAGCCCTTGACGTAGTCGCGGCCGAAATCGTCGTTCTGGAACAGCACCGCGACCTTCGCATTGGGCCGCTCCTTGAGGAGGTATTTGGCGTAGATCACGCCCTTGGCATGGTTGTTCGGCTGCCAACCCATCGACCATGGATAGGTCGCGGGCTCGGAGACGCGGTTGGCGCCGGTGCCGAGGAACAGGCCGGGCACCTTCTTGGCGTTCAGATATTTTTGCGTTGCGAAGTTGGTCGGCGAGCCGAAGGTGCCGACGATCGCCAGCACCTCCTCGCTCTCGACCAATCGCCGCGTCTGCTCGACGGCCTTGGGTGGGCTATAACCGTCATCGAGGGAGACCAGGTTGATCTTGCGGCCGTTGACGCCGCCTTCCGCGTTCACCTTCTGGAAATAAGCGGTCATCGCACGCCCGATCGCCGCGAAGCTCGACGCCGGGCCGCTATACGGCATGGTCTGACCTATTTTGACTTCGCTATCGGTCACGCCCGGTCCGTAGTTCTTCTCCTGTCCGAACGCGGAGAACGACAACCCCGCCCATGCGATCGCACAGGTCGCCACCATGAGCTTCTTCATGCTCTTTTCCTGTCTTCGTTGTTGATGATCTCTGATCAGGCCGGCTGCAGATAGCGCTGCTTCAGCACGTGCTTGAACAGCTTGCCGTTCTCCTGCCGCGGCAGCTCGGCCGCGAAATCGATCGAGCGCGGGCATTTGACGTGCGACAGGCCGTCCCGGCAGAACGCCATCAGCTCAGTCGCAAGCGCCGATGATGCCTTCGATGGCTCCCTGAGCTGCACCACGGCCTTGACCTCCTCGCCATACTCCGGATTGGGGATTCCGAACACGGCGACATCGGCAACATCGGGATGCAGCGCCAGGCGATTTTCGATCTCGGCGGGATAGATATTGACTCCGCCGGAGATGATCATGTGCGAGCGGCGGTCGGTCAGATAGAGATAGCCGTCGTGATCGAGATAGCCGACATCGCCGATGGTCGACCAGCCCTTGGCGTTTCGCGAGCGCGCGGTCTTCTCGGGATCGTTGTGGTAGACGAATTGCGGGCCGTCGAAATAGACGTCGCCGATCTCGCCGGGGCCGAGCTCGTTCTGCGCTTCGTCGAGGATATGGATGGTGCCGACGCAGGCGCGCCCGACCGAGCCGCGATGGGTCAGCCAGTCCGCGGTCGAGATGCAGGTGGCGCCGTTGCGCTCCGAGCCCGCGTAATATTCCCAGACGATCGGCCCCCACCAGTCGATCATCCGCTCCTTCAGCTCGGGCGGACAAGGCGCGGCGGCGTGGATCGCGCAGCGATGCGAGGCGAGATCGTAGCGGGCGCGTATCTCGTCAGGCAGCGCGAGCAGGCGGAAGAACATCGTCGGCACCCACTGGCTGTGGGTGACGCGGTAATGCTCGATCGCGGCCAGCGCCTGCTCCGGTACGAACTTCGTCATGATCACGGCGGTGCCGCCGCTCTCCAGCGTGCGCATGGTGAAGCGAAGAGGCGCGCCATGGTACAGTGGTGCCGGAGAGAGATAGACCGTATCCTCCGCGAAGCCGAAATTGTCGCGCACCCAGTCGCCGGAGGCCTGCGCCTGGCGAAGATTGGCGAACAGCGGCTGCTTGATGCCTTTGGGCCTGCCGGTCGTGCCTGAAGAATAGAAGAAATCCTTGCCGACGGGCCCGTCGGGAATCTCGATCAGGCGATCGAAGCGGGCAAGCTCCGCGCCATAGTCAAAGCTGCCATCCAACGCGCCGCCGAGCGCGTAGACCGTGCACCGGTGCGGATTGTCGGCGAGCAGCGCCTGGACCGCGTCCGCAAAACGCGCGGCGACGAAGAACAGCTTGGCGCCGCTGTCGCGCACGATATAGGCCGCCTCCTCGGGCTTCAGATGCGTGCTGACCGGCGTGTAATAGACGCCGTGGCGGCGCGCGCCCCAGATCAGCTCAAAATAAGCCGGGTCGTTGTCGAGCATGATCGCGATGCCGTCGCCGGCGGCGAGCCCCATCCAGATCAGGAGCTGCGTGACGGCATTGGCGCGGCGATCGAGCTCGCCATAGGTCATCGCCTGGTCGGAAAAGGCGACGAGCGCGGCGGTCTTGTCGGGATGACGTTCAGCCCATTGGCGCAGGATTGGCATTTCTTCCCCGTGTTGGCCGAGAACATCGGCCTTGCCGGGATTATCCGCATCAAGGCTGCATCATTGAATGACCGCGCATGCCAATCCGATTGGCGGAATCCGACGCTACTATTTTGCGGCAGGGCCGCGGCGCTCGCGGAACTCGCCGGGCGTTACGCCGGTCCACCGCCGGAACGCGCGATGGAAGGTGCTGAGCTCGGAGAAGCCAAGCGAGACCGCGATTTCTTCCAGCGACAGGCGGGACTTCTGCAATAGGTGGGTGGCGAGGTCGCGCCGCAGCCGGTCCTTGATATCCTGGAAGCCGCAGTTCTCTTCGTCGAGCAGGCGGCGGCGCAGTGTCTGCGGCGAGACGGCGAGCATCCCGGCGATGTCCTCAAACGACAACGGACGCTTGAGGTTGCGGCGGAGAATGCCGCGCACGCGTTCGGCCATGCTGCTGTCGTCGCGGTAGCGCACCAGGAGCGCATTGGGCATCGAAGCGAGGAAGCGCCGCAGCCGCTCCTCGTCGGGCATGATCGGCAGATCGAGCAATTCGGCATCGAAGCGGATTTCGGTGCGCGGCTGGTCGAACAGCATCGGCGCCCTATAGAACGGCTCGAGCTCCGAGCTGAACGGCTCTTCCGGGAAGACGTAGTGAACGGTGATCAACGGCAGCCGGCGGCCTACCAGCCAGCACATCAGCCCATAGGCGAACAAGAGGATCGCGCCGTTGACCATGCGCCGCCGGTTCGGCTGGGCGATGGTGTCGGTGACGTAGAGCGAAGCGTCATCCCTGCCTTCCGCCAGCCGCACCACGAAATCGTCGGCGACCAGATGATAGAACTGGCAGCCGATCCGGATCGCCTCCCGCAGATTGGCAGAGCGGATCAATAGCCGGCACATCATGCGAAAGGTGCCGGGCTTGATCGGGCGGTTGCACAAGAGCCAGAGTTCGTCGCGCGTTTCCCGGGTCAGGATCGCGATCAGGCGGGCGAACTGGTCCTGCGGCAGCCGGGCGCCCGGCTTCTCGAGTTGCTCGGGCGCGATGCCGGCGCGCGCCAACAGCCGGTCGATATCAAAGCCGGCCTCGCGCACGCCGCTCAGGACCAGGCCGACATAGCCGGAGTCGATCGCTGAACGCGACGGTGCAGCGCGTGATGATCGAAGTGCGGCGGAGGCTCCCGGCATGGCATTGGCATGTTAGCGCCGGGATTGTTCCGTCGCCACCATTCCTGTGGCAGGCAAGGTCAACGCAACTGATCGTTTTCGTCATTGCGGGTGCGGGACTTCTTTTCATTTGTCGCTGACGGGGGTACCACCGGAGGACATTTGATGCGCGCGTTGATGAGTTGCGAGCCGGGCGGGCCCGAAACCCTGCGGCTGCTCGATGTACCGGAGCCGGTGCCCGCACCCGGGCAGGTGCTGGTGGCGGTGAAGGCGTGCGGCGTGAACTATCCGGATCTTCTCACGATCCAGGATCGCTATCAGGTCAAGACGCCGCGGCCCTTCGCGCCCGGCGCCGAGGTGGCCGGCGTCGTGGCCGCGGTGGGGGAAGGGGTTGCCGGGCTGCGCGTCGGTGAGCGGGTCGCGGCGCGGACCGGAACCGGCGGCATGGCGGAGTTCGTCGCCGTCGATGCCACGCGCTGCAGCCCGATTCCCGAGGGCATGTCGTTCGTCGATGCCGCAGTCATGCAGTTCACCTTCGAGACGGCCTACTACGCGCTGCATACCCGCGCCGGTGTGCGGGCCGGCGAAGCCGTGTTGGTGCTCGGCGCAGCAGGGGGCGTCGGCATTGCCGCCGTGCAGGTCGCGCGCAATCTCGGCGCCCGCGTCGTCGCTGCGGCCTCATCGGAAGAGAAGCTCGGCTTCGCACGCCAGCATGGCGCCTCTGAAGGCGTGATCTATTCGGCTGAGACAACAGGAGATGGTCGCGAGCTCGCTGCGCGGCTGAAGCAGGCGGTCGGGCCGCACGGCGCCGATGTGATCATCGATCCCGTCGGCGGATGGCTCTCGGAAGCAGCCATTCGCTGCATCGCAGAGGGCGGGCGCTATCTCGTGCTCGGCTTCACCGCCGGCATTCCGTCATTGCCGCTCAACCTTCCGCTGCTGAAGAATTGCGATGTGCTCGGGATCAACTGGCGCACCTTCACGCTGTCGCAGGATTCACGCCTCGCCGAGAACCGGCGGGCGCTCCAGTCCTGCTATTCGCAAGGCATGCTGTCATCAGGCATCAGCGCCGAATTCCCGCTGCAGGAGGGCGGCAAGGCGATCCAGCACCTTGCCGACCGCCGCGCGCTGGGCAAGGTCGTCGTGGTGATCTGACTCGACCATCCGTTGCAGGACTAGATTATCTCTGCTGCGTCCGATCTGATTGGAAGAATTTTGCACTGCGTCACGAGCTCACGGCAAGATGACCGCGGGCGCTGCTTGCCGCCATGCAGCACGCTGATATGGTCTGCGGCCGGCGAAATGGATTGCATTCGCCGCTTTCGCTGAGATTCACAATCATCCCGTGCTGCAGGAGTTTCTCATGACACACGCCTTTCGTTTCCATCAGGCCGGTGGTCCCGAGGTTCTGAAATGGGAGGAGGTCAAGCTCGGCAAGCCCGGTCCCGGCGAAGCGCGGATCCGTCACACCGCAGTCGGCCTGAACTTTGTCGATATCTATAACCGCGCGGGCGTCTATGGCGTGCCGCTGCCGAGCGGCCTTGGCAGCGAGGGAGCAGGCGTCGTCGAGGAAGTCGGGCCCGGCGTCACCGACCTGAAGCCGGGCGATCGTGTCGCCTATGGCAACTCGCCGCTCGGCGCCTATGCCGAGGAGCGGCTGATCCCTGCCGACCGTCTGCTCAAACTGCCCGACAGCATCGATGACAAGACCGCCGCCGCGATGATGCTCAAGGGTCTTACGGTGCAGTACCTCATTCGCCAGACCTATCGGGTCAAGAGCGGCGACACGATCCTGCTGCATGCCGCGGCCGGCGGCGTCGGGCTGATCCTGGGCCAATGGGCGAAGCATCTCGGTGCCACCGTGATCGGCACGGTTTCGACCGACGAAAAGGCGAAACTCGCCAAAGCCCACGGCACCGCGCACACGATCGTCTACACGCGCGAGGATTTCGTCGCCCGCGTCAAGGAGATCACCGAAGGCAATCTGGTGCCTGTTGTCTACGACTCCGTCGGCAAGGACACCTTTCTGAAATCGCTGGATTGCCTCGCGCCGCTCGGGGTCGCGGTGTTGTTCGGTCAGTCCTCCGGCAGTATCGAGCCGCTCAATCTCGGCCTGTTGGCACAGAAGGGCTCGCTGTACGTGACCCGCCCGACGCTGAACACCTATGGTGCCAAGCGAGAGAATCTGGCGGCGATGGCGAACGAACTGTTCGACGTGGTGAAATCAGGCGCGGTCAAGATCGAGATCAACCAGACCTATCCGCTCAAGGACGCCCCCAAGGCCCACGCCGATCTCGCCGCCCGCAAGACCACGGGATCGACCGTGTTCCTGGTGTGAGTGCGCTCACTTGACACGAACAACGTCGTAGCCCGAGTGGAGCCAACGGGGCGCGCGTTCGCGCGACCCGTTGGCTCCACCCGGGCTACGAGCCTATGCGCCCCTCACTCCACGTTGAAGCGGCGCCGGTAGTCGCCCGGCGTCAGGCCGGTGATGCGCATGAACACCTTCCTGAATGCGCTCGGGTCGCCATAGCCGACGTCCCAGGCGATCCGCTCGACGGGCAGGCGGCTGAATTGCAGCAATTCGCGCGCCTTGCCGACGCGCAGCCTTTGGCAATATTCCGTTGTCGTCAGGCCCGTCGCCTTCTGGAAGCGGCGCAGGAACGTGCGCTCTTCCAATCCGGAACGCGCCGCGAGTGTTGCCAGCGCGATGTCCTTTGCTCCGGTCGCCTGCAGCCAGTGCTGCACCTTGAGCACGGCCTTGTCGCCATGGGTCAGCCGCGGCGCGAACGCGCTGTAATAGCGCTGCTCGCGGCCAGGCGGATCGACCAGCAAGAGGCGTGCGGTCTCGATCATCACCGTCGGCCCGAGCAGGCGGTCGACCAGCTTCAGGCCGAGATCGGTCCAGGCCATCACGCCGCCGGCGGTGATGATGTCGCCATCGTCGATGATGAGCCGGTCGATATCGACGCGCGCCTCCGGGAAACGGTTCTGGAATTGCTCGGCGTAGGCCCAGTGCGTCGTCACCGATCGTCCTGCCAAGAGGCCGGTCTCGCCGAGCAGGAATGCACCCGCGCACACCGAGCCGAGCGTGACGCCGGCGTCGTGATGGCCATGCAGCCATCGCACGAAAGGCGCCGCCTTCTCCGTCGTGGGCGGCTCGCCTAGGCTCGGCGGCAGGATCAGCGCGGCAGGCGCTGCCTTCGCATCGCTGTCCGGGACGCTGTCGAAGACCCGCGCCGGCGGCTTGTTCGGCTCCGCCTGCTGCCAATGGCTGATCCGCAACAGAGCGGACTTGCGTTTGCGATGTCGGGTCGCAATCCGGTCGGCGACGCCGAACAGATCGGTCAGGCCATGGATCGCGGCGAGCTGCGCGCCGGGATAATGCACCAGTCCGATCTCGGTGGGGCCTCGGGAAACCATCTGTCGGTATCAACCCGTTTTATGTCGGTATCGCCAATTTGCAGCATGCGATGGCGGGCCTAACCTTGTCCAGAAAGATACAGACCAATCTGCGGAAAGGACGGTCCGGCCATGAGCAAGCGCGCGATCATCGTTGTCGATCTTCAGAACGACTATTTTGTTTCCGGCAGGCTGCCGCTGGTCGGGATCGACGCGGCCGCGGCCAACGCGGCGCGGGTCATCGCTGCTGCCCGTGCCAGCGGCGATCCGGTCATTCACATCAGGCATGAATTCGTGCGGCCGGATGCGCCGTTCTTTGTCGCGGGATCGGATGGCGCGCAAATCCATGGGTCCGTCCAGCCGGCCGACGGCGAGACGGTGATCGTGAAGAACTATCCCAACTCGTTTCGCGACACTCCGCTCAAGCAGGCGCTCGATGCGAAAGCCATCGAGGACGTCGTGATCGTGGGCGCAATGAGCCATATGTGCATCGACGCGACGGCTCGCGCGGCGGCGGATTTCGGCTACAAGGCCACCGTCGTGCACGACGCCTGCGCGACGCGCGAACTTGCGTTCGGCGGCGTCAACGTTCCCGCCGCGCAGGTCCACGCTGCCTTCATGGCCGCGCTGGGGTCGTCATATGGCATGCTGGTGAGCACGGCGGATTATCTCCCGCGCTAATCCGCTCCCGCGCCGAAGCGTTCGACCAGGAAGTCGATGAACAGCCGCACCTTCACCGAAAGGTGCCTGGTCGGAGGATAGATCGCGTAGAGCGTCAGCGGCGGTGCGTGATAGTCCGAAAGGATGGTCTTCAGCGTTCCGGTGTGGAGCGCATCGCCGGCGATGAAGGTCGGGATCAGCGCAATGCCGTGCCCCTTCACGGCGACGTCGCGCAGCACCTCTGCGTTGTTCGCGCACAGCGACCAGGATGGCTGGATCCAGTGATCGCCATCCGCACCCGTCAGCTTCCATTGGTTGCCGGTGAGCAGAAAGCCGTAAGTCAGCGCGACATGCTCGCGAAGATCGCGCGGATGGGTCGGCGTGCCGTGCTCGGTCAGGTAATCCGGCGAGGCGCAGACGATGCGGTCGACCGGCACGATCCTGCGCGCGATCAGGCTCGATGATTCCAGCTCCGCGATCCGTAAGGTGACGTCGAAGCCGTCCTGCACAGGGTCGAGCAGGTCGTCGCTCAGGACGAGCTGAAGCTGGATCTTCGGATATTTCCCCATGAAGTCCGCGACCGCCGGTCCGAGCCGCAACGTGCCGAACGACATCGGCGCGTTGACGCGAAGCAGTCCGTGCGGCGCCGATTGCGCCTGCGACACCGCCTGATCCGCCGCGTCGAGTTCGGACAGGATCGAGAGCGCGCGCTCGAAATACATCTGGCCGCTCTCATTGGTGCTGACATGGCGGGTGGTGCGGTTGAGGAGCTGCACGCCCAGGCTCTCTTCGAGCTCGGCCACATACTTGCTGACGGCGGAGCGGGAGAGGCGAAGCTGTCGGCCGGCCTCGGCGAAACTGCCGGTCTCCACGACCTTCACGAACGCCCGCAAGCTCGCGACCTTGTCCATCTTGCCTCCGCCGATTGTCCTCAATTCGTAGACAGTGGCGCCATGAAAGCATGGATTGTTCTCGGAACATAGCGGGCCGATATTGCGCTCGACGAGCCCGATCGGGTTCCCGAATTAACCAGGAGAGACCAATGTCTGGCATCCATCATGTCACCGCTTTCGCCGGCAACCCGCTGAAGAATTTCGACTTCTACACGCGCGACCTCGGCCTGCGGTTCGTCAAGAAGACCGTCAATTTCGACGATCCCACGACCTATCATTTCTACTACGGCGACGAGGTCGGTCATCCCGGCACCATCCTGACGTTCTTCCCGTGGGAGGGCGCCCCCGCCGGCCGTCGTGGCGTCGGCGAGACCCATCAGACCGCTTTCCGCGTGCCGGCGCGCTCGCTCGGCTATTGGGTGCAGCGCTTCGTCGAGAAGGGCATCCCACATCAGCCGCTGGAGAAGCGGTTTGGTGAGTCGGTGCTGCCGTTCACCGATCCCGATGGCATGGCGCTCGCTGTCGTCGGCGTTGCCGGCGCGGAAGATGAGCCGGCCTGGAGCAATGGCGACGTCCCAGCCGAGCACGCGATCCGCGGCTTCCACGGCGTGACCTTGCTGCTCGAGACTGCCGAGAAGACCGCGGCCATCCTGACCGATGTGTTCGGCTTCCGCGAGGTCGCGCGCGAGGGTTCGGTGATCCGCTTCGCTGCTCCCGGTGACGCCCAAGGGGGCATCGTCGACATCTACGAGGCCAAGGGCTTCCTGCGCGGTCATCAGGGCGTCGGCTCGGTGCATCACATCGCGTTCCGCGCGGCTGACGATGCGGAGCAGGGGCAGATGGCGCAGAAGCTGGTCTCGGCGCACGGCCTGCATCCGACCGAGCAGAAGGATCGGAACTACTTCCGCTCGATCTACTTTCGCGAGCCCGGCGGCGTGCTGTTCGAGATCGCGACCGACATTCCGGGCTTTGCGGTGGATGAGCCCGTCGAGAGCCTCGGCCACACCTTGAAGCTGCCGGCGTTCCTCGAGCGGCATCGCAAGGAGATCGAAAGCGTGCTGCCTGATTTGGGAGAAGTCGCATGACGAACGAGACACCCTTCGTGTATCGCTTCGTGCCGGCGGAAGGGGCGGGCGCTCCGCCCCTCCTGCTGCTCCACGGCACCGGCGGCGACGAGAACGACCTGCTGGATCTCGGCAAGATGTTGTCGCCGGATTCGGCGCTGCTGTCGCCGCGCGGCCGCGTGCTGGAGAATGGGATGCCGCGCTTCTTCCGCCGTCTTGCGGAAGGGGTGTTCGATGAGGACGACATTCGGCGGCGTGCCGCCGAACTGGCCGACTTCGTTGACGCGATGCGGCGGCGTCTCGGCATCGGCGCGCCAGTGGCGGTCGGCTATTCCAACGGTGCCAACATCGCCGCAGCCATGATGCTGCTTCGTCCCGGCACGCTTTCGGGCGCGATACTGCTGCGCGCGATGGTGCCGCTGTCCGATCCACCGCGCCCCGACCTGGCCGGCGCGCCGGTATTGGTCGCGGCGGGACAGATGGACCCGATCGTAACGGCCTCCAACTCGGCGAAGCTGGCTGAGATACTGGGCGATGCCGGCGCCGATGTCACGCATCGGACCCTGCCGGCCGGACACCAGCTCTCGCAGGCGGACCTCGTGCTCACGCGCGAGTGGCTGGAGCGGGTGAAGAAGCGGACGCTTCAGTCCACGTAGAGCGTTTTCGAGCGAAGTGGACACCGGTTCGCGTGAAGAAAACGCGTCAAAACAAAAACCTAGAATGCGGGCGCCGCCTCAAGCGGCGCCCGTATTTTTCTGCAGATAGTCGCCCGCAAAAGCGAGGTACCACTCCAGGCAACCCGGATTGGCCATCGCATCCTTGTTGATGACCTTCTCGATCGGATGGCCGAGCAGCAGCTTCTTGATCGGCAGCTCCTGCTTCTTGCCCGATAGCGTGCGCGGGATTTCGGGCGCCTGGAATATCTCGTTGGGAAGGAAGCGGCGGGACAGGCCGGCTTCGATCGCCTTGTTGATCCTTGCCTTCATCGCCTCGTCGAGCGCGATGCCGTCGCGCAGCACCACGAACAGCGGCATGTAGCTTTCGCGCCCGAGATATTCGAGGTCGACGACCATCGAATCCAGGATCTCCGGCAGCGCCTCGATCGCCGAGTAAAGTTCGCTCGTCCCCATGCGCAGGCCGTGCCGGTTGATGGTGGCGTCGCTCCGGCCATAGATCACGCAGGAACCGTCGGCGGCGACCTTCAGCCAGTCGCCATGCCGCCACACCGGGCCGCGTCCGCTGCCGTCGAAATTATCCGGATAGGTCTCGAAATAGCTGGCGCGGTAGCGCGTATCACCAGGATCGCTCCAGAAACGCAGCGGCATCGACGGCAGCGGCTCGGTGCAGACGAGTTCGCCGACCTCGTCGATCACGGGCCGTCCCTGCTCGTTGAATGCCTCCACGGCGCAGCCCAGTATCCGGCATTGCATCGTGCCCGGCGTCTGCGGCAATTCCCTGTTGCCGCCGATGAAGGCGCCGGCGAAGTCGGTGCCGCCGGAAATGTTCGCCCACCACATGTCCGCCTGCGCGGCGTTGCCATTGACCTTTGAGAGCGCGGCGAAGCGCTCGTTGAACCAGGCTTGCGTGTCGGCGCTGAGCGGCGATCCGGTCGAGCCGAGCGCGCGCAGGTGTGAGAGGTCGCCGACGGCGGCGAGATCGATCTCGGCTTTGGTGCAGTTGGCAAAGAACGCTGCGCCCGCGCCGAACACTGTCACCTGCGCGTCGGCCACGAAGCGCCACAGCGTGGTCCAGTCCGGCTTGTCCTTGGAGCCGCCGGGGCTGCCGTCGAAGATGCAGCAGGTGGTGCCGCCCAGGAGCGCATTGACCTGGCAGTTCCACATGATCCAGCCGGTCGAGCTGTACCAATGGAAGCGTTCGCCAAACGAGTTCGGCTGGTAGCTGCAGCCGATATCGTTGTGCAGCGTGTTCAGCGGCAGCACCACGATGATGATGCCGCCATGGCTGTGCACGATCGGCTTCGGCAAGCCGGTGGTACCGCTGGAATAGACGATCCAGAGCGGATGATCGAACGGCAGCCACACCGGCTCGAACGTATCGATCGCGGGACTGCGGCGGGCGAAGATCGCTGATAGCAGCGGATCGGCCGTCTCGGCGCTCTCCGCGTCGCTGTGCAGGATGAAATGCTTGACCGTTGGCAGCGAGCGCCGGAGCTCATCGACCACGGTGCGGCGGTCATGCCGCCGGCCTGCATAGGTGACGGCATCGCAGGCGATCAGCACTTTCGGTTCGATCTGCTTGAAGCGATCAATCACCGCCGGCGCCGCCATGTCGGGCGCGCACACGCTCCAGATCGCGCCCAAGCTCGCAGTGGCGAGGAAGGCGATGATGGTCTCGGGGATATTGGGCAGATAGGCCGCGACGCGGTCGCCGGGCTTGACGCCTTTTTCCCGTAGATGAACCGCAAGCGCGGCCGCCTGTCGCCGCAGTTCGGGCCAGCTCGTCGCTTTCAGCACGCCATCTTCGCCGCTGCTCACGATCGCCGCCAGGCCCGCGGCATCGGCGGCTTCGACGTGCCGGAACACCTGCTGGGCGTAATTGACGGAGGCACCGGGAAACCAGAGCGCGCCCGGCATCTTCCGTTCCGCCAGCACCGCGCGGTGCGGCGTCGGCGAGCGCAGGTCGAAATAGTCCCAGATGCTCTGCCAGTAGGCGTCGAGGTCGCGCACCGACCACTGGCGCATGTCCTCAAAGCTGGAAAAGCTCAGGCCGCGCTGCTCCTGCAGCCAGCGGCGATAAAGGGCGATCTGCGGAACGTGAGGTGCGGCCATTGCTCTTCGACTTGCATCGCGGCGGGGAGCGCCGCTCGAACGAAGGCCTAGCATAACGGAACCCGCGCGGGAATGTCATCGCCCGGCGCCGGACAGATGCCAGCGATGGCGTTAGCCCCGCGCGAAAACCAACAGCCCGTTCGCCGGGATCGTCACTGCGGCGGACGCGGGCAAGCCGTGCAGCGGAGGGCCGTCGGCGTGCACGCTGCCATCGGCGGTGACGGTCACCTCACGGTCGTAGATGTCGCTGTTGAACATCTCGCGCCAGCGGCCCGCGACGGGAAAGCCGATCGCGTAGTTGTGGAACGGGCTTTCGTTCAGGCTGCAGACCACCACGACATCGCCGCCGTCGCCCTCGACCCAGCGCTGGAACGCCAGCACGCGGTTGTCGTCGTGGACGTGGATGACGGCGCAACCTTCGCCGCGCAGCCCCGGCGTCCTCAGGCGCAGGCCGATCAGCTCGCGCGCAAAGCGCACGAAGCCGGCCATCACCTCATCGCCACGGTCGAACGCCGCCCAGTCGATTTCGGTATCCGTGCTCGGCGTGTCGCTCCATGGCTTCGACCCCAGCATCTCCTGGCCCATGAACAGCATGGGAATGCCCGGCGCGGTCAGCAGGAGGCCAAGCGCGACGCGGCTGCGGCTGCGCGCATACCAGGAGCGCGGATTGCTGCCGTCGGCGAGCGCCGCGATCCGTTCGTCGCGTCCCGTATAGACGATGTCGTGGTTCTCGATCGCATGCACCGCGCGCCAGCGGCTACCCAGGCTGATCGCGGCGATCGCGTCTGCGATCGGGGACATCGGCACGCGTGCGTTGGCGCCCTGTGAGGCGCTCGCGATCGCCGCCCGCACGCTGTTGCGGATGCCGTCGCTCCAGGTGGCGTCGAAGCCCGCGCCGCCCTCGCTGCGATCCTTCACGATCCACGCATTGACCGGCCAATATTCGGCGATCTGGATCGCCTCGGGTTTTTGCGCGCGCAATGTCGAGGTCAGGTCCTGGCAGGTGCCCCAGCCGCCGAAGCGATCGATCACGCTGACTTCGTCGAAACGGAAGCCGTCGATCCGATACTCCTCATAAAGGAATGTGGCGTTGTCGATCAGGAACTGTTTGACGCCATCGTTCCAGAACGCGAACACCAGGCCGCCCGCCCAGCCCTTGTCGGTGAAATAGAGGCTGTTGTTGTTGTCGCCGGGCAGGTGGCGATCGAGGAACCACATGCTCTTGTCGTCGAACCCGCCGCCGGCATGGTTGTAAACGACGTCGAAGATCACGGCGATGCCATGGACATGGCAGACGTCGATCAGCGCGCGAAGCTGGTCGTCGCTGTGCCTGAGGGTGTCGACGCCGGGATAGGGCGCGTGGCCGGCCGCCTGGAGGATCGCGTTGGTGTGATGCAAATAGCGGCCGAGCTTTGCCTCGTCGGCCTCGGCATATTGGTTCTCCGGGCTATAGAGATCGACTCCGTTATAGCCCATGCTGAACGTGGTCGGGAATTCCTGGATCGGTAGCAGCTCGATGGCGTTGACGCCGAGCGCGGCGAGGTGCGGCACGCGCTCGATCACGTCGAAGAACTTGCCATCCCCGTTGTCCGGATGCGGCGCGAACGTTCCGACGTGAAGCTGATAGACGATGAGGTCGTTGAATGCCGGCGGCACGAAGCGCTCGAGGCGCCAGGGAAATCGCCCGGCATCGCGCAGCACGGAATTGCAGGCCGGAAAGGACGGCTGGACGCTGAGCAGCCGCGCCCGCGGGTCGCGCTTGAAGCCGGACGAGCCGATGCCCTCGACGTAGAACAGGTAAGCGTCGCCGTCCTTCAGGCCGGGCACGAAGCTCGCCCAGTGCCCGCCGCCGATCTCCGACATCAGCGAACCGGCATCCTGCCTCCAATCGTTGAAGTCGCCGGAGACATGGACCGCGCTGGCCCGCGGCGCCCAGACGCGGAATATCGCCCCGCCGGGCACGAGCGTGCCGCCCATCGGAGCGCCGGTGAGGTCCGGCTCAGGCATCTGTCTTCCCCCCTGAACGCGTGGCGCCGGGAGAATGAGCCTGGCGGCAGCGGCCGGCAAGGTTGTCGCCCACCATTATTACGCGGATGCGAAAGCGGGGAGCCTCGGCGGGAGCGGGGCGGCTGCTCTTTGCGGAAAAGAACGGGGAAAGAGGCAACGCGCGGAACCAAGGACCGGTTCGGCGACTTATCCGCGCAGGCTCTCATCGAGGCTCAAGAAAATGAAGCTGCTGCAGCGTCTCTCTCGGCTGTTCTGGCGGCGCCGGGAGCTGCGCCAACCGCCCGTCTTCCCGCAATCCTCCATCGATGCCGACGAATTCGCCCGGCTGTTGTGCAGCCGGCGGGTCGAAGATTTGAAGACGCTGGCCAAGAAGCTGAGCCAGCAGCCGAGGGCGCACGCCTGAGGCCTTGATCGGTCGTGTCCCCGGACTCGCCGCGCCCCAGACGAGCGCGAGGGGTTGTCTGGCATCATTGCGACGAGTGCACGCGACGAAGCGATCCATATCGCGACAAGTAGCACCGTCGATTGCTTCCAACCTTTACCCGCTGAGCTGGGCAAGTCGCCTGCGCTCACAAACGCGGAGAGAGCCGCGCACATCGGGGGTCATCGCCTTGCGTCGAAGGGCCAAAAATTTTTTTGTAGCCTCCCCTTGAAACTGGATCGGCCTTTTCCAAGATTTTTTTCGCCATCCGACGGATGGCGTCCGGACGCCTGATGGGTCTGGACCAGAACGGGCGCCGGTTCTGTCCGGTGCCGCTCGTATCCAACTTGCTCATTGGAGGATTTGGCTATGCGCAGCTACGACTTTGCTCCCCTGTGGCGCTCGACCATCGGCTTCGACCGCCTGTTCGATCTCGTCGACGCAGCGGCACGCACGGGCGAGGACAATTACCCGCCCTACAACATTGAACGGCTTGGTGAAGATCGCTACCAGATATCGCTTGCGCTCGCGGGCTTCTCGCCCGACGAGATCTCGGTGACCGCCGAGAGCAACGTGGTCACAATCGAAGGCAGCAAGTCCGAGAAGGTCGAACATGAATACCTCTATCGCGGTATCTCGGCGCGGCCGTTCAAGCGGCACTTCAATCTCGCCGATTACGTGCAGGTGAAGAGCGCCGCGTTCGACAATGGACTCCTGAAGATCGAACTGGTCCGCGAGGTGCCCGAGGCCATGAAGCCGCGGCGGATCGCCATCGATGGCGCGACGGCAGCCAACGTGCAGCAACTCGAAGCGAAAGCGGCGTAACGCGTTCGCGACGCAGACGGATGCCCCGCCCGGTGTACCTGCCGGGCGGGACTGTTGACACGTGCCTGAACAAGTAACGGGAGCAACCAATGATCGATCGCACTGACAATATCGTCGATTTGAATGTCATCCTGCACCCGGCATCGGTTTACGACCATCCGCGCGATGTGTTGGCGGATGCCCGGCTGTCGGTGGCGGAAAAGCGCGCCGTGCTGGCGTCATGGGCGTCGGATGCGGCTGCGGTTTCGTCCAATCCGGCGTTGCGTGAACTTCCGGGTGCCAAGAGCGCTGTCAGCATCGACGAGGTACTTGAAGCGCTGTCGGCGCTCGACCCCGATCCATCGGGATCGCCGGGCGGCAAGCCGTACCGGCGGAAATCGACCTCGCGCGTCGCGCTGGCGGCGTAGAGCACGTGAGGGGCTGGGGGATCATGTTCCGGGTATTTGCGAGGAACGGTCCCGGCGGCGTCTCCGTCATCCTCGCGACGGCGGCGGCGGCGCAGCGAAAGATGGAGGAGTTTCGCGACGACGGGTTCCTCACGGTCTCGGTGCTCGATGCATCCGGGGCCACGATCAACGAAGCCGAGCTGACCGCCATGGCGCAAGCTGAGAGCAAGGGTGCGTTGCCATGAAGCGTGACGCGCCCTCGCTGGCGCCACGCCGAGACGGACAATCAACTATTGCTAATTATTGCGCCTTCTCGTGCGCGGCCATGCCGACGGCCTTGTAATCATAGGTCGGATAGAATTCGGTGCGATAGGCGCCCCAGGCCTTGTCCTCCAGCACGCGGTTGACCTCGCGGAGCCGCGATGCCGGCAGCCGCAGCGTCACCACCTGGCCGATGCCCATCATCACATACCAGCTCACGACCTCGACGCCCGCGGGCGGAAAGGCCTTGTAGTAGCCCTGCTTCTCGAGCTGTGCGTTGAGTTCGCTGAGTGGGCGCGACTGATCGTGCTTCAGGAACACCGTGATCATCACCGCATTGTCGGCGGTCGACGGCGCCGCGCTCTCCGCGGGCGCGGTCTGCGCATTCGCAGCCGATGCGAACGCCAAGGCGCACGCAAGTGTCGCCATCGCAAGCCACGATCCGGTTACTCGCGCCATCACGGTCTCCCTTCATTGTTGTGAAGATCGAGATCGCGATCATCGCGATGCCGGTGAAAGCTGTAAATCGCAAACCTCGGTGCGAGGCGCCGCGCATCGATCACAAATCATGCAGCAATGCACTGTAGCGGGTTGACTTCTCGCGCATGCATCGCGCGCCGACCTCATGTTCGTGTCATGTCAGTGCAAGCGCCGCGTGGTCGTCGACAGGCCCGCATAAGCGTCCTCTGGAAAGCTCTCGAACCAGCGCATCGATGGTGCGCTGCCATTCGCGTCATCGGTGATTCGCTGCGCGTTCGGGAACCGCCACATGGAACTCACAAAGATGCTCGTGAAAGTACGCCATTCCGCCACAATTTCAGTATTTTCCCGATGAGTAGAAATACTGAGATTTGCCACATTCCTGCGAGAATTGTTGCAAACTCTAGGCGCGTCTGCCTCTATTTCCTTGTGAGCTGGCAACACATGGTCGCGTTCTCAGTATTCCTACTGAGTGCCGAGTTAACGCGGGAACAGCCTTAGGGTCGCTAGATCGGTCGCATGACACAGCACGAGCATCGAGCCGACGGGTCACATCTGTCGAAGTGGATGGAAGACCGCGCCCCATTCGAGAGCAATCGTGAGATTGTGGAACTCGCCGCACAGCGTGCGCGCGCTACGGAAGAGGCGGGCGCTGCGATCGCGCGCCAGTTCAACGGTCCGATGACGGCGCTCCTGCTCTACATGAACGAGATCAAGCAGCACAGTCATCAGTTCGCGCATTCGCCGGCAGCCCGAATCTACCTGCAGCAGGTGGTCGAGAACGCCCTGCAGCAGACCGAGCGCGTCTGCGCGATGCTGAAGCAGATTTCGGAGATTCATCCGGGATCCGCTCCCGTTATCGATCAGAAGGCGGGATGGGACAGTCCGCCTGCGCGCATCAAGGACGAAAGCCCGCCGCCGAAGGTGACGGTTGTATCCAAGGCCGGCCAGAAGCCGCTGACGAGGCGCGAGCGCGAGGTGCTCCGTCTCATCAGCGAGGGCTATTCGAACAAGCAAGGCGCGCTGCGCATGAAGATCAGCCCGCGGACATTCGAAAGCCATCGCGCCGAAGCGATGCGCAAGCTCGGCGCACGCAACACCGCCGATCTCGTCCGCAAGGCGCTGATGCAGTCGTCCTGAGCCCTGGAAGCGTTTTCGAGCGAAGCGGGCACAGGCCCGCGTCGCAATCAAGTTTACGCAGATTCCGTAGACCTATCTGCGCAGAAAACACGTCAAGACAGGAATCTACAGCTTCGGTTCTGATTCAATCAGAACCGAATTCGCGCTGGGCGCGCGACGGCCGCCGGGCACGGCCTATGCCTGCGGCAGGTCGAAGCAGTAAAGCGCAACAAAGCACGATGCGCTTGCGCCGAGCTTGCGCTTGAGCAAACAACGATTCGATTCAAATTGATAAGGAAGCGCCGGCGTAATCCGGGGCCGCTGGTCGACATCGGCACAGATCTCCCGGCTTACGCATTCGCGTCACCGGGCTACGAGGTGCTTCAGATGTAATCTTCCGCGAAGGTGCGGATGCGCGGGGCTGGCCGCAGGTTTACCGCGGCAGGCTTCGGCGTTTCCGGGATGATCGTGATGGTCCAGGCCGCCGGAACGCGCGACTTGTTTTCCACGATGGATCGAACGCGGCCCGTGACCGTCGCGCCGGCCGAATGCGCGGTTGCGGTCCTGCCGTTGAACTGTGCGATCCGAAAACGCCTGGCTTCCTTCTGGTCCGTCGTTTCGAACGTGAACATGTCAGCTCTCCCGTGTGCACTCCGATTATCGCGGGTTAAGCTTAGCCGTCCGTGAAAATTGAGAGCCGTAGAGGTACGGCCGGGTTTCCACGCGGGAAGCGAGCGCGCGGTCGCGCTTATGGCGTAACCGATTCGTACCCCTGAATCAGGCGGGTGTATTGGGCTTTCACCGTCGCGTAGCATTCGCAAGAGGTCTTCATCAGGCCGTCGAGATTGGTGATCTCGATATGGCCTCGGCTGTAGTGGATGAAATCCGCCTGCTGAAGCGTGTGCGCCACCAGCGAGACGCTGTTGCGGCGCGCGCCGATCATCTGCGCCATCGCTTCCTGCGTCAGCACGATCTTGTCGCTTCCGGACAGGTCGCGGGTGTGCAGGAGGCATCGTGCGAGCCGCGATTCCACGGGATGCGAAGCGTTGCAGCCGGCGGTCTGCTGGACCTGCGCATCGACCGCAAGCCCGTGCCGCGCCAGCGCGTAGCGCAACGTCGCGCTGCGGTCGGCGGCGAGGCGAAGCTGCTCGAGCTCGATGGTCGAAGCGATGCCGGGCACCACCACCACCGCGCAGTTCAGCGCGGTCGCGTCCCCCAGCGCGGCGAACGCGCCGAAGATGCTGTCGCGCCCGACCAAGGCGATCTGCACGTGCTCGCCGCGCGCGAGCTTCACGACCAGGGAAATCGCACCCCTCTGCGGCAGGTAGGCTCGCTTGAGCACTTCATCGACCTCGACCAGGACCATGTCCTGGATGAGATCGACTGTGCGCAGATGGGGGCGGATCAGTTCGAAATCGGATGCCGACAGCGCGGACAAGAATCCGTTCAGCGAACGAGGAACCGAATCCAAAGCAGTCTCCTGCCTCATTGCTAGAGCGTATCTCGGCCTGGCAGCTGACACACGCTGACCGAGTTGCAAGATGGCCTTGCCGCGCATCGCGGGCAAGGAAAACCTGTCCATTTGACTGATGTCGTTTGATACTCGTCGGCGACTGTGGCCTCAGCGACGCAGGTTCCGCTGCTTAGAGCGTTTTCGAGCGAAGCGGAGACCGGTTCGCGTGAAGAAAACGCGTCAGAACAAGAATCTGGAGCTTCGGTTCTGATTCCATCAGAACCGAAAGTGCTCCAGAGGCTTCTCATTCCGTCTTGAGCAGTCGACCGCATTGCGTCCTCACCACGGCGTAGCACTCACAGGCGGTTTTCTGCAGACCTTCGAGATCGATGATTTCGATATTCCCGCGGCTGTAGCGGATCAGCCCAGCCTCCTGGAATGCGTGTGCCACGATCGAAATGGCATTGCGCCGGACGCCGAGCAACTGCGACAGACATTCCTGCGTCAACGGGAGTGGTTCTCCGCCGCACAACTCTCGCGCGTGCAGCAGCCAGCGTGACAGCCGGGATTCGACCGTGTGAGATGCATGACATGTCGCGGCTTGCTGGGCCTGCACGGACAGCGCCTGCTGGTGCCTGACCAGAACTTGCCGCAGAGTGCCGCTCGCCTCCATCGCGGCGCGCAGGCGATCGGTTGCGAGAACCGAGGCGATGCCTGGTATGATGACGACGGCATCCGCCAGCGATGGTCCGTCATGGAGCACGGCAGTGCCGCCGACAATGCTGTCGCGTCCAATCTTGGCGACTTCGACGGTTTCACCTTCCGTGAAGCCGACGATCAGTGAAACCACACCGCTATGCGGCAGATAGACATCGCCGATCGGCGCACCGGCCTCGAACAGCACGGCGTCTTTCGTCAGCTCGACGATTGCGAGATGCGGCCGCAGCAACTCGATTTCCGCCGCTGGCAGAGTCTGCAACAGATGATTGGACGGACGCGATGATCCAGACATTCCCTCTCCTGCCGAAAGGCGGGAGCTCACCGTCTCGCGTCACCTACTCATGGCATGTCGGATAGCGCGAAGAATAGCTTTCCCTCACGATTGCACAAGAGCTACACGCGCGTGGCTATACACCTTACCGGGCAGATAGACGTTTTCGTTTGCGACCGAACCAAAAATCGCGCGCTGATTCGTGCGAGGTGGGACAAGCGATCAACGGCGAAACGGCTGTGCGAATGGCGGCCCTGTGTGTATGCGAAATACCACGCACGATCGAAAGGAACTTGTTCGCGCAACGTGGCTGTCTTCTCCGACGAGACGAGCACGAAACATTCCAAATCCATCACGCTCGCTTTGTCTGTCGACGACGAGAGTTGCTGCTGTGCGATCCGCGATCGCAATCCATCATGCGTGCTGCTGTTTCGATCTGCGCGTTCACACTTGCGATCATCTCAGTAGAACTACTGAGAAATGCGTCCGCGCGCGGAGTTTCTGGGTATTTGTACTGAGGAGCGATTTAACGAACGGGTAGCGCCGCCGGAACAGTGTGGCACGGTCGCCGGAGTGAAGTTTCCGGCGGCTGCGTCAATCGTGTGTTCATCCAGAAGGGTATCAAACTATGTCCGGCATTATTCTCTCGGCTTCGGTTCGCCAGAACCTGCTCTCGCTGCAGTCGACCGCTGATCTGCTCGCCACCACGCAGAGCCACCTTTCGACCGGCAAGAAGGTCAACTCGGCCCTCGACAACCCCACCAACTATTTCACCGCTGCCTCGCTCGACAACCGCGCAAGCGACATCAACAACCTGCTCGATGGCATCGGCAATGGCGTGCAGGTGCTGCAGGCAGCCAACACCGGCATCACCTCGTTGCAGAAGCTCGTCGACAGCGCCAAGTCGATCGCCAACCAGGCGCTGCAGGCGACCTCGGGCTATTCGTCCAAGTCGACTGCCACGTCGGCGGCCATCACCGGCGCGACCGCCACGAACCTGCTCGGCGATGGCGATACGGCCGCGACTGTGACGGGCACTGCGGTTGGTGGTGGCCTCACCGCCGCTACAACCACCACCGCGGCTGGATTTGCCAACGGTGACTCGTTCACGATCAACGGCAAGACGATCACGTTTGCGACGGGCGGCACCAGCGCCACCGCCGCCTCGAGCACGGACGCCAACGGCAACGTCACGATCAACCTGACGTGGGGCGCAGGCAGCACCGACACGACCGTGGCGGATGTTACTGCCGCAATCAACGGTATCACTGGTGGCACCACGTCGATCGCCACGAACCAACTGACCATCAACAACGCCGCCACTGACAAGTCCAACAACATCACCCTTGGTGGGTCCAGCACCGTCCTCGCCAAGCTCGGCCTCTCGGCAGGTACGACGAGGCCGGCCGATGCCACCGATGGCCAGGTCCTCAATATCGCTGCGATCGGCACCAAGGCGGCTCAGACCATCACCATCGGAACCGGCGCCGGTGCGGTGAACACCCTTGACGATCTGAACAAGAAGCTCGCAGACAGCAACCTGTCGGCGTCGCTTTCCAGCGATGGCAAGCTGACCATCACGACCGCGAACGACGATGCGTCGATCGATCTGACCGGCAAGCTCACCGGCAGCGCCACGGGTGCCGGCACTCTGCTCGGAGCTCTCACCACGACCGCGCCTGTCAAGGACGTCAACGCGCAGAACACCCGCGCCGATCTGGTCCGCCAGTACAATACGGTGATCGATCAGATCAAGACGACCGCGCAGGATGCGTCCTTCAACGGCATCAATCTGCTGAACGGCGATCAGCTCAAGCTGGTGTTCAACGAAACCGGCAAGTCGACGCTGACGATCAACGGCGTGACCGACGATCCGGCCGGCCTCGGCCTGTCGTCGTTGACTGCCGGGACCGACTTCATCGACAACGACACCACCCAGACGGTTCTCACTTCGCTGAACAATGCCTCGAGCACGCTGCGTTCGCAGGCGTCGGCCTTCGGTTCGAACCTGTCGATCGTGCAGATCCGTCAGGACTTCTCCAAGAACCTGATCAACGTGCTGCAGACCGGCTCGTCCAACCTGACGCTTGCCGACACCAACGAGGAAGCGGCCAACAGCCAGGCGCTGTCGACCCGCCAGTCGATCGCGGTGTCCGCGCTGGCGCTCGCCAACCAGAGCCAGCAGAGCGTGCTCCAGCTCCTCCGCTGAGCCCTGCGACAAAACCGAACACGGAAGCGGCGGAGGCAACTCCGCCGCTTCCGGACTGACGAATTGCGAGACCGGATGGCGTCGCACCTGCTGCCGGTTTGCGCGACGAAGATTTCGAAGATTGAGGGCGAGCAAGCCCCCGCGCCGTTGCCTAGAAAAGGAGACGATCATGCCGTTACGCGTCGAGCTGAAGCCGTTTGAACGGATCGTCATCGGCGAGACCGTGCTGATCAATTCCGGCACCCGCACGTCCTTCCTGATCGACGGCGAAGCGCCAATCCTGCGCGAACGTGACACCGTGACCGCGGAGACCGCCAACACCCCGGCGAGGCGGCTCTATCACTGCGTCCAGACCATGTATCTGAAGAACGAGGTCCAGCGTTATCGGACCGCCTATCTGGGCTTCGTCAAGGAGCTGCGGGAGGCCGATGCCAGCACGCGCGAGGCGCTCGATCTGGTTAACCGTCATGTCGCGGATGGCGCGCTTTACAAGGCGCTCAAGGAAATCCGCAAGCTAATGCAGCGCGAGCAGCAGCGCGCCGCGGCCTGAGCCTGCCGGCTCCGCCTCACACGCGAAAACTCCAGCGAATTCATTGTCTTCGTGTCTGGGCGCGCGAAGCCGTCGATGACGCGCCTCCGGCGGTTCCCTGCCGCACGGTATCAACATGCCATCCGTATTCGCACGGACGGTAAAATTAAGTGGTTGTGAGCCGCCAAGGCCTATCGATTGATCAGCATCTACAAGAACAATCGAGAGGCGAATTCAGATGGACGATCCCCGTGTCGACGAGCAGGTGCGGACCTGCCTTGTCGTCGATGATTCCAGCGTGGTGCGGAAAATCGCGCGCCGCTTCCTGGAAGAACTCAATTTCCAGATCATCGAGGCCGAGAACGGTGAGCGGGCATTGGACGCCTGTCGTCGTGCCATGCCCACAGCGGTGCTGCTCGACTGGAACATGCCGGTGATGGACGGCCATGAATTCCTGCTCCATCTGCGCCGGCTGCCCGGCGGCGACCTGCCCAAGGTCGTGTTCTGCACGACCGAGAACAACATGGATCACATCTCGCGCGCGCTTGAGGCCGGCGCCGACGAATACATCATGAAGCCGTTCGACAAGTACATCATCGCCGCCAAGTTCCACGAAGTCGGCCTGTGTGCGGCCTCGATGCCCGCCTGATCATTCGAAAATCCCTTGCGCTAAGAGGCCATCGTGAACGCTTCCGACTACGAGTATCTGCGCAAATTGCTCAAGGACCATTCCGGTCTCGATCTGTTCGCGGACAAGCAATATCTGATCGAAAGCCGCCTGCTGCCGCTGTCGCGCAAATGCGGCCTCTCCGGCATCGACGATCTCGTGCAGAAGATGAAGGGCGGATCGGCTCGCCACATCGCGCAGGTGGTCGAGGCCATGACCACCAACGAGACCTTCTTCTTCCGCGACAAGGCGCCGTTCGATCATTTCCGCGATACGATCATCCCGGAGCTGTTGAAGGCGCGGGCGGGCCGCAGGACGATCCGGATCTGGTGCGCCGCCGGCTCGACCGGGCAGGAGCCCTATTCGCTCGCGATGTGCCTGAAGGAGATGAGCGCGCAGCTTGCTGGCTGGCGCACCGAGATCCTCGCGACCGATCTGTCGCAGGATGTGCTGGAGAAATCCAAGGCCGGAATCTACAGCCAGTTCGAGGTGCAGCGTGGCCTGCCGATCCAATTGCTGGTGAAGTATTTCAAGCAGAACGGCGAGCTCTGGCAGGTCAACGCCGACATCCGCGCGATGGTGCAGCACCGGCAGCTCAACCTGCTGCATGACTTCGCGCAGCTCGGCACTTTCGACGTCATCTTCTGCCGCAACGTCCTGATCTATTTCGACCAGGACACCAAGATCAACATCTTCAACCGCCTCACCAGGTCGCTCGAAGGAGATGGCTTCCTGGTGCTCGGCGCGGCCGAAACCGTCGTCGGCCTGACCGACGTCTTCAAACCCTGTCCTGAAAAGCGCGGCCTCTATCGGCCGACCGGCACCCGTCCCGCGGTCGCCCCGATGGCGGCTGCCGCAATGCCCAGGATGGCCGCGATCGGAGGACGCTGACGATGAAGGAGACCAGCAGGGCAGCGGAGCGGGTGACATTCAGTCGCGGCTATGAGGTGTGCATCATGGCCATCGATGGAACCTGGCGGCGCAATTGCGTGCTCAACGCCATCTCCGAGAACGACGCGGCCCTGAACGTCGAAGGCTCCATCCAGGGCCTCAACCTTAAGGAATTCTTCCTGCTGCTGTCCTCGACCGGGCTTGCCTACCGCCGCTGCGAACTGGTCCGCGTCAACGGCACCGAGATCGACATCCAGTTCATCCGGGGCAAGCCTGTGAGAAAGCGCCTCGCCGCGGCGTCGGGAACTGAAAGCCCCAAGACGGCCGGCTAAAGCGCGATAACTTTTCCTCGAATCGTCATCCAGCTTTAGCTCTTTGTTTGAGCATGATCTTTTTCGGAAAACCGGTTTCCACTTTTTCGGATCATGCTCTAGTTTAGCTGGTGCTCCATTGCCTTCGCCTCGAGCAGGAACTCGAGGGCCGCGCCGAGGCCGGCGTCGCATGCCTTCAGCGCCGCTCCCGCTACGGCATAGCGGGGCGTGACGTCATCAAGCACGAAAATGTCGGCGTCGGCGGCTTCCACGGAAGCAAGCGAGGTCTCGCAGACGATTGCGTTCTCGATCCGCGACAGGCTCGCCTGCACCTGCCCGATCAGGCACATCAGGTCCGAGACGATCGATTCATAGGCGTCGTTTCCATCGACGGCCTTGGCGGCGATATTGTTTCCTGCAGCTTTCTGCATGCGCATTCTCCACGGGAGCCTATCTTTAGGGACCGCGGTGCTACTTGTGCGTTAAGCCGTCGTCCCGTACAAATACGGGCCAATGCGATGCGATGTCAGTCGGAGCCATTGTTTCGGTTGCCGGTTTCACCAGTAGGGACGGAATGACCTATGGCTGAGAGTGCCCCCTCCCGCGGGGAGATTTTCGTAGTCGATGACGATCCCGCCGTCCGCGACACGCTTTCGATGGTGCTGTCCGCAGCCGGCTATCAGGTGATCTGTTTTGCCGACGGCGCCGCGCTGCTGTCGGTGGCGCGAACCAGGACGCCGGCCTGCATCCTGCTCGACGTCCACATCCCCGGCAAATCCGGCCTCGACATTCTCAAGGAACTGCACGGCGAGGAGTATCCGGCGCCGATCTTCATGATCTCGGGACAGGGCGACATCGCGATGGCCGTCAGCGCCATCAAGAACGGCGCGCTCGACTTCATCGAGAAGCCGTTCCGTGGCAGCGAGATCGTCGCTCGCCTCGACGAGGCGATCGGCGCCTATACGCGGCGCCAGGCCGACAGTTCCGCATCGCAGATAGCGACGCTGCATTTCCCGGGACGCGAGCCATTGACGCGGCGTGAGCGCGAGGTGCTGGAACAATTCACGGCGGGCGCTTCCAACAAGGAAGCGGGACGTCACCTCGGCATCAGCCCGCGCACGATCGAGGATCACCGCGCCAACATCATGAAGAAGCTCGGCGCCAGGAACGCCGCCGACCTCGTGCGCATCGTCATGACCGCGCAGCAGCAACAGCAGCGCTCGGCCTAGCCGTCGTCCCGGCTCAAGGCCGGGACGACATCGTCTTTTTTGCGCGGGCTAATTGCGACGTCTGATGCAATCGATTGCGTCGCTATCCAGCCAGCGCCTTGCGGATCATGATGGCCATGTCCGACTTGCGATAGGGCTTCGCCAGCAACAGCACGCCTTCGTCGAGCCGGCCGTGATGGATGATGGCATTCTCGGTGTAGCCCGAGGTGAACAGCACCTTCACGTCGGGCTTCAGCTTGTGGATCTCTTCCGCTAGCTGGCGGCCGTTCATGCCGGGCATGATCACGTCGGTGAACAAGAGGTCGAACGGTTTGCCGGCGCGGGTGATGGCGAGCGCGTCGGCAGCGTTTGCGGCATCCAGCGTGACATAGCCGAGCGAGTGCAATTGCGTCAGCACATAGTCGCGCACCAGCTTGTCGTCCTCGACGACGAGGATGGTTTCGTTGCCGCCCTGCAGTTTCGCCGTGAGCGTCGGCTCGATCATGGCCGTGGCGCTGGTCGCAGGCGGCAAGTACATCTTGACCGTGGTGCCGTGGCCTTCCTCGCTGTAGATCTTGATGTGCCCCGCCGACTGCTTGATGAAGCCATAGACCATGCTGAGGCCGAGCCCGGTGCCCTTGCCGGGCCCCTTCGAGGTGAAGAACGGATTGAACACCTTGTCGATGATGTCGGAGGGAATTCCGGTGCCGGTGTCGCTCACCGCGATCATCGCATAGCGCCCCGGCCGCACGTCGCCCTGCAGTCTCGCGTAGGTTTCGTCGAGGAACAGGGTTCCCGTCTCGAGCACGAGCTTGCCGCCATCAGGCATCGCATCGCGGGCGTTGAGCGCGAGGTTGAGGATCGCGGTAACGAGCTGGTTGGGATCGACGATGGCAAGGCAGGTCTCGTCCTCGAAGATCGATTCGATTTCGACATGCTCGCCGAGCGTTCGCTGCAATAGCTTGGTGGTCTCGACGATCAGGAGATTGACGTCGATCTCGCGCGGGTCGAGCGGCTGCTTGCGGGCGAATGCAAGGAGATGCTGCGTGAGTTCGGCACCGCGCGCGGCCGCCTCGTCGATCATCTTGGTGATCGCGGCAAGCTGCGGCTCGGTCTTAACCGCATCGGCCAGGATCTCGATCGTGCCGGTGATGACGGTGAGGATATTGTTGAAATCATGCGCGATGCCGCCGGTGAGCTGGCCGACGGCTTCCATCTTCTCGGCCTGCCTCATGCGCTCTTCGGCGGCGATCTTGTCGGTGAGATCGCGGACGAAGCCGTTGAACACGAAACCGTCGCGGGTCTTCAGCGCGGCGATGCTCAGTTCCGCGGTGAACTCGGTGCCGTCGCGCCGCCGTGCCTGCACCTCGCGGCGCGGTTGTTGCAACTGGACGCCGCCTGAGTGCAGGAAGGCCCCCAGCGCTGCCTTGAGTGGGCCGTCCGGCCGCCCGAGCAGCTCGAACACGTTCTTGCCGAGCGCCTCGTCGCGGGGCCATCCGAATAGGCTCTCGGCTTGCGGATTCCAGTAGCGGATGATGCCCTTCTGATCGATCTGCACGAAGGCGTCGAGCGCGCTGTTGATGATGCCGCGCGCCAGTTGCTCGCTCTCGAGCAAATTTTCCTGCGCCTTGCGGCTTTCGGTCATGTCGCGCGCGGTCTTGCAGATGCCGATGATGGCGCCGGATGCCGACTTGATCGGCGAGATCGAGAGCGCGACCTCGACCAGCGTGCCGTCCTTGCGCAGGCGCACGGTCTCGTTATTTGCGATCGTTTCGCCCCAGCCGATCCGGCGCAGCACGTCGTCGGTCTCCGCGGCGCGCTCGGGCGGCACGATCAGCGAGATGTGCCGGCCCACCGCCTCAGTCGCGGTGTAGCCGAACAGGCGCTCCGCGGCCGGATTCCAGCCGGTGACGGTGCCGTCCAGCGACTCCGTGATGACGGCGTCGTTGGCGGATTCGACCGCGGCGCTGAACAGGCGCTCGCGCCCGGCGAGGCGGTCGCGCGCGGCTTCGGTCCGCAGATGTTCGACCACCTCGCGCTCGAGCGCAACCGTCTTGGCATTCACCTCACTGATCACGCGCACGAAGGCGCGCGCCAGCACGCCGGTCTCGCCCGGCGCGTCGACCGGAATGGCGTCCGTGCCCTTTTGTGCGACGCTCTCGACCGCCGCCGTCAATTGCCGGATCGGCCGCATCAGCGATCTCGCGATCAGGATCGCCAGTCCCGCCGCGGCCAGCACGGCGAGCAGGCCGACCACGATCGAGCTGTTGCGGATCGTCGCCGCCGGCGCCATGAACACCGCGTTCGGAACCGTCTCGATCACCGCGATCCATTGATTGTCGACCAGCAGCGCGGGCGCCAGCGCGACGCCGTTCGGCCGTCCGCCCGCGCCTTCGACCATGCGCGAGAAGCCCTGCGTGGTCCCCTGCGCCGACGCCAGATAGGGGAAGTCGCGCCGCCAGTCGGCTCCCGATCCTGTCTGCCCGCCGAATTCGCGCGTGCGGTCGGGATGGACGAGGTAGTTGCCTCTGCCGTCGACCACATAGGCCGTTTCGCCCTGCCGTACGGAGTTTCGCGCGCGGTCCAACTCGCTGCGCATGTCGATCTCGATCAGGATGATCCCGAACGGCTTGCCGTCGGTCGCCGGCACCGGCGTCGCCACCCGCAGGATCGGCGCCGGCTGCGCCGCGCCGGCATCCTTGTCCAGTTCGACCGGCGAGACATAGATTCCGCCGACGCCAAGCGCGAGCGTGTCGCGGACATAGGGCGCGTCGCCGGCGCGCTGCAGCTCTGCTTCCGGCACGGCGCGAACGGCGCCATGCGGCCCCGAACGGTCGACGCGGACGATCTCGTGCCCGCCATCGGCGACGCCGATATAGCGCAGCTGCGCGTAAGCCGGCTTGATCGCAAGCTGCGCGGCGAGGCGGCCTTCCAGCCGCTCGCGCCACACCGCCTCGCCGACATGATCGACCGGGTCCGTTCCGTCGTTGAGACGAGCCCGCATCATTCCGATCACCGCGGCAAAATCGCGAAAGATCACGATGTCGGCGCGCGCGCTGTCGGTATAGGTGGCCAGGTCGCCCGCGACGAAGCGCGAATGCGCCTCGATCCGATCGAGCACGCGCGGCACGATCTCCTGTTCCAGGCTGCGATGGCTCAGCCACGCGACCGCGCCCACTGTGATCGCAACCAGCGCAATCATGGCGATGGCGAGTCTGGTTGTGAGCGTCATCTGTGCGGTCGCGGCCTTCCTCTGTCCGGACCATGCGACGGGGTGTCACCATGGCCCGGGTGGCCGATGCTAGAGCATGATCCGGAAAAGTGGAAATCGGTTTTTCGCTCGCGACAAACGCAAAAGCGTTTGCGCGGAGATCATGCTCATACAAAGAGCCGAAGCGGGATGACGATTTGAAGAAAAGTCGGTTCGACGCCTGCGCGCCGCGCATTAGAGCGTTTTCGAGCGAAGTGGCCACCGGTTCGCGTGAAGAAAACGCGTCAAAACAAAACCTGGAGCTTCGGTTCTGATTCCATCAGGACCGAAGCTCTAGTCGCTGAAATAGTGCGGATGCCGCGCGCGAATCTGCGCGAGCTCGCTCAGCGTCCGCGACAAATGGGTTCGCAGATGTTTTTGCGCTTCCTCCGGCTCGCCGCCGGCGATAGCCTTGGCGATCAGCTTGTGATGGCGGACGATATCCTGCGCCTTGCCGGGCGAGGGCAGATGCAGCCGGCGCAACCTGTCGATATGGCCGCTGCGGCTGCGGATGAGGGTCCAGATTTCCTGCTTGTCGGCGGCCTCGTATAGCTGCGCGTGGAACTCGTTGTCGGCGGCCATGAATTTCTCGAACGCGCCGGCCTTTGCAAACTGCTGTTGCCGCGCGATGGTGGAGTTGAGCTCGGCGACGAGCGCATCGTCCGGTTGCAGCGCGAGCACGCGCACGATCTCCAGCTCGACCGCCTGGCGCAGGAAATGTGCCTGCTGCGCGCGGCGCAGGTCGATCCGGCTGACGACCGTCGCGTATTGCGGGAACACCTCGACGAGACCTTCCTCCTCGAGCCGCTTCAGCGCGTCGCGGATAGGCGTCGAGGACACCCCGAACTGTTCTGCCAGCGCGGCGCGCGACAACGGTGAGCCCGGCGGCAGTTCCAGCGCGATGATCATGCCGCGCAGGCGCTCAAACACTTGCGGCGCCGCCTGACGGTCGCGATCGAGCAGCCCGCTCGATCGCGGGACGACACGACGCTGGCCGATGACCGGTGGATCCATTTGAATTGCCGTTACGCCCGCGAGAGGCTTGCCAACGATCACTAATACATTAGTGCATTTCCACACGCATCCCCACGGCGCCCGGCCTGTCCCTCGCGGGCGTCCGGTTGATCATCCCTGACCACGTCGTGGGGCCTCCCGTGTTGCGTACGCTTTCCTTGTGTGCATGCTGTCGCCACTACCCCGGCGCAGCGGCTGGGCGTACTGCTTCGCTCATCCCCCCAGCCGTATCAGCCTTCCCCGAAAGGGTCGTCGGGTCGGCCTGCGCATCGTCCTTTTCGAGGCTAGTGGTCAATCCGCAACCCTGAGAGGAAGCGCGTAATGAACAGGATGATGTGGCGGACGCTTGCGGGCGCCGCCGTGGCGTTTGGTTTACTGCAGGGACCGGCGGCACTGGCGCAGCAAAAGACGGAAATCGCCTTGTCGCGGCAGCCGGGTATTTTCTATATTCCGAGCCACATTATCGAGAAGCAGAAGCTGATCGAGAAACACGCCGCAGCGCTTGGCGTGCCCGGCATCACCACCAAATGGCTGACATTCTCCAGCGGCGGCGCGCAGACCGATGCGCTGCTTGCGGGCGGCGTCGACATCCTCAATACCGGCACCGGCAATCTCTTGCTGCTGTGGGATCGGACCCGCGGCGGCGTGAAAGGCATTGTCGCCACTTCCGCGCAGCTGATGACGCTGATCAGCCGCGATCCCAACATCAAGTCGCTGAAGGATTTTGGGCCGAACGATAAAATCGCGTTGCCGACCGTGAAGGTCTCGACGCAGGCCATCGTGCTGCAGATCGCGGCCGGCGAGTTGTTCGGCTCGGATCAATGGTCGAAGCTCGATTCCAACACCGTGCAGCTCGGCCACCCCGATGCCTATGCCGCAATGTCCAATCCGCAGCATGAGGTGCGCAGTCATTTCTCGATCCCTCCCTACACCTTCCTTGAGCTGAAGAATGTGCCGGGCGCGCATGTCGTGCTGAACTCGCCTGACGTGATGGGTGGCCCGCTTAGCCAGGCGCAATTCTTCACCACGACGAAATTCGCCGACGCCAATCCAAAAATCATCCAGGCCGTGCGGCTGGCGACCAAGGAAGCGCATGACCTGATCCGAAGCGATCCCAAGCTCGCGGTCGAAATCTACAAGGAGATCACTGGCGACAAGACGTCAGTTGAAGATCTGCTGGCCTGGCTGAAGGAGCCCGGCATGATGGAGTGGAATCTGGAGCCGCAGGGCACCATGAAATTCGCCAACCATCTCTTCAAGGCGGGCACGCTGAAGACGCAGCCCAAGGCGTGGACCGACTATTACCTGCCGGTCGCGCATGACCTGAAGGGCAGTTGATCCCATGGCGCCGCTCCTTGACGTCTCCGATGTGACGCTGCGCTACAAGACGTCGAACGCGGTCATCACAGCGACCGAACGCGTCTCCTTCACGGTCGATCGCTCCGATCGCTTCGTGCTGCTCGGGCCGTCCGGCTGCGGCAAATCCACGCTGCTGAAGGCGGTCGGCGGCTACTTGCGGCCCAGCGAGGGCAAGATGCGGATTGATGGCCGCGAGATCGTCGAGCCGGGCGCCGATCGGATGATGATCTTCCAGGAGTTCGATCAACTCCTGCCGTGGAAAACCGTGCTGGAGAATGTGATGTTTCCGCTCCTGACCGCGCGGCGGCTGCCTCGCAAGAAAGCCGAGGAGAAGGCTCGGGCCTATATCGAGAAGGTCGGGCTGACTCGCGTGGTCGATAGCTATCCGCATACGCTGTCTGGCGGCATGAAGCAACGCGTCGCGATCGCGCGCGGCATGGCGATGGAGCCGGACATTCTGCTGATGGACGAGCCGTTCGCGGCGCTCGACGCGCTGACGCGTCGGACTTGCCAGGACGAATTGCTGCAGCTCTGGTCTGAGACCAAGTTCACCGTGCTGTTCGTCACCCATTCAATCGCGGAAGCTATCAAGATCGGCAACCGCATCCTGCTGCTGTCGCCGCATCCGGGGCGGGTGAAGGCCGAAGTCGTTGACGTCGACCGCGTCTCCAGCGAAGACGGCAGCGCTGCACGGCTGGAGAAGCAGATCCACGATCTGCTGTTCGCTGAGCCGGCAACCGCACACTGAGGAGAGGCGCGATGGGAGAAGCAACGATCCTGCTGCGCGAGAGCAATGCAGTGGCCGCGCCGGCCGCAGGCGAGGTCGAGCGCAAGCTGAGTGTGTGGGAGCTGCTCTGGGACGACGGCTTTGTGCGCAAGGGGCTCATCATTGTCTTCCTGGCGGCAGCGTGGGAAGCTTACGGTCTGTGGCTCGACAATCCCCTGTTGTTCCCGACCTTCCATGACACCGTCGTCACCATGTTCGAGAAGGTGCGCGACGGCACCATCCCGATGCGGGCCTGGGCGTCGCTAAAAGTACTGTTCATGGGTTATTCCGCTGGCATCGCCCTGGCCTCGATCTTGACCATCCTCGCGATCTCGACCCGCATCGGCACGGATTTCCTCGAGACTGTTACGGCGATGTTCAACCCGTTGCCGGCGATTGCGCTCTTGCCGCTTGCACTGATCTGGTTCGGGCTTGGCAATGGCAGTCTTGTGTTCGTGCTGATTCATTCCGTTCTCTGGCCGGTGGCGCTCAACACCCATGCCGGTTTCAAGAGCGTATCCAACACGCTGCGCATGGTCGGCCGCAATTATGGCCTGCGCGGACTACCCTATGTGGCGCGCATCCTGATCCCCGCGGCTTTCAGTTCGATCCTGACCGGGCTGAAGATCGGTTGGGCCTTTGCCTGGCGCACCTTGATCGCCGCCGAACTGGTGTTCGGCGTGTCGTCGGGACAGGGCGGGCTCGGCTGGTACATCTTTGAGAACCGCAACCTGCTCGACATTCCCGCCGTGTTCGCCGGATTATTGACGGTGATCATCATCGGCCTGATCGTCGAAAACCTGATCTTCCGCACCATCGAGCGGAACACGGTCCAGAAGTGGGGCACCCAGACATGAGCGACAAAAGCAAGAAGAAGCGCCCCGACCAGCTCCGCAGCGCGCGCTGGTTCGCGCCCGATGATCTCAGGGCCTTCGGCCACCGCTCGCGCGCCATGCAGATGGGCTACGCGCCGGAGGAATGGAAGGACCGGCCGGTGATTGCGATCATCAACACCTGGTCGGACGCCCAGCCCTGTCACATGCATTTCAAGAGCCGCGTCGACGACGTCAAGCGCGGCGTGTTGATGGCCGGCGGCTTTCCGATGGAACTGCCGGCGCTGTCGCTGTCGGAATCGTTCCTGAAGCCGACCACCATGCTCTATCGCAACATGCTGGCGATGGACGCGGAAGAATTGCTGCGCGGCCATCCGGTCGACGGCGTCGTGCTGATGGGCGGCTGCGACAAGACCACGCCGGCGCTGTTGCTCGCCGCCACCTCCATGAACCTGCCCACGATCTATCTTCCGGCCGGTCCGATGCTGCGCGGCAACTGGAAGGGCCGCACGCTGGGCTCGGGATCGGACGCCTGGAAATATTGGGATGAGCGGCGTGCCGGCAAGATTTCCGATGATGACTGGGTCGACATGGAAGCCGGCATCGCCCGCAGCTACGGCACCTGCATGACCATGGGCACCGCCTCCACCATGACCGCCATCGCCGAATCCATCGGCATGACGCTGCCGGGCGCTTCCTCGATTCCGGCCGCGGATGCCGGTCACATCCGCATGGCCTCCGAATGCGGCCGCCGCGTCGTCGAGATGGTCTGGGAGGATCTGACCCCGCAACAGATCCAGACCCGGAAGGCGTTCGAGAACGCGATCACGGTGGCGATGGCGATGGGCTGCTCGACCAACGCGATCATCCATCTGATCGCGCAGGCCCGCCGCGCCGGCCAGGACATCTCCCTCGACGATTTCGAGAGGGCGAGCCGCGAGGTGCCTGTGATCGCCAATGTCCGCCCGAGTGGCGATCTCTATCTGATGGAGGATTTCTTCTACGCCGGCGGCTTGCCGGCGCTGATGAGCCAGATCAAGGATCATCTGCATCTCGACTGCCTGACCGTGACCGGCAAGACGCTGGGGGAGAATATCGCCCGCGCCGAAGTCCACAACGACGATGTCATCCGCAGCGTCGCCAACCCGATCTACAAGGAGGGTGCGCTCGCGGTGCTCAAGGGCAATCTCGCGCCCGACGGCTGCGTGATCAAGCCCAGCGCCTGCGATCCGCGCTTCCTGAAGCATTCCGGCCCGGCGCTGGTGTTCGACGATTACCCCTCCATGAAGAAGGCGGTCGACGATCCCGATCTGGATGTGACGGCCGATCATGTGCTGATCCTGCGCAATGCGGGGCCGCAGGGCGGTCCGGGCATGCCGGAATGGGGCATGCTGCCGATCCCCACAAAACTCGTGAAGCAGGGCGTGCGCGACATGGTGCGGATCTCGGACGCGCGGATGAGCGGCACCAGCTATGGCGCCTGCATCCTGCATGTCGCGCCTGAAGCCTATATTGGCGGTCCGTTCGCGCTTGTGCAGAACGGCGATCTTATCACCCTTGACGTCGCCGCCCGCAGCATCACCCTCGATGTGCCGCAGGAAGAGCTCGTACGTCGCCGCGCCGCCTGGAAGCCGCCGGAGCGCCGCTACGAGCGCGGCTATGGCTGGATGTTCACGCGCCACATCAAGCAGGCCAACGAAGGCTGCGATTTCGATTTTCTTGAAACCGGCTTCGGCAAGCCGGTCGATGAGCCGTCGATTTATTAACTCTTTTTTCACCTCTCCCGCTTGCGGGAGAGGTCGGCGCATAGCGCCGGGTGAGGGCTCTCTCCGCTGGGGGACTCGTGGAGAGAACCCTCACCCCAGCCCTCTCCCGCAAGCGGGAGAGGGAGCCGCAGCATCTCTCCCGGAATGACGAAGGAGCAGTTCACATGTCCAAACTCAGCGACACCACCCGCAACAAGCTGAAAGCCATCTCTACGGCCACCGTCGCCACCGCGCTGTACAAGCGCGGCTTCCGCATCCAGTGCATCCAGGACGTCCACCCCTTGAGCCCGGACCGGCCGACCATGGTCGGCGAAGCCTTCACGCTGCGCTACATGCCGGCGCGCGAGGACCTCAACAAGCTCGAGGTCTTCCGCGACCGTTCACATCCGCAGCGCAAGGCGATCGAGGATTGTCCGCCCGGCGCGGTGCTGGTGATGGACAGCCGCAAGGATGCGCGCGCCGCCTCAGCCGGCGCCATCCTGGTGACGCGCCTGATGAAGCGCGGCGTTGCCGGCGTCGTCACCGACGGCGGCTTTCGCGACTCCGCCGAGATCGCCAGGCTCGGCTTTCCCGCCTATCATCACCGGCCGAGCGCGCCGACCAATTTGACGCTGCACCACGCGATCGAGATTAACGTCCCGATCGGCTGCGGCGACGCGCCGGTGTTCCCCGGCGATGTGATCCTCGGGGACAGTGACGGTGTCATCGTCATCCCCGCGCATCTCGCCGACGAGATCGCCGAGGAAACCTTCGAGATGACCGCATTCGAGGATTTCGTCGCCGAGGAAGTCCATAGCGGGCGCGGCATCTTCGGCCTCTATCCCGCCACTGATCCGCAGACATTGACCGATTTCGCGGCATGGCGGAAAAAGAACGGGCGTTGATCCACTTCACGCATATGGTCGGCGCCAAGCCCGATCAAGACGGAGGAAAGCCATGCTGATGTTCAACAATCTGATCGACGGCGAATGGATGTCGGACGGCGCGCGCTCGCCCAATGTCAATCCGTCCGATACCAACGACATCGTCGGCGAGGCCGTGCGCGGCACCCGCGCGGAGCTTGATGCCGCGGTCGCGGCCGCCAAGGCGGCATTCCCGGCATGGTCGCGCGCGACGCCGCAGGTCCGCTATGACATCCTCAAGAAAGCGTCGGATGAAATCCTGGCGCGCAAGGATGAACTGGGCCGCCTGCTGTCGCGCGAGGAAGGCAAGACCCTGCCCGAGGGCATCGGCGAGGCCGCGCGTGCGGGGCAGATTTTCGCGTTCTTTGCCGGCGAGTGCCTGCGCATGGCCGGCGAGAAGCTGTCTTCCGTGCGGCCTGGCATCGACGTCGAGATCACCCGCGAGGCCCTCGGCGTGGTCGGCCTGATCACGCCCTGGAACTTCCCGATCGCGATTCCGGCCTGGAAAATCGCGCCCGCGCTCGCCTATGGCAACACGGTCGTGATCAAGCCGGCCGACCTGGTGCCGGGCTCGACCTGGGCGCTGGTCGATATCCTGCAGCGCGCCGGCCTGCCCAAGGGCGTGCTTAACCTCGTGATCGGCCGCGGCTCGGAGGTCGGCGCCGCGCTGCTCGAACATCCCGATGTCACGGCGATCAGCTTCACCGGATCGGTGGCAACCGGCCAGAAGGTCGCTGCGGCCTGCGTGGCATCGCGGCCGATGAAGAAATTCCAGCTCGAGATGGGCGGCAAGAATCCGCTGGTCATTCTCGACGATGCCGACCTGAAGGTCGCGGTCGAATGTGCCGTCAACAGCGCGTTCTTCTCCACGGGCCAACGCTGCACGGCAGCCTCGCGCCTGATCGTCACCAAGGGCATTCACGACAAATTCGTCGCCGCGCTCACCGAGCGTCTGGGCGGCCTCAAGGTCGACGACGCCTTGAAGGCCGGCACCGACATCGGCCCGGTCGTCGACCAGAACCAGCTCGATCAGGACCTGAAATATCTTTCGATCGGCAAGGACGAGGGAGCCAAGCTGGTGTTCGGCGGCGAACGGCTGAAGCGTGATGCGCCCGGCTTTTATCTGCAGCCGGCGCTGTTCACCGAGGTGACCAACAAGATGCGGATCGCGCGCGAGGAGATCTTCGGACCGGTCGCCGGCGTCATTCGCGTCAACGACTATGCGGAGGCGCTGGCGACTGCAAACGATACCGAGTTCGGCCTGTCGGCCGGCATCTGCACCACGAGCCTGAAATACGCCAGCGACTTCAAGCGCAACGCCGAGGCCGGCATGGTGATGGTCAACCTGCCGATCGCCGGCGTCGACTATCACGTCCCGTTCGGCGGCAGAAAAGGCTCGAGCTACGGCCCGCGCGAGCAGGGAAAATACGCGGCCGAGTTCTACACGACGGTGAAGACCGCCTATACGAATCCGTAAGAACGCATTCGGGCGGCGGGGCTCGGTCCCGCCGCTACAACATCTCCGGCTTGAACAGCTTGCGATATTTGCGTGTGTTCTCGCCGGAGATCATGAACTCGCCATCGCCGCGATAATGGATGGTCTTCGGATATTTCGGCGAGGTCGCGACATGCGCCTTCACCACCTCCAGCACGAACAGGCTGTATTTCCGGATCAGATTTGAATCGATCAGCCGGCATTCGAAATTGGCGTAACACTCCTCGATCAACGGCGCGCGCACCTGCTCGCCGGACCTGGGCGTCAGGCCAAACTCGGCGAACTTGTCGATGTCGCGCCCGGAGCTGTTGCCGATCTTGACCACCGTCGGCGCCAGCTCGACGGTTGGCACGTTGATCACGCACTGTTTGCTGCGCCGGATCAATTCGAAGGAATGGTTGGCGTCCCAGATGTAGCAGCCGATCAGCGAGGGCTGAAACTCCATGATCATGTGCCAGCCCATGGTCATGATGTTGGTCTCATTCCTGTGCGCGGAGGAGACCAGCACGATCGGCCCCGGCTCGAGAAAGCGGCGGACGTTGTCGACAGGAAAATCCGTCTTGGTGTAGCGCGGCATCGGGCCTCCTCTCAGTCGTCGTCCTCGTTTGCGCTTCAAACTCCGCCGTCGTCCCGGCCAAGCGAAGCGCGAGCCGGGACCCATAACCGCAGGCAGTTATGGTGATGAAGACTCGGAGTTACAGCGTAGTTCAACAACGATGTTTGGTGGTGATGGGTCCCGGGTCAAGCCCGGGACGATCTGGGGAGAGAGTGGGGCTCATCTCAGGCCTGTAGGGTGGGCAAAGCGGAGCGTGCCCACCATCCACGCTCGGTGCAAGAGAAGGTGGGCACGCTGCGCTTTGCCCACCCTACGATATCTACACCGCCGCGTCCGCCAATCCCACTGCCCACAGCGCGAACGCATAGACGATCGCGATTTCATCGAGCCGGTTGAATCGTCCCGATGCGCCGCCGTGGCCAGCGCCCATGTTGGTGCGGAGAAGCACCGGCCCGCCGCCGGTCATGGTGGCGCGCAATCGCGCGATCCATTTCGCCGGCTCCCAATAGGTGACGCGCGGATCGGTCAATCCACCCATGGCGAGGATCGCGGGATAGTCCTTCGCCGCGACATTGTCGTAGGGCGAATAGGACAGGATGGTGCGAAAGTCCTTCTCGCTCTCGATCGGGTTGCCCCATTCCGGCCATTCCGGCGGCGTCAGCGGCAGCGTGTCGTCGAGCATGGTGTTGAGCACGTCAACGAAAGGCACCTCGGCGACGATGCCGCCGAACAATTCGCCGGCGCGGTTCGCGACCGCTCCCATCAGCATGCCGCCGGCCGAGCCGCCATGGCCGACGATGCGTTTAGTGCTCGTGTATTTTGCATCGATCAGCGCGCGGGCGGAGGCCGCGAAATCATCAAAGCTGTTGGTCTTCTTCTCGCGCTTGCCGTCGAGATACCAGCCCCAGCCTTTGTCGGCGCCGCCGCGGATATGTGCGATCGCGTAGACGAAGCCGCGGTCGACCAGCGACAAGCGGTTGGTGCTGAAGGAGGCCGGCATCGCCATGCCGTAGGAGCCGTAGCCGTAGAGCAGCAGCGGCGCTGTGCCGTCGCGGACGAAATCCCTGCGGTGCAGGATCGAGACCGGCACCTCTGCGCCGTCATGCGAGGTCGCCATGATGCGCGTGGTGACGTAATCGGCCGGGTCGTGGCCGGAGGGAATCTCCTGGCGCTTGCGCAGCACCCGTGTCCGCTTCGTCATGTCGTAGTCGTAGACTTCCGACGGTGTCGTCATCGACGAATAGGAGAAGCGCAGGTTCGTCGTCTCGAATTCGTAGGAGCCCATGGTGTCGAGCGAATAGGCCGCCTCGTCGAAGGCGATCGCATGCTCCTCGCCCGTGGCGAGATCGCGGATCACGATCGCGGGCAGCGCGTTGGCGCGCTCCAGCCGCACCATGTGGCCGGAGAAAAGTTCGAGATCGAGGATGTAGATGCCTTCGCGGTGCGGGATCAGATCGCGCCAGTTCTTGCGCTCCGGCGCGGCGAGCGGCGCCGTCATCACCTTGAAGTCGATCGCGTCATCGGCATTGGTGAGGATGAACAGCTCGTCGCCGCGGTCGGCGATCGAATATTGTACGCCTTCCTCGCGCTCGGCGATCAGCCGCGGCGCCGCCTCGGGATTTCGGAGGTCGATCAACCGCTGTTCCGAAGTCTCGTGGTCGCCGCCCGCGATCACGCAGAAGCGCCCGCTCGCGCTCTCATGCAGATGGGTGAACCAGCCGGAATCCTGCTCTTCATAGACCAGCACGTCGTCCGCCTGTTTGGTGCCGAGCCGATGGCGCCAGACCTGCATCGGGCGGTGGTTGTCGTCGAGCTTGACGTAGAAGAAGCTCCTGGAATCCGCGCTCCAGACCACACCGCCATCGGTCTCCTCGACGAGGTCGTCGAGATCGGCGCCGCTTGCCCAGTCGCGCACGCGGATCGAGAAATATTCCGAGCCCTTGGTGTCGGCGCTCCAGGCATGCAGCCTGTGGTCGGGCGAATGCCGGCTGCCGCCGAACCTGAAATATTCGGTGGCTTTCGCCAGCTCGTCGCCATCGAGCACGACATGCGCCTCGCCGCCGTCGCGCGGCATGCGGCCGAACATCTCGTGCTGTCCGCCCTCGCGGAATTTGCGGAAATAGGCGAACGGGCCGTCGGGCGAGGGGACGCTGGAATCGTCTTCCTTGATCCGCCCGCGCATCTCCGCAACCAGCTTCTTCTGCAACGGTGCGGTGTGGCCGAGCAGGCTCTCGGTATAGCTGTTCTCGGCTTCGAGATAGCTCCTGATATCAGGATCGAGGATCGAGGGATCGCGCAGCACCTCCTGCCATTTTGGGTCCTTCAGCCAGGCATAGTTATCGGTCACGGTGATGCCATGCCGCGTGAAGGAATGCGGCCGTCGCGGCGCGACGGGCGCGGGGTGGGCAGGTTTCTTGGTGGCGGATTGGTCCACTCGGTCCTCGTACGGTCTTTCGGTTCCGTGGTCTTGTTCGCTCGTCATGCGCGGGCTTGACCCGCGCATCCATCAAAGAAAGGCGTTTTTCGCAAGATGATGGATTGCCGGGTCGAGCCCGGCAATGACGACCACCGTCGGAACGAGATGTCATCGAGACATATATCGGTTCGAATGGGTGGATTGCCAGATGCGGTCAGGCGCGCACGCTTTCACCGAGCCATTCAATCGCGGCCTCGGTTCCACCCTTGCCGTGGGGAATGCCGAGCGCGTTGAGCGCGACCTCGACCACGCCGAGTGTGCCCAGGATCATCGGCGCGTTCACATGGCCCATATGGGCGATCCGGAAGGCCTGGCCCTGCAGATCGCCAATGCCGGTGCCGAGCACGACGCCGCATTTCTCTTTGCAATAGCGCTGCAGCGCCGCCGGGTCGTGGCCGTTCATGGTGACTGTGGTCACCGTGTTGGAGCGCTCGGCAGCCTCGGTGATGTTGAAGCCGAGCACCTGGCCCTCTGCCCATACCGCAACGGCACGCCGCACCGCTTCGGCAAGCAGGCGATGGCGCAGATGCGCATTCTGCAGTCCCTCGGCCGCCAGCATGTCGATCGCCTTGCGCAGCGCGAACAACAGATGCACCGGCGCGGTGCCGGCATATTTGCGATAGTGCTCGGTGCCCTCGCGTTCGGTCCAGTCCCAATAGGGCGTGCGCAAATCGGCGCGCTTGTGCACCTCTTGCGCGCGCGCATTCGCCGCGACGAAGCCGAGACCCGGCGGCGTCATCAGGCCCTTCTGCGAGCCGGACATCGCGACGTCGATGCCCCAGGCGTCCATCTCGAACGGCATGCAGCCGAGCGAGGCCACGGTATCGACCATGAACAGCGCTGGATGGCCGCTCGCCTTGATCGCCTTGCCGATCGCCTCGATGTCGTTATAGGCGCCGGAGGCGGTGTCGACCTGCACCGCGAGGATCGCCTTGATCGTGTGCTCCCTGTCGCGCCGCAGCCGCTCTTCCACTTCCGCCGGCCGGATCGCGCGGCGCCAGTCGCCCCTCAACACTTCGACCTCGGCGCCCATTGCGGACGCGGCTTGGCCCCAGCCGATGGCGAAGCGCCCGCTCTCGAGCACCAGCACCTTGTCACCGCGCGACAGCACGTTGGAGAGCGTCGCCTCCCAGGCGCCATGGCCGTTGGCGATATAGATGTAGGATTTGCCTTTGGTGGCGAACAGTTTTGAGAGATCGCGCAAGAGACTCTCGGTCAGTTCGACCATCTCCGCCGAATAGATATCGAGCGCCGGGCGATGCATCGCCTGCAGCACCTCATCGGGCATCGTGGTCGGTCCGGGGATGGCCAGAAATTCCCGGCCCGCGCGAACGGTCATTGTTCGGTTCCTGCTTGATCTGCCTCGCACACGTGGATGCAGGGATTGGCTGAAAATTTCAACCCACAGAGGCGTTATTTTCCGATCGCGTCGGCGACGGCATGCCAGATCTGATCCTTGATCTCGATCGCGGGCGGGCTCGGGATCGTCGTTGCCGGGCCATCGCGCGGCTTGCATGCTTCCACCAGCCGCAGGATCCAGATCTCGCCATCGGTGTAATAGAGGTCGCCGCCGCCATTGCGGCCCGCGATCGTCGGGCCGATGCCGGTGACCTGATATTTCGCGGTGACCATGCGGGCGTTTTCCAGGTCGGCCGTGAGCAGGGCCCGCTCGGCATCGAGGTCGGGACCGATGTGATGCGTGATCGCGCCGGTGTAATGGCTGACGCCGACGCTGCGATCTTGCGTGGCGGCGCCGAGCCACACCGGGCGGCCCTCCTCGCCCTTGTCGAGCACCTGCCAGTAGCGGACATGGTTGCGGCGATCGGCGCTGTTTCCGATCGGCTTCTCGAAGGCGAGGTCCTCGCGGCGCCCGAGATAGAAGAGATTGCTGACCGGCGCGTCGCGATAGGGGCGATCGAGCAGCACGCTGCCGACGATCTCGATCGATGATTTCAGCGTGATCGGATCGGCGGGATACCAGCCGGCAGCGTGCATGGCGCAGACCACGTCATACTTGTCGCCGATCAATCCGATATTCAGGGGATCGCCGGGAATTCCCTGCGCGGTGCGCGTCACCATCGGCAGGTTGGCGAGGCCCTTCTGGTGCTCGTGATGGGTCCACAATGCCGGCAGCAGCAGATAGGCGGCGAGGCCGTAGACTGCGAGTATGAAGACCAGCAGCAATTGGATGCGGCGGACCCGTCGCCGCCGCGCCGAAGGTTGCGCCTTGTCGTCGAACTCTGTCACCGTGATGCGCTCTCGAACCGAGTTGCGCAGCCAGTTTAGAGCCTGCTCACCGTCTTGTCTCGCGGCAGCCGGCGGCTTCGGCCTCCTCGACCGAGCAGAACCAGCGCGTGCCCTTGGCGATCTTCATCTGGATCTTGGCGTACCAGCGGCTTTGCGGCGTGTGATAGATGCATTCGCCCGAGGTGTTGACGTTGCCCTTGATGGTGCAGTCGGGCGAGGGCGCGACCGGCCCGGACGCGGACGCCAGCAGGATGTTGCGCGCGTTCTCCGGCGGCTTCACGGCGCCCAGGATTGGCGTCTTCTTGTTGCGGATGCGCCAGTCCCAGGGTGCGATGAAGGCGCCCTGCCACATGCCGGCCTTGGCGTCACGCGCGGCCTTCTCGTCGGCCTCGTACTCGTGCGACGCGCGCGTATAGGCCAGCGCCCAGCCGTTGGCGACCAGCCATCTCTGGATGTCCTGCCCCTCGACCTCGCAGCGCGCCAGGGTGCGGCCGCGGCGGTCGGTCGTGCCGCGGGTATGGCAGGTCCAGCTCTTGCCGCCGGCATGCTTGATCAGTTCGTCGCGCGCGGCGATCCCGCAGGTCCAACGCTCGCCCATGGTGTTGAGGCAGAGCTGGTCGGTGGAGGGCGCGTCGATGCTACCGAGACGCATGCGGGCGGAGCCGATCTGGATCTGGTCGCCCTCGCGGATTTTCGGCACGCCGGTGATGTCTGCGGCCTGCGCCAGCGCGGGCAACAGCAGGAGGGCGGCGGTGAGGAGCAGCGATCGCATCGGCAGGTTCACGGATTAGCGAGCAATTGTGCGGAGATTCGGGCAGGCAAACCAGTAGCGCGAACGCCGCAGCCTTTTCAACTTCGCGTCATTGCCCGCCGCGCCAGCGCCAGCGCCATCAGCACGAAGGCCGAGGTCACCTCGGGGCCGCCGACCAGGATCCGCGTCGGCGTCTTCATCTTGTTCCACTCATAGGCCTTGTATGGGGAACGCCGGCCGCCTTCGCCGAAGCTCGCGACGATGCAGTGCAGCGCCGGCGTGAAGGTCGCGACCTCGGCGCCGAGATGCGCCAGCGCCATCAGCGCCAGCGCGGCGTCGAACGCGTTCATCTCATAGGCGATCAATTCCTGCTGGACGTAGAGCAGCACCTGCGCGCGGATCATTGCGAACACCCCGCTTGGATCGATCACGCGCTGCGCCGCCGAGGGAAGCGCGATGAACGCGGCGTAGCAGCGGCCGAAATAGGCGCAGTAAAGCTCCGGCAGATAATAGATATGCGAGCGCGGCTTCCTGAACGCGCCGCTTTCCACCAGCCGCCGCTGGAAATCGATGATGCGGTGCACCGTCTCCAATCGCTGCGGCGTCTCCAGAATCCGCCAGCGCTTGAGGTTGCGGAAGCTGACCTCGAGGATGTCGAGATTGAGCGTCGGATCGAGATCGTTGCCGTAGGGACGATCACCGGCGAGATTGTCGATCCAGGTCACGACTCCGCCTTCGTAATCGATATTGTCGTTGAGCGGCACGGTGACGCGCGGCTCGTTCGCCCCGCTCCGCACCTGGTAGCCGCGGTAGAAATCCAAAAGCGGCTGCTTGAGGATCGGATGCTCGCTGCCGGCCTGCGTCGCCGCGGAGAACGAGCAGGCGGTGGTGTCGCAATCAGGCACATAGATGCCGAAGCCGAGATCCTGCTTGATGTGGGCGAAGAAGCGCGAGAAGCGCGGATGCGGCAATGGCGCCAGCGCGGTGATCACGTTCACCGTCGAGCCGTCATGCGAGGGCACCTCCTCGGCGCTGATCCGCAAGCAGAAGTCGACCATGTCGGCGATCGCCCCGCGCGCGGCGCTGGTCTCCGCGCCGGACGCGAGCCCGGTCTCGACGAAGCTGAGCAGCGCCTCGGTGAAGAACGCATCGTAATAGGCCGAGCGGTGGCGGATCTGCATCGGCTGCCACATCGGCTCGGCGATCCCGCGCCAGGGCGGGTTGATCAGCGCGCGCGCCGGCGAATGCGCGATGTAGATGCGCGCGAGGTTGAACAGCAAAGTCGAGTTCTTGTAGCCGCGCGAGTTCAGCCCGGTCAGCGCCATCAGGAGTTCGCGCCCGCCCATGTCGGCATCGCCGATCAGGTTGAACGCCGCATAGGTCGGGATGAAGCCGTTCTTCGCGTAAGCGCGCAACAGATGCGCGCCACAGGCCCGGATCACGCGCTCGATCTCGGCCGCCGCGGGCGCGCGCGCAGGCGCCGCCGCCGTGGGCAGCGGATGCCGCACGTCGATACCTTCCATCAGCGCAGCCACAGGCGCGCCGATCGCGGCCCAGTCCGGCGCCTCGGCATCGCGCGCCTCCTTCAAGGCCGTCTGCAGCGCGCCGAGCCGCGCGTTATCGCGCAAGGCCGGCAGGCCGGTGCGCCGGAGCAGGCCGCGCAGCGCGGGATTGCCGATCGCGGTCCGGTAGAATTTTCCCAAATGCGCATCCCCACCGCGATATTTCAGCAGCAGCGGATCGCAGACGTCGTAAAGCGACGGCCCGTCCTTACGGACCGTGAGCGATCGGCAGACCGCCCCGGCAATGTCATGAAAACCCATGCCACCCCTTTCTGGCACGCACGATCCGGAACAGCCGGGAACCCGGCTGCGGCCGAAAAATCCTGCGCAATCCAAGGAGGCCCCACCCAGAAGCCCCCTGCAAACCTTTGAATCGCAGCACAAAATCGCGGGAAACACAAATGTGACCGATATCACATACGCCGCCGCGTTTTGGCACAAGTTTGACCCCGGCGCATTACGGATAAGGCCCAAAGGCCGAATCAGGTTGCCCCGGAAGGCTTCGCAGGTTAAGGGTTTCTGTGTTGCGGTGCCGCAAATTGCGCACAATCTGACGGCACTCGATCAGGCAACCCCTAAAACCACAGACGGCTTTTGACGCGACTATGCAGTCGCGCCTTGGTCAACGATTGGGATCCGAAACGCATGAAGCTCAGGCAGCTCTCCCTTTCCCGCCGCACGCTCACCGTCTTCGCCGCCTATGTTGCGATGGTGTCGCTGGCGATTGGTGCGCATGCCGCGCTGAACAAGCGGCCGCTGGAAGCGCCCAAGATGGTCGCGACCGAGCAGGGCGTCGTGCCCGTGCAGGCGTCCCGCGTCGCGCTGATCATCGGCAACGGCCATTATCCCGACGCCAACCACCCGCTGCAGCAGCCGATCAACGACGCCCGTGAGTTGGGCGCGGCGCTGCGCCAAAACGGCTTCGATGTCGACGTCGTCGAGGACGCGACCAAGGACGATATGAGCCGCGCCGTCGAGCGCCTGAAGGCCAAGGTCGGGCCGGATACCGTGGTGATGCTGTTCTTCGGCGGCTTCGGCGTGCAGGCCGGCCGCGAGAGCTTCATGCTGCCGGTCGATGCTGCGATCTGGAAGGAAGGCGATGTCCGCCGCGATGGCCTCAGCGTCGAGCACGTGCTGGCCGCGATGGACGAGAAGGGCGCCAAGGCCAAGCTCGTAGTGCTGGATGCCTCCCGCCGCAACCCCTATGAGCGCCGCTTCCGCTCCTACAGCCACGGCCTCGCCCCGATCAGCCCGCCCGAGAACACGCTGGTGATATCATCGGCGACGCCCGGCAAGGTCACCGAGGAATCCAAGGCCACCAACAGCGTGCTGGTCTCCGAACTCCTGAATAACCTCAAGACCCAGGGCGGCATCGAGTCCGCCTTCAACAAGACCCGCGTCTCGATCTCCCGCGCCAGCGAAGGCGAGCAGGTGCCCTCCGTCTCCTCCTCGCTGCTCGAAGACATCCGCCTCGGCGGCTGAGAAAAACTCATTCGTCATGCCCGGGCTTGACCCGGGCATCCATCCAGCAAAGCGGCTCTTCAAGTTGCGATGGATTGCCGGGTCGAGCCCGGCAATGACGGCTAGCCCCTATTTCCCCTCCGCGCTCGCCATCACCGGCCGCACCGGGTCGCCCTCGCGCAGCAAGGCCCCCGCGCGCGCCACCACGATGTCGCCTTCCTGCACGCCCTCGCGGATCTCGACCTGTCCGGCCTGCATCAGCCCGGTCTCCACCCGCCGCGTCTCGACGCGGTCGCGCTTGACCACCTGCACCACGGTGCCGGCGGTGCCATAGAGGATCGCGGTCAGCGGCACCGCGACGCCGCAGCTCTGCCCGGTCTTGATCTGCGCGCGGCCGGATGAATTCACCAATAGCCGCCGCGGCGCGTTGATGCCGACGACGACCTGGCCGAGCTGGCTGTTCGGCTCCACCGTCGGCGCCACCCGCCGCACCTTGCCGTCCATCTCGCCGGCGCCGATCACCTTGATCGATGCCGTCTGGTTCGCCTGCAGCTTGCCGAGATCCCGCGTCGGCACCATGCCGATCAGGTCGAACTCGTTGCGCGCGATGATCGAGAACAGCGCCTCGCCCTTGCCGCCGGCGATCGTGCCGACGATCGCGCTCGAGGCCGAGATCGTCCCTGCCACCGGCGCGGTGATGTTGAGCTGCCCGCCTTCGGGGAGGTTCAGCCGCGCCAGCATCTGCCCCGCGGTAACGTTATCCCCCGGATCCGCCATCACCTCCCCCACCTTCAGCCCGAACCGTTCGGGGCGCACCTGCGTCTCCTCCCGCGGCATGATGATCCCGGAGACCTCGACGATATTGCCGAAGCAGGTTTTCGAGGCTTTGAGGACGGTGACGGTGGCGCCTTTGGGGGACTCGGGCTCCTCGGCGCCGAGGGTGGGGGAGATGGCGGCCGCGGTGAGGAGGGCGGTGAGGATGGTGAGAGAGAGGTCGCGCGCTGCAGGCATGGGTATCGTCGCTTAGCCTCAAGTTTCAGAATCTATGGATACCAGAGCGACCGCAAAGAGCAAAGCAGGGTGGGACAAGCGTCTAAGGCAAGCATCTCTGCGCGAAACCGCTGGCACGAGCGCGCTCGTCTCTCAGTTCATCAGTCGAGCTCGAATGCATTTTTGTAGTCGAGCTTTAGCGAGGGGGGCTGGTCTTCCTTATTCAGGAAGCAATTCCCGACGACCAGCACCTCGATATCGGTGCCCATAAAGCAGCGGAACGCATCTTCCGGCGTGCATACGATCGGCTCTCCACGAACGTTGAAGCTAGTGTTGACCAGCACTGGACACCCCGTCTCAGCCTTGAACGCAGTCAACAAATCATGAAATCGCTTATTGGTATCGGCATGGACAGTTTGTATCCGCGCCGAATAGTCGACATGAGTCACGGCCGGGATTTCAGATCGCGGGATATTGAGGCGATCGATGCCGAACAGCTCGTGGTCGCCTGGGTTGGCGGGCCGCCGGCGTCTGTGCACCACGTCAGCGACGATCTGCATGTAGGGACTGTCGCCGTCGAGATCGAACCAGTCGGCCACGTCCTCGCGCAGCACAGCTGGCGCGAACGGGCGGAAGCTTTCGCGAAACTTGACCCGCAGATTGAGCGAACTCTGCATAGAGGGCGATCGGGGATCGCCGAGAATGGAGCGCGCGCCCAATGCCCGCGGGCCAAATTCCATTCGCCCCTGAAACCAGCCAACCGCTTTCTCCGCAACCAGTGCCTTGACCGTGCTTTGAATGATTGCGTCGTCGTCAAGCTCTGTGAACGCGGCACCGGCCTGCCCAAGACGGTCCCTGATCTCGAATTGCGAGAAGGATGGCCCTAGATACCCGCCGGCCATGGCGTCACGCGCGGGTGCCGTCCGTGGCCGACCTGCGAACTGATGGTAGGCAGCCAGCGCCGCGCCGACGGCGCCTCCGGCATCACCCGCCGCCGGCTGCACCCAGATATTCTCAAACGTGCGGTCGCGCAGAATTTTGCCGTTGGCGACGCAATTGAGCGCCACCCCGCCGGCAAGGCAGAGATTTTGCGACAGTCCCTCGCGAGCCAGACTGCGCGTGAGCCGTAGCACGATTTCTTCGGTCACCTGCTGGACCGAGGCAGCCAGATCCATATGGCGCTGTTCCAGCCGTTCCGAGGGATCGCGCGGCTTGCCGCCGAACAACGCTTCGAACCGGCCGTTGATCATGGTAAGGCCGGTGCAATAATCGAAATAGTCGAGATCAAGTCGGAAACTGCCGTCATCCCTGAGATCGACGAGATGTTCGAGGATCAGGTCGGCGTATTTCGGCTGGCCATAGGGAGCGAGCCCCATCACCTTGTACTCACCGGAATTGACTTTAAAGCCGGTGTAATAGGTAAAGGCGGAATACAGCAATCCAATCGAGTGCGGGAAGTTGATTTCGCGCCGCAGGTCGAGCGTGTTGTCTCTACCGTAGCCGGCAGACGTTGTCGTCCACTCACCGACGCCATCAAGAGTAAGAATGGCAGCCTCGCTGAAGGGTGAGGCAAAGAACGCGGATGCCGCGTGGCTCTGGTGATGATCGGCAAACAGCAGCTTTGCTTCCCAATCGACAGTGCTGTCGATTTCCCGCAGATGGTTGCGAAGCACGCTTTTTTGAAACAGCTTTTCCTTGAGCCAGACCGGGATCGCTTTACGGAACGACTGAAAGCCGCGCGGAACGAAGGCGAGGTAGGTTTCGAGCAATCGTTCGAATTTCAGGAACGGCTTTTCGTAGAACACAACATAATCGATTTCGCTCGCTTTGATTTTTGCCTCTGCAAGGCAGTAGCGGCTGGCGCGCGCGGGAAAGCGTGGGTCGTGTTTCCGTCGTGTGAAGCGCTCTTCCTGGGCGGCGGCGACGATCTTGCCGTCGACCAGGAGAGCCGCTGCGCTGTCATGGTAGAACGCTGAAATGCCGAGGATGCGCACGAGGCCCCGCTTAGAACAGCGTGTAGACGAACGGCGCCAGCGCCGATCCTTTGGTCAGCACCAATAGTCCGCCAAGAACAAGCATCACGGCGAAAATCGGGATCAGCCAAAACTTGCGCCGAGCCCGAATAAACGCAAACAGCTCACGCATGAACGACATCTGGCCTGCCTTAGAATTGCTGCTGCATGGATTCAGACGGCGGCCGCGGATCGGAGCGCGGGAGCCAATAAGAAGTTGGCGACGAAGCGTCACGTGCGAGCCGGAGGAAATCCTTGCCGAATAGGCGCATGGCCAATCCGATCGGCATGATCGCACCGAAGAAGAGGATGGCCATGACAACGGGATTGACTATGCGGTACATCAAAAGCCCCAGCTTTAGCCATGCACGGTTGGCAAGGCCCAAGGACTGCGGGCGCCAAAGCGTCAGTCCTGCGAAAACGATCGCGATGCAAAGCCAGACCGGAGCGTGGGACGAGCCGCTGTATAATCCAACGAGACCGATCAGGGCAAAGACTGCAGCCATCGTGCCCCCGAAGCTGCGGTCGCTCGGTCCGACCACGACCTCGTCATGTTCGAAATTCAATAACTGCATCAGGCGCTCTCGGCCAGTTTAGACGAAACGTGATCACTTCTACTAAGTGCTCTCGCAGTGCGCCAGCACTATTTAAAGCTGTGATTTGTACATTTGCTTCTCTTGGCTCTCCTTGGCCGGCCGACTCGACAAGCCATAGGCGGCTCGGTGTTGGTCATATGCTGCGAAGGGACCGCGACGAGTCGATGTCGCAGTTAGGTCACGCTCGGAACAGCTGCCGGTGAGCACGACAATTCCGCTTTACCGCAGCAGACGAGTCCGGGATTAGATCGGGGAGTGCCTGAGATTGCCGAGTGAGATCCGGCATGTTGGCGGCGCGAAGCCTCTACTAAAGCATGATCCGGAAAAGTGGCTACCGGTTTTCCCTCGCGACAAACGTGAAGCGTTTGCGCGGAGATCATGCTCAAACAAGGTGCTAAAGCGGGATGACGATTCGACGAAAAGTCATCACGCTTTAAGCGTCCGAGTCGGGCCAATTGCGCGGACGTCGCGAGATCGTTCTGACGCTACTCCGCTTGGGATTGGCGGTGCACTAATTCCTTTGCGCGGCGGCGTCATGGTGACCGATGTTGTTCATGGACAGGAGGCCCAGAATGCGCTCAGCCGCGAATTCATGACCATCGGGCGTCCAATGAGGGCCGAACCCTACGGCTTCTTTATAGAACGCGGCACCTTCGAGTTTCGCGAACGCGATTCGGTTCTCCTCTAGGTAGCCGACCATCTTTTCGTCGCGGCCTTGGATCCCAACCAGGAATTTGGCGCCATTCCCTTCCACGAATTCGCGGATCTTCCCCACCAGTTTTTCGGTCGGGTCCGGCACAACCAATGGCGGATACCTAAGCCGCATATAGACATCCACTGCCAGCCGCGCCAGCCAAAGGTTTCTCACCAGCCACTCATCCTTGAAGTAGAGCAGATGCGATTTCGGGACTGGCTGTCCCGTCAGCATCAGCGACCCATCCGGTTGGGTCGCGAAGTAAGGTTTATAGTAGTTATAGGCGCGGAGATTTGTACTGTTATCCGACCGGTCGTTATCCGCGCAAAAGATCAGCACGACGACAGCCGGCTTAACCTTCGACCACAATCGCTTCAGCAGCAGATACTCCTGATCGGTTCCATAGCCCGCAACTCCTGCCGCCAGAATCTTGTAGTCGGGGATCTTTGGCTTCAACAGCTCGGTGAAGCGTTCGTTGGCTTCGGAATCGAGGCCCCAGACAAAGGAGTCCCCCAAGAACATGATCGTGGGCTTTGTGTCGAGGCTGAACTCCTCGTCACGCAGACGAAGGCTATTGTGCCTATAGTGTGTCGTGCGAAAAGTCGTGATGGCGCCTGAAGAATTTGGCGCCGGCGCCCAGCCGAGCTCGGCGTCATAGCCGTAGTTGAGTGACAGTTCGCTCAAGGTTTCTCTCAGTTCCCGAAAGTCGAGAAGGCGAAGAAAAACTTCCAATACGGCGAGGGTCGCGAGCGTAATACCCAACGACAGACAAGCCGATACAAATACATTCCGGACCCAGTTTCGTTTCGTCAAATGTTTCATCTTTGCGTTTCTCTGCTATCCAAAGCATCATAATCAACGAATGATTACTCGGTAAGCTATCGGCTTTCGGACAGGGTTTGAAGTGGTGTGGCTAACCGCGTGGCTCAGAGCTTCGTATTGCGTTCTTCTATTTTCATCTGCGGCTCAATCTCCAATCGCTCTCGCACCACCTTGAGCACCGCATGCGCTGAGACGGCAGCCTTCACTCCAATCCCCCTCGCCAGCTTCCTCGCCCACGGCCTCTGCCTTCGCTCGGCGGTGCGATAAAGCGCCTCGCCCTTTTTCGTTAGGCGCACCAGTTTGGCGCGGCGATGGTGGGGGTTGTCGTCGAGGGTGACGATGCCTTCTGCTACGAGTTCGTTGACGATGCGCTGCACGCCCTGGCGGTGCAGGCCCAGGGAGCGGGCGAGGCGGGCGACGGGCTCGGCCGTCGGTGACAACGCGATGGCGCCCAGCACCTGCCAGCGGGCGCTGGTCAGGCCGAGGTCAGCGACGAGGCGGTCGCCGGCCGCGATCAGGCTGCCGTTCAGGCGGAACACTTCCAGGATCAGTTGCGTCAGCGCGTCGGTTTCGCGGTCGGCTGAGGGGCTTTGTTGCATGTCAACATAGTTCCAAATTGACAATATATTGTCAATTTGGAGAGGGCGTATCGGCTTTGCTGTGGAGGGAGCAATGGTGCCCGGACTGTTCGCCCTCGTCACCGCGGCGGCGTTTGCCGGAGCAGCGTTCTATATCAACGTCGCCGAGCAGCCGGCGCGGCTCTTGCTCGATGATGCGAATCTGCTGCGGCAGTGGAAGCCGAGTTATGCGCGCGGTTTTGCGATGCAGGCGAGCCTTGCCGTCATCTCGGCGCTATCAGGGTTTCTCGCGAGCTGGCAGTTGCAGGATTGGCGGTGGTCGGTCGCGGCGGTGCTGATGCTGGCGAACTGGCCCTATACGCTGCTGGTGATGCTGCCGACCAACAAGCGGATCGAAGCATGGCCGCCCGAACAGGCGAATAGCGAGTCGCGTGCGCTTGTCGTCTCCTGGGGCTGGATGCATGCGGTGCGCACGGCACTGGGTCTGGCTGCAACCGCGATCTATCTGGCGCTGGCGGTCAGAGCATGATCCGGAAAAGTGGAAACCGGTTTTCCCTCGCGACAAACGCGGAGCGTTTGCGCGGAGATCATGCTCCAAATAAAACGCTACTTTCCGGCCGCTGCCTCGCGCGCCAGTCGCTCGGCTTTCAGCCGTTCGCGGTTTTTATGAAAGGCCTCTTGCGCGAGCTGATGCTCTCGCATGGCCTGCTCCGCATCGTGCCGTCGCTGGGCCTCCCTGGCCTTGCGCTGCTCCGGCGTTGGCTTTTCACGGGGTGTGTATGAATCAGACATGCAGCTTCAACGCGCGAGGCGACTAAAGGTTCCCTTCGCGTTGCGCGGCGAGGCGAATTATCCCAATTAAATCAATATGATTTGGCTCGTCCAGGCGGGCTGCGGAAAATAAACCGCTTCGGTTTCACCCCAAATCACCCCTATAAATCCGCCGTCCCGCCCGGCAAGAGGGGCGGATCGCGATCGTCACGAACGCGCGGCGGGATGCGGTGGACGCGATGGCTGGCGAACGACGAACGCCTGGCCAGCGCGGACGGCGAAGTCGTGTGGTCCTGGCGCCCCGACGCTGGCGCTAAGTCCTTGCGGGATGGAAACATCCTTAAGGGATGACGGTGGCAAGAAAGCCCGGTCACCGGGGAGAGCGCGAAGGAAACCGTTAAAACCATTGCGCAGGGAAGGCCGGCGTTGCTCCGGTTCACCTGTGGTCCTACCCCCGTGCTTTTTGTTGCACGGGGCCCACGGGTGCAATCGGCACCCGGCCTTCCCTGCGCCCTCTCTTTCTCGAGACGGGTGAAACGGACGCAAAGCTCGGGCAGTTCGTGCCGCGAGAATGCGGACGTACATCCCTCTGATGTTTGAAAATCGAATACGAATCAGGCGCCATCTTGTCGTCATTGCGAGCGAAGCGAAGCAATCCATGTCGTCGCTTGCGGAGGCCTGGATTGCTTCGTCGCTATCGCTCCTCGCAATGACGGTGGTGCGAGCCTCCCCATCTTCCCTTAACTCAGGCGGGGAGTCTCGGGGCGCCTCAGCGCTTGAAGAGCTGGCGCAGCACTTCGTTCATCGCCTGGCTGTCCTGCGTGTCGCCGTTATCGCTCGGCGGCGAAGGCGGGGCGGATTGGGGCTGCGGCTCGGGCTGTTGGGGCTGTGCTGGCGGGATGCTGCGGCTCGGGCGCGGCGGCTGCGCTGCGCCGTTCAGGCCCTGCTGGATCAAATTGCCGATGGTCTCGCCAAGCTGGCCGCCGAGCAGCCCGCCACCTTGGCCGGATTGGCCTTGGCCGTTGGTGCTGCCGCCCTGCGCGTCGGCTCCGCCCTGGCCGCCGCCGAGGAGGCCGCCGAGCGCGCCGTTCGGCCCGAACAGGCCCTTGCCCATCTCGCGCAGCTTGGCATAGGCGGCCTCGGGATTGTCGAGCATGCCCTGCATCTCCGGATAGATGCGCGGGCCATTCCACGGCCCCTCGATCATCACGGGGATGCCGAGGCCGACCGGATCGCTGGTGCGGCCCTGGCCCTCGGTGGTCAGCACCAGCTTCGGCTCGACGCGGAAGCCGATCATCTTGGTGCCGAGATCGATGGTGCCGACGCCCGTCATCTTCACCAGCGGGCCGACCAGATTGAGGTCGGTGGTCACCGCCTGGCCCTTGTCGATCTTGAAGGAGGCCGAGAGCTGGCTCAGATCGGTCGCGAGCTGATCGCCCTCCTGCCAGCCGGAGAGCGGGCTCGTCGTCAGCGAACGGATCATCTGCGCGACATTGAGACCGCGGATCGCGCCGTCCCGGAATACGGCGAAGGCCGTGCCGCTCATATTTCCCATGATCGCGCGCTGGCTGTTGCCGGAGGAGCGCACCGCGATCTTCGCCTGCATCCTGCCGTCGAGTTTGTCGAAATCGGCAAGGCTGCGCAGCAGCGGCAGCGCCCGCACATTGTTGAGGTCGGCGCCGAGCGCGTAAGTCTGATTGCTGGTGGTAACGTCGATGGCGAGATCGCCATTGGCGTTGCCCTCATAGGCGCCGAGATTGGCGAGGCGCGCCTTCAACACGCCGCTCATCAGCGTCGCCTCGATCGCCGCCGGCGCGAAACGGCCATCGCCGATGTTGAGCTCGGCGGCGGAAATCTTCGCCTGCGCGTCGACATAGTTCAGCCCGATCAGGTCGAACGTGGCACTGCTCCAAGGTTGCGCCGCCGTCCCCGCCTGGCCGCGCTCCATCGCCAGCGAGAGCTTCTGGAAGTCGATATCGAGCTTCACCAGCGGCTTGTTGCTGGCGACATCGACGGAGGCCCAGCCGTTGAACCCGCCGTCGCCGAGCGTGCCGCTGACGCCGTTGAACATCACCACCGCGCCGCTCAGCCGCACCTCGGTGCGCGCCGACAGCGGCGCCTGCAACAGGCCGGGCGCCTCAAAGGCGATTTCGGTCGGGATGTTCTGCCGCTCGATCGGCGCCGCCGGAGCGGTCGCCTTGATCTCGAATTTCAGCGGCTGGCCGCCGCCGCGCCCATTGCCGCTGATGACGATCTTGCGGTCGCTGCCGACGGCCATATCCGCGTTGACAGCCTCGATGCGGCCTTCGACGCGGTCGCGCACATTGGAGAACACGATCGTGCCGCCGGTGACGCTGACATGCTCGATGCCGAATTTGGCCTCGCCGGTGCCGGCGGCGCTGTTCCTTGCGGGCGGATTTGGCTCGCGCACGCGCTGCAGCGGCATGGTCAGGACCGGCCGCACGATCAGGAGGTCGGTGACGTGCGGCTGGCCCGACCACAGGCTCGCCAATGTGACGTCAGCCCGGATGCTGCTCGCGGTCAGGCGGTTGTTGATCTCGCGGTCCTTCGGATCCTGCAGCGCGATGTCGTTCAGCGTGATGTTGAGCGACGGCCACAGGCTGATCTTGGCGCTGCCATTGATGGCGAGCCGATAGCCGGTCTGGCGCTCGACCCGATCCTGGATCGCCGACGTCAGGAAACCGGAGGGGATGCCGATCACGGCAAGCAGCGCGATGACCACGATCACGGTTCCGATCGCGGCGCCTGCGATTTTCAGTGCTCTCATCTCGACATTCCAGACCGCGCCAGCGTCACGCGCAAGTTTATCCCGGAAACAGGTTTCCCGCTCAAAGCGGCCGAAAATAATCCGCCGCAGCTGCGAACTTATGTGACTTATGCCACACTTCCAGGGGGGTGGATTTTGTTAATCCGGGCCGCAACGCAAGCCGCACGGGAGATTGTTGTGGAAGGCAGTACAATGAGCAAACAGGCCGAATTTGCGGTCATTTTGAAGATGAACCCGATGTTCGCCGATTTGGGCGCGGACGAATTGCAGCGGCTTGCGGGCCTTTGTCACACCCGGCACCTCCAGGCGGGCGAGGTGCTGTTCCAGAAGGGCGATGCCGGTGACGCCCTGTTCGCGGTGCGACGCGGCCAGATCCGCCTCGAGACCGGCGCCTCCGACGGCAGCCGGCTGACGCTCAACTTCATGAGGCCCGGTGAGCTGTTCGGCGAGGTTGCCGTCCTCGACGGCCAGGACCGCACCCTGGACGCGACCGCCGGCGAAGCAACCGAATTGTTCGTGCTGAGTCGCCAGGATTTTCACCGTTTCCTCGAGCGCGAGCCGAAGGTTGCCGTGAAGCTGATCGAGCTGCTCTGCCACCGCATCCGCTGGATGAGCGAGCGGATGCAGGAGTCGGCGCTGCAGCCCTTGCCGGTCCGCCTCGCCAAGCGGCTCTGTGCGCTGGCCTCCGACTCCGGTTCCGAAGTCCACATTTCGCAGGAACAGCTCGGCACCTGCGTCGGCGCCGCGCGCGAAAGCGTCAACCGTCAACTCCAGCTCTGGCGCAAGGACGGTATCCTGGACGTGCAGCGCGGGCGGATCCTGCTGCACGACATGCCCAAGCTGACCGCAGTGGCGAGGAACGAGTAGCGCTACTCGGCCGCGGGCGACACCATCGTGGGCGGCTGCTTGGCCGGTGGCTCGCCGTGGTGGTCGGAGGGCGGTTCCTCGTCGGCGTGCGAGACGATCAGCCGCTTGCCGAAGCGCCAGATCACGTTGCCGACGTCGTCCATCACCATGAACATCGCCGGCACGAACACCAGCGACAGCACCGTCGAGAACAGCAGGCCGCCGATCACGGCGAGCGCCATCGGCGAGCGGAACTCGCCGCCGGCGCCGACCGCCAGCGCGCTCGGCATCATGCCGGCAACCATCGCAACGGTCGTCATCACGATCGGGCGCGCACGCTTCATGCCGGCGTCGATCATCGCTTCCTCGCGGCGTTTGCCGGCGCGGATCGCCTCGATGGCGAATTCCACCAGCATGATCGCGTTCTTGGTCACGATGCCCATCAGCATCAGGATGCCGATCCACACCGGCGTGGTGAGCTGCTTGCCGGTGAGCAGCAGCGCTGCGATCGCGCCGCCGATCGAAAGCGGCAGCGAGAACAGGATGGTGATCGGCTGCAGGAAGGTGCCGAACAGCAACACAAGCACCGCATAGACCATCATCAGGCCGGCGGTGATTGCAGTGGCGAAGCCATCCGACAGCTCGTTGAGGCTTTCGGCGTCACCCGACGGGCTCACCTTGACGCCCTTCGGCAGGCTCTTCATCACCGGCAGTTCATAGATCTGCTTGGTGGCATCGCCGAGCGCGGCGTTGCCGACGAGGTCGGCCGCGACGGTGGCCTGCCGCTCGCGGTCGTAGCGGTTGATGCTGGTCGGGCCCTGGTCGAGCTGGATGTCAGCGACAACGGACAGCGGCACGCCGCCGCGTTCGCCGCGCTGGCCGAGCGGCACCCGCAATTGCTGCAGCATCTGCAGGTCGCTGCGCGCGCTATCCTCGAGCTGGACGCGGATCGGCACCTGGCGGTCGCCGGCATCGAATTTCGCCAGCGCCGGGCCGACATCGCCGATGGTTGCCACGCGGATCGTCTGCGACAGGCTTTCGGTGGAGACGCCGAGCCGCGCCGCCAGTTCGGCGCGCGGCCGGATGCGCAGTTCGGGACGATCGAGCGCGGTTTCCGAGATCACATTGGCGATGATCGGAATCCGCTTCATCTGCGTCGCCAGCTCGCTTGCGACGTTGTTGACGATATTGCTGTCGACGCCGGTCACGACCAGCGAGATCGCCCGCAGGCCGTTCTCGTCGAGGAACCAGTAGCGGATGTCGGGGACGTTCTCGAGCTCATTGCCGATCGAGAGCTCGAGCTCGCGCTGGGTGATCTTGCGCTCGTTTTTTGGCGTGTAGTTGATGATGAGCGCGGCGCGCCGCACCTCCTGCGTGCCCGGCGGAACCCGGCCGCCGTCGACGAATATGCTTCTCACCTCCGGCCGCTTGCGCAGGCGCGCGACGATCTCCTCCGTCACCTTCTCGGTCTGCGCAAGCTGCGACCCCGGCGGCAGCTCCATCGCCAGCAGCGAGCGCGCGGTGTCCTGCGCCGGCAGGAATCCCTGCGGCAGCAGCTTGATGCTCCAGATCGATGCCGCGAAGACGGCAAAGCCGATCACCACTGTGATGTAATGATGCTTCACCGACCAGGTGACCAGGCTGTGATAGGTCCGCAGTATGCGGCCCGGCGGCGGCTCCTCGTGCGCCTGATGTTTGAGGAAATAGGCAGCCAGCATCGGCGTGACAAAGCGCGCTGCAAGCAGCGAGAAGAACACCTGAACCGACACCGTGATGCCGAACTGCTTGAAGAACTGGCCGGCGATACCAGACATGAAGCTTGCCGGCGCGAAGATCGCGATGATGGTAAGCGAGATCGCGATCACCGCAAGCCCGATCTCGTCCGCGGCTTCCAGCGCAGCGCGATAGGGCGATTTGCCCATGCGCATGTGGCGCACGATGTTCTCGATCTCGACGATGGCGTCGTCGACCAGGATGCCGGTCGAGAGCGTGATGGCGAGGAAGCTGACGAGGTTGAGCGAGAAGCCCAGAATGTCCATCGCCCAGAACGCCGGGAAGATCGATAGCGGTAGCGAGACCGCGGCGATGATGGTGGCGCGAAGGTCGCGCAGGAACAACAGCACGATGATGACGGCGAGGATCGCGCCCTCGAACAGGGTCGAGATCGCCGCCTCATAGTTGCCCTTGGTGAATTCGACCGAAGTGTCGATCAGCTTGAGATCGACATCGGGGTAGGCGGCCTTCAGCGCATCGATCCGCTTCTGCACCGCGGCGGCGACCACCACATCACTCGCGCCCTTGGAGCGTTTGATGCCGAGCGCGACCACCGGCTCGCCGTTGAAGCGGGCGAAGGTGCGGCGATCGGCGATGGTGTCGGTGACCGTGCCGAGATCGTCGAGCCGCACCTCGCCACCGCCGAACAGCGGGATCATGGTGCCGGCAAGCTCGTTCAGCGTCTTGGCGCCGGCGAGCGTGCGGATCGCCTGATCGTTCTTGCCGATCTCGGCGCGGCCGCCGGCGAGGTCGACATTGGTGCCGCGCAGGATCTGGCTGACATTGACGGCTGTCAGCCCCGCCGCCTGCAGCCGGTCGGGATCGAGCGAGACCAGGATCTCGCGCTCGACGCCGCCGATGCGCTCGACCTGGGCGACGCCGCGCACGCCCTGCAGCGCGCGCTTGACCACGTCGTCGACGAAATAGGAAAGCTGCTCCGGCGTCTTGCCCGGTGAAATCGCTGCATAGGTGACGATCGGCAGGCCGATGACGTCGACGCGCTGGATCAGCGGTTCGGTGACGTTTTGCGGCAGGTTGGCGCGGACGCGGGTGACGGCGTCCTTGACGTCGTTCAGCGCGCGATCGGTGTTGGTCTCCAGCGCGAACTGGATCGTGGTCACCGACAGGCCGTCGGTGATCGAAGAGGAGATGTGGCGCACGCCCTCGACGCCCGAGACGCCGTCTTCGATCGTCTTGGTGACCTGCGCTTCCAGTTCCGACGGTGCTGCGCCGAACTGCGACACCGCTACCGAGATCACGGGGATATCGGCGCTCGGCAGCCGCGTGACCGCAAGCTTGGTGAAGGAGACCCAGCCCAGCACCAAAAGGATGATCGAGAAGACGATCGACGGCAGCGGGTTCCGAATCGACCAAGCCGAGATGTTCAAAGCCATTAGCGTGTCCGCGTGCGCTCGAGTTCGTCGGCGAACATGATCTTGATCTGGTCGCCGTCATGCAGCGAGGTGCCAGCGTCGGCGACGACGATTTCGCCGACGTCGAGGCCCTCAAGGATTTCCGTTGAGGTGTCCGAGGTCAGCCCGACCCGCACTTTCCGTGTCTCGATCGTGTTGCCCTTGACGACCTGCAACGTAAGGCGGTCGATCGCGGTGCGCGGAACGGCGACGCCGCAAGAGCGCTTGGCGTCGATATTGGCGCGGGCGAACATGCCGACCTTCAGCGAAGGATTGTTGGTAAGGGATATCCTGACACGGCCGAGCTGGGTGTTGCGGTCGATCTGCGGCGAGATCTGCCGTACCTTGCCGACCATGTCGGGCGCATCGTCGCGGCTGATCCGCACGGTTGCGCCGGGATTGAGCTTCAAGAGGTGAATGCTCGGCACCTCGGCTTCCAGCTCGATCTCGTTGTTGATCGCGATGCGGAACATCGGACCGGCCTGCGGCGAGGCGGGGGCGCCCACGGCGGTCCGCACCTCGGTGACCAGGCCCGCGGCCGGCGCGCGCAAGGAGAGCGATGCTGCGCGTCCGCCGCCCTGGGCTGCCTGCTGTTGTTGCTGCGGCGGCGGGGTCAGCCGCGCCAGTTCCTGGTTCTCGGTCACGGTGTCGCCCTCGCGGACCAGGACATCGCTGACCTTGGAGCCCTCGTGATCGACGCCAACCTGCGCTTCGCGCCGCGGCACGATATGGCCGGTGACCCGCACCATGTCGGAGAAGCAGGCATTGGTGGCTTTGGTGACGACGACGAGGGCTTGGCCCGGCGTGTCCTTCTCTTCCGGACGCGGCCGGTGCTCGAACCAGTAGTAGCCGGCGCCGAGTGCGACGACGAAGACTGTTCCGAGCACAGGCTTTAGGTATTCGGAGAATTTCATCGCCGGATCGATCCAGACCTGAAGTTTAGCTGAAGCGGAACGCTTCGAATTGTTTTCAGTCTTATTGCTAAAACAAATGCGTCTCGCAGGGGGTGCGAGACGCATATTACCCTTAAAATAGCACGTGGCGCTACGCCGTTTACCCGGACGGGATTACTTGGACGCGGTTGCCTTGTTTTCCATGTTCACGACCTGCACACGGCGGTTCGCTTCCGCCAGCGGCTGGCTCGGATCCTTCAGCTTGCTCTTGCCGTAGCCGACGGTGACGAGATCGGAACCGTTGACGCCATATTTGTCGACGAGATAGCGCTTGATCGCCTCGGCGCGGCGCTCGGAGAGGTCCTGGTTGAAGGCCTCGCTGCCGGCGGCGTCGGTGTGGCCGGCTACGACGAAGGTCGAGCCCTTCAGGTCGGCATTGGTCAGAGCGCGGCCCAAGGCCTGCACGGAGGGCAGCGACTTGGCGTTGATCTGCGCCGAATTGTAATCGAAGTTGATCTCCAGATCGATCTTGGGCTTGTCCTTGACGATGGTCGCGATCTCCTCGCGCTCGGCCGACGACAGTGAGCGGGTGGAACGGCCGCGGATCGTCTGCACGAACTTGTCCTCCGCGGCGTTTGCGGCTGGCTCGACCTTCGGCCCGATCGACAGGCCGCGGGTCAACGGCTTCTTCTCCGGCGTCAGCGCCCTCAGGATTTGCTCTTCGGTGACGTTGTCGCCGGCCCGGGCGGCCACCACGCCAAGGGCAAGCGTGGCGCCGATCGTCGCAACCGAAAGCATCGCAGCAAGATTCTTCTTCGCGGTGATCTCGAACATTGTCAGCCCCCGTTGCGCCGTGCGCGCGATTTCAAATCGATTAGCCAAATCACTGCCGGTGCTCGATCCCGGCCCATCTTAAATTCTTAGTCTCGCACATCCCGTCCGAGGTTCGAGGCCGGACGGAACCAGCTATCCAAATTATCGTCACTGCACGCCATAATCGGCGAATTCCTTGACGATATTCGGGTCCATCGCCTTGGCGTTGGTGATGTCCAGATCCCCTTCCGCGACCGAGCCGTTGCGCTTCTTGGCAAGCCCGCGTCCGTAGAGAGATGACGTCAACCTGGGATTGAGCTTCAGCGCCGCATCGAAATCGGCAATGGCGTTCTTGGTCTGCCCGCTCTTCAGATTCAAAAGGCCGCGGCTGTCGAGCGCGTCGACGAAATTCGGCCGCAGCCGCAGCGCCTCGTTGCAATCCTTCAGCGCAGCCTGCAGGTCGCCGATCACGGTGCGGGCCCAGCAGCGGTTGTTGTAGGCTTCGACATCCTTGGGGTTTAATCGAAGCGAGTTGTCGAAGTCCTTGATCGCGAGCTCGTAGGCGCCCTTGCTGGCATAGACCTGACCGCGGCGGTAAAGAGCTGCTGCATCATCCGGATTGTCGTTGAGCCGTGCCGTCAGGGTCTTGATGGTCGGATCATCGGCCAGCGTGTCGGCCTGCTTCGGGGCGGGTGGTGTCGACGGTGTAGCGACGTCCGCCGGCCGCGGCATCGGCGGCGGTGGTAATGGCAACTGCTCGGATGGAGGCGGCGCCGTGGTGGTCTGCACCGGAGGCGCGGGCGGCGGCGACGGCGGGGCAGGTGGAGCCGGCGGGGCGACCGCCGACTGAGCCGGCGGTGGCGGCGGAGGTTCGGGCGGCGGCGGGCTCTGCGGCCGCGCCGCTGAACCTGGAACGAAAGAGAAATCTTCCGCGAGCGAAGACGAGATCCACGGCACCTGCTCGCTGCGCGAGGCGCGGGTGACACCGACACGGGTGCGATTCAGCGTCTCCTCCGCCATCAGGTCGGGGGTGCGGATCTCCTTGAGCAATTCCCGCACGAACAGGCTGTGGTCGCTGCCATTGTCCGAGATCACGGACGACAGCGCCGCCGAATACATCACCAGCGTTCCGTTCGGCGCGATCACCGGCGCAAGGCCGGCTGAAAAGCTGCGGAATCGGCGCTCGAACGGGTTGCGCCTGGAAGCATCGATCAGCGCGATCTTGACGCCGGCGCCGCGGCTGTTGATCTCGCCGAGCACCGTCTCGAGGCTGAAACCGTCGCGGCGGACGTCGGCCTCGCTCCAGATCTGGGCATCGATCGGGATCATATAGCTCTGGCGGCTGGACTGGATACCATAGCCCGAGAAGAACAAGAGGACGACCGAGCCCGGCTTGATCTTGCCGTAGAGTCGCTCGAAGGCGTGCCGCATTTGTTCGCCGGTTAGATTTTCCCCGATGTCGACGCTGAAGCCGTCGCGCTTGAGCTCGTCGGCGACGTCGCGCGCGTCATTGATCGGCTCCTTCAGCGGCGCATCCGCGTCCGGATATTTGGCGTTGCCGATCACCAGGGCAAAGCGGTCGCCCGCAGCGAAAGAGGGTGCGGTCGAGGCGACGGCAAAAATCAATGTGAGGAGTAAAGCAAAGCAGATGTGCATAATCGCCGCAGTCTAGCCAAAAAGACGCCGATCCCGGTCTGCGCCGCGGCGACCTTACTTCACGCAACCGGCATTATCAAACCGCGCCCATGGGCCGTCAACCACTTGCGCCCTCGTCGTTAATTGCGACAATTAAGCGCGAAGAAGCGGCTTCCGGCAGGGAATGAAGCGCGGTTGTTCCGGTGGCAGCGCTGGTTCCGTCGACAACGCCCGGACCGCAATGCGACAACCCCTCACCCTGACGCCCTCTCACATTGGCTCGCACGGTCCTGTCATGCAGCCGCAGCAGGCCTGCAGGATTTGACCTTTGCGGATGACAATGGCTTGCTTGTCGCGCAAGCGGCCACTCAACCAAGAAAAGCGACGCCAATGGGAAACGCCTACGAGATCTATGCTCTGCGCTATGCGACGATGTCGCCGCGCACCCCGAACATGAACTTTCTTGCGCCCGATCCGCATGAGACCGCGGCGCAGGCCCTCGATTACTTCGTCTGGCTGGTTCGGGGAGCGGGCCGCGACATTCTGGTCGATACCGGCTTCAATGCTGAGGAGGCCGAGCTGCGCGCCCGCAAGCTGACTCTCAATCCGGTCGATGCGCTGGATCGCTTTGGCGTTTCGGCGGCATCGATTCGGGACGTGATCGTCACCCACTTGCATTACGACCACGCCGGCAATCTCGATCGCTTCCCGAACGCTCGCTTCCATTTGCAGGAACGCGAGATGAGCTACGCGACCGGACGGTGCATGTGCAACGGCATGCTGCGGCACCCGTTCTCGATCGAGCATGTGACGCTGATGGTTCGCCACGTCTATGGCGAGCGCGTCACGTTCCACTCCGGAGATGGCGAGGTCGCGCCTGGAATCACCGTGCACCGCGTCGGCGGCCATTCTGACGGCCTGCAGGTGGTGCGGGTCGAGACCGCGCGCGGCCCCGTGGTGCTGGCATCCGATGCCGCGCATTACTACGCCAATCTGCACAAGCGCAGTCCGTTTCCGATCGTCTACAATGTCGGCGACATGGCGATCGGCTGGGAAACCGTCGAGCGGCTCGCCGGACATCCCGATCGTTTCATCCCCGGGCATGATCCAATCGTCGCCGAGATCTATCCGCGCGCGAGCGACAAGGTCGATGCGTATGCGCTGCATCTCGCGCCCTCGCGCTCGTTTGCGAAGTAGGTGTTGCTGGCGCCTTGCGCGTCATTACGAAGCACATCAGCCGCCCTCATCCTGAGGAGCCTGCGCAGCAGGCGTCTCGAAGGATGAGGCCACCGGCTGGGCCTCATGGTTCGTGACGCCGCTTTGCGGCTCCTCACCATGAGGGTCTCACAGCGGTACGTCCTAGAGCATGATGAGATCAGGTCGAATTGGCGCCACGTCGGAGGTGCCTTACCTCTCCCCGACGGGGAGAGGTCGGATCGCATCGTGAGATGCGATCCGGGTGAGGGGGATGAGCTCCATCGAGGAACCGTAACCCCTCACCCGGCGCTGCGCCGACCTCTCCCTATGGGAGAGGTGGACAACCGCGGTCACGCCGATTCAACCAAATGACATCATGCTCTAATACGTTTCCTTCGCGTCCGCCTCTTCGCTGGTCTGCACCAGCTCAAGGCCGTGCTCGATCTTGCCGAGCAGTTTTCCGAGTTGCCGCCTCTCCTGCGCCGACAGGCATGAGAAAATCTCCTGCTCCCTTCGGAGCAGGCGCGGGATCAGTTCCTCGTACAGCGCCTTGCCCTTGCGGGTGAGCTGCAGGCGGAATTCGCGGCGGTCGTCGGCATTCTCGACGCGCTCGATGATCTGCCGTTCCATCAGCGTGGTGACGGCGCGGCTGATGGTCGACTTATGTGTCCGCGTGCAATCGGCGATGTATTGCGCGCTGCAGGCTTCGCGGCGGAAGCCGAGCGTCGCCAGCACGCGCCATGAGGGGATGTCGAGCCCGTAGCGCGCCTGATACTCGGCGGAAAGCGCCGAGCTCACCTCCGCCGCCAATCGGTTCAGGCGGAACGGCATGAAGTGGAAGAGGTCGAGCCTTTTCTTGGCCGCCGCGTCCTCCTGCGGCGCGACCGAGTCGGGTTCGGATCGCGTCGCCGCCATGTCGTCGCTCGAAACCGATTTCGTCAAAATGCCTCCGAGGGGGAGTTGACGGCGGTGCCGTCAGGGAGTTTAAGATCGTTGCACGTGAGACTACTTTAACAGGGCCACGGGGAAGCGGCAAGGGTTTGAGCGGATGGCGCAGGCCAACAACCAGTTCGGCTATCTGAGGCATCCCGACCAGGACCGGGTAGCGGCTAACGCGGCTGAATATCCAGTCGTGGTGGTTGGCGCCGGCCCCGTCGGGCTGTCGCTCGCAATCGATCTCGCCCAGCGCGGGCAAGCCGTGGTGCTGCTCGACGACGCCGACCGGATCGGCGAAGGCTCGCGCGCGATCTGCTTCTCGAAGCGCTCGCTGGAATATTGGGACCGGCTTGGCGTTGGCGACCGCATGGTCGAGAAGGGCGTGGTGTGGAGCGTCGGTAAGATTTTCCATGGCGCCTCCCAGCTCTATCAGTTCAACCTGTTGCCGGAGGACGGTCACAAGCGGCCGGCCTTCATCAACCTGCAGCAATTCTATGCCGAGGCCTATCTGGTCGATCGCGTGCGCGAGTTACCGGCGATCGACCTGCGCTGGCGCAACAAGGTGGTTGCGCTGGAAAGCCGCAACGATGGCGTGGCGCTGACGATCGAGACGCCGGAGGGCGCCTACAGGATTCGGGCTTCCTTCGTGATCGCCTGCGACGGTGCACGCTCGTCGCTGCGCAAAATGGTCGGCGCGGAATTTTCCGGCCAGGTGTTCGAGGACCAGTTCCTGATCGCCGACGTCAAGATGACAGCGGCGTTCCCGACCGAGCGCTGGTTCTGGTTCGACCCGCCGTTCCATGCCGGGCGCTCGGCGCTGTTGCACAAGCAGCCGGACGATGTCTGGCGGATCGATCTGCAGCTCCATCCAGATGCCGACCCAGTGCACGAAAGGAAGCCGGAAAATGTGCGGCCGCGGATTGCGCGCATGCTCGGCCACGACAAGTTCGAGTTCGAGTGGATTTCCCTCTACAAGTTCCAGTGCCGGCGGATGGACAAGTTCATCCACGGCCGCGTGATCTTTGCCGGCGACGCCGCGCACCAGGTCTCGCCCTTTGGTGCGCGCGGCGCCAATTCCGGGCTCGAGGACGCTGAGAATCTGTCGTGGAAACTCGACTGCGTGCTGCGCGGGACGTCTCCAGAATCGCTCCTCGAGAGCTATCACATCGAGCGCAGCGCCGCCGCCGATGAGAACATCCGCGAATCCACCCGCTCCACCGATTTCATGGCGCCAAACTCGCGGCAGGAGGCGCGGCTGCGCCAGGCGGTGCTGGCATTGGCGAAGGAGACCGAGTTCGGCAAGCGCATGGTCAATGGTGGACGGCTGTCGGTGCCGTCGGTTTACGACACGCCGCTGTCGACGCCGGATGGTGACGCATGGTGCGGCGGGCCACGGCCGGGCGCGTCCATGCCGGATGCGCCGATTGCTGGACGCAGCGGCAATCCGCAGTTCCTGACCGAGGCGTTTATCGGCGCGGGAACGGGGTTCACGCTGCTGGAGTTTGGTAATGGCGCCGCGGTGGATGCGCCGGATGGCGTAAATACGATCCGGATCGGTGGCGACGATGGTTTCGCCGATGCCACCGGTCTCGTCGGCAAGCGGTACGATGCCGAACCCGGCACCGCCTATCTGCTGCGCCCCGATGGCTATATCGCCGCACGCTTCCGTCGCCCGACGCAGCCGCTGTTAGAGGCGGCGCTGGCGCGGGCGACGGGATTCAATTGAGGTTGCCATGGCGCTGTCGACCAGCTCGAACTTTGCAAAACCGGACGATGCCTTCCGTGCCGTCGTCGAGGCACATCGCGGCCTGACGGAGGCGCAGAGCGCCGATCTCGATGCCGCGCTGGTGCTCGTGCTCGCCAACCATATCGGCGACATCGACGTGCTGCGCGAAGCGATCGCGCTCGCCAAGCGGCGGATGCTGGAGGCTAGCCAGCAGCAGCAACAACAGCAGCAACAATAACGAGGACACCCGATGGCAAAAGGCTTTGCGTCCACCACGGATCTTGCGGAGAAGAAGATCACCTTCTCCGAGATCGGCACCGATCTCTACGCCTTCACCGCCGAGGGCGATCCCAACACCGCCGTGATCGTCGGCGAAGACGGCTGCCTCGTGTTCGACGCGCAGGCGACGCCGGCGATGGCGAACAAGGTGATCGAGCGCGTACGCACCGTGACCGACAAGCCGATCAAATATGTCGTGCTGTCCCATTATCACGCGGTGCGCGTGCTCGGCGCCTCCGCCTACAAGGCGCAAGGCATCGTTGCCTCGCAGGAGACCTATCGCCTGATCGCGGAGCGCGGCCAGCAGGATTGGGATTCGGAGTATGGCCGCTTCCCGCGCCTGTTCCAGGACGCCCAGAGCATTCCCGGCCTGACCTGGCCGACGCTCACCTTCGAGGGCGAGATGTCGATCTATCTCGGCAAGCGCGAAGTGCGGCTGATGCAGCTTGGCGCCGGCCACACATCCGGCGATATCGTCGCCTGGGTGCCGGATGCCGAGGTGATGTTCTCCGGAGATCTCATCGAATATCACTCGGCCTGCTATTGCGGCGATGCGCATTTGCGCGAATGGCCGATGACGCTGAACGAGATCCGCGCCTTCAATCCCAAGGCGATCGCGCCCGGTCGTGGCGATGCGTTGAAAGGCCTTGCCACTGGGCGCGAGGCGATCGCGATGACGCGTGATTTCGTCACGACGCTCTACGGCGCAGCCGAGGCCTCCGTGGCGAAAGGGCGCACGCTGAAGGAGACGATGGCGGCGACGCGCGAGGTGATGGATCCGAAATTCTCGAGCTTCGCGATCTACGAGCATTGCCTGCCGTTCAACGTCTCGCGCGCCCATGACGAAGCGTCCGGGATCGATGATCCCGTGATCTGGACCGACAAGCGCGACCGCGAAATGTGGGCCGCGCTGCAAGGAGGAGGATGACCATGAACATCAACACCTCGCCTGATGTGATCGCCAAGAGCTCCGCGCAAATCACGCCGGGCTACATGTCCGGCTTCGGCAACAGCTTTGAGACCGAGGCCTTGCCCGGCGCGCTGCCGGTCGGGCGCAACTCGCCGCAGCGCTGCGCCTATGGGCTCTATGCCGAGCAGCTCTCCGGCTCGCCCTTCACCGCGCCGCGCGGCGCCAATGAGCGCTCGTGGCTCTATCGGATTCGGCCGTCCGTGAAACACTCCGGCCGGTTTGAGAAAGCCGATGCCGGGCTGTGGCGCACCGCGCCCTGCCACGAATACGAGATGCCGATCGAGCAGCTCCGCTGGAATCCGGCGCCGATGCCGTCGCAGGAACAGACGTTCCTGCAGGGCGTGCAGACCATGACGACGGCCGGCGACGCCAACACGCAAGCCGGCATGGCGGCGCATGTCTATCTGATCACCAAATCGATGGTGGACCAGCATTTCTACAATGCCGACGGCGAGATGATGTTCGTGCTGCAGCAGGGCAATCTTCGCCTCGTCACCGAGTTCGGCCGCATCGATGCCGAGCCCGGCGAGATCGTGGTGATCCCGCGCGGCGTGAAATTCCGCGTCGAGATCCCGAACGGCCCCGCGCGCGGCTATCTCTGCGAGAATTACGGCGGCGCCTTCACGCTGCCGGAGCGTGGCCCGATCGGCGCCAATTGCCTGGCCAATTCGCGCGACTTCCTGACGCCTGTCGCCAGTTATGAGGACAAGGACACGCCGACCGAGCTCTACGTGAAATGGGGCGGCTCGCTTTGGAAGACGACGCTGCCGCATTCGCCGATCGATGTGGTCGCCTGGCACGGCAATTACGCGCCGTACAAATACGATCTGCGCACCTTCTCGCCGGTCGGCGCGATCGCGTTCGATCATCCCGATCCCTCGATCTTCACGGTCCTGACCTCGCCGTCGGAGACCGCGGGCACCGCGAATATCGATTTCGTCATCTTCCCGGAGCGCTGGATGGTGGCGGAGAACACGTTCCGGCCGCCGTGGTACCACATGAACATCATGTCGGAGTTCATGGGCCTGATCTACGGTGTCTACGACGCCAAGCCGCAGGGCTTCGTCCCCGGCGGCATCTCGCTGCACAACTGCATGCTGCCGCATGGCCCCGACCGCGAGGCGTTCGATCACGCCAGCAATGGCGAGTTGAAGCCGGTGAAGCTAACGGGCACCATGGCCTTCATGTTCGAAACCCGCTTCCCGCAGCGCGTCACCCAATTCGCGGCGAAGTCGGCGACGCTGCAGGACGACTACGCCGATTGCTGGAAGGGACTGGAGAAGCGGTTCGATCCGGGCAGGCCGTGATGCACCAACTGCCCAAGGGGAACGTCATGCCCGGGCTCGTCCCGGGCATCCACGTCTTGACGCGCGTAAAGAAGGTCGTGGATGGCCGGGTCAAGCCCGGCCATGACGAAGTGTAAACCGGAGAAGCATCTTGTCCCATCCCAACGACCCAAAACTTCGCTCTTTCATCGACGTCGATCCCGCATCCGATTTCCCGATCCAGAATCTTCCCTACGGCGTGTTCTCGGCGAAAGACGGTCTGGCTCCGCGCATCGGCGTTGCCATCGGCGATTACGTGCTCGATCTCTGGCAGCTCGCGCAGGACTGCCGCATCGATGTGGTCGAACCCGCGGTGTTCGCCGCATCCTCGCTCAATCCCTTCATGGCGCTTGGTCCAAAGGTCTGGTCGCGCACCCGCGCGCGGATCAGTGAACTCTTGCGCCACGACCATCCCGAGCTGCGCGACAATGAGCGCCTGCGCCAGCGTGCGCTGGTGCCGATGGCCGACGTGAAGCTGCACCTGCCGATCACGGTCGCCGGCTACACCGACTTCTATTCGTCCAAGGAGCACGCCACCAATGTCGGCGTCATGTTCCGCGGCAAGGACAACGCATTGCAGCCGAACTGGCTGCACATGCCAATCGCCTATAACGGCCGCGCTTCGACTGTCGTCGTGAGCGGCACGAAAGTGCGCCGGCCACGCGGGCAATTGAAACCGCCAAACGTGGAGGTGCCGAGCTTTGGTCCGTGCAAGCGGCTCGATTTCGAACTCGAGATGGGCGCCGTCGTCGGCCAGCCGTCAACGATGGGCGAGATGCTGAGCGAGCAACAGGCCGAAGAGATGATCTTCGGTTTCGTCATTCTGAACGATTGGAGCGCGCGGGACATCCAGCAATGGGAGTATGTTCCGCTCGGTCCGTTCCAGGCCAAGGCCTTTGCGACCTCGATCTGCCCATGGGTGGTGACGCGCGAGGCGCTGGAGCCGTTCCGCCTGCAAGGGCCGATACAGGAGCCCGCGCCCTTACCGTATCTGCGCCAGACGCAGCCGAACAATTATGATCTCACGCTCGACGTAGGCCTGCATGCGGCCGGGATGAACGAGCCGGCGCGGATCTGCCGCACCAATTTCAAATACATGTACTGGTCCTCGGTGCAGCAATTGCTGCACCACGCCTCCTCTGGCTGCGCCATGAATATCGGCGATCTCTTGGGGAGTGGCACCATCTCCGGGCCAGAGAAGGACCAGCGCGGCAGCCTGCTCGAGATAAGCTGGAATGGCACCGAGCCCGTCGAACTTGCAGGCGGCATCAAGCGCTCCTTCCTCGAAGACGGCGATTCGCTCGTCATGCGCGGCTGGTGCCAGGGCGACGGCTATCGCGTCGGCTTCGGTGAGGTCGAGGGGACGATTCTGCCGGCGGAGTGAACTTGGTAGGGTGGGCAGCTAGCAATCACGGAGTGTGACCAGTCACCGCTGTTCCGGCGGAATATCGCGTAGCCGTACCGAATGCGCCGCCACATCCTCGACACTGTACTTCAAATGCACCCGCTTCTCCGACGGCGTTTGCTTGACCACGCACACGCCGGCGCGCCATTCCTGCAAAGGCCTGATCGGCCGCGGCGCGAAGCCGCCGCCGCAGTTCGGGCAGACGTTGAACAGTCTGTGCTCCACGCAATCAGCGCAGAAGGTGCATTCATAGGAGCAGATCATCGCCTCCGTCGCGTTCGGCGGCAGATCCTTGTCGCAATATTCGCAGTTCGGTCGCAGTTGCAGCGCCATGGTCGTTTCTCAGGCTGAAGCGGGACGGATCATCGCAAACTAGGCCCGCAATTCGAATGACGGAATTCCCTCGATTTGCGCCATGTTACGTGCCTAACGCCTTCAACGGCAATTTCGCGCTCTCCTTGAGCCGGTCCAGCACGATCGAAGAGCGCACATGGGCGACGCTCTGGTGCGGCATCAGGACATTGTTGACGATGTCGGACAGGCTCTTGAGGTCGCGCAGCACGGCCTTCAAGAGATAGTCGGCGTCTCCGGTCAGCGAATAGGCGTCCTGGATCGCGTCGACACGGTTGACCAGCTCGCGAAACTTCTTCGCGTTGTCAGGCGAGTGCGTCGCCAGCGTGATCTGGATGAAGGCGATCAGCTCGAAGCCGAGCGCCTCGCCGGCGAGGTCGGCGTGATAGCCCGAGATCACTTTCTCCTCTTCCAGTCGCATCCGTCGCCGCGAGCATTGCGAGGCCGACAGACCAATGAGATCGGCGAGTTGTTGGTTGGTCAGCCGGCCGTCGTCCTGCAATGCGGCCAGGATCTTGAGATCGAACGTGTCCAACTGAATCATGCGCCATTTGCCGTTACGATGCACAGAGTGTGCATGATGCTAGCCCATCGCGCGCCATTTTGCATGCACCTTGCGGCCCGGTCGGCGGAGATTCCGTCAACCAAAGTAGGGAGAATCGCCAATGGGTCCATTTCCGCACGATGCGCCGCCGGCCGAAATCAGCGCCGACAATCCGATGGGCACGGATGGTTTCGAGTTCGTCGAATACGCCCATCCGCATCCGGAAGAGCTGCACCGCCTGTTCAAGCTGATGGGCTATGTGGCGGTCGCCCGCCACAAGACGAAGAAGATCACGGTCTATCGCCAAGGCGACATCAACTATCTCGTCAATGAGGAGCCTGATACCCACGGCCATGACTTCGTCGCCGCGCATGGGCCGTGCGCGCCGTCGATGGCGTTCCGCGTGGTCGATGCCAGGCGTGCCTATGAGCGCGCGTTGTCGCTCGGCGCGGAGCCGGCCGACAATGCCGCGCAGAAGACGCTCGATGTTCCCGCGATCAAGGGCATCGGCGGCAGCCTGCTCTATCTGGTCGATCGCTATGGCGCGAAGGGCTCGGCCTATGATCTCGAGTTCGAATGGCTCGGCGAGAAGAACCCGCGGCCTGAGGGCTCGGGGCTCTATTACATCGATCACCTCACCCATAACGTCCATCGCGGCCGCATGGATGTCTGGACCGGCTTCTACGCCAGATTGTTCAATTTCCGCCAGATCCGCTTCTTCGATATCGAGGGCCGCGCCTCGGGCCTGTTCTCGCGCGCCCTGACCAGTCCGGACGGCAAGATCCGGATTCCGATCAACGAGGACGCCGGCGATTCCGGACAGATCGAGGAATATCTCAACCTCTATCGCGGCGAGGGCATCCAGCACATCGCCTGCGGCGCGCGCGATATCCACCAGACCATCGAGACGCTGCGCGCGGCCGGGCTGCCGTTCATGCCGTCACCGCCCGACACTTATTTCGAGAAGATCGACCAGCGCCTGCCCGGCCATGGCGAGGATATCGCACGGCTGCAGCAGAACGGCATCCTGATCGACGGCGAGGGCGTGGTCGATGGCGGCCAGACCAAGGTGCTGCTGCAGATATTCTCGGCCAATGCGATCGGACCGATCTTCTTCGAATTCATCCAGCGCAAGGGCGACGACGGATTCGGCGAGGGCAACTTCAAGGCCCTGTTCGAATCGATCGAGGAAGACCAGATCCGCCGCGGCGTGCTGAAGGTGGACCACGCAGCGTAAGGCTCCCGTAGGGTGGGCAAAGCGCAGCGTGCCCACCTCTTCTTGCGCTGCTCTTGATGGCGGGCAGGCTGCGCTTTGCCCACCCTACGCCGAGCGGATAGAGGCGGCGGCTATCGCTTCCACGCGCTCAGCACATCGCCAAGCTCCGCTATCGCCGGCTCCCTGATCGCCGACGGTGTCCGCGAGAAGCGCGGCGCGGGCGCCGGCTGCGTGACGCCATGGCGTTCGACGAACACCTTTCGCGCGGCCATGTGCGGATGGTTCGGGGCTTCCGCCATGGTCAGGATCGGCGCGAAGCAGATGTCGGTGCCTTCCATGATCTTGCACCACTCCTCGCGCGTCTTGCTCTTGAATATCTTGGTGAGCTTGTCTTTCAGCGCGGGCCAGCCCTTGCGGTCCATCTGGGCGTCGAACTCGGCGTCCGTGAGGCCGGCGTGCTTGCGCAACAGGGCGTAGAATTGCGGCTCGATCGAACCGATCGAAACGAAGTGGCCGCAGGCGCATTCGTAGACGCCGTAGAAATGCGCGCCGCCGTCGAGCATGTTCTGGTCGCGTCCCTCCACCCAGCGGCCGCTTGCGGCCAGGTCAAAGAACATCGACATCAGCGACGCCGCGCCGTCGCACATCGCGGTATCGACCACCTGGCCCTTGCCGGATTTCGATGCTTCCAAGAGCGCGGCTAGCACGCCGACCACGAGATAGAGCGCGCCGCCGCCGAAATCGCCGACGAGGTTGAGCGGTGGCACCGGCTTCTCTTTGGTGCCGATCGCGGCCAGCGCGCCGGTGATCGAGATGTAGTTGATATCGTGACCGGCGGCGTTCGCCAGCGGGCCGTCCTGGCCCCAGCCGGTCATGCGGCCGTAGACCAGCTTCGGGTTGCGCGCGAGCACGACGTCAGGACCGAGGCCAAGCCGCTCCATCACACCGGGACGAAAGCCCTCGATCAGCGCATCGGCATTGGCGAGGAGATCGAGCACCTGCGCGACCGCCGCCTTGTCCTTGAGGTCGAGTTCGACGACCTTGCGCCCGCGCGTGGAAACGCCCTTGAGATTCTTGCCGGCGCCGACGCGGTCGAGGGTGATGACCTCGGCGCCCATATCTGCCAGCATCATGCAGGCGAATGGGCCGGGGCCGATACCCGCGAATTCGACGATGCGGGTGCCGGCGAGCGGGCCGGAGACGCGGACAGCGGACTGAGGGGCGGGTTTATCGAGCACGTTTCCATCCGTGTTTTAATTAGGCGATTAGCTAAATTGTCGGGCGATATGCCTGGCCTTGCAAGCGCTTTTTCCGAAGACCTTGATCGAAAGTGGAACGGCGCGCATCGCTGCGCGCCGTTGTCACAGGCGGAGGTAGGATGCTCCGGATCAGCCCGCCGCCGTCACCGCGCGCTGCGCCATCACCTTGATGAGGTTGGCGCGGTAGTCGGCGGAGCCGTGGATGTCGCTGAGCAGTCCGGCAGACGGAATTTGCACGCTGTCGAGCGCGGCTGCCGACCAGTTCGCCTTCAGCGCCGCTTCGATCGGGCCGACGCGCGTGACGCCGCTTTGCGACGCGCCGGTCGCGGCGACGCGGACGTCACCGTCCTTGGTCTTGGCGACGAACACGCCGGTCAACGCAAAGCGCGAGGCGGGGTGCGGGAATTTGGCGTAGCCCGCCTTGGCCGGAATCGGGAACGACACGGCCGTGATGATCTCGCCGTCTTCAAGGGCGGTACTGAACAGGCCCTGGAAGAAATCATCGGCTGCGATCGTGCGCTTGTTGGTCTTGATGGTGGCGCCGAGCGCCAGCACTGCGGCCGGGTAATCCGCGGCGGGATCGTTGTTGGCGAGCGAGCCGCCGATCGTGCCGCGATGGCGCACCGCGGGGTCGCCGATCAGCGAGGCGAGATAGGCGATTGCCGGGATCGCCTTTTGCGCCGCGCTGTTCTGCGCCACGTCACAATGCGGCGTCGCCGCCTTGATCGTCAGCGCGTCGGCCGTCGCGTCCACGCCGATCAATTCCTTGATCTTGCCGAGGTCGATGACGTCAGATGGCGAGGCCAGCCGCTGCTTCATCACGGGGATCAGCGTGTGACCGCCAGCGAGATATTTCGGCTCCTCACCTTTGGCGAACAGGGCAGCCGCTTCGTCGACCGATGAAGCGCGATGATAAATGGTCTCGTACATGGCTCACGCTCCTCGTTAACCGTGAATGGCATGCCAGACGCGATCGGGCGTCGCCGGCATTTCGAGCTTGTTGCTGCCGATCGCATCCGTGATCGCGTTGATCACGGCGGCCGATGCTCCGATCGCGCCAGCCTCGCCGCAGCCTTTGACGCCGAGCGGATTGCCCGGGCACAGCGTCGTGGTGTGCGAGATCTGGAACGACGGCAGGTCGTCGGCGCGCGGCATGGTGTAGTCCATGAAGGATGCCGTGACCGGCTGGCCGTTGCTGTCGTAAACCGCGCTTTCGAGCAGCGCCTGGCCGATTCCCTGCGCGAGTCCGCCATGGACCTGGCCCGCGACGATCATCGGGTTGATCAGCCGGCCGAAATCATCGGCCGCCACGAAGTTGACGAACGAGGTCTTGCCGGTCGTGGGATCGACCTCGAGTTCGCAGATATAGGCGCCGGCCGGGAAGGTGAAGTTGGTGGGATCGTAGAACGCCGTCTCCTTCAATCCCGGCTCCATGCCATCAGGCAGATTGTGCGCGGTATAGGCGGCGAGCGCGACCATCGGCAGCGCGATCGACTTGTCGGTGCCGGTGACCTTGAACTCGCCATTCTCGATCACGATGTCGTTCTCGGAAGCCTCCAGCGCGTGCGCGGCGATCTTCTTGGCCTTGGCCTCGACCTTTTCCATCGCCTTCACGATGGCCGCGCCACCGACCGCGATCGAGCGCGAGCCGTAGGTGCCCATGCCGAACTGCACCTTGTCGGTATCGCCATGGACGATCGAGACCTGGCTGATCGGAACGCCCAGGCGGTCCGCGATGATCTGGCAGAACGTGGTCTCGTGACCCTGGCCGTGGCTGTGCGAGCCGGTGAGGATCTCGATCGTGCCGACCGGGTTGACGCGCACCTCCGCCGATTCCCAGAGGCCGACGCCGGCGCCGAGGCTGCCGACCGCCTTTGACGGCGCAATCCCGCAGGCTTCGATATAGCAGGACACGCCGATGCCGCGCAGCTTGCCGTCCGCTTTCGCCTTCGCCTTGCGCGCCGGGAAGCCGGCATAGTCGATTGCCTTCATCGCCGCGTCGATCGAGGCATGGAAGTCGCCGGTGTCATAGGTCATGATCACCGGTGTCTGGTACGGGAACTGGGTGATGAAGTTTTTCTTCCGCAGTTCCGTCGGATCAACCTTCAACTGCCGCGCCGCGGTTTCCATCATCCGCTCGATCAGGTAGCTCGCCTCGGGACGGCCCGCGCCGCGATAGGCATCGACCGGCGTGGTGTTGGTATAGACGCCGATCACCTCCGCATAGATCGCCGGGATGACGTATTGTCCCGAGAGCAGCGTCGCATAGAGATAGGTCGGCACGGCCGAGGAGAACAGCGACATGTAGGCGCCGAAATTGGCGTGGGTCTTCACGCGGAGGCCGAGGATCTTGTTGTCCTTGTCGAACGCCAGTTCGGCCTTCGAGACATGGTCGCGGCCATGCGCATCGGTGAGGAAAGCTTCCGTGCGGTCGCCGGTCCACTTCACCGGGCGGCCGACTTTCTTGGAGGCCCACAGCGCCACCATCTCTTCGGGGTATATGTAGATCTTGGAGCCGAAGCCGCCGCCGACGTCGGGCGCGATCACGCGCAGCTTGTGCTCGGGCGCGATATTGTAGAAGGCCGACAGCACGAGACGGGCGACATGCGGGTTCTGCGAGGTTGTATAGAGCGTGAAATGCTCTTCGGCCGCGTCATAGTCCGCAATCGCCGATCGTGGCTCCATCGCGTTCGGCACCAGGCGGTTGTTGGTGAGCTCAAGCGTCACCACATTTGCCGCCTTGCTGAAGGCGTCCTTCACCGCGGCCTCGTCACCGAGATGCCAGTCATAGACCACATTGCCCGAGGCTTCCGGATGAAGCTGCGGCGCGCCCGGCTTGATCGCGGCCTTGATGTCAGAAACCGCCGGCAGCTCTTCATAATCGACCACCACGGCTTCCGCGGCGTCGCGCGCCTGGTTCTTGGTCTCGGCGATCACGACCGCGACCGCCTGGCCGACGAAGCGCACGGTCTCCGGCGCCATCGCCGGCCACGCGCCCATCTTCATTGGCGAGCCGTCCTTCGACGTGATGGCCCAGCCGCAAATGAGATTGCCGATTTTGTCATCGACGAGCTCCTGGCCCGTGAGCACGGCGATCACGCCGGGCTTCTTCAGGGCCTCGCTCGAATCGATGCTCTTGACCTTGGCATGCGCGTGGGGGCTGCGGATGAACTGGGCATAGGTCATGCCCACCAGTTTGATGTCGTCGACGTAACGGCCTTTGCCCGTGATAAAACGGCGGTCTTCCTTGCGGACGACGCTTGCGCCAATGCCTTCGATGCCCATTGTGAATCCTCCCGACCGGAGATGTGATGTCCCGCCGCTTCCATCGAAGCCCGGCGGCGTTTGACGAGATGTGGCGGGCGGCGGCTATTCCGCCGCTTGCGCGACCTTCATGCGCCCGGCGGCGTCCAGCACCGCCTTGACGATGTTGTGGTAGCCGGTGCAGCGGCAGATATTGCCTTCCAGCTCGTGGCGGACGGTGGTCTCGTCGAGCTCGCCGCCATAGCGGTGCACGATATCGATCGCCGACATGATCATGCCCGGCGTGCAGTAGCCGCACTGCAGGCCGTGATTGTCGCGGAACGCCGCCTGCATCGGGTGCAATTCGTCGCCCTTGGCGATGCCTTCGATGGTGGTGACGTTCGAACCCGCCGCCTGGCCCGCCAGCACGGTGCAGGATTTCACCGCCCGCCCGTCAATATGGACAACACAGGCGCCGCACTGGCTGGTATCGCAGCCGACATGGGTGCCGGTCAGGTTCAGGTTTTCGCGCAGGAGATGGACGAGGAGGGTTCGGTCCTCGACGTCGACGGATACCGCTTTGCCGTTCACCGTCAGCTTGACTGTAGACACGCGTCGTTCCTCCGGATGCTTTTAATTATTCCAATTAGAAACAGCGGCGAGGAACTTGGCAACTAGGATTTTGCCTACCTTTGTCACGGCCATGACATCGGCGAGGACGAGGAGCTGCGCCTCCCGGCGGGGTACTCCACAACCTCTCCGAAATGTCTGCTGAATTTACTAGCTCTTATCGATTCTGCCTTAGCTTTGCGTGTCGGGTCTGGGCAATGATTTCCGGACGCCGCTTGTTTTCAGAATGAAGACGGGGGTTGGGGTGGGACTGCTGGGGCGTGCGGGGTCGCGAATGCCGACCCTTCGATTTCGTGCGAAAATCATCCTGGGCTTTGCTGCGGTGCTGGCGATTACCGCAGCCAGCATGGGCTTTGCCTATCTCGGTTTTGAACGTATCTCCGCAGGCGTCGCCGCCTACCGTGCGAGCGTCCGGGAGGCCGATCTGGCGCGCAATATCGACCGCGAGCTGATCTCCTACCGTTCGCTGGCGCGCTACTATGTGGCGACCGGCAAGGAGGAGGACGGCAAGGCGGCGCTCGCGGCCGAGGCCAGCCTCAAAGAGGCCATCCTCCAGGCGATGAAAGGTACCACCGACCCCGCGCGGGTCGAGCAGGTGACAAAGCTCGAGCGGGAGTTCCGCGCCTTCACCAAGATCTTTGCCGAAATCCTCAAGGTCAAGGGAGAGAGCGGGCTGCTCGCGCAGAATCAGCTCGCCCGCGGCGGTAATTCGCTCCGCTACAAGCTCGACGATCTCGCCTCCAACGCGGCCGAAGCCGGCCTGTCCGCCGTCGAGATGGGCGCCAAGCAGGTCGCTTCGCAATTCCAGCAGGCGAGCGCGCTTGCCAATACCTTCGTGGTCAATTCCGACAAGATCACCGCAACCAGCGGGCTGGCGCGGCTGAAATTCGTCGAGAACTCGCTGAAGGCGGTCTCTTCGACCGACGAGAAGGTCGTCGCTGCGCTCAAAGAGCTGACCAAGATGCTCGATGAGTATCGGGAGGCGCTCTCGAAGCTGATTGAGAACGCGAAATCGATCGACGAGCTGACCCTCGAGATGACGGAATCCGCGGCCGCCATCAATCAGGGCTCCGGCGTGATGAAATCGGACCTGCTTGCCGATCAGAAGCGCATGGAAACCGAGTCGGACGCCGCGATCGGCGCGACCGAGCGGTTCATTCTGATGCTCGCCGCCGGCGGCTTCGTGCTCGGCGCCGTTCTCGCCTTCCTGCTCGGAACCGGCATTTCGCGCCCGATCCGGGCGATGTGCGCCGCAATGCGCGAGCTTGCGGCCGGCAATTTCGACGTTGTGCTGCCGGGGCTCGGCCGCAAGGACGAAGTCGGCGAGATGGCCGGCGCGGTGGAGGAATTCAAGCTCCAGGCGATCGCCAAGGCCGAGCGCGACGCCGCAAGCCAGGAGGCGCAGAACAAGGCGAGCGCCGCGGCACGCCGCACTGAATTGATCCGCTTCGCCGACGAGTTCGAGACGGCGGTCGGCTCGATCGTCGCCAATGTCTCGGCCTCGGCGGTGCAGCTCGAGACCGCGGCGGGCACGCTGACGCGGACCGCTGAGACCACGCAGAACCTTTCAAGCCAGGTGGCGGGTGCCTCCGAGGAGGCGTCCAGCAACATGCAGTCGGTGGCTTCCGCTACTGAAGAATTGTCGGCTTCCGTGGACGAGATCGGACGCCGCGTGAAAGAGTCCAGCCGGATCGCCGATGCTGCGGTGCGTCAGGCCGAGCAGACCGACGCCCGCATCGGCAAGCTCTCGCTCGCGGCGCAACAGATCGGCGACGTGGTCAAGCTGATCACCGCGATCGCCGAGCAGACCAACCTCTTGGCGCTGAACGCGACGATCGAAGCCGCACGCGCCGGCGATGCCGGCCGCGGCTTCGCGGTGGTCGCCTCCGAGGTGAAATCGCTCGCCAGCCAGACCGCGCGGGCGACCGAGGAGATTTCCAGTCACATCGCGGGCATGCAGTCTGCGACGCAGGAGTCGGTTGCCGCCATCAAGGAGATCGGCGGCACCATCGGCCAGATCTCGGAGATCGCCGCCAACATCGCCGGCGCAGTCGAGCAGCAGAGCACGGCGACCCAGGAGATCGCCCGTAGCGTGCAGAATGTCGCGCAGGGCACGCAGGAAGCCGCCACCAGCGTCACCCTCGTCAACCGGGGCGCCACCGAGACCGGCTCCGCGTCGGAGGAGGTGCTGAACTCGGCACGCTCGCTATCGTCCGAAAGCACGCGCCTGCGCGACGAGCTCGATCGCTTCATGGCGAACATCCGCGCGGCGTAGCTCCGTCGTCCCGGGCTCGACCCGGGACCCATAACTACAGGCGTTTGTGGTGTGCTCCGCTGCAACTGCTTGCGCGCGTCATAATAGCTTCCTGTGGTTATGGTCCATAATAGCTTCCTGTGGTTATGGTCCCCGCCTTCGCGGAGACGACAACGGGGCACACGTTCACTCCCTCCCGAACTGGTGCTTCAGCTCCACCTTCGCGCGTTCTAATCGCGCGCGCTGCGCCTGCGGCAGCGTCTTGCCAGCGCGGTTGATGTAGAAGGTCAGCATCGATAGCGCCGAGCGGTAGGCGCCGGCCTTGCGGCGCTTGCTTCGCTCGGCGGAGCGCTTCAGTGAAGCGGCGATCTTCTTCGCGCTGGTCTGCTTGAACACGCCGCGGTCGAGATCGAGTGCGTCGCTCCGCTGCGTCACGCGTTGCGACCAGCGCCGCGATGACGTTTTCCGCGTGCCGGTCTTTCGCGTACCGGTCTTGCGCCGCGCCGTGGTTGTCCTTGTCGCACCTTTTCGTGCCGTGGCTTTTCGTGCGCTGGTTTTGCGACGTGGTGCCATTGCGAGCTCCTGTTTTTCAGGTAGCAACATCTGCGGTTATGTCCGGGTTCCTATGTCGCGATGCGGGAACCAGGTGGCTTGGCGGACGTTGTCGTGCGTGGCGGCGGGCATCTGTTTGCCGCAAATTTTTGGGATGAGCACCTTGGGGCAAGCTGCGTTCCGGGGTGATTTCTCATTGGTTCCGTGATGGATTTGCAGCCGATCCAACCCAGTCCTGCAACTGCTTCTGCACTCCGTGACGCTGACGCGCCGCAGCCGCAGGATCATGACCGCATTATCGAGACCTCCATCCCCGTGCGTCTCGACAATCTCTATTGGAGCGGCTTTCACACCCGCGTGGTGCTCGCGCTCGGGATCACCTGGATTCTCGACGGGCTCGAGGTCACGCTCGCCGGCGCGCTGTCGGGGGCGCTGAAGGAGAGTCCGACGCTGCAATTCTCCAACTTCGATGTCGGCTTCGCCAACAGCGCCTATCTTGCCGGCGCCGTGCTGGGTGCGATCGGCTTCGGCTGGCTCACCGACCGCATCGGCCGCAAGAAATTGTTCTTCATCACGCTCGCGGTTTATCTCAGCGCCACCGCCGCGACCGCGCTGTCGTGGAATGTCGCAAGCTATGCGCTGTTTCGCTTCCTGACCGGTGCCGGCATCGGCGGCGAATACACCGCGATCAATTCGACCATCCAGGAATTGGTGCCGGCCCGCTATCGCGGCTGGACCGATCTTGTCATCAACGGCAGCTTCTGGATTGGCGCCGCGATCGGCGCCGTCAGCGCCATCGTCCTGCTCGATCCCGCCGTGATCAATCCCGAACTCGGCTGGCGGCTTGCCTATTTCACCGGCGCCTGTCTTGGCCTCGTCGTGTTCGTGATGCGGATGTGGATTCCGGAAAGCCCGCGCTGGCTGATGATCCACGGCCGTCCCGACGAGGCGCATCGGATCGTCGACGACATCGAGCGCTCCGTGACCGGCCATGTCGCGGCGCACTCGCAGGAACTGCCGAAGATCAAGCTGCGGATGCGCGACCACACGCCGCTGCGTGAAGTGGCGCATACGTTGCTTGTCACCTATCGCCAGCGCGCGCTGGTCGGGCTCGTGCTGATGAGCGCGCAGGCGTTCTTCTACAACGCGATCTTCTTCACTTTCGCGCTGATCCTGACCGACTTCTTCGGCATCCCCGCCAGCCATGTCGGCTGGTACATCCTGCCGTTCGCCGCCGGCAACTTCCTGGGGCCGCTGGTGCTCGGTCGCCTGTTCGATACGCTGGGACGCCGCACCATGATCACGCTGACCTACGGCGTGTCTGGCGTGCTGCTGGCGCTCTCGGGCTATCTGTTCTCGATCGGCGCGCTGAGCGCGCAAGGACAGACCATCGCCTGGATGGTGATCTTCTTCTTTGCCTCGCCCGCCGCGAGCGCCGCTTATCTCACCGTGAGCGAGACGTTCCCGCTCGAGGTGCGGGCGCTCGCGATTGCGCTGTTCTACGCGATCGGCACAGGGATCGGCGGCGTGATCGGGCCTGCATTGTTCGGCGCGCTGATCGATACCGGATCGCGCAATTCCGTCTTTGCCGGCTACCTCCTGGGGTCGGCGCTCATGATCGTCGCGGCCCTGGTCGCGTGGCGCTACGCTGTCGCCGCCGAGCGAAAATCGCTCGAATCTGTCGCGCGGCCGCTTGCTGTTGTGGAGTAGAATGAGATGACTGAGGAACTGGCTGACATGCCGCTGGACGAAGACTTTTCGCCGGAAGACGAAGCATCGCCGGAAACCGTGCCGGTGCCGAGCGCGCTGGTCGGGCATCTGAGCGAGACCGCTGTCCTGCTCGACGTCGACGGCACCTTGCTCGACTTCGCGCCGACGCCGCGCGAGGTCTGGGTGCCGCCCGGGTTGGCGAAAACGCTTCATCGCCTGCTCGAGCGCACCAATGGCGCGCTGGCGCTGGTCAGCGGCCGTTCGGTGAACGATCTTGACCTGATTTTTGCCCCCGATGTCTTCCCTGCGGTCGGCGGTCATGGCGCGGAGATGCGCCTCGATCCGCAAGGCGATGGAGAAGCAGGCCCCGCGCTGCAGCTCGACAAGGAGCTGAAGCGCCGTCTGGCCGCCATCGCCAGATTGAGCCCGGGCATTCTGCTTGAGGACAAGGGCTATTCGCTCGCGTTGCACTATCGCCTTGCGCCGCATGCCGAGAGGGCGATCTATGAGGCGGTGTCGCTGATCCGCGCCGATCTGCCCGATGCGCCGATCGAGGTGCTGCCGGGCAAGCAGGTCTGCGAAATCAAGCTCGCGGGCTTCACCAAGGCCACCGGCGTGCGCGAATTGATGAAGCATCCGCCGTTCAAGGGCCGCAAGCCGTTCTTCATCGGCGATGACGTCACGGACGAGACGGTATTTGCGATCATGCCCGAGCTCGAAGGGCTCGCTTTCTCGGTCGGCCGTCGTGCCAAGGGAGTGGCCGGTCATTTCGATGCGCCGAGCGACGTGCGCGAATTCCTTGCGCATCTGCTCGACGACGAGCGCGAAATCGCCGCGCCTTAGCCGAAACCTCAACCGCAAATTGGCGCGGAATAACCGCAGTTCCTGCTGTGGGCGGCCGCCTGCTCGCAAAAAATTTTCTTTTTGTGAGTTGACGCCCCGGTTCCATGCGGGCCTGCCTGAATTTGGTTTCAATTCGGAGAAAGCGTGGCCAGGAACCATATTGATGAATGGTTGTTAATACGCGAATGCCCAACGGGAGGGGACCATTTGAACCTCGTTGTCGTGTCGAACCGCGTAGCGCGTGGAAAACCCAATGAACCCATGACCGGCGGCCTCGCCGCCGCTCTTTTGCCTGTCGTCGAGAAGTCGGGCGCGATCTGGGTCGGCTCCAGCGGCCGTGTCCGCGATGGGAACCAGAAGGAACCTTTCGCGGAGGTGGAAGCGCTCGGCGCCGGTGCGCTGGCGATGCTCGATCTTCCGGCCGCGCATTACGGCGGCTACTACGAAGGCTTTGCCAACTCCGCGCTGTGGCCGGCGCTGCATTCGCGCGCCGACCTGATCCGCGCCTCGGAGGAGGATTATGCCAGCTATCGCGAGGTGAACGCCTTCATGGCGCGCGCTCTGCTGCGCTTCCGCAAGGACGATTCGGTGTTCTGGATTCAGGACTACCATTTCCTCGCGCTCGGCGCGGAGCTGCGCGATCTCGGCATCGACAAGCCGATCGGCTTCTTCCTGCACACGCCGTGGCCGGCGCGCGCGGTGATCGAGGGCGTGCCGCATCATCGCGAGCTGATCGAGGCGATGCTTGCCTATGATCTCATCGGCTTCCAGACCGAGGAGGATTGCGAGAATTTCCTCGGTTATGTCGAAGCCGATCTCGGCCTCGTGGTGCGCGATGGCAGCGTGACCTCGCGCTATGGACGCAGCCGCGCCGCCGTCTTCCCGATCGGCATCGATCCGGAGAAATTCGCGCAGCAGGCGACCAAGGCGACGACCCATCCCGACGTCTCGCGCTTGCGACGCAGTCTCAACGGCGAGCGGCTGGCGATCGGCGTCGACCGGCTCGACTATTCGAAGGGCCTGATCAACCGCATCAAGGCCTTCGACCGGATGTGGACGATGCATCCCTCGCTGAAGCGCACGATCTCGCTGCTGCAGATCGCGACTCCTTCGCGCGGCGGCATCGAGGCCTACGGCAATCTGCAGAGCGAGGTGGCAAAGCTCGTCACCGACGTCAACGGCATCCATGGCGAGGTCGACTGGACGCCGATCCGATACCTCAACAAGGGATTCAGCCAGGCGGTGCTGGCCGGCCTCTACCGCACGGCGCAGGTCGGCGTGGTGACGCCGCTGCAAGACGGCATGAACCTCGTCGCCAAGGAATATGTCGCCGCCCAGAACCCGGCCGATCCCGGCGTGCTGGTGCTGTCGAAATTCGCCGGCGCCGCCAACGAGCTCGAGGCCGCCCTCATCGTCAACCCGCACGACGTCGACGGCATGGCGCGCACCATTGCCACCGCGCTGTCGATGCCGCTCGCCGAACGGCGGCTGCGCTGGGAATCGATGATGGACAAGATCTGCACCCATACGATTCAGCAGTGGTTCGCCGATTTCGTCGAGGCGCTGCAGGACACCGGCGACGAACAGCCAGAGCGCTCGCCGCCTTTAGCCGAAGCCACGCACTGGCCCTATCGCAGCGCGCGCATTCATTAGCCGCTTACCACCACACCTCCGTCGTCCCGGCGAAAGCCGGGATGACGGGGAACGTTTCTGATTCAAGATGTAAAACAGCTCTCCGCTGTCATCGTCCGGCTTGACCGGACGATCCAGTATTCCTGCGCGATCGTTTACGGCTTCCTTCGTGCTCTCCCCGGTGACCGGCCGGTGACCGGGCTTTCTTGCCACCGTCACTTCGTAAGAAGCTTAGCGCCAGGGTCGGGGCGCCAGGACCACACGACTTCGCCGTCCGCACTGCGCGTGCTCGTCAGTCACACGCATCGCGTCCACCGCATCCCACCGCAACGTTCGTGATGATCGCGACCCGCCCCTCATCCGCCGTGAGACGCGCGAAGTTAAATCACTGATTTGCCCGACGACGGAAGCGGAATGTTTTTCGCTGCAGGAGTGGACGAGGCAAATCACGTTGGAAACGCTTGCATAATTCGCCTCGCCGCGCATGCGATCTTAGACCCTCGTGGTGAGGAGCGCGTTTTCGCGCGTCTCGAACCATGAGGCCCGAGTCCCGCCGGGGTCCATCCGTCGAGACGCCAGTTGCGCGGCTTCTCGGGATGAGGCGGCACGACGTCCGTACAAGCGCCGACAGTTCATCCAATCAATAACAGTACGGCACGCCGTCGAGCACCGGGCAGCGCGCCCGCCGCGGGTCGCTTGGATTCTCCATCGGCACGACGCCGCTGCCCTTGCCGACGAACACGCCTGGCCCGACCCTGACCGATGACCGGTTGCCGACGATCACGCTCGGATGCGGCGAGGTCAGGCTCGAGCGCGTGCCGTCGCTCCAGATGATGGTATCGCCCGAAAGCACCCCGTGCCGTCCGTCGTCGCAGCTCACGTCCGTCCCCGCCTTGGTGCAGCTCTGCGCCAGCGCCGGGCCGGCGCCGGCAGCCGCCGCCACGACCACGCCGAGAATCGCAAATGTCCGCTTCACGCCGCCCTCCACCACTGATTTGCCTTGCAGTCGTCGGCGCGGCAAGGATTCGGGTTCAACAGGCCGAATCCGCGCCCCGGTCCGGACCGTCAACCCGGCCAAAAACCCAAGCTGTTCCAAAAACTTAAGGAAATTTCCACTTCCACCCCCTGTCTCCCTTGCAAAATCCGCCCCATCCCTTCAAGAGAGGGCGCTTCCGGAGAGATGGCCGAGTGGCTTAAGGCGCACGCTTGGAAAGCGTGTGTGCGGGAAACCGTACCGTGGGTTCGAATCCCACTCTCTCCGCCACTTTGCTTCGACATTTCGTACCTCGAAACGGAGACGGGCCCGAAAACTCGGCCGTTTTCGTGAATCTTTTTGCCCTGGAGAATGCTGGTCGTACTGAAAACGAGCCGCGAATGGGGCTGGAGAACGCGTTTTTCTCCGAATCCTAGAACGTCGGGAATTGGTACAGTACGGCATTTCGGCGAAAAACAAGGCCCTCATGGGGGCCGGTTTTGAATCTCTCTCGCTCAACCAACTCAAAAATCCGCCGTCTGCGAGTTCGATACCTCCTTGCCCAGCTGTCCACTCCGGCCTTCAGTTTTGGCCCGACAAATGCGCAAATGGCCCGGAAACTGCGGGTTTCGCGTATTCGTTTCCGTCTCCGCACTCGCAATTCGCGTGGCCGGGAGCGTGAATTGCCGAAGTCTCCGACTAGTTCCGCGAAAACTCCCGTTTTGGGAGACTTAGGCCGGAGACTTTGGTTCGATCAGCCACTGCGTGGCGATCGACGCAGTCCGTTATCGGGCTGATAAGCTTTTTACAATAGCTTATCAGCCCGATAGTGGAATGATGCTAGGTTGCGACAGCTCGTCAGGGCTCATAAGCTGAAGGTCATAGGTTCAAATCCTATCCCCACAACCAATCCCTTGCCGCGCCTCAATTGCCGCCTAAATAAAGGCCTTCCGCCGCGAATATTGCTCGCTCGCACAATAACGAATTCAGAAAATCGATTCCCGGGGGCGGGATGCCTTGACCGACACACTTGAACAAAAACCGGCCTCCACCGAACTGACCGGCGGCGCGGGGTTTACATATGAAGACACGGTCGTCGCCTATTACCTCGCGCATCTGCTTCGGCAAGAGCGCGCGGCAGGCCAGCGTGGCATTGTCACCAGCGTCGCTGTTCAGCGGCAAGGCCACGGCCATCCCATGGATGATGTTATCGTCGGTCTCGACCATGCCGGTACGAATAAATCGCTTGAGCTTCAGGTTAAGCGCTCCGTCACCATCAGCGGCGCCGATGAGAAATTCAAAGAGATCGTCGCGGCGGCTGTGAAGACGCAAGCTACCGCTACCTTCATCAAAAACTCGGACGCGAGTGGATTTGTCGTCGAGCATGTCACGGACTCGACCTTCCGCAGCCTTTCACGGGTGATCGCCAGAGCAAAAGCGAGCCCGGACGCCAAAGACTTCGAACAGTATTTCGCGCCGGGCGGCACGGCGGGTGCTGACGACAAGGGACTGCGCGAAGCGTTGTTGCCCCTTACTGGCGCGGCCAATCTGGAGGAGGAAGTCAACTTCTACCGGAATTTCGCCGCGCTCCATCTGGCTGGGCTGGAAGATGGCGGTGCGCTCCGCCTTGAGATCGTCAATCGTCTGCAAGAAATCGTCGCGGATAATGTCGACGGTCAGGACATCCTTCTTTTCGATCGCCTCTGCCGCATCGCGCGCGAAGGCGCGGCGAACGCCGCCAAATGGACGCGTTCGTCCCTGCTCGCCCAACTGAAGGGCTCGGTGCGACTGAAAATTACACCGAACTTCAGCGACGACATCAAACGGCTGAATGCCGCCTCGCTCGATGCGCTCAACGATGTGTCCGAAACGGTCGATGACGTTCATGTCGCGCGCGACGGTTTGCAGGAGAAAGTCGCGAAGCAGCTGGAGAAGCATCGGGTTGTTTCCATCGGCGGCCTGCCGGGTTGCGGCAAATCTGCCGTTCTGAAGCACTTCGGAGCCAACGCCGCGAAGTCGGGCCCGATCCTCTTTCTCAAGAATGACCGGCTACTTGGAACGAGCTGGACGACTTTCGCGACAGCGCTCGGTGTGCGCCACGCCAGAGCGTCCGATCTTCTCGCCGAAATCGGGGCTTCAGGTACGCCCATCCTTTTTATCGATGGTATCGATCGTATCCGGCCAGATCAGCAACACATCATCACCGATCTCCTCCGCGCCATGGAGGCCGACCCGAACCTCCAGCACTGGAAGGTTCTCGCGAGTTCGCGCGATCAAGGTCTCGAAGCCTACCGGAATTGGTTTCCCCGGCAGTTTTACACCGCGAACGGCATGGGCAGCGTTTCGGTGAAGGGGTTCTCCGAAGACGAGGCGGAACGACTAGCTAAATCGAAGCCCAATCTGCGCCGCCTTCTGTTCAGTCCCAGCCAAGCCGTGGAGCAGATCGCGCGTCGTCCGTTTTTTGCGTCCGTGCTTGCCAAAGCCATTCCGCAAGACGCCGAACCGAAAACCGAAGCCGATCTGATCAACGCGTGGTGGCTGCGCGCCGGACATGACGCCATGGCCGAAACGGTGCCGCAACGCCAGCGCGCGCTCATCGACCTTGCTGAAAAAGGCGTGCGTAATCTCGGCAAGGAGATCTTGGTCCGCAATCTCAAGCCGGAGACCGTCGCTCAACTGACTGCGTTGGAGGCAGATAACATCATTCGTCTTGCGCGCGCAGGCGCGATGGTTTCATTCACGCACGACATCTTCTTTGAGTGGGTCTTCTTCCGGCTGCTCATCGAGCTCGGCGACACATGGCCTTCGGCGCTTTCCGCCGCCGGCGAACCGCCATTGCTTGGTCGCGTGGTGGGTTTGCTGGCTCAAGACGCGCTCACCGAACCCGGACGTTGGATCGCCGGATTGGCCCAGCTGGAAAGCTCTTCTTTGCGCGCCCAGTGGAAGCGCGAATGGCTCACGGCGCCACCCTTCACGAACACATTCGAGAAGGCCATCGACGAGTTCACGCAGCGTGTCGAGGCCGAGAACTTCGCTTTGTGCGAAAAGCTGTTCGTGTGGTTTCAGGCGCAGCACACCGTGCCGAGCCCCATCATCATGCAAGGGGCGATCAAGATTGAAGGCATGGACTCCATTCGCTTGGCCGATCTACTTGGATGGCCTTCGGACGGTGAAGCATGGGGACGCCTTATTGACTGGATCATCACGCGTCATGACAGGCTCCCACCGCGTCTTGTCCCGCAAGCGCTCGAGGTTTTAGGGGTTTGGCAGAACGCGCTATCGGACATTAAGAACAAACGCTCGAAGGACATTCTGGCGACGTGCAGTTCGTGGCTCGTCGATCTCGAAGCGAAAATCTACGCCGAGGGCTATGCGCGCCCGCGCGGCAAATGGGACGTCCTCGGCCACGAAGCGCAGAAGAGTCTCGCCACCGGGTTGCGTAACATGCTTCTCCGATCGGCCCGAAGTTATCCCGAGTTCGCGGTCGCGCTTTTTGAACGCGCCGCCAACAATGAGCACATGCTGCGGCCCGCATTCGACGATCTGATGGGCTTTACGCCGGTCATGGCGGAAGTTGCGCCGGAGGCGGTTGAAAAGGTCGCTGAAGCCAAGCTCTTGCAAGAATTGCCGCAGGACGAGTGTGACCGGCTCCGCCGCGAAGAAGCTGAACACGCAAAGTGGCGCGAAGAGATCGGGGCAATTCCGGAGGAGAAGCGCACGCGCGATCAACAGATGGCGTTGTCGTCGGTCCACTTTCCGACGAGCATGTCCGAGTTCCGATTGGATGACGTCGGCCTCGACGCCCACAATCATTATTTCCACCCTTCATCGGCGCTGCACGAACCGTTCGCCAGCCTGCTCGCGAAGAGTCCCGCCGTTGGCCTTCGCTTCATCAAGAAACTTACGAACCACGCGACCACCGGCTGGCGTCAAATCCATAAACTCGGCCGCCGCGAACACTGCACGCCGATTCCTATCGTCCTGGACTTCCCGTGGGGCAAGCAGGAGTTCTGGGGTGACTGGCACGTCTTCGGCTGGGGCCTTGGTATGCTGGGCTCCGAATTGCTCCAGTGTGCCTATCTGTCGCTCGCCTATTGGGCCTTCAAGGAGATCGAGAAAGGCCGCTCCACCAGCGACGTGATCAAGGAAATCCTCGAAGGCAGCGAGTGCTATGCCACGCTGGGCCTTTGCCTGCGTCTTGCCATCGAGACGTTCGAGGTTTCTGAAACGACGCTGCCCATCGTCACGTGCCAGCGCTTGTGGGAGCATGATATGGCGCGGCTCATTCAAGAGCCGCAGAAGGATGTCGACCTTTTCGGGTTCGGTTTTCTCACGAAATTGACGGGTGAAAAAGCGAAGGCGAAAGCGTTCCTCGAAAGCCGCGAATACCGCAAACACGATGTGCGTGAACTGGCGATGCATTTTGCCATCAGCAGCGACACGAGCCTGCGGGATCGCTTCAAGAAGGCGCTGGCGGCGTTCCCGGCAAACCTACCGTTCGAGCTCGAAGAAGAACGCGAACACCCGAAGCTGGCGCAGCAATTGAAGGAGAAGGCCGAGCTTTGGTCCGGCCTTGGCGATATCGAGAATTATCGGCGCTACGAGATGCAAGGCGATCAAGTCGCCATCGGCTATGAGCCGCCGAAACCGCTGCCCGAAGCCACGCAACAGAAGGCCGCCAAGGCCTCAGAGTCCTTGGGCCAAACGCGTGTGCTGAATTGGGCCATGAAATCCTTGAATGAAGGCAAGCCTGCCGAGGGCTGGTCGTTAGATAAGGCAATCGAATACGCCAAGAAGCACGACCGCAATGACCTCTTCGATGAGCGCGCCGATGTCGGGCCCCACGCGGTCCAAAGCGGCGTCTCCGCTATCGCCGCGTGCGTTATCCGATATGCCGATAAAGATTCGGCGGATCGGCCATGGGCGTGGAATGTGATGGACCGCGTTCTGAAGATGCGCGAGCCCGGGGATTATGGGGGCTCGAAGATTCCGTGGCATCCGTCCTTTCATCTTATTTCCGCGCTATTCCACGACCGCAAGAGTAGCGCGCCCCGTTCGGAGGCGTCAGCCAGCCTCATTGAGCTTGCGAGCCATACGAACGAAGATGTGCAGCTCATGGCTTTCCAAGCCCTCTTTTTGGACCCGGACCCGCATGTGAAGTGGGTAGCGGCGCACTTCGCGTTCGACCTCGCGCATTACATCGATCCCATTCAGAACGAAACGACCTTTGAGCGCGATGACACGGAAGATCGCGACGCACGCAAGGCAGCTGTGGCGAAAGCGTTGAATGCCCTTGGTGTTGAAGCCGAGACGGGCTTCGAGCCGTTACCGCCGGCATGGGTGAAGGCACCGAAGCGCAGCAGACGTGAAGGGGATTATTGGACCGACCCAAAGCGCTCGTTTGACGGGCAATATGCCGCCAAGCTCTTCGCGCACTTTCCGCTTGAAGAGTGGTGCCGGTCAGATGTTTACCGCGTGAAAATCGGACCGCTCCTCGTCGATCTTGCGCGCTGGACGGCCGACCGGCTGATGCCATCGTGGGACGATAAGAAGCGCCGTGACAAACAAACGAATTTGTTCGAATGGGACCACGCCTTAGGCACCATGTTCGCCCGCGTCTTACCGTTTTTCGATCTGCAATGGATTCGCGAGCACTTTCTTAAGCCGTTCTCGCAGGACGACGAAGAGGCGTTGCGCGTGCTTGCAGAGTTCGCGGACAGCACTGTCAGACGGCATGTCTTGGATGCCAAAGACGTCCCCGCCAATGCACTGCCTGTCCTCCACGACTGTGTGCAGCGCGTGATCGACGACAGAACGTTCAGCCCGAACGGTTACCGTGCGGGGGAAGTGCACGGCTATGACATGCCGATTCTCATCAAGGCGCTCCTGTTTGTGAACGTCGAAGCCGAATGTCCGGGCGCAGCGCGGTTCGTCAACGGCGATTGGAGTGAGATAGCGGTCATCATCCCGCTCGTCACGAAGCTCATGAAAGCGACCGGCTGGTCAACCTTCGTCATGCAAAACTACCTGACCCTGTGCGAGAAAGCCGGGGCATCATACGCCCTTGATGCGTTTATCGATCAGTCCGGGGCGGCATTGGACTCTATCGAATACGCAAAAGGCAGTTGGGTCGGGACATCACTGCCTGCGCGGCTCGCGGCAATCATCCAGCGCCTCGCAGAAGCGAATTACCCCCTCGAAGTTAACCGTGCACGCGGCCTCTTAAGGCTTCTCGACGCGCTGATCGACCTTGGCGACCGGCGTAGCGCGGCGCTTGAACAAGATGAGGCATTTCGTCGTGTCCAAGGGTCCGTTCGTTGAGCCGCGTATCCTTAGGCGCGGTCATCCAAAATTACGGTGACAGTGTTCTATTATAGATCAAAAGTTTTTGCAGAAGATAATGCCTAGAGTCCGGACAGAGGTAGCTTAAGTCCGCAGCTCTGGATCTCCTGAATGGTGCGCGTCGCTCATCTCGCCCGGTCTGTTCAGGTGGGGCGGCGACTTCATGACGGCGCTTTACTATAAGGGTACGGGGCGCATCCCGTGGCGGAAGACATCCACGCAGGGCGAGTTCACCGCGTGTTATATTCGCGTCAGCTTCTACCGCGAAGTGGGAGGCTAACAGCTCGTCACCAGCGCGACGCAAATGTTCGATGAACATGGGCGCGGCTTTATCTTGAAGAAAAAGCGTGCCGAGGAGAGCCGGGAACGGCATCCTACATGACGAAGGAGGATGCGCACGAATTGATTTCTGGGGCGCTTGCTGCTTACAAAAAGCATCATCAAAACTTTCCCGCGCGTGTCATCGTTCTCAAGACTTCGCGGTTTCGCGACAAGGAAGCCGAAGGCATTTTGGCAGCGATCGAAGAAGCCGGAGCCGAGCTGCGGGATCTGGTTTGGGTTCAAGAGTCGTATTCGGTCAAAGTGCTGCGTGATGGCAATTATCCCGTGATGCGTGGCACCTTCGTCGAGTTGGACGGCAAGGGTTTGCTCTACACAAACGGCAGCATCCCCTATTACGGCACGTATTCCGGACTTTACGATCCGCGGCCACTGCTCTTATGTCCTTATAAGGGACACGACAGCACCATCGCGCAGATAGCGGCTGAAGTCTTGGCGCTGACCAAGGTAAATTGGAATTCAACCCAAATGAACCAGAAGCTGGCCATTCCCATTCGTGCTGCGAGGGCGGGCGGCGAAGTTCATAATATGCGACCGACCGAACAAATAGTTCTGACTATGCACGTTATATCTAGCGATTGGACTGCGGGCCGGTGGGATGGCCCTTCCAACATTCGATGGGCGAACCGGGGCCGAGCACCCCGGCAGCACGCGGGGCCTAAGCCTATGTGCGAAACATCGCTTCTTGCTCGTGCCACTCGATCGGAATGGACTTCAGCAGCTGCGCGAGGTCCAGCCCTTCTGGCTGTGAGCCATTCAGGATAGCTTCAGTGAGCGTGGGCGATAGCAGTGTTAGCCGTAGCACCCGGCAGAGATAAGACTCGTTGATCTTCTCAGCTTTGGCGAGCTCGCGCACCGAGGCAAATAGATTTGACTCGAGCATGTTGCGCCATCGATAAGCGCGCACCAAAGCCTTCACCAGCGTATTGTTAACCCGGGGGGGCGGAGGTGACCAGGTTGGTGCCGCTGCCGGGGTGACGACGCGCTTGCGGCCGCCCTGGCGACGGAATGAAATCGGGATGCTGACGACCATGGTCCGGCCGTCGCGGCTCAGTTTCGGCCTTCCAAGCGGCCCAAGGGTGATGGTGGTCGGTCTGTTCATTCGGCGGCTTCTTGAAACGTCGGTTGCGTCCCCAGCTCCGCGACCAGGGAGGTCAACCCTAAAATGTTCAGGGTGATGTCAAGCTGCTCCGGGCCGAGATCGACGCGGTTGACGAGCAGCTCGACAATGCGGGCCTGTTCTGCGGGAAATAGCTCGTCCCAAAGCTCGTCAAACCCGAGAAGGGCGCTCCGCACGTCGGATTCGCGGATGTCCTTGCGCTGCTTACGAGCAGCGCGCCAGGTCTGGACGATGATTTCGGGCGTCTTGAGAAGCCCGCGAACCTGGTCAACCACGATGCGCTCGAGTTCGGCGGCCGGCGCAAGCGGGACGGGACAGTCGGATCTCCCCCGCTTCATCGCGCTCTGGCTAATATAATACCGGTACAGCCGTCCCGATTTCCGGGTGTGGGTCGGGGACATCGCGGCGCCGTCGGGACCAAAAAGCAAGCCTTTTAAGAGCGCGGGAGTTTGCGCGCGGGTGTTGTTTGCTCGCTTGCGCGGGCTTTCCTTCAGAATGGCGTGGACCTCGTCCCAGAGCTTACGGTCGATGATGGGCTCATGTTCGCCGGGGTAGGACGTTCCCTTGTGGACAGCGTCGCCGATATAGACGCGATTGTTGAGCATCTTGTAGAGCACGCCCTTATCGAGGAGGTGCCCATAGCGATTCGTCTCGCCGGCGGCCATCAGCTCACGTGCCAACCGGGTTGCGGACTTCAGCTGGACGAACCGCCGAAAGATAGCCCTGACGCGTTCCGCGTCCCCTTCGTGGATGATCAGCTTGCGGTCACGAACCTCATAGCCGAGTGGCGTCCAGCCACCCATCCATTTGCCGCGCTTGCGCGAGGCTGCGACCTTGTCGCGGATGCGCTCGCCGATGAGCTCCCGCTCAAACTGCGCGAAGGTCACCAGGATGTTGAGGGCCATGCGCCCCATGGCATCTTTGGTGTTGAATGACTGGGTGACGGAAACGAAGGTAACGCCGTGGCGTTCGAACAGCTCGACGAGATTGAGAAAGTCGAGCATGGAGCGGGAAAGCCGATCAATCTTATAGACGACGATCACATCGATCTTGCCGGCTTTGACGTCAGCCAGAAGCCGCTTCAATGCTGGCCGTTCCAGTGTGCCCCCTGAAAAACCCCCGTCATCGTAGCGATCTGAGACCGGAGACCAGCCTTCGGCTCTCTGGCTGACAACGTAGGCCTCGCAAGATTCCCGCTGCGCATCCAGCGAGTTGAAATCCATGTCGAGGCCTTCCTCGCTGGACTTGCGTGTATAGATGGCGCACCGGAGCTTCCTGACTGCCGGGATGCGGGCCGAAGAGCCGTTCTCGAAAGGACTGGCGAAGCCTTTGTCGGCCTTCTTTGGCCGGCTACGGGAGGTCATTTCCGGTCCTGTGAACTCTTCAGGCCGAAGAAGACCCAGCCATTCCATTTTGTCCCGGTGATCTGCCGTGCCACCGAAGACAGTGACTTATAGGGACGGCCTAGGTATTCGAAATCGTCGTGCCTGACGGTGACACAGTGCTCCACGCCTTCCCACTCCCGTATCAACTTGGTGCCGGCAACAGGGCGCAGGATCGGCCGAGCCTTGCGATCCGCCGGCTTTTGGTCTGCGTACTGCTTGGCCATCGCCTTCAGCCGCTCCTGGGTCTCCCGGCTCAACCCGCCATAGGCCAACTCCTGGATCCGATAGGCTAGCCGGTTCTCCAGGAATCGGCGGTTGTAGGCGGGGGGCTCGGTGTCAAAGAGCTCTCGCCAACGGGTTTTCAAAGCGGTAATGGGGGCGCCTTTCAGGGCCGCCAGTTGCGACAAAACGGTCTCTTTCATGGAGCGAAGTCCTGGTTCGTGGCGGCGACATCACCCTCAGACAGGCTCCTACAGTCGAGCGGAGAATTCGCTTTGCCGTGCAAGATTTGACTGGACTTCCGCTCCAAAACACGCAGGAAGCCGGCCGCCAAAATGTCGGCAATTTCAACGATCGCCTGGTCGCCGTGCGAGGAGTTTCCCCCAGGGTCGCGTTTTCCAGTGATCCACGAATCGGTTTCTATTGCCATGCTCAGGACTGAAGCCGATCCGGACAATTTGTCCGGCGGTCAACCTGGCCGCTCGTCAACCGAGGTTGACCGCGGGGTTCATCGGGAGAGGCAAGTGAAAAAGCGGTGGACGTTCGAAACCCCTACGCATGCAGGGTGTGCACGGGGGCCGCTGCGAGCGCGTGAGGAAGCTGTCGCGCTGCTCGCGCCGTTCAAGCATCGTCCCAAAAAGCGGCCGGGCATTGATTCAAGTGAACTGCTTTCAATGGATCCAGAGACGTTAGCCAGGGCTTCCGTGGAAGGTTTGGCCGAGTATCTGAACTCGTTGCTGAACCGCGCGCATCTCGCGCCAAGAAGCAAAGAAATCAAGGCTAACCTGAAGCGACTTCGCAGCAAACTGCTAGATATCTGCGGTGAACTCGCTTCGCTCGACGACTGGTCACGGCTACACCTTCAGAGCTCATCGGAACCGCGGTTTGACCTCGAATTGCTACCGCCAGTCGCAGGGCTCGGTCGAGGAGGGTTCGCTGAGGGCGCTGCGCAAATAGCGAGTAGAATCCATAGTGTACTGTTGACCCTGCCCGACGACCGTGGTGGACGGCAGAATCATGATGAACACTTTTTAGGGACCGCAAAAACAAGATTCGTTCGAGAAGCTTTTGACCTATTTGATTCATATCATCCGCGGACCGCAAGCTCGACTGAGGGAGCACCTTTTCATACGTTCGTTCATAGGGTCTATGAACACGCGACGGGCGAACATGACGAGGATAGCGCGGCCCTCTCCCATAAGATTCGTTCTCTCATAACGGCGCTCCATCAATACCAGATGGCAGATGAGGGATTTTGGGCTATCGAAATGAAAATCAGCGACCTCGCAATCGACGACCCAGAGTGCGCTAAACTTCGCGAGCGACAGCGCGAGTTTAGCAAGCAAAAGCAAGCACTTGAATCGATATTCGTGCCTGCCCTGGGACGTGTAGCAAAACGTCAACCTCGGACGAAGAACAGGGGGTAGACAGCAAGCCCGAATCATCAAGTTAGCCCAGGCTGCAAGCCGTTGTCCTCTAGGAGAGCGGTTGATGTCCGCAGTAGACAGTGAATCATTGCATACGACGGAGCGAGGTCGCCTCGCCGTATTAGGTAAGTTCTCTTTATCGCTCTCCTCGGAATGTGCGCGCTATCGGTTCTCGCGACGCTCTGACGCTTGTGACTGCGCAGTTCCTCGAGCGTCCCAATGAAATGGTTATCTGCAAAGTGGTCGCACAAGCCGGCGACGACGTCGCGCTTCGTGCAAAGCCCATTCAAGCCCCTGGAGCGTTCAGTCAACATCGGACGCGGGAGCCTCCGACTATACGTGCGCATCGCCGGGGAGCAACGTAAGGCCCACGAGGTGGGTCAGCGGCGCATCAGCAGGTTCAGTAAACGCACTGCCGCGCTGGCCACGATGGCCGACAGCGCGCAATGACCTCCTATATCCCACGCGCGCCTGAATTCGCCGCGAGCATTGAGCGGCTGAAAGCTCGTCCATGGAATGAGTCCATCGTCCAGGCGTATGAACAGGGCTCGATAGCCACGAAGCCGGGGGCGCCGCCTGCGGCTTCTCCGAAGCCACTAAAAGCCTCTCGTTTAGTTCCGCGGCAACGGCCGCGGTCACCCAATCGCCAAGCTTCGCGAGATCGACGGCGGCGGCTCGGTGGGTCCAGCGCTCTGCCCGATACGCTTCGGCATTGTTATACCGAAGGACAGCGGGCTGTTCTTTGCATCATCGCAGGCGAGATCAAGCACCACGGCGTATGCGATTTGCCGATCGACAAAATAGCCGCGCTTGCCGGCGTCTGCCGGACCACCGTCCAAACCACTTTGCATGAAGGCCGCCGGCTGTTCCATCTCAAGGTCACCGAGCGTCCGATG